>CAZBRS010000059.1:0-35750 GCA_964494475.1 uncultured Myxococcales bacterium | reverse complement strand
GGCACCTCGACCGACACCTTCTCGCCCGCCCGGGCGGTCACGCGTCGCTTCTCTTCGCGATCGCCCCAGCGCACGACCACGTCGAGGGGCAGGGCCGCCAGGCTGCGCACGGGCACGCGCAGCTCTTCGTTGGTGGCGCCGCGCAGTACGCCGTCGACGAAGACCTTGCCCGTCTGAGGGCCCTTCACGGCCAGGCGGATGGGCTCGTAGCGGATGGCCAGGCGAAAGTGCTTGGGTCGCTTCGGATCGACCTCGATGGGGTAGGTGGTGGGCAGGCACGCCGGGCACGACGGGTGGGTGAGGGTCACCTCGTGACGGCCGGGCGTGAGGCGCAGGTCGAGGCGCGGGCCTTTGCCGACCGACCGCCCGTCGACCTGCACCTCGACCGCGGGGGGGTAGGGGACGATGGTCACGGCGACCTGCTCGCGCGGCGTGGGGACAGGCGTCGCGGGGCGCGGGGTGCGCGCGTCGGCCACGACCGCCAGGCGGGGCTCGAGGGCCCGCCGCAGTCGCCCCGCGGCGGGCGCGGTCAGCGCCTCGCGCAGGTCGTGGGCGCGCGGCACCGGCAGCGCGGCCAGCACGGGCGCGCCCAGGCGGCTCCACAGCAGGGGGCGGCCGCTCGATCGGTCGGGCAGCCAGCCGGGCACCCACGTGGCGAGCAGCACCAGCCCCACGGCGCCGAGCGCGAGCCCCACCATCCAGGGCGCCGTGCGCAACAGGCGCGCGCGCTGCTGGCTGCGTCGCAGCACCGCCAGCACCTCGGCGTGCTCGGGCGCCACCGTGAGCACGCGGTTCAGGCAGTCGGTGCCTGCCGCCACCTGGCGCGCTGCCAGGAGCTTTCGGCCCCGCTCCAGGAGCAACGGGACCAGGCGCGCGCGGAAGGCCTCGACCCACGCCTCGGGGTCGCGGAACCAGTGCGTGAGCTCGGCGCGTACGTCGACCAGCCCCAGGTCGGCCAGGTAGACGGCCAGCGCCTCGCGGAACTCGGCCGCGCTCTGGTAGCGGGCCTCCCGATCGGTCTGCAGCGCTCGCGCGATGATACGCGTCAGGGGCCCGCACGTGGCCGGGCACATCTGGTCGGGAGGCTGGTAGCGCCCGGCGCAGATGCGGCGCAGCACCTTGGGCGCGGTCTCGGCCTGGAAGGGCAGCGCCCCGGTGGTCGCGAAGTACAGCAGCGTGCCGGCGGCGAACAGGTCGGCGCGGTGGTCGACCTGGCCCTCCTCGATCTGCTCGGGGGCCATGTAGAGGGGCGAGCCGATGAGCACGTCGGTCTGGGTGAAGGACTCGAGGTTCGCGAGCCGCGCGATCCCGAAGTCCATGAGCTTCACGCGGCCTTCGCGGCTCAGCATGACGTTCTCGGGCTTGATGTCGCGGTGAATGATGCCCTCGGCGTGGGCTGCCTCGAGGCCCCGCAGGACCTCGTGCACGATCATGGCGCCGATCTCGGGCACCGCGGGCGGGTCCTCGTCGACCAGGTCGCGCAGCGTGCGCCCGTCGATGTACTCGGCCACCAGGTACATCTCGGCCGACTCGTCGCCCGAGTAGTCGTAGACCTCGACGATGTTCTCGTGGCGCAGGCGAGCCGTGGCCTGGGCTTCGCGCTGGAAGCGGCGCCTGCCCTCCTCGTCGCGCGTCAGGTGGGGGTAGAGGATCTTCACCGCCACGTCGCGGTCGAGCAGCGTGTCGCGGGCCAGCACGACCTCGGCCATGCCCCCGCGGCCGAGCTCGCGGACGACGTCGTAGCGGTTCCCGATGCGCTTCGTCACGATCGGAAGGCCTCGTCCTCCGACGTGAGGAGGTTGTACTTCACGATGCACCACACGGCCTGCAGGCCGTCCTTCCACCCGATCTTCTTGCCCTCGTCGTACCAGCGCGGGTTGTACGAGATGGGCATCTCGTACAGCCGCAGGGCCGGGATCTTCGCCAGCTTGGCGGTGAGCTCGGGCTCGATCCCGAAGCGCTCGCTCTCGAGCCGGAGGCGCTGCACGACGTCGCGGCGGAAGAGCTTGTAGCAGGTCTCCATGTCGTTCAGGTCGAGGTTCGAGCACACGTTGGACAGCAGCGTCAGGCCGCGGTTGCCGATCGTGTGCATCAGCGCGTTCACGCGGCGCTCGCCCGGCATGAAGCGCGCGCCGTAGACGACGTCGGCCCGGCCGTCGAGGATGGGCCGGGCCAGGCGCGGGAGCTCGGCGGGATCGTACTCGAGGTCGGCGTCCTGGATGGCCACGACGTCGCCCCCGGCCTCGGCGATGCCGCGCCGGATGGCCGCGCCCTTGCCCCGGTTTCGGGGCTGGAAGAAGACGCGATAGCCGGGGCGGCCCTCGTAGCCTTCGAGGATGGCGCGCGTGCGGTCGCGCGAGCCGTCGTCGACCACCAGGATCTCCTTGTCGATGTCGAGCGCCTCCACGCGGGCGAGCAGCTTCTCGAGCGTGGCTTCTTCGTTGTAGGCCGGGATGACGATGGACAAAGAGGGCATGGGGGCTCCGTCGTTCAGGGGAGGGTCGGCGTGAAGAACATCCACCAGGCCACCGCCCGGGCCTTGGGAAGGCACTGACCGGCGTTGCTCGTGCGGGTCGTGCCCGACAGCACGGCGCGCACTTCGCCGGACGGGCCGTTCAGCTCGTCGAACGATTCGAGGCGCTCGTCGGTCTCGGCGCTCTGTCCGGTGGTCAACCGGCAGGCCTCGGCGCTCGGGAACGAGACGAGGTGGCGGTGGGGCTGGGTGAGCGCGAAGCGACCGGTGGCCTCGTCGAAGGCCAGGTGCCAGGTGATGGCGAACACCTCCTTGGCGTCCTCGGTCGTCGGGTCGGCCGGGCGTCGCCGCGAGACCTCGCCGAACAGCGCCGCCATCCCGTCACCCCCCGAGGGGCTCTGGGGCGAGAGCGCGATGGCGCGGAAGGTGACCAGGGACTCGGCGCCCGCCTGCGGGAAACCGGCGGGCCACGTGGTCACGGGGCTCCACGCGCCGCCGTCGAAGAAGAACGCCGACGCGAACGACCCCGCAGCCAGCGCGACCTCGGCCCGGCCGTCGGTCGTGGGGCGGCTCCCCAGGCGCAGGGCCTCGATCACCGGGGGCACCTGGCCCACGGGCACCTCGAGGGCGCTCTCCAGGCGCCATGTGGCGGCCGCGTGGTCGTAGGCGAAGAAGAGCGTCGCGCGCTGGTCGCCGAAGTTGTACGAGCCTGCCAGGCGGGCGGGCCAGGCGGTCACCGCGCCCGCCACGTCGACGCCCGACAGCTGGGCCGAGAGGGGGCCGAGCTTCACGTGGGCCTCGGTGTAGCCCGCGAAGCCCGTGAGGTCGAGGGGCAGCGGCGTGCAGCTCCACGAGGTGAGGGACGTCGCGGAGAGGAACTCGCTGCTGCAGCGGCGGCTCCAGGGTTGCAGGGTGGCGCCCGAGTGGCCGGCCAGCAGCACGTGGGTGATCGAGCGGTCCGGGTCCTCGAGCCCCAGGGCTCCGGACCATCCGGTGACCGAGGTCACCGTCGCCTCGAGCAGCTGGTCTTCGACCGGGAGGAACTGGCCCGAGGGATCTCGGAACGTGAGCGCGCGTCCCTCGCCGATCAGCAGCCGGTCGGCAAGCCCGAGGTACCGGACCCCGCGGGCCGAGCCGACCTCGGTCGAGAACGCGAGGTCACCGCTCGCGACGTCGCCGGCGACCTGGGCGCCCCCGGGCATCTCGCCAACGGAGGTCGCGGCCGAGAAGTGTACCAGCGGTTCGCCGCTCCGTGACGACGCGCCCGTGAAGACCGAGGCCTCGGTCGACACCGAGCGCACGAAGCCGTGGCACGCCTCGAACAGGCAGAGGTCGCCCGCCGTGTCGGGCCGGGTGTCGTCGCACGGGGTGCCGTTGGGCGCGCCGAGGCAGCCGGCGTCGCCCACCGCCGAGGCGCACTCGTCGTACGAGCCCTCGAGGCAGGTGCCGTCGGGCTGGCACGTGTCGCCTCGAACGCACGCGAGGCCGTCGGACGCCTCGCAGGGGGTCGCGCGCTCCGCAGGCACGTGGGCGCAGCCCGTCGCGGCCGCGCAGGAGTCGAGCGTGCAGGGGTTGCCGTCGTCGCACGAGATCGGCGCGCCCTGGCAATCGCCCTGCTTGGTGCATGCGTCGTCGAGCGTGCAGGCGCTGGCGTCGTCGCAGCCCGTGCCGAGGGGAAGCTGCGCCAGGACGCAGCCCGAGATCGGGTCGGCCCCGACGGCCGTCGGATCGCAGGCGCCCACGAAGCACGTGCTGGGCCCTTCGCAGGCGGCGTCGACGGGCTCGTGGCGGCAGGGATCGCTCCCCGTGAGGGAGGGATCGCAGAAGTCGTTGGTGCACAGCAGCCCGTCGTCGCAGCGCTGCCAGGCGCCCACGCACGCGCCGGCCTGGCAAGCGGTCTGGGCCGTGCAGGGGTTGGCGTCGTCGCACGCCTGTCCGTCGCTGAGGGCCTGGCCCTCGCAGGCGCCGGTGGCCGGGTTGCACACGGCCACCACGCACGGGTTGGCCGAGGCGCAGGCCCTCGGCGCGCCCGGGGCGCAGGCTCCGGCGACGCAGGCGTCGCTCACGGTGCAGGGGTCGCCGTCGTCGCACGCGGCCACGCGTTCGTTCACCGTGCAGGCGTCGAGGTCGGGGTCGCAGAAGCTGTCCTGGCACGCGGCGTCGTCGGGCGGCGGGCACGCGCGGGGCTTGGGAACGCAGGCGCCGGCCGCGCAGGCGCCGCCGTCGGTGCAGGGCTGGTCGAGCGTGCACGGCAGGCCGTCGGCGAGCGCGGTCTCCTTGCACGCGCCGTCGGCGGGGTCGCAGGCCCGGCTGCGGCAGGGGTTGCTCGAGGGTCCGCAGTCGAGCGGCACGCCCTTGCACACGCCGTCGAGGTTGCACCGGCCGCCCGAGAAGCACGCCCCCACGACGGGGCAGGGGGCGTTCACGGCGGCCTTGACGTGGGAGCACGCTCCGGTCGTGGGATCGCACGTGTCGGCCGTGCAGGGGTTGGCGTCGTCGCAGGTGGTGGGGACGACGGGGAGGCACTTGCCGTCACGGCACTCGGCCCGGGTCACGCACGCCGCTCCGAAGAACGCGGTGCAGTCGGTCGCGTCCGCCTTGGGCGCCAGCGTGCAGCCGGTGTCGGGGTCGCAGCCGTCGGTGGTGCAGGGGTTGGCGTCGTCGCAGTCGAGCGCCTGGCCCTGGCAGGCGGCGTCGGCGGTGCAGGTGTCGCCCACCGTGCAGGCGCTGCCGTCGGTGCAGGGGGTCCCGACCGTTCGGGCCTGGTGGCGGCAGGGGTCACCGCCCGCGGTCGCGACGTCGCACGAGTCGGCGGTGCAGGCGTTGCCGTCGTCGCAGCTCTTCCAGGCGCCGACGCACGCGCCGGCCTGGCAGAAGTCGGGGCCGGTGCAGGGGTTGGCGTCGTCGCACGTCGCCGCCGCGAGCACGACGTGGGTGCAGCCCGTGCCGGGGTCGCAGCCGTCGGCCGTGCAGGGGTTGGCGTCGTCGCACGCGCCGGCCGTGCCTTGGCACTGGCCGTTGACGCACGTGTCGTCGACGGTGCAGGCGTCGCCGTCGTCGCAGCGTCGTCCGTCGGGTACGGGCAGTAGCGCACAGAGCCCGCTGGCGGCCTGGCAACTGGTGCGCAGGCAGAGCGTGTCGCCGGAGGTGTCGCACGACACCACGCTGGCGTCGTCGAACACGCAGGCGAAGTCGCGGCACACGAAGCCGCCGTTGCAGCGATCGCCGTCGTCGACCACCTCGCAGTCGAGGTCGTCGGTGCAGTCGCAGAGCCGGGGCCCCGACACGCAGGCTCCCTCGAAGCAGTAGTCGAACACGCTGCAGAAGTCGTCGTCGTCGCACACGGCAGCGTTGGCCGCGTGGCTGCAGCCGCTCTCGGGATCGCACGCGTCGTCGGTGCACACGTCGCCGTCTTCGCAGTTGACGGGCTCGCCCGTGCACGCGCCCTGGACGCAGCGGTCGTTGGCGGTGCACAGATCGACGTCGTCGCAGGGCGTGTCGTCCGGTGCCGGGAGCAGGCGGCAGGCGCCGTCGGCCGGGTCGCAGGCGGTCGTGAGGCACACGGGCTCGGAGCCGGTGGGCGTGCACGAGGGCACGGTCGAGGGGTCGGGCACGCAGGTGCCGGCGCCGGCGTCGAGCTTGAGGCGGCCGTTGCACGGGTTCCCGTCGTCGTAGGGCGGCAGGGCGCAGTCGAGCGCGGAGTCGACCACGCAGGGGGCGCCCGACACGCACGCGCCGTTGGCGCAGGTGTCGCCGGCGGTGCAGCCGTTGCCGTCGTCGCAGGCCGCGGTCAGGTCGAGGTGCGAGCAGCCGCCGCTCTCGGAGCACGCGTCGGCGGTGCAGGGGTTGTCGTCGTCGCACGCCAGGGCCGGGCCGCCCACGCAGCGACCGCTGTGGCAGACGTCGAAGGCCGAGCAGGCCAGGCCGTCGTCGCAGAAGGCGCCCAGGGGTTCGTTCGTGCAGCCTTCGTTCTTCGTGCAGGCGTCGGCGGTGCAGGGATCGCCGTCCTCGCAGTTGACCTGGCGCGAGCCGAGACAGACGCCGCCCGAGCAGATGTCGCCCGCGGTGCACGGATCGCCGTCGGAGCACGGCCCCGACTTGAACGTGAAGACGCAGCCCGCCTTCGCGTTGCAGTAGCCCTGGCGGCAGGGGTTGGTCGAGACGCACTCGACCGGATCGCCCGCCGAGCACGTGCCGTTGACGCAGCGGTCGTGGGTCGTGCACGCGTCGCGATCGTCGCAGGCGGCGCCCTCGTCGGCCAGCACGGCTTCGCACGTGCCCGTGGACGGGTTGCACGCCACGTCGACGCACGGGTTGTCGGAGGTCGTCGTGCAGACCACGATGGTGGCCGGGTCGACCACGCACTGCTGGTTGGAGCAGACGAGCCTGCCGTTGCAGGGGTTGCCGTCTTCGTGCGCGCCGCAGTCGGCGTCGGCGAAGCACTCGCAGGCGCTGGCCGCCCCCAGGCACTGCCCGTGCAGGCAGGACTCACCCCCGGTGCAGAAGTTGCCGTCGTTGCAAGGAGCGAGGTTCGCGTCTTCGGCGTCGAAGACGCAGCCGTAGGGGTGCTGGCAGCCGTCGGCCGTGCAGGCGTCGCCGTCTCCGCAGAGCACCGGGGCCTGCCCTACGCAGGCGCCGAGCTCGCAGGCGTCGTTCCGGGTGCACACGTCGCCGTCGTCGCACGGCGTTCCGTCGGCGCGCGCCACCTGCGCGCAGCCGCCGTTGGCAGCGTCGCAGACGTTGGCCGTGCACGAGCCGGGGGGCGCTTCGGGGCACAAGGTCACGCTGTCCGGTACGAGGTAGCAGAGGTCGTCGGGCCCACAGGTGTAGGTTCCGAGGCAGGGGCCCTTGCCCGCGATGGCGTCGCACTCGGCGTCGGTGCTGCACTCGCAGTAGCGCGCGCCCGCGACACATTGGCCGAAGTCGCAGCGGTCGCCCACGGTGCAGCGATCGCCGTCGTCGCAGGGCAGCGTGCTGTACACGTACGAGCAGCCCTTGGTGCTGTCGCAGAAGTCCGAGGTGCAGGGGTTGTCGTCGTCGCAGTCGAGGGGCGCGACGCCACGGCAGAGGCCGTTCACGCAGGCGTCGTCGGCCGTGCAGGCGTCGCCGTCGTCGCAGGGGGCGCCGAGCGCGAGGTGCTGTCGGAAGCACGCACCCACGGCCGGGTCGCAGGTGTTGCGGGCACAGGCCGTGTCGAGCGAGGCGTCGCACGTCACGATGGAGCCCGCGGCCAGCACGCAGGCGCCCGTCGCGCAGACCAGCACGCCCGTACAGCGGTCGCCGTCGTCGAAGAGCTCGCAGTCGAGGTCGTCGGCGCAAGTGCACTCGTTCTGGCTGGCCTGGCACGCGCCCTGCACGCAGGTCGACGCCGGCGTGCACGGGTTCGCGTCGTCACAGGCGCCGCCGTCGACGGGCCCGTGAACGCACCCCGTGGCCGCGTCGCACGTGTCGGTGGTGCAGGGGTTGGCGTCGGCGCAGGCGCGCGGCGCGCCCGAGCAGCGGCCGGCCGCGCAGGCGTCGGCCACCGTGCAGGCGTCGCCGTCGTCGCAGGGCACGGCGTCGGGGCCCGCCGTGAGCACGCACACTCCCGCGGGCAGTTGGCAGATGACCGTGCCGCAGGTGTCGGCCTTGATGGCGTCGCGGCACTCGTCGTCGGTCTGGCAGTAGACCTTCTGGAACGTCACGTCCGAGACCTGCGCGTCACCCGCGTCGGCGTCGGCGGGCACGGCATCGGAGCCGCTGCTCGCCGAGGGTCCGCACGCGGCGACGATCAGCAGCAGGGCGAGGGCGAGGACGGGCCGCACGCGGCGGGGGTTACGGGCAGCCATCGTCGGACTCCTTCTTGGCGATCACGCAGGGGCACTTGTCGCGCTCGAGCACGCCGAGCAACGGCGCGCAGTCGGTGAGCGAGGTGCCGCCCACGCTGGCGAAGCCGTCGAGGTCGGCGTCGTAGTGCTCGAAGACTCCCCCCAGATCCTGCGGGGCGCGGGCGTAGAACACGAGGCCCGGTTGGGCCTTGAGCGTGACGTACAGGTCGGCGTGGGCCGAGAAGAGCCCGACGCCCACGTCGGCGAGCGTGGGGAAGTTGCCCCAGGTCACCGCGCCCATCCAGGCGTGGGCGAAGCCCTTGACGGCCCCGGTGCCGTCGGCGCCCGTGCCCACGCACACGTCTTCGATGGCGTGCCCGTGGGGATTGCGCGAGGCCTGGAAAGACCAGTAGGCGGGCGCTTCGGCGTGGCAGAGGGCCGGGCCGATCGAGCCGGCGCCAACGCCGCGGGCCACGAGGTCGAGCACGTCGAGCGCGGTGGCGCCGTTCGGATCGACCAGGGCCGAGCGCACGCGGTCGCCGGCCGTCGCCGAGCTGACCCCCAGGCGGTAGAAGGGCAGGCCCAGGTCTTCGGGCGCGGCCGGGTTGCGGTGGACCCGCTGCAGCACGACCACGAAGGTGAGGTCGACCCCGGCCAGCGTCTTGCGGCCGAGGAAGAGCGCGAGCTCGCCGAAGTACGAGAACGCGCCCTCCAGGGTCACGTCGGCCTCGGCCGCCAGGGTGACCAGCCCCCCCGTCTCGTCGGTGATCTTCAGGGGGAGCGTGAGCTTCTCGGGTTGGGGCAGCTTGACGGCCAGGTTCGTCACGTCGAGACGCAGGCTGCCGGTGAGGCCCTCTTGCAGGAGCGCGATCCGGTCGGGCTCGAGCCCTCCCTCCTCGCCGAGCGTGAAGGGCAGCGCGTTCACCACGGGCGCGCCGAACGCCACGGTCTGCAGCAGACCCGCGGCCGACGCGCCCGCGGGTCCCTCGGTCAGGAGCAGGCCCGTGAGCACGTAGGGCTCGCCCTGGGCCGGCGGCAGCGCCTTCAGGTGCGCGTCGAGGCCGCCCGTGGGCTGGCGCAGCAGCACCAGCACCTCAGCGCCCGCCACGCCCTCGGCCACGCGCTGCAGGAAGAGCTTGTCGCCCAGGCGCGAGACCACGCCCTGGAAGGCGCCGACCGGCACGCCGGACCCGCCGAGCTGCAGCCAGACCAGGCCCTCGGAGGTGATGGACCCCGCGCCCACGTTCTGCAGTTCGGCGCCCAGCTTGACCGAGAAGCCGGCCTTGCCGACCTCGAGGGGCTCGATGGCCACGAAGTCGCGGAGCAGGGGCGCCGAGCTGCCGACCGCGGTGGCCGTGAAGCGCCAGGCCATCCAGCGGCCGGCGAGCGCGTCGGCGTTCCACGTGGAGGGGCACGGCTTGTTGCCGTGCACGAACGGGCACTCGTCGCACACGTCGCCCGCGCCGTCGCCGTCGGCGTCGAGGTTGGTGGGGTCCCACGTGCCGTCGCAGAGGTCGGCCGCGTCGGGTACGCCGTCGCCGTCCTGATCGGGCGCGGTCGTGTCGGGCTCGACCTCGTCGGGGTCGGGCGCGTCGGGGCCGGGATCGGCGCCGGGGTCGGTCGCGGTGTCGGGCGGAGCCGCCGGGTCGTCCTGCGCGTCCGGGGGGCCGGCCTGGTCGTTGGGCGCGACCGCGTCGGGAGAGAGGTGCACGCCGATCCGGTCGCGGCCCGTGATCTCGAACCCACAGCCCGCGAGGCCCAGCAACGTCGCGACAAACGTAAGTAAATTCAATGTGTTTCGGCTCATGGCTCCCGGCCCGGGTGGTGAACAGAAAGTCGTTGCATTATACTCCGGTCGCTGGAGGTACGCCATGCCCGTGCTTGCGCCTTCGTTGTTGTCCGCCGACTTCGCCGATCTGGCCGGTGCCGTGCGCACCCTCGAGGGAGCCGGGGTCACCTGGCTGCACCTCGACGTGATGGACGGTCGCTTCGTGCCGAACCTGACGTTCGGCCCGCCGGTCGTGAAGGCCGTGCGCCGACGCACGGCGACGGCCGTGCTCGACACGCACCTCATGATGGTCGAGCCCGAGCGTTACGTCGACGCCTTCGCCGACGCGGGCTCGAACGTGATCGCCGTGCACGTCGAGGCCTGCGCGCACCTGGAGCGCACGCTGGCCCACATCCGCGAGCGCGGGTGCCTCGCGGGCGTGGCCTTCAACCCGGCCACGCCGCTCACGGCGTTGCCCTACGTGCTGCACGTGACCGACCTCGTGGTGATCATGACCGTGAACCCGGGGTTCGGCGGTCAGTCCATGCTGCCCTCGGCGCTGCCCAAGATCACCGAAGCGCGGCGCATGGCCGCTTCCGTCGAACACCCGGTGAAGATCGAGGTTGACGGCGGGATGAAATCAGATACCATGGCGCTCGCTCTCGACCGGGGGGCCGACGTCATCGTGGCGGGCTCGGCGGTGTTCGAAGCCGCCGACGTGCCGGGGCGCGTACGATCTTTGCAGTCCATTCTCGACCGGTACCCGGGGTGACCCGGCGCCGGACACGTTCGGGGCGTAGCGCAGTTTGGTAGCGCACTTGGTTCGGGACCAAGGAGTCGTTGGTTCAAATCCAATCGCCCCGACCAAAAAAAATGGGGGATCCGCAAGGGTCCCCCATTTTTTTTGGTCGGTTGTTTGTTGTCGGCGTGGGCGCCCGGAGCCCACGCCGGGCGCGCTCCCGATAGTCGCGCGCGGGTAGGCAGCTCGCGGGGGTTGGCAGTTCGCGGGGGTTGGCAGTTCGCGGGGGTCGGTTTACTCGGAGACCGTCACCTTGACCATCTGGATGGGCGGGTTCGGGCGGTCGCCCGAGCTCGTGGGCGTACGCTCGATCTGCTTCACGACGTCGAGGCCGCTGATGACGCGCCCGAAGACCGGGTGCTTCGACGGGGTGCGCGTGTCGAACCAGTCGAGGTAGCTGTTGTGCACGGTGTTGATGAAGAACTGCGAGCCGCCGCTGTTGGGGCGGCCCGTGTTGGCCATCGACAACGTGCCGGGCTCGTTCGAGAGCTTGTGCTCGGGCGGGAACTCGTCGGGGATGGTGCCCCAGTCGGGTCCGCCGGTGCCGGCGCGCGGGCTCTTCGGATCGCGGCTGTGGGGGCAACCGAACTGGATCATGAAGTTGGCGATGACGCGGTGGAAGTGCAGGCCGTCGTAGAAGCCCGACTTCGCCAGCCTGATCCAATTGGCGGCCGTGATCGGCATCTTGTCGGCGTACAGCTCGACCTCGAAGGTACCCAGGGTGGTCTCGCACGTCGCGGTGGGGTTGCTCACGGTGACTCCCTCTTGGGGTGGGTTTTCGGCTGACGAACCTACACCGACGAACGGTCGAGCGCAACGGGGGGGCGCACCGGATGAAGGAGGCTCCACGGGGGGAGCCCGTTTCCTCCAGGGCCGGCGGGCACGAAGCGAGGCGATACGGCCCGCGAGGCCCTGCCAGGTCCTTGGCACGCCGAGTGCAACAGGTGGAAGCACGGGACGGTGACCACACGGGGGAACGGGCCATGCGGAAGGCCGGGGCGGCGGTGATCGTGCTGGGGCTGGCGGGGGTGCTCGCGGGTGCGTGGACTCCCGCGGCGGCCTTCGCGGGCGAGGCGTCCCCCGTCGTCGCCCGGGTGGCGGCGGACGACTCGTCGCGTGCCGTCGCCTACTGGCGGCTGTGGCTCTCGCTGCGGCCCCGCGTGCAGGACGGGTCGGTGCCGCTGCAGGAACGCATCGAGGCCTTGAACGCCTTTCTGGCCAACTCGCCCACCGACGCGTGGGCCGAGTCGCCGCGTTTCGAGGCCGCCCAGATTCTCATCGGGCTCCACCAGCAGCAGCAAGACGTCCAGACGCCGCCCTGGTCCTCCCCTCCGCCCGCCGAGCTCCCGGCGTCGGTCGGTGCGCCGGCGCCGGTTCCCTCCGCTCCAGTGCGCTCCCTGTCCGAGCGCCCCGACTGGGACGCGGCGCGCTTCGACCCGGAGCCCCCGAAGCTGCTCTACGACGTGATCTCGCTGGCCTATTCGGCGCCGATGGGCGTCGACGCGGGCCTGGCTCGGCTGCGCTGGTCGACCTTTCAGCTTCACGTCGCGGCCGCCGGGTTCGACTTCAACGGCTTGAACTTCAACTATCGCCTGTGGGTCGGCCTGCTCGGGCTGGGGGCGCGCTTCCCCTTTGGCGCCGAACGGCGCCACGAGGTCGGCTTCCTGGTCTTCCCGCTGTCGGTGGACATCTACCAGACGACCGATCCCGACTACGAGTGGGAGCGGCGCCAGGGCTTCGGCCTCCTCCATTCCCGCCTGTACTACCGCTACGACTTCGACGGCGTGGGGCTCGAGGCGAGCGTGGCCGCGCCTCTGGTCTTCGGGTGCGACGACGTGTACGACGGCGCGCCTCCGCTGATGCTCTCGTTCGGCGTGGCGTTCGGCCGGACGCACGCAGAGAGGCAGTGACCGTCACCCGCGGGCGACGCGTACGGCCTGCCCGCAGTTCGATCCCACCTGGTCTTCGCGCTCGTCGCCCACGCTCAGCACCACGTCGTAGCCATGCGCCAGCAGCTCGTCGGCGGTTCGTCGCACCGCCGCGTCGTCGTCGGAGCGCAGCACGGTGACCACGCCGTTGGCCTGGCCGCGGGCCGTGGGGTTCACGGGCGTCAGCTTGATCGCGAAGGCCTCGGGCGTGAAGTGGCGCCGCACCTCGGCCGGGTCGAAGGGCACGCCCCGGGCCAGCGCCAGGTTCAGGACCACCCGCCGGTCGCCCGGTCGGTGGAAGCGTCGGCCGTAGGCCGCGACCTCGGCGAGCGACCAGTGCGGCACCGGGATCAGGCGCGCGCGCTCGGCCGCGTCGGTGGACTGCACCGAGAACTGCAGCTGGAAGCGGCCGTGGAAGAGGCGGTCCTTCACGTCGCGCAGGCGCTCGAACCACGCCTCCCGGCCGCGGGGCGCGACGGTGGCCAGGCAGGCCCAGAGGCCGGGCGAGTCCACCACCGCCGGCAGCCGCTCGAGGGCCTCGAGCACGGCGTCGTTCAGCGAGGGTTCTCCCATGCGGGCGAAGTGCACCTTCAGCTTGCGGCAGGGCGCCACGTCGGAGGGGTGACGGTCGAGGGCCCAGCGCACCTGGGCCAGCAGCTCGTCGGCGGTCAGGTTGCCGTGGTAGGCCTCGGCCGCGTCGCAGAATGGGCAGCGCACGGGGCAGCCGAACTGGGTCGAGACGTTCACGATCCACTTGTCGCGCCGGGTGAGGGGCGGCGTGAGGCCGTCGACGGTCTCGACCAGCCGGAGCGGGTCGCCACGGAACCGCAAGAGGCCGATCTCGGCCACGGCGGCGTCTCCGACGACGCTCACGACCTCGGGGCCGTCGGTCCGCGCTTGGATTCGCGTGGGCTCGATCATGACGCTCGCCCCTCCTGGAGGAGTGCGGCCGCCGCGTCGGCGGCGCGCACGCCGTCGGCCAGGGCGGGCGCGATGAAGCGCTGACGCGCGCGCAGCACGTCGCCCGCCACGAAGAGCCCGGCCGCCGGGTTCCAGTCGGGCGCATCGTCGGCGATCGCCAGCAATTCGAGCAACTCGAACCGTGGCACGCGCCCTACACAGGCCACGATCTCGTCGATCTCGAGCGCGCCGCCCGCCGCGTCGACCACGCGCCACCCTCGGGCGGTCCGCTCGGCCGGGCCCCCGGCCTCCCACCCCGTGCGCACGTCGAGGCCCGGCTGCTCGGCCACCTGTCGCACCAGCGGCGCCGCGGCACGCGCCTTGCGACCCCTCACGAGCACGGCAACGCGCGCGCCGCGCCGCACCAGCCCGAGCGCCGTGTCGAACGCCGCGTCGCCCCCTCCCACCACCGCAACGCGCAGACCCCCCAGCCGCGCGGGCAGCGAGCGCCCGTCGCGGTGCACGGCGTGCTCGGCCCCCGACAGCCAAGCGGGCAGCGGCGCCGGCGCCGTGCCCACGGCCAGGCACACGGCGCGCGCGAGGAGCGGGGACGCGCCGCTCGATGCGCCGCGAACGCGCCAACCCCCGCCCGGCGCGTCGAGCCGTTCGAGGCCCGTCACCGTGGCGTGGAGGGTGCGCACGCCGGGCCGGCGCAGCGAGCGCACCAGCCGCCGCGCGAGCACGGCCCCGTCGACGCCGTCGGGGAACAACGGGAGATTCTCGATGCGGTTGGCCGCGCCCACCAGCCCGCCGGCCAGACGGTCGTCGACCGCCAGCACGGCGAGGCCCGCCCGCGCGGCCTGCACGGCGCAGGCGCACCCGGCGGGGCCGAGCCCCACGACCAGCAGGTCGGCGTCGAACGTCGGCGTGACCGTCATGGCGGAGCGACCCCCATCGAAGCCAGGAGCGCGTCGGTCGACGCCACGAACGCGTGGCCGTCGGCCAGCACCGCCAGCGCCTGGGCGTGGCGTTCGGCGGGCCGCGCGGCGCAGGCGTCGCCGACCACCACGGGGCAGAGGGCGAGCCGCGCGGCGTCGACGGCGGTGGCCAGCACGCACCGATGCGTCTGCACGCCCGCCAGCACCAGCACCCCCTCGCGGCCCGCCGCCTCGGCGATTCGTGGCACCGCCAGGGCCGACAGGCGGGCCTTGTCGACCAGCGGCGTGGTCTCGGCGCCGGGCACCTCGTCGGGCACGACCTCGGACCAGGGGTCGTCGGCGCGCTGCAGGCGAGCGAAGAACCAGCGCAGGGTGCCGCCGTCGTCGGTGGCGGGGTGCACGTGGCGCGTGCGGAGCACGGGCCATCCGCGGCCCAGGAAGGCTGCGGCCAGCCGCCCCGCGTTCGCGCGCGCCGCGGGCCATCCGGGGACGAAGGCCGGCGACGCCGGATCGGCGAACAGGCGCTGGGGGTCGATCAGCAGAAGGCAGGCGCGGGCGATGGGGGGCAGGGGTGGGTTGGTGCGTGAGGTCATGCCCAGGTTATTGGAACAAGGCCTTCAAGGCCTCGTGCAGCTCTTTGTGGGCCATGACCTTCTCGCTCATGGCCGCCTTGACCAGCTCGTTGACGGCGGCCTGCAGGGCCTTCTCGCCCTCCTCGGTCAGGACCACGCCCGGGCCGCCCTCGGCCTGCTTGCGCTCGACGTGGCGCAGCTCCTTCAGGAGGTCGGCCTGGCTCTGGGTCAGCGCCTTGATCTCGCTCGCGGCCTTGTCGAGATCGGCCTGGTTGTCGTTCAGGATCTTCGTGACCTGGCCCAGGAACGCGAGCGCGCGCTTCTCGAGGGGGATCTCTTCCTTGCACGCGGTGATCGCGACGAGGCCGGCGACCACGACGACGGCCAGGATGCGCTGAAGCTTCACGTTCTTCCTCCGGGAGGCGATGGGTTCTTGTATCAGATCTCGAAGTCCATGGGAAACTCTTCGACGACGCGGCGCTTCTTGTCACGGAAGAGCAGGTACGGCGGGTTCAGGATGACCTGCGTGTGCGGGGGCACCGAGCGTGTCAGCCAGCAGTTGCCGCCGATGACCGCGCCCTCGCCGATGACCGTGTCGCCCCCCAGGATGGTGGCGCCCGAGTAGAGCGTGACGTTGTCTTCGAGCGTGGGGTGGCGCTTGTTGCGCTGACCCGCGGGCAACCCCTCGACCTTCTTCACCGACAGCGCGCCCAGGGTGACGCCCTGGTAGATCTTGGCGTTGCGCCCGATGTCGGTGGTCTCGCCGATGACCACCGCGTTGCCGTGGTCGATGAAGATGCCCTCGCCGATGGTGGCGCCGGGGTGGATGTCGATGCCGGTCTTGCCGTGCACGTACTCGCTCATCATGCGCGGGATGAGCGGCACCTGGCGCCGCCACAGGAAGTTGGCGATGCGGTGGATGGTGATGGCGTGGAAGCCCGGGTAACACACGATGATCTCGGACAGGCTGCGCGCGGCGGGATCGCCCCGGAGGGCCGCCTCGGCGTCGATCATCAGCGTGCGGCGCAGATCGGGGATGGCCTCGAGCAGCTCGAACACCGTGGTCGCCGCCAGGTCGCGGCAGTCGTCGAAGCGCTCGCAGCACTCGTCGCGCTCGCATTGCCAGCGCAGGCTCTTCCAGATCTCGGCGGTCAGGCGCTCGCGGATCGCGTCGCACTTCTGCCCGATGAGGTACTCGAGGTTCGAGCGCGTGACGCGCGCCTGGCCGAAGAAGCCGGGGAAGATCACGAGCTCGAGGTCGTCGACGATCTGCTCGATGTCGGAGCGCGACGGCAGGTCGGGTCCGTCGACGTGGTTGATGGCGCCGTGCTCCTCGTAGCTCGCCAGGATGCCCTTCAGCGCCTTCCCGAATCGCTCTTGCATGCTGCGGGCCCCCTACACGGCGCTGCGTTCGTCTCGTTCGAGGCAGCACGACTTGTACTTCTTGCCCGAGCCGCACGGACAGGGGTCGTTGCGCCCCACCTTGGCCACGGCGCGGCGCACGGTCGTGGGCTTCTGGGGCTGCTGCGCCGGGGCGTTTCCGCGCCCGTACTGTACGCGCGACGACACCGTACGCTGGCGTCGGCGCTGGATGTCGGCCTCGTCGTGCACTTCGACGCGGAACAGGATCGAGACGATGTTCTGGTAGATGCGATCCATCATCTCGGTGAAGTACTGGAAGGCCTCGTGCTTGTAGATCTCCTTGGGGTTCTTCTGGGCGTACGCCTGCAACTGGACCGACTCGCGCAGGTGGTCCATGGCGTACAGGTGGTTCTTCCACAGCCCGTCGATCGAGCGCAGGAACTGGTCCAGCTCGTAGGCCCGCCACATCTTGTGGGCGCGCTCGAGCTTCTCTTCGTCGGTGAGCTCGGGGTCGGTGTTCACCGCGGCGATGCCGGCCTCGATGCGCTGCTCGCGCTCGTTGTACTTGTCCTGCAGCGCCGAGACCACCACCTCGCCGAGCGTGTTGAAGTCGCGCTCGAGGCCGTCGGGCTCGAGCTCGATTCCGTACTGGGTCTGCAGCTGCTCGCAGAGCGCCCCCAGGTCCCACTCGTCGGAGTGCACGCCCTTGGGGCAGTGCTCCTCGGCGATGCCCCAGGCCACCTCCTCGACGGCGTTCAGGATCAGGTCGTGGGTCTCGACGCCCTCGAGCACCTTGCGGCGCAGCGCATAGATGGTCTTGCGCTGCTGGTTCATGACGTCGTCGTACTCGAGCAGGTTCTTGCGGATGTCGAAGTTCTGCCCCTCGACCTTCTTCTGGGCCCCCTCGATGGTGCGGGTGATCCAGCGGTGCGTGATGGGCTCGTCGTCGGGGATGTTGAAGCGATCCATCATGTTCTTCAGCCGGTCGCCGCCGAAGATGCGCATGAGGTCGTCGTCGAGCGACAGGAAGAAGATGGAGCCGCCGGGATCGCCCTGGCGCCCCGCGCGACCGCGGAGCTGGTTGTCGATGCGCCGGCTCTCGTGGCGCTCGGTGCCCACGATGCAGAGGCCGCCCATGGCGATGACCTGGCTCTTCTCGGCTTCGCACTGCTTGCGGAAGAACTCCAGCCACTCGGGGTACTTGGGGTCGTCGTCGCTCTCGACCTTGGCCCGCGCCAGCGCCTCGGGGTTGCCCCCGAGCAGGATGTCGGTGCCGCGGCCGGCCATGTTGGTCGACACGGTGACGGCGCCCAGGCGGCCGGCCTGCGAGATGATCGTGGCCTCCATGCCGTGGTTCTTGGCGTTCAGCACGTTGTGGCTGATGCCCTTCTTCTTCAGGATCTGCGCCAGGCGCTCGGACTTGTCGACCGACGTGGTGCCGATGAGCAGCGGCTGGCCCTTCTTGTGGCGCTCCTCGATCTCGTCGACCACGGCCGTGAGCTTGGCGCGCTCGACCTTGTAGACGATGTCCTCCTCGTCCTTGCGCACGTTGGTGCGGTGCGTGGGCACGACCACCACGTCGAGGTCGTAGATCTTCTTGAACTCCTCGGCCTCGGTGTCGGCCGTTCCGGTCATGCCGGCCAGCTTGGAGTAGAGGCGGAAGTAGTTCTGGAAGGTGATGGTGGCGAGGGTCTGGTTCTCTTCCTGGATGGTGAGGCCTTCCTTGGCCTCGATGCACTGGTGCAGCCCGTCGGACCACCGCCGGCCGGGCATCTTGCGGCCCGTGAACTCGTCGATGATGACGATCTTGCCGTCCTCGACCACGTACCGCACGTCGCGCTTGTAGAGGTGGTGGGCGCGCAGGGCCTGGTCGACGATGTGCACGATCTCGATGTTCTCGGGGTCGTACAGGTTGCCGAGGTTCAGGCGCTTCTCGACCTTGTCGATGCCACCCTCGGTCATGCTGCAGTGCTGGCCCTTCTCGTCGATCGTGAAGTCCTGGTCGCGCTTCAGGAAGGGGATGATGGCGTTCATGCGGTAGTAGAGGTCGGTGCTCTCTTCGGCGGGGCCCGAGATGATGAGCGGCGTCCGGGCCTCGTCGATGAGGATCGAGTCGACCTCGTCGACGATGGCGTAGTTGAGCAGGCGCTCGACCTCCTTGCCCTCCGCGTTCTTGACGTACAACGGGTAGTACCGGTGCACGTAGTTGCGGATGTCGAACTTCATGTTGTCGCGCAGGTAGTCGAAGCCGAACTCGTTGTTGGTGCCGTACGTGATGTCGGCGCCGTACGCGCGCTGCCGGTCGCCGTCGGTGAGGCCGTGGTGGATGACGCCCACGGTGAGCCCGAGGAAGGTGTAGACCTTGCCCATCCACCCGGCGTCGCGGCTGGCCAGGTAGTCGTTGACCGTGACGACGTGCACGCCCTTGCCCTCGAGGGCGTTCAGGTAGACGGCCAGCGTGGCGACCAGCGTCTTGCCCTCGCCGGTCTTCATCTCGGAGATCTTGCCCTGGTGCAGCGTGATGCCGCCGAGGATCTGCACGTCGAAGTGGCGCATGCGCAGGATGCGGAGGCTCGCCTCGCGCACGGTGGCGAAGGCCTCGGGCAGCAGGTCGTCGAGGGTCGCGCCGTTCGCGAGCTTTTCGCGCAGCCGGGCGGTCTGGCCCTGCAGCTCTTCGTCGGACATGGCCTGCAGGCGGGGCTCCTCGGCGTTGACCGCCAGGAGCAGGG
Source organism: uncultured Myxococcales bacterium (assembly GCA_964494475.1). Classification (GTDB taxonomy): domain Bacteria; phylum Myxococcota_A; class UBA9042; order CAZBRS01; family CAZBRS01; genus CAZBRS01. The sequence goes on along the minus strand of CAZBRS010000059.1, from coordinate 16,474 downwards.
GCTGAATCTTTTTCAGATAACGCTCGTTCGCCGAGCCGAAGAGCTTTTTTAGAAATGACATCTATTTAGCGCTTTCAGCGGTTCGTGGCGCCGCGAGGATCATAGGGGCCGCCCCGAGACAATTCAAGAACGAAGTTCAACACTTTCTGGTTGCGCGGGCCTGCGACTCGCGTATAATGCCGGGGATTTCGAGAGGGACGAGAGGAAGAGGGCGATGACGAAGTCCGAGTTGATCGAGGCCCTGAGCGACAAGGCGGGCCTGAACAAGATCGCCGCTGCGGTGGTCGTCAACACCGTGTTCGAGGCCATCGCCGATGCCCTGCACCAGGGCGACAAGGTCGAGGTCCGCAACTTCGGCAACTTCCGCGTGAAGTCCTACGACGCCTACACGGGGCGGAACCCCCGCACGGGCACGTCGGTCAAGGTGCCGCCCAAGCGCATGCCGGCCTTCAAGGCCTCGAAGGCCATCTACGAACTCCTCAATACGTAGGGGCAACCCGGTGCACGTCCGTCGCCTGGCGCTGGGGTTCCTGGCGTTCGCGTGGCTGGCGGGCTCCGCCGCCGCCGGTGAGCGCACGCTCACGCTCTCGTCCTTCGACTTCGAGGCCGGCAACGTCTTCGACGCCGCGGTCGAGACCAGCTACCACTACGGTTTCGATCTGGCCAAGCTGAACCGCGAGAAGATCTGCCTGGCCGGCACCAAGGGTACGGGCGGGACCACGCTCTGCAGCACCAACGACGTGCTCTTCGTGAAAGAGCTCAGCTACTCGCGCTCCATGCAGTGGATCGACCTGACGCCGCGCCTCGCGCTCTGGCACGACCTCGACGTGTTCGTCACCATCCCCATCTGGTTCGCCGACCAGACCAGCTACCGCTACCAGCCCGGCGTGTCGCCCGACACCACCTCGGTCGATCCGAACGGCGCCCAGTTCCTGTTCCACGTGCCCTTCGACGGCCCGAAGCGCTCCGGTGTGGGCGACGTCCGCTTCGGCTTCCGCTGGGAGCCCTTCAACCAGGACCGCGATCCCGACGAGGCCGACTGGCGCATTCTGTCCGAGCTCACGGTCCCCTCGGCCGCGGTGCGCCGCGGCGGCAACGGGGCCGTGGGCGAGGGGCTCGTACAGTGGCGCCTGCAGACGTCGGTCAGTCGCCGCTTCTTCGGCGTGGTCGAGCCCTACTTCGAGGCCTACGGCCACCTCCTGTTCCCCACCTCGGCGGCGCTCTACAAGAGCTACGGCCCCGCGCAGAGCCTCGTGGACCCCGGGCACCGGCTGGGCATCAACCTGGGGCTCGAGATCGTCCCCTGGGAACGCCCGGCGGCCAACCGGCGCGTCTCGTTCGACGTGGGCCTCGGCAGCGACTACCGCTTCGAGGGGCGCGCCTACAGCGAGCTCTTCGAGGCGCTGGCGGCCTCCACGTGCGCCACGGCCGACGCGCCCACGTGCACGGCCACCTTGCCCAGGGCGGGCCTGACGGCGGCCACCGGGCTCACCGACATCAGCCACTACGGCTCGTTCCGCACCTGGTTCGGCCTGAACGTCGACGTCATCGAGTACGTGCAGTTCAAGGCGGGCTACGAGTTCCAGTTCGACAAGAGCCACTACCTCACGAACGCCGACGCCGGGAAGGACACCAACCTGAACGGCACCGTCGACGCGGCCTCCGAGTTCAACCCCGTCTACAACGAGAACCTCGACAAGCTGGGCTCGCGCTTCATCGTCGACGCGTCGGCCCACCACCTGCTGTCGATATCGCTGGCGCTGAAGTTCTGAGCCTCACCGTCGATCAGCGAGGCATGAAGCGCGAGGTGGCCGCCAGCACGCGCTCGGGCGTGATGGGCAGCTCGCGGAAGCGTACGCCGCAGGCGTGCGACATGGCGTTGGCCACGGCGGCCGGGCACGGGATGAGCGCGGGCTCTCCAACTCCCTTGGCGCCGAAGGGTCCGTCCTTGAAGGGCTCCTCGACGATGATCACGTCGACGTCGGGCATGTCGAGCGTGGTCGGGATCAGGTAGTCGGTGAAGTTCGCGTTCAGGGGCACGCCGTCCTTCAGTTGCAGGTCTTCCATGAGCGCGTAGCCCACGCCTTGCGCCACTCCGCCGTAGACCTGGCCCCGCAGCATGTCGGGGTGCAGGGCGCGGCCCACGTCGTGCACGGCCCAGACCTTCAGCGCGCGCGCCTCGCCGCTCGCGAGGTCGACCTCGACCTCGGCCACGTGGGCGGCCGCTGCGTAGACGAGGTACGCGTCGCCCTGGCCGCGGGCGGGGTCCCAGCGCTTGGGCGGGGGCGCCCACCAGCCGCTCTCGGCCAGCTTCTGCTTGCGGCGCCAGGCGAGCCCGGCCACCTCGACCGTCGAGACCTCGCGGCCGCTCTCGGGATCGCGCCAGGCGCCCGCGGTCGACTCGATGCGATCCGGGTGCACGCCGAGCAGCTCGGCGGCGATGGGCAACAGGCGCTCGCGGATGCGCGAGGCGGCGTCCTTGACCGCGTTGCCGCTGAGGAGCGTGGTGCGGGACGCCACCGTGGGCCCGCTGTCGGGCAGCACGCCGGTGTCGGTCGGCAGCACGCGCACGCGGTCGAGGGGCACGGCCAGGAGCTCGGCGGCGATCTGGGCGCACACCGTCGCGGCCCCCTGCCCGATCTCGGTGCCGCCGATGGCCACCTGGGCCGAGCCGTCGCGCAGCAGCTGCACCAGCGCGCCCGAGCCTTCGAGGTGCTGGCCGCCCGCGTGCAGGCCCACCCCGTACAGGATGTAGCCGAGGCCCAGGCCCCGACGGGTCGGGCCGCCCGCTGCGTTCGAAGCGGTGAGGGCCTCGCGCCGGGCGCTGAAGTCCGAGGCGGCCAGCGCCTCCTCGAGCACGCGGCGGATGGGCCCGCTGCCGGCCAGGGGCTGGCCCGAGAGCGCCGTGTCGTCGGGGCCGGCGGCGTTCTTCAGGCGCAGCACGCCGGGGTCGAGGCCCAGGCGCAGGGCGAGCTCGTCGATCATCGACTCGAAGGCGAAGGCCACCTGGGGGTGCCCGAAGCCGCGGAAGGCCCCGCCGAACAGGTTGTTGGTGCGCACCACGTAGGTGTCGACGCGCGCGTTCTCGACCCGGTAGGGGCCCACGGCCGAGATGTTGGCGCGCTCGGCCACCACGGTCGACAGGCCCGCGTACGCGCCGGCGTCGACGTGCAGCGTCGCCTCGACGCCCAGCAGCGTGCCGTCGCTCCGGGCGGCCACCCGCAGGTGGGTGCGCACGCGATGGCGCTTCGTGCTGCGCACCATGTCGTCGCCGCGCTCGAAGATCAGCTTCACGGGCCGGCCCAGCCTGTGCGCGGCGACGGCGGCGCAGGCGGCGGGCTCGGAGGGGTAGTCCTCCTTGCCGCCGAAGGCTCCGCCCGTGGTGGCCTGGATGACGCGCACGGCCGCCAGGGGCAACCCGAGGACACGCGCCACCGCGCCTTGCACGTACCAGGGGCACTGCATGCTCACGTGCAGGGTCAGGCCGCCGTCGGCCTCGGGGATCGCCACCACGCCGTTGTTCTCGAGGTAGGCGTGCTCCTGGTACGGGGCCTGCCAGACCCCCTCGAGCACGATCTCGGCGTCGGCGAAGGCCCGGTCGACGTCGCCCTTGCGCACCACCTGGTGGGCGATCAGGTTGCCCTTGGGGTGGGCCTGGGGCGACTCGGGTTCGAGCGCGGCGACCGGGTCGGTCACCACGGGCAACGCCTCGTGGCGCACCCGCACGCGCTTGGCGGCGCGGTTCGCGGCCTCGCGGCTCGAGGCCACCACGATGGCCAGGCGGTCGCCCAGGAAGCGGAAGGCCTCGTCGACCAGCAGGGGCTGGTCGGGGAAGACGCAGCCCACCTGGTTCTCGCCGGGGACGTCGGCCGCGGTGAGCACCGCGACCACGCCGGGCATGGCCGCAGCCTCGGACGTGTCGAGCTCGAGCAGCCTGCCGTGGGGCGTGGGCGCCGTGGCCAGCGCCGCGTGCAGCATTCCGGGGAGCACGAGGTCGTCGACGTAGCGCGCCCGCCCGGCCGCCTTGGGGCGCACGTCGACGCGCGTGGGGGAGTGGCCGATGCTCATGCCACCCTCCCGGCGCGCTCGCGCACCAACCGCTCGACCGCGGCCAGGATGGGGTGGTAGCCGGTGCAACGGCACAGGTTGCCCGACAGCGCGTGCTTGACCTCGTCGGGGGTGGGGTCTGCGTTCTCGGCGAGCAGCGCGGCGATGGCCAGCACGAAGCCCGGCGAGCAGAAGCCGCACTGCACGCCGCCGCTCTCGGCCAGCGCTGCCTCGATGGCGGCCAGGTCGGGGCGCGTGGCCGCGGCCTCGATGGTCACGACGTCGCCGCCGGCGGCGCTCCAGGCCGGCAGCAGGCACGAGTTCACGAGCCGGCCGTCGAGCAGCACGGCGCACGCGCCGCACTCGCCTTCGCCGCAGCCCTCCTTGACCCCGGTGAGCCCGAGAGCTTCCCTCAGCACGTCGAGGAGGCGCGCGTCGGGCTCTGCGCCGACGGCGACGGCCTGGCCGTTCACGGTGAATCGGAGCGGGTCACGCGACATCGCCGGCCTCCTCCCCCGCGGCCGCCCGGGCCGCCCGGGCGCACAGGGCCTCGACCGCCTGCAGGACCAGGGCGCGCTTGAAGGCCGCCCCGCCCCGCACGTCGGAGATGGGTTGGATGAGCCCGTCGATGGCCGCCAACGCGGCCGCCTCGACGCGCGCGAAGAGGTCGGCGGTCGCGGGTTGGCCCGTGAGCAGCCCCTCGAGGGCCGTGAGGCGTCGCGGCGTGGCTGCCACGCCCCCCGCCGCCAGGCGCGCGTAGCCCACGCGCCCCTCGACCACCTGGAGCCGCGCCGCCACGTTGGCCGACGCGATGATGTTGGCGCGGCGCTTGCCGAACTTGCGGAAGACCGCCACGCGCTTGCCAGCCGCGGGCGGAAGGCGGAGGCGCAGGGTGGTCAGCAGCTCGTCGGGGGCGCGCGTGGTTCGCCCGGGCCCCGTGAGGAAGGCCGCCAACGGCAGCCGTCGCGAGCCCTCACGGCGCTGCAGCACCACCTCGGCGCCGAGCACCAGGAGCGGAGGCAGCGAGTCGGCCGCGGGGGAGGCGTTGACCACGTTGCCGGCCAGGGTGGCCACGTTGCGAATGGCGGGCGAGCCGATGGTGCGGAGCGCGGCCACCAACTCGGGGGCGTGCTCACGCGCGGCCGCGGCCGTGATCACGTCGGCCAGGGGCGCCAGCGCGTCGAGCACCAACTCGTCGCCCTCGAGGCGCGCCGCGCCGCCGTCGAGGCCGCGCAGGCGCCGCACCGACACGAGCCCGCGCGGCGCGAACCGCCCCTGTCGGAGGCGAAGCACCAGGTCGGTGCCGCCGGCCACGGGCATGACGGCGTCGCGTTCGGCAGCCAGGACGGCCAGCGCCTCGGCGAGGGTGCCTGGGTTCCAGAAGTGTTCCAACCGGGCCTCCGGGGGACAGGATGCGAACGGGATTATCGACGACGGACCCCAGACGTGCAAGTAGGGGCACCCCTCGCGGGTGCCCAATCGAATCAGGTGGGTGCCCAATCGAACCGGCGAGGTTCTACCGAGGGTGCAGCGTCAGGGGTGGACCTTGACGAGCCGCTCGTTGCCGTAGTCGGCCACGAAGACCTCGCCCGCCAGCACCGCCAGGCCGCGCGGTCGCGAGAGCTGCCCGCTGCCCGCGCCTTCGCCGCCGCACCAGCCGAGCAGCGTGTTCTGCATCGAGGCCTTGAACAGCCGGCTCTTCTTGCGGTCGGTCACGTAGATGCGGTCGCCGTCGACGGCGAGGCTGGAGGGTTCGCTCAGCTGGCCGTCGAGGTCGTAGCGGGCCAGCTCGCCCCCCGAGGTCGCGAACACGACCAGGACTCCCGCCGACTGGTCGGCCACCAGCACCTGCTCTCCCGTGACGGCCAGCGCCACGGGTTCGTCGAGCTCGCCCTGGCTGATGGTGCGGAGCAACGTGCCGCTGGTCGAGTAGGCGTAGATCGAGCCGTCGCCGGCGTCGGCGACGTACAGGGTGTCGCCGGCCAGCGCGAGGCCCTTGGGCTGCACGAGCGTGGGGCCGCCGTCCTGACCGTCGCCCCAGGCCTTCTCGAACACGCCGCTGCGCGTGGCCTTCAGGACGCGACCGCTGCTGGTGTCGGTCACGTAGATCTTGTCGCTGTCGACCGCGATGCCATAGGGCTCGAAGCCCCCGGCCGGCAGGCCGTCGAAGCCCTCGATGCGGTCGGCGAACGTGAGCGTGTCGGTGAACTTCAGCACGGCGCCGCCGGCGGGGTCGGTGACGAACACGAAGCTGCCGTTGGTCGCCACGCCCGTGGGGCTCTGGATGGCGGGGTCGCTGCCGAAGGGCGCCTTGCCCGTCTGGTCGCACGTGGTCGAGATCGGTCCGCTGTCTTCGTCGGCCACGTCGGGCGTGGCCTCGGGCCCGGGCGCGTCGTCGAGGGCTTCGGCGGTCTCGGGGCTCGACGCGTCGTCGAGCCCGTCGGTGGCGGCGTCGGTGCCGAGGGTGCCACCGCCGCAGGCGACGCAACCCAACGACAGCACGAGGGCGAGGAGGGGGGCGCGGAGGCTCATGCGGTCTTCCTTTCCGGGGCGCGGGCGCTCGGGGCTATTGGCACTCGGGCTTCGAGCGGTTGTCGATGTTGAAGTACGCGTTGAAGCAGTAGTCGGTCGCGAAGCCGGTCTTCGCGGTGGCGTCGAAGGGCGTGTACAGGTTGTGGCGCGTGGACACGAACCACGCCGGATCGAGGAACATCATACCGCGCGGCAGGTCGTAGCCGGCCACGCCGCTCTGCCACCAGCGCCAGGCCCAGGGCGTGAACGCGAAGTCGCCGTCGAGGCTCGTGACGAACGATTTGCCCACCTTCAGGCTGGCGCCCGGGCGGCCCTCTTCGGGGGTGTAGGTGAGCTCGCTGTCGCCCACCACGTCGACGGCCTTGCGGCGCGGCCACAGCTTGACCAGCAGGCTCTCGAGCGCGTAGCCCACGTCTTCCTTGGCCACCGGCCAGCCCGCGCCCTTGGCGAGGGCCTCGGCCACGCCCTTGTACACGTACTGGATGCGGTGGGACTCGATCTCGTTCTTCATGGCGGCCGAGAGCTTGCAGTAGTTGACGATGGTGCCACCGCCCGTCCAGTTCCACACGCAAGACTGGTGCGAACCCGACGTCAGGTAGGCCACGTAGCGGTCGCCGGGGAAGAGCTCGGCCTTCGGGTACACCCCGTTGATGCGCAGCGCCTCGGGGCTGGTGCCGTTCGGCACGATGCCGGACTCGGTGGTGACGAACGCGTTGCTCGGCTCGTCGGACTGCCGCTTGTAGTAGGTCTCGACCGCGATGGGCGCCTCGGAGGGGTACTTCTGCACGACGACCAGCGCTCCCGACACGTCGTTGCCGAATTTCTCGGTGGCCTCGGCCGGGTTGCGGAAGGGGTAGAAGTACACGTACTGGATGAAGTAGTGGCTCGCCGTCTCGGACACCGCGTAGTAGACGTGGGCGGGCAGCGAGATGGCCGTCTGCTGCACGTACTGCAGCGTATCGAGCCCGTTCCAGTTGCCGTCGACGTCGAAGCGCGTCAGGTAGTCGTAGTGCGGGGCCGCGGTGTCGGTGGCCTGGTTGATGACGGGCGCGTACTTGCCGGCCAGGGTCTCGTACTTCTCGAGATCCTTGGGGGGGCGCGTGTAGAACGTGAACGCCTGCCACTCGCCCAGCTTGTTGCCGGCCGCGTCCTGGATGATCGAGCCCTTCAGCGTGACCGTGTAGGGCGAGGCCGCCAGCACCCCCACCGTGGGCGTGAACACGGCGGTGGTGTCGTTGTTCGTGAAGGCCAGGGTGCCCGCGATCTGCACGCCCTTGATGTCCTTCACCTCGAACGACTGCTCGTAGATGGTCATGGTCTTCATGGGCTCGCTGAAGACCACCGAGATGGTGAAGGGGATGTCGACGTTGTCCTGGTCGGCGGCCGGGCTCGTGGAGGCGACCGTGGGCGGGTCGTCGTCGGCCTCGACGGGGATGTCGGGGATGGGGGGCACGTCGGTCGCGCCGTCGTCGATCACGTCGGGGGTCGGCCCCTCGTCGCCCTGGACGTCGGGGTCGGCGACGTCGGGTGCGACCTCGGGCCCACCGTCGTCGACCTCGCCGGGCAACACGTCGACGGGCGCGATGCATTTGTTCTGGATGCACTCCTCGCCGGCGCTGCAGTCGTCCTTGGTCGTGCAGTCCGTGGAGCCTTGGCCGTCGGCGGCGCCGCAGGCGGCCAACGCGAGAGGCAGCGCCAGGATCCAGGTGTACAGCGTGCGTGTCATGGCTCCCCCGAGAGGCAGTCGGAAAGACGATCGTGTCCGCGAACATGATTGACAAGCCGGGCGCGGTAGTCAAGCCGCGTTGTGCCGGTCGGGCCGGGACTCGATGGGATTGACACCGCGCGCGGGCCGCCCGATAGTGCGCCGCATGGTCGAGTGGTTCCTGGCCCGTCGCTATCTGTTCGGCAGTCGCAACCGACTGCTGCACCTCGTCAGCCTGGCGGCCGCCTTCGGGGTGGCCCTGGGCGTGGCCACGCTCATCGTGGTCACGTCGGTGAACAACGGCTTCCTGGCGGTCTTCCGCGCGCGCATCCTCGACGTGTACCCGCACCTGGTGGTCATGAAGCGCTTCGAGCCCTTCACCGACTACCGCGAGGTGGCCGCGCGCCTGGCCGCCACCCCGGGCATCGCGGGGGTCAGCCACGCCACGTACGACGAGATGATGCTGTCGTCGGGCGGGCGCAACCGCGGCGTGCTCGTGAAGGGGGTCGATCCCGACGCCGCCATGGTGCGCCAGGTGATGGGCGGGTTCCTGAAGGGGGGCACCCTCGACGCGCTCCACGAGCAGGCCGAGGCCCGTCGCGAGGGCGAGCGCGTGGTGCTCAGCGGCCTGGTCCAGGGCGGCGTGTACCGCCTGCTGCTGGGTGACGACCCGGTGGGCGTGCGCCTGCTGCCGGCCGAGGGAACGTCGCCGGGGCCCTCCAGTTGCCGCGTGCGCGCCCTGGTGCTCGGGCCCGAGGCCGGCCCGGTGGTGGCGACCACCCCCGACGGGCGGCAGATCCCCCTCTCGGCCGAGGTCGGCGTCGACCTCGACCTGGGCACCTACACCATCGTGGGGGCCTACGCGCGGGGCGAACTGCAGTGCCGGTACAACGAGCGCGTGCTGCTGCTCGTGAGGCCGTCGGCCGACATCGTGCCGCTGGTCGAGCCCCGCTGGGATCGCGCCCTGCACGAGGCGCAGGTCCTCGTCGACAACCTGGGCCCGGCGCCCGTCGAGGTGCGCATCGTCCGCTCGGACGAAGCCCCGGAGGCGGGCCCCCCCGATCTCGCGACGATCCCCGCCGACACGCGCGGAGTGCACCTGCGCACGCCCGGCGCCCCGCCCTCCATGTTCCTGGGCGTGTCGCTGGCCGAGACCCTCGACGTGCAGCCCGGGCACCTCGTGACCCTGCTCACGCCGCTGCGCGGCCTCGAGAACCGCGGCCTGGCGCCCTTCGGTATGGCGCCCACGGCCCAACGCTTCCGGGTGGCGGGCCTGCTGCAGACCGACTTCAACGACTTCGACCAGCGCCTGGTCGTCACGTCGTACACGTGGATGAGCCGCTTCTCGAACCAGGGCGACGAGCCGCGCTGGGTCGAGGTGCGCCTGTCCGAGCCCGAGCGCCTCGACGAGGGCGAGCGCCTGGTGCGCGGCGTGCTCGACCCCTACGACCTCGTCGACTGGCTCCAGGGCGTGCTCGGCCTGGTCGAGCGCACCCGCGAGATCGTGGGCGTCACGGGAGGCCCGGCCCCCGACGCGGGCCTCGGCGGCGGCCTCGAGTCGGCCACGGCGGCGCTGCACCTCCTGAAGTTCGAGGATCTGTCGTTCGGCTTCTCCGAGCGCTTCAAGGTGGTCGACTGGGAAGACATGAACCGCAACCTCTTCTCGTCGCTCACGCTGCAGAAGGTGGTGCTGGCGCTCTTCTTCCTCATCATCGTGCTCATCGCCTCGTTCTCCATCGTCTCGACGCAGCTGCTGCTGCTGTCCAGCAAGCTGCCCGACATCGCCATCCTGCGCTCCATGGGCGCCCGGCGCGTCTCGATCGCGCGCGTCTTCACGCTGCACGGCCTGGCGCTCGCGGTCAGCGGCGTGCTGGGGGGGCTGCTGATCGGGGGCGGCGCGCTCTGGCTGCTGCAGGAGGTGCACTTCGAGCTCGACCCGGCCGTCTACCTCGTCTCGTACCTGCCGGTCGAGGCGCGCCCCGTCGAGATCGGGCTGGTGGCCGCCCTGGCGCTGCTCTCGGCCGCCGTCACGGTGCGCGCCGGCGCGGCCTGGGCGGCGTCCCGGCGCCCCATCGAGGCCCTCCGGTTGAAGAAATAGGGGTCCGCCCCGTCCAACCGGTTGTAGAATGCCCGCAAACGGGTAAACTATACGGTGGAATCAGACAAGAGGTCGGTCATGAAGCGCATCGCCTCAGCCCTCGCCCTCGTGGCGGTCCTGTTGCTGCTCGCGGCCAGCCCGCTGCGGGCCGAGGACTGCGCCGCCTCGGGCGCGGCGCCGTCCGACAAGCTGGCGCCGGCGGTCCTGAACCCCTGCTTCGAAGGCGTCGCCTTCGGCGAGGCCCGCGCGGCCACCGTCGAACATTGCGCCGCGCGCGTGCGCGCCGACTACGGCGTGCTCATGATGGCCGAGAAGAGCGCGGTCGAGAAGGACGCCCTCAAGAAGCGCATGGAGACCGAGGCGGCCGACGTGGGCCGCAACGTGACCGACTTCTCGGCGGCGCCGTCCGGCTTCGACGCCTCGCCGCTGGCTGCCGACTTCGCGAAGAACGCCGACGAGGGGCTCTTCGAGGTCACGAAGAACGCCGACCGAGTCTACTTCCTCTACAGCCGCGACCAGCTCTGGAAGATCGTGTGGGTGCTCGAGGCCAAGGAGCCCCTCGACGAGGTGCTGAAGCGCGTCGAGGCCGCCTATGGCAAGGGAGCGCGCTCCAAGGCCGACGAGAAGGTCGTGAACTGGGCCTCGAAGGCCCTGCGGGTCGAGTTGGTCGACGAGAGCGCCACGTTCAAGGCGTACGTGCTGCGCTGGATCGCGAACGACGTGGAGCCCAAGGTCGTGGCCTACCGCAAGGAGAAGGGCGCGGTCGCGGCGCCGCCGCGGGCCAGCACGCTGGGCGAGGACGACGTGCTGAACCAGGCGCTCGAGAAGCCCGAAGCGGTCGACAACGTGGTCGACGACATCCTGGGCGGCAAGCAGAAGCCCGTGCCCGACGTGGCGGGCGAGGCCAAGGCCCAGAAGGACGAGAAGGACAAGGCCAAGGGCCTCATCCGCAAGCCGCCCAAGAAGCTCAAGAAGGCCCCCGGCCCGCAGCCCAAGACGCTGTAGCGGAAGCGTTTCTACGAAGAGATGCCGTGCATCAACTGAGCGCGGCGACGGGAAAGCGTCGGCTGGCGACGCCTACCGATACACCTCGCGCCGATGGCCGACCTTCACGAGCAGGACGCGCAGCACGCCGTCGTCGATCTGGTAGATGACGCGGTACGTGCCCATTCGCAGGCGCCAGAGGTCGGTCGTGCCGGACAGCTTCTCGACGCCCGGCGGGCGAGGCTCCTCGGCGAGCGCTTCGATGCGCTTCGAGAGCCGTCGTTGGACCTCGAGAGGCAGTTTGTCGAAGTCGCGCTCGAAGGCGGGCTTGGTCTCGATAACGTGGCGGCCCACGTTCTACAGGCCCCGTTCTCGCTTGAGTTGATCCCAGGGCTTGGTTCCGGGCTCTGCGAGCGCGGCTCGGGCGTCGGCCACGTCGCGCCGGTCCTCGTCGTCGTTCTGGTGTCGCTTCGAAAGCTGGCGTGCCAGCGAGAGCAGGATTCCCGCGTCCTCTTCGGAGAGCTTGTCTGCCATCTTCTTCAAGCGCTCGACGGCCGGCGTCATGGCTCTACCCGTATCAGTCTGCCACCCTCACTATAGCGTTCCGGTTGCCCTGCGCAACGCCGTGCGCGCGCGTCAATCGTAGTAGAACCCGTCGAACCGCCCGAAGGTGGCCGCGCCGAAGGTCTGCACGACCACGGCCACGAGGAACAGCGCCCAGAAGGTGCGGTCGAGGGGGCGCTCCTCGCGGGCCAGCAGCACGAGGAGCAGGGGCGTGACGTCGAGGCTGAAGCGGAAGGTGAACTGGCTCCAGCCGGTGTTCTGGTAGAGGAGGATGGGTACGGCGGCGGCGGCCGTGGCGGCCAGCAGGGCCCACGTGAGCACATCGCGGCGCTTGAGGCGGAAGAGCAGCCAGAAGACCGGGGTGGACCAGAGGAGGCCCAGGCCGTGGCGCGAGATGCGCACGAAGGGCGCCTCGGCCGAGAGGCGCGGGAAGTTCGTGAAGGCCGCGGCCAGGTTGCGGTTCAGGAACTCGAAGCTCATGAGGCCGGCGTCGCGGATGGCCGGGCGCATGCCGTCCTGGATGTAGGTGTGCCCGAACTCCATGGGGCTCTGGAAGCGCAGCTGGTTGTAGACCAGCGCCAGCGCGAACAGGGGCAGGAAGGTGGCCGCGAAGAGGGCGCCGCGCCGCAGGGTCTCGCGCGTGCCCAGGCCCCACCAGCGCCCCTCGGCGAAGAGCAACTGCACGCCGAAGAACACGCCGCCCGCGAAGAGGAGGGGCGTGCGCGTGAGGAAGCCGCAGGCCAGCAGCAGGCCGGCCAAGGCGGGGTGGCGCGTCTCGAGGGCGGCCAACAGGAAGAGCGTGTGCACGGTCACGCCCATCACGAGGCCCGTGAACCACACCTCGCCGCGGATCGACGAGAAGAAGTGCGAGGTGCCGAAGGCGAAGAACAGGGCGAAGGCCAGGTTCTCGCGCGAGGTGCGGGAGGACAGGCCGCGCGCGCGCAGCACTTCGAGCAGCAGGAAGAGCAGCCACACGTTGCCGGCCGCGAAGAGCACCGTGAGGATCACGTCGTTGGTCCAGTAGCCGAACACCGCCGTGAACGGCAGCATGACGACGGCCGGGAAGGGCGGGAACGACACGTGGTGGATCTTTTCGTCGCAGGCCTTGTGCGGCTTGCCGCCGCAGCCCTTCTTGATGTCGAGCTCCTTGTCGACGATGCGCTCCTCGCCGCCCAGCGTGCGGAAGGTCTTCTCTTTGCCGTTGGACTGGTCGCCCCAGGGCCAGACGCCCTTCAGCACCTCGCCGCCCACCAGCGTGACCACGTGGTAGCTGGCCCAGTCGTTCCAGCCTCCGCCGCTGGTCACGCGCCGGATGGCCTGGCGGTAGCCGGGCGGGTCGGTGGGCTTCGGGGTCGAGGCGCTCTCGGTGGGCGTGTCGGTGTCGAGGCGGCCGTGCAGGAAGCTGCTGGCGAGGTCGACGAAGTGGAACTGGGCCGTGGGGTGCAGCAGGCGCTCCCACGCGAAGAGCGCGTAGACCAGGAGCGGCGCGATGAAGACGGCGAGGATCAGGCGATTTCGGCTCATGGGATCAGTTCCCCCCGAGCACGAGCAGCCCGCGGTAGCTGCCGGTCTTCTCGCCGTTCCAGGCGGCGTTCACGAGGTTCAGGTCCTTGTCGAAGAGGGCGATGGGCGTGTCGTTGGTGCCGCCGACCTCGCCCACGGTCAGGAAGCCGTCGCCGAACGCCACCAGAGCGTAGCTGGGCAGGAACTCGGCGATGGGCGCGCTCTTCTTGATCATCTGGCCGCCCACCTTGAGCAGGGCCAGGTAGCCCTTGTTGGCCGGGTACCCCACCTCGCCCCCCACGACCACGCGGTTGTCGGGGGTCAGCGCCATGCGGTTCACCTCGAGCTCGAGCTCGTTGTCGTTGTCGCCCCAGTCGCCGATGTACTTGCCGGCCTTGTCGAACAGGTAGAAGCCCCAGTCGAGGGTGGTGTCCTGCAAGGCCAGCACCGTGTCGTCGGGCAGCTGCAGCAGATCTTTCGGGTCGAGATCGCCGGTCTGGTAGTCGTTGACCCAGATGGTCTTCTTGTAGGTGCCGTCGACCAGGTAGTCGAGGATCTTGCCGCGTACGCCGCCCACCCAGACGTGGCCGTCGGGCCGGTGGGTGAACATGGCGTAGGCGCCGTAGATGCTGTACAGGAAGGCGCCGTCGGCGTCTTCGGTCTGGAACGCGCCGACGTGCACGCCGTCGAGGTCGTAGATCTCGACGCCGCCCTTGTGGCGGTTGCCCACGCCAATGCGATCGGGAGCCAACTGGAGCAGCTCCCAGGGGTCTTCGAGGAACGTGCTGCCGATGCCCTGCAGGAGGAAGGCGCCGTCGCTGCGGAAGACCTGCACCACGTCGGCCGACGTCTCGGCCACCCACACGTTGCCGAGCACCTTCAACTTCACGGCGCGCTGCACGAAGCACGACGAGTTCGAGACGGTGAGGGTGATCGTGACCTCGGTGGTCGCGAACTCGACGGGCACATCGACGACCGTGAACTCACCGGTCGCGGGCCCTGTCTTGTCGTAGAACGCGGCCATGGACGGGGGCAAGACCTCGATGTTGACCATCGGGTCGGGCCCGGCCGAGTGGACCTCGCCGTGGAGGGTCGCGGTCTCGCCGAACACCAGGTACCGCTTGCCGTGGATCTCGGCGAAGCTGTCGATGCCCAGGCCGGGGCAGACCGGCGTCACCTCCTCGGGCAGCACGTCGGCGGGCGCATCGGTGGGGTCCACGTCGGCGGGGTGGGTGTCGGTCGGCGCGCCGTCGGGGTTCGGGGTGCTGTCGCCGACCGGCGTGGTGTCGTCGACGGGCTGGAGGCCATCGGCCTCGGGCTGCGACGGCACGTCGGCCGTGTCGGGCTGACCGTGCCCGTCCGCCGGGGTCTCCTTCTTCTCGACCACCAGGCACGCGGCCAGCAACGGCAGCGCGAGAGCCAGCGTGAGCCACTTCATCGGGATCCTTCTCCTTCCGGCTAGAACGTGCCGCCCACGGTCAGGCCCACGAACGGCGGGCGTGGACCGCGCGACGCGGCGGGGGCCGCCGGAGCCCCGGGCTCCCAGAGCACGGCCGTCGAGAGGCCCGTCACGGCCGCCAGGCCCCAGGTCACGAAGGCTCCGATCTGCAGGCGACGGCCCTCGCCCGACAGGTCGTCGAAGCGCGTGTCGTAGTCGGGGTCCGTCGGGTCGAGGCCGTCGGCGGTCGAGACGCGATCGTACGCGACGCCGTAGAGCACGCCGCCCGTGATCGCCAGGACGGCGGCCGCGCCCAGGGTGACCCAGCCCCAATTGAACGCTTCGTCGGGGCCCGGGTTCGGGTCGGCGCTCGGGGCGCTGCCGTCGGCGCTGGCGTCGGTCGGCCTCGCGGCCGCGGCGATCGGCGCGGGGCGACGCTCGGGCAGCGCGCGCACCGAGATGGAGTGCCCCTCCTTCACCTCGACGGTGCGACGCCAGGGCAGCCAGGCCTCGCCCGCGTCGATCGTGAGCTCGTGCGGGCCCCCGGCGGGCACGGCCACGTCGAGCGGGGCGGCTCCCGCGCGCACGCCGTCGAGCAGCACCGTGGCCGGCATCACCTCGGAGAGCACGCGCACCGTGCCGTTGCCCATGGCGCGCGCCAGGGTGAGGCGCACGTCGACGGCGCTGCCGGGCGGCACCTCGACCGACTGGCGGGCCGGCTCGAAGCCAGGCTTGGTGGCCGCGACCTCGTGCCGGCCGGGGGCCAGGCAGACGGCGGCGGTGGCGGGTACGGGGAAGGCCGCGCCGTCGATGGTCAGCCGCGCGCCCGGCGGGTCGGACAGGATGCGCACGAGCCCTCGGCCCACGTCGGGGCAGAGGCCCGCCAGCACGCCGGCGGCGGCCTCGCGCTCGGCCGCGCCGGGCGCCTCGAAGAGGTAGCGTTCGTAGGTGTCGAAGGCCTCGCGGGTGCGCCCCAGGCGCTCGAGGGTCTTGGCGGCGTTGAACAGGAGGGCGGGGCGGGGCTCGGCCTCGTAGGCCGCGCGGAACTCGGCCAGGGCTCCCTCGAGGTCTCCCTTTCCGTACAGCACCTTGCCGCGCCGGTCGTGCTCGTCGCTGTCGGCGGGGGAGGCGGCCAGCGGCACGCTCGCGAGCGCGAGGGTCAGGAGAAGGAAGGTTCGGATGGCGTTCACTTGAGTCCGTCCTCCAGGGCTTTGCGGATGGCCGCCTCGTCGGTGGGCTCGAGCACCACGCGCAGGCGCGACGGTCCTCCGGCCTCGACCGTGCTCGCGTGCTCGCGGTAGCCGGGCTTCCGGACGAGCAGGCGCGCGCCCACGCGGGCCGTCACGTCGGCGGGGGTGGTGCCCCGCAGGTCGCCGTCGATCGATACGGTGGCTCCGGCGGGCTCGCTGGTCACCACGAGCTCGCGCAGGCGGGGCGGGCTGGCGGTCGCCGGGGTCGAGGCCTTCTTGGAGGCCGCAGGTGGCGCCGCGGGCGCGGGCTTCGAGGGGGCCTTGGGCGTTGGCGCGCTCGCCGTGGCGGCGGGGGCCTCGGGCGTTGGCGCGCTCGCCGTGGCGGCAGGGGCCTCGGGCGTTGGCGCGCCAGG
>CAZBRS010000058.1:11519-36284 GCA_964494475.1 uncultured Myxococcales bacterium | reverse complement strand
CGGCCTCCATTCACGTTCCGCGCTCTAAACTTGGTTGGGGGGCAGATTATTCCGGCGGAGCGGTCGGTAAGGCTCAGGGCATAGGTTGCCGGGCCTCGGCCAGCAATTCGTCCAGCCGCCTCAGCCACCCATCGAATGCTCCCAGGTCCTCCTTCACGGCCCGCTCGATTTTTGCGAGATCGATGACCGCGTAGAAGTGCGCCAGAACGTTCCTCAGCGAAGCCCAGTCGGCTAACTCCTCGGCCAGCGCGGGCTCGACCAGCTCCGCTTCGCGCAGGCGATCGAAGATGCCGGCGTAGCTGTCGGCGCGGGGCAGACGTTGGTCGGCCAGCACGTGGTTGCCGCTGTCGATGGTGGCCTGGGTGACGACGTAGAGCGCGTGCAGGACCTTGTGCTCCAGATCGCGATCGTGCTGGAGGCGGCCCGGGGTCAACTCGGTCGCGTACCTTCGCAGGTCGGCCAGGTTGTCCCGGAGAGATTCGGCCAGGCGTTCCAGCTTCTGCTGCTGCACCATCACGTCCTCCCGGCCTGCTTGCGCAAGCTGGCTTGCTCCCGCCAGACGGGCTCGAAGTCGAGCCACCGGAGGTTCTGATCGGCCTCCCATCGGACGCGCGCCTCCGGGTCGCGATCGAGCACGACCGCGCCATCGGCCAGCGCGTCACGAAGGTAGGGCAGGGGAAAGCCCTTGATGCTGAGCACGTCGACCTCTAGACCGACCACGCCAATAGCACTCGTGATACGGCGAGCGAGTCCTCCCATACGACGCCAACTCAGCGCGTCGTCGTCAACCTCATACACGGCCACGTCGACGTCGCCGAAGTCCTCGCCGCGGCCCACCGAGCCGAAGACGTAAGCCCACGTGAGCGCGGTCTCGAGACCGAGCGCCGCGCGCACTCTCTCAAGCACATGTCCGCGCAACGAGGCGGAGAACCGCGGTTTGGCTTCGATGGCACTCATGGTGTGGAGCATATCGACGCGCGCAGGGGGCGGCAACATCGATTGTCGTGTGCGGCCGTCGCACCGGTCAACCGTAGACTGGGTCAGTCAAGTTGGAGTCGTCGAGATTCGAATGATCGCCGTGCCACAGGTCGCCCTCGCCGCCGGCCTGCCACGAGGACACGTCGTCGCGAGCGTCGAGCCATGCGGTGATTCGCTTCCACCGGGCGGCCGGATCGTCAGCACGCGTACCGAGTTCGACGACAACGTCCAGGTTGGCTTCCTTGCCACCTCCCCCGCAGTAACACCCGTTGGCTTCGATGGCCTCGAGGATGAAGGCGTCGAGGAAGTCGTCGAAGCCCTCGTTCCGGTTTCGCGTGATGACGAGTCGGCGGCCCCAGACGGTGTACTCGCCCCGGTGGGTCTTCTTTCTCAATCGGCGGTTCACGACTGCGGTCCTTGTACCAAGGAGGTGCTACGTCTCGGGCGCCGAGCGGGCATTGTCGTCGTCCAGCAACTCCTCCAACCCAAGCCGAACCCATCACCGCGTCGCCCACTGCATCTCCAGCTTGCGGTGGGCCTTGGCGCAGTCCAGGAGGTACAGGTTGATCAGGCTCTGGTACGGGATGCCGGTCTCGTCGGCCATACCCTTGAAATACTCGATGACGTCGGGCCGCAGGCGCAGCGTCACCTGCTTCTTGAGTTGTCGAGCGTAGGGATTGCGCCGCGACTTCATCTTGGAGAGATCGTACTCCGCTTCCATGGCCTCACCTCCGATAGTGCTTGGCTTCGGCCGCCGTCGCCTTCCGCGCCGAAATGAGCCGGATGACGGAGTCTCCGACCCGGTGGCAGTGGCACACCAGGAGCAGCCGTAGACCGTCGCTGATGCCGAGCAACAGGAAACGATCCTCCCACTCCGAGTGGTCGTCATCGTAGAACTCGACCGCCCATTCGTCGTAGAAGGTCGTCGCAGCCTCCTCGAAGGAGACCCCGTGCTTGCCGAGGTTCTCTTCGGCCTTCTCGGGGCTCCACTCGAAGCGCAGTTCCTTCATGCCTACAATGTATTGACGTTCCGGTGCAGGGTCAAGCCCGGGTTCGGTCCGGGTCTCATGCCGAAACCGGGCGCCGGGGGAACCCCGTTCGAACGACCCGTCAGAAGCACACCTGGCAGTCGGCCCGGTAGAGCTGGCGGCAGAGCGGGGTCACCTGGCCCGAGCGGGACAGGTGCAGCAGGTAGCGGTCCCAGGTGATCGGATCGCAGGGCTGGCCCGGACGCACGGCGAGCACCTCCCAGCCGTCCGCGACGGCGCGGATGGAACCCGCGGCCACGCTGTCGGACCACCAGAGGAAGCCGCTGGCGTACAGCATCAGCGCGGCCTCGGCGATCGAGTCGAAGGGCGCCAGGAAGTCGACCAACTCCCGGGCGTCGGCCACCAGGAAGGCCTGGTCGCCGCGCGTACCGACGAGGTAGGCGTAGCACGCCAGCGGCTCGCAGCCGTGGGCGAACCCGTGGCTCGAGTCGAGCGCGGCGACGGCCGCGAGGCACGCGGCGGGCAGGTGGGCTCCGCCGCACCGGGTGCCGAACGACAGCGTGGGGACGCAGGCGAAGCCGGCGAAGCAGTAGCGTACCTCCCAGTAGTCGACGGCCGCGACGGGATGGACGTCGAGGGGATCGACGTCGGTGTAGCCCGGCAGGGGGGCGAACGCGCCCGGATCGATGCCCGGGAACAGGGGCCCGGGTACGGGGCAAGAGCCGCGCACGTGCCAGGAGGGCTCGAGCGTGCACCTCGCGTCTCCCGTGACCTCGGGGATCGCCTCGGCGGGCTCGGGCGCCGCGTCGGACGAAGCCCGGTCGGCCTCGGCCTGCTCCCCGAACGGCGCGTACGGGTTGGAGAGCTCGTTTTCGGGGCCGGCGTCGCAGCTCCAGGCCATCGACGCGAGGAAGGGGACGACCAGCGCGCTCGGCTTCATGGAGCACCTCGCCGCCAGCGGATCGCTTCTCGAAACGGCGAATTTCTTTGTCAGTATCAATGTAAGAGCGCTACGCGGAAAAGCGAGCGCCCTGGACCCAGGGTCACCTTCAACGAAGGCGGGCCCGCGCTACTTGCACTTCTGGGTGCCGCTGCCGTTGACCTCGCTGCAGTAGATCGTGCCCGTGCAGCCCGTGATGGTGGTCGCGCCTGCACCGCACGCCGGCGCCGACGTCTTCCAGCCCGTGCGCGACGACGAGTCGCAGCCGGCGGGGATGAAGCCCAGGAAGTAGTACTGAACGCACTGGCCGACCGTGGTGCTCTCCTTGTTCTCGGCTCCGCTGCAGTCGTAGTCGTAGCCGCCGCACGACACGCGGGGCGACGAGAAATACTGCGCCTGGCCCGGACGGGCGTTGGCGTCGGCGTCGCAGCAGTCGGCGGGCGACGAGGCCGGGCGAACGTCGTAGTTGCCGGTGGCCTGGCAGTAGCACTTGAAACTGGAGGTGCTCACGGCGTCGTTGTCGGCGTCGAGGTAGTAGTTGAGGCAGCTCGCCAGGTTCTCTCCCTCGTCGACCTGGCTGTTGCAGTTGTCGTCGACGCCGTTGCACTTCTCGGTGGCGCCCGTCTTGATCGCGCCGTTGTAGTCGTTGCAGTCGCTGGTGTTGGGATCGCCGTCGCCGTCGATGTCGCTGTCGCACACATCGCCGTAGGCGTCACCGTCGAAGTTGGCCTGGTTGTCGTTGGCGAGCAGCGGGCAGTTGTCGGCGCCGTCGAGCCGTCCGTCGTTGTCGTCGTCGGGGTCGACGCAGTCGGCCTGATCGGTGCCGTCGGTGTTGGTGAAGCCCTCGTCGACGCTGGTGTCGCAGTCGTCGTCGGTGCCGTTGCACGACTCGGTGGCGCCCGGGTAGACGTTCTTGTTGAGCGGCGCGCAGTCGGCGGCGTCGAGCGAGCCATCGCCGTCGTCGTCGGTGTCACAGGCGTCGCCCTCGCCGTCGACGTTCGTGTCGAGCTGGTTGGCGTTCACCACCAGCGGGCAGTTGTCGGCGGTGTCGAGATCACCGTCGTTGTCGTCGTCGGTGTCGCAGGCGTTGCCCTGGGCGTCGCCGTCGGTGTTCAACTGGCTGGTGTTCGCGACCAGCGGGCAGTTGTCCTGGTCGTCGAGCTTCGTGTCGTTGTCGTCGTCGGTGTCGATGCAGTCCTTCTGTCCGTCGGTGTCGGTGTCGGTGAAGCCCTCGTCGACGCCGCCGGCGCAGTTGTCGTCGGTGCCGTTGCAGACCTCGGTCTTGCCGTGGGCCACGTTGGGGTTGAAGTCGTCGCAGTCGGTGGCGTCGAGGTCACCGTCGTTGTCGTCGTCGGTGTCGACGCAGTCGGCCTTGGCGTCGGCGTCGAAGTTCGCGAAGCCCTCATCGGTCTGGCCGTTGCAGTTGTCGTCGACGCCGTTGCACGTGGTCGGGGCGGCTGTGCCCTCGGTCTTGCCGTGGTAGCGCGTGGGATCGGTCGGCGCGCAGTCGGTGGAGTCGGGGTCGCCGTCGTGATCGCTGTCGACCTCGGCGCAGTCGGGCGTGCCGTTGCCGTTGTTGTCGGGGAAGCCCTCGTCGACCAGCGCGTCGCAGTCGTCGTCGATGCCGTTGCAGCTGGAGGGCGCGGCCGGGCCCTCGGGCGCGCCGTGGTAGCGCGTGGGGTCGGTGGGCGCGCAGTCGGTGGCGTCGAGGTCGGGGTCGTTGTCGTCGTTCGGGTCGACGCAGTCCTTCAGGCCGTCGGCGTCGGTGTCGAGGAAGCCCTCGTCGACGCTGCTCGAGCAGTTGTTGTCGACGCCGTCGCACACCTCGGCCTTGCCGTGGGCGATGGCCCCGTTCAGGGGCTGGCAGTCGGTGGAGTCGGGGTCGCCGTCGCCGTCGTCGTCGGTGTCGACGCAGTCGCGCACGGTGTCGGCGTCGGTGTCGGGGAAGCCCTCGTCGACGGCGCCCGAGCAGTTGTTGTCGACGCCGTCGCAGGTCTCGGCCTTGCCGTGGTAGACGGAGGCGTCGTAGGGCCGGCAGTCGGTGGTGTCGGGGTCGGCGTCGTTGTCGTCGTCGGTGTCCACGCAGTCGCGCGTGCCGTCGGCGTCGAAGTCGCTGAAGCCCTCGTCGACCTGGCTGTCGCAGTCGTCGTCCTTGCCGTTGCACACCTCGACGACCAGCGGGCTGATCGTCGCGTCGAGCGGCTTGCAGTCGAGCGCGTCGGGCGAGCCGTCGTTGTCGTCGTCGGCGTCGCAGGCGTCGCCGTCGCCGTCGGTGTCGGTGTCGGTCTGCGGCTTGTTCGAGACCAGGGGGCAGTTGTCGGCGGCGTCGACCACGGTGTCGTTGTCGTCGTCGGGATCGCAGGCGTTGCCGAGCGCGTCGGTGTCGGCGTTGGCCTGGTCCGAGTTCGCGATCAGCGCGCAGTTGTCCGACGTGTCGGGGATGCCGTCGTTGTCGTCGTCGGTGTCGACGCAGTCGCGGGTGCCGTCGAGGTCGGTGTCGGAGAAGCCCTCGTCGATCGAGCTGTCGCAGTCGTCGTCGACCCCGTTGCAGGTCTCGGTGCGGGTGTGCCCGACGGCGCTGTCGTAGGGGCGGCAGTCGGCGGTGTCGGGGTCGCCGTCGTTGTCGTCGTCGGCGTCGACGCAGTCCTTCGACAGGTCGCCGTCGTGATCGGCGAAGCCCTCGTCGACCTGGCCGTTGCAGTTGTCGTCGACGCCGTTGCACGTCTCGGGTTCGTCGGGGCTGACCGCCGCGTTCTTCGGCTTGCAGTCGTCGGCGTCGGCGGAGCCGTCGTTGTCGTCGTCGGGGTCGACGCAGTCCTTCAGCCCGTCGCTCTCGAAGTCGGGGAAGCCTTCGTCGGCCTGGGCGTTGCAGTTGTCGTCGATGCCGTTGCAGACCTCGGTGGCGCCGTTGTGGACCGCGGCGTACAGCGGCTGGCAGTCGGTGGTGTCGGGGTCGCCGTCGTTGTCGTCGTCGGTGTCGACGCAGTCGCCCACGCCGTCGCTGTCGTAGTCGGTCGAGCCCTCGTCGATGAGCGCGTCGCAGTCGTTGTCGACGCCGTCGCAGAGCTCGAGCGCGTTGTGGCTGACCGACTGGTCCTTGGGCCGGCAGTCGGTGGTGTCGGGGTCGGCGTCGTTGTCGTCGTCGGGGTCGACGCAGTCCCTGACGGTGTCGAGGTCGAAGTCGGGGAAGCCCTCGTCGACGCCGTTCACGCAGTTGTCGTCGAAGCCGTTGCAGGTCTCGGTCTTTCCGTGGTAGACGGCCGCGTCGCGGGGCGCGCAGTCGGTGGCGTCGGCGTCGTTGTCGCCGTCGTCGTCGGGGTCGACGCAGTCCCTGACGCCATCGGCGTCGAGATCCTGGTAGCCCTCGTCCTTCTGGCCGTCGCAGTCGTTGTCGATGCCGTCGCAGAGCTCGTTGGCCCCGTTGAAGATGGTCTTGTCGAGCGGCTTGCAGTCGGACGCGTCGGGGTCGCCGTCGTTGTCGTCGTCGAGATCGACGCAGTCGGCCTGCGTGTCGCTGTCGATGTTCGGGAAGCCCTCGTCGGCCACGCCGTCGCAGTCGTCGTCGACGCCGTTGCACGTGTCGGAGGCCTGGTGGCCCACCGCGGCGTTCAGGGGCGCGCAGTCGGTGGCGTCGGGATCGCCGTCGTTGTCGTCGTCGGTGTCGACGCAGTCGCGCGCCCCGTCGAGGTCGGTGTCGGTGAAGCCCTCGTCGACGCCCGTGTCGCAGTCGTTGTCGACGCCGTCGCAGATCTCGTTGGCCGCGTGGTGGATGAGCGGATTGACGGGTCGGCAATCGGTGGCGTCGGGGTCGGCGTCGTTGTCGTCGTCAGGGTCGACGCAGTCGGCCGACGCGTCGCCGTCGGTGTCGCCGAACGCCTCGTCGGTGGACCCGTCGCAGTCGTCGTCGACGCCATTGCAGGTCTCGGCCTCGAGCGGGCTGATGGCCGGGTTCTTGGGTTTGCAGTCGAGCCCGTCGGGGGAGTCGTCGTTGTCGTCGTCGTCGTCGATGCAGTCGCGCAATCCATCGGCGTCGGTGTCGACGAAGCCTTCGTCCTTCTGGCCGTCGCAGTTGTCGTCGACGCCGTTGCACGTCTCGGTGATCCCGTGCCCGACGGCCGGATCGAGCGGCTTGCAGTCGGCGGTGTCGGGATCGCCGTCGCCGTCGTCGTCGAGGTCGACGCAGTCACCCACGCCGTCGTGGTCGAAGTCGGCGGCGCCTTCGTCGACGACCGTGTCGCAGTCGTTGTCGAGGCCGTCGCACACCTCGGTGCCGTTGTGTCCGATGGTGGCGTCGAGGGGCTTGCAGTCGGTGGCGTCGGGATCGGCGTCGTTGTCGTCGTCGGGGTCGACGCAGTCGCGCAGACCGTCGGCGTCGGTGTCGAGGAAGCCCTCGTCCTTCTGGCCGTCGCAGTCGTCGTCCTGGCCGTTGCACGTCTCGATGGCGCCGTGGAAGAACGCGGAGTCGAGCGGCCGGCAGTCAGCGGTGTCGGGGTCGGCGTCGTTGTCGTCGTCGGGGTCGACGCAGTCGGCCTGCGCGTCGCCGTCGGTGTTCGCGAAGCCCTCGTCCTTCTGGCCGTCGCAGTCGTCGTCCTGGCCGTTGCAGTCTTCGGGTTGGCCGTGGCGGATGGCGGCGCTCTTCGGCTGGCAGTCGGTGGCGTCGGGATCGCCGTCGTTGTCGTCGTCGGGATCGACGCAGTCCTTGATGCCGTCGACGTCGTTGTCCGGGTAGCCTTCGTCGACGACGCCGTCGCACGTGTTGTCGACGCCGTCGCACGTCTCGGCGGCGGCGTGGTGAATGGCGGCGTCGAGGGGCTTGCAGTCGGTGACGTCGGGGTCGGCGTCGCCGTCATCGTCGGCGTCGACGCAGTCCCCCACGCCGTCGTGGTCGAAGTCGGCGGCGCCCTCGTCGACCAGGCCGTTGCAGTCGTCGTCCTGGCCGTTGCAGACCTCGGTGGCCAACCGGCTGATGGCGGCGTCGAACGGCCGGCAGTCGGAGACGTCGGGGTCGCCGTCGTTGTCGTCGTCGGGGTCGACGCAGTCCTTCTGCTGATCGGCGTCGTAGTCCTGGTAGCCCTCGTCGACCTGCGCGTCGCAGTCGTTGTCGACGCCGTCGCAGACCTCGAGTCGTCCCGTGAAGATCTGGTTGTCGAGCGGGCGGCAGTCGGTGCCGTCGGGGTCGGCGTCGTTGTCGTCGTCGGGGTCGACGCAGTCGGCCAGCGCGTCGCCGTCGGTGTTCGCGAAGCCCTCGTCGATCAGCCCGTCGCAGTCGTTGTCGAGGCCGTCGCAGCCCTCGTCGGCGCCCGCGAAGATGGCCGCGTTCTTCGCCTGGCAGTCGCTGGCGTCGGGATCGGCGTCGTTGTCGTCGTCGGTGTCGATGCAGTCGCGAATCCCGTCGAGATCGAAGTCGGGGAACCCCTCGTCGCGGACCCCGTCGCAGTTGTTGTCGATGCCGTCGCACGCCTCCTCGGCGCCGTGGAAGACCAGGGCGTTCAGGGGCTCACAGTCGCTGGCGTCGGGGTCGGCGTCGTTGTCGTCGTCGGGGTCGACGCAGTCGCCCACGCCATCGGCGTCGAAGTCGCCGGCGCCCTCGTCGACGGCGCCGTCGCAGTCGTTGTCGACGCCATCGCAGACCTCGAGTTGGCTCGTGAAGACCTGGGCGTTCTTCGGCTGGCAGTCGGTGGCGTCGGGGTCGCCGTCGTTGTCGTCGTCGGCGTCGATGCAGTCGCGCAGGGCGTCGGCGTCGAAGTCGGGGAAGCCCTCGTCCTTCACGCCGTCGCAGTTGTTGTCGACGCCGTCGCAGAGTTCGAGCGCGTTGTGGTGGAGTTCCGAGTTCAGCGGAGCGCAGTCGGCCGTGTCGGGGTCGCCGTCGTTGTCGTCGTCGTCGTCGATGCAATCGCCCACGCCGTCGTGATCGAAGTCGGCGGCGTTCTCGTCGATCTGCCCGTCGCAGTTGTTGTCGACGCCGTCGCAGACCTCGGTGGCCCCCGAGTAGACGGCCGCGTTGCGCGGCTGGCAGTCGGAGAGGTCGGGGTCGGCGTCGTTGTCGTCGTCGCCGTCGACGCAGTCGCGCTGCCCGTCGAGGTCGAAGTCGGCGTAGCCCTCGTCGCGCTGGCCGTCGCAGTTGTTGTCGAGGCCGTCGCAGAGTTCGGGGGCGCCGTTGTGGATGGCGGGGTCCTGGGGGCGACAGTCGCTGGCGTCGGGGTCGCCGTCGCCGTCGTCGTCGGTGTCGACGCAGTCGGCCTGTCCGTCGAGGTCGAGGTCGGCGAAGGCCTCGTCGACCTGGGCGTCGCAGTCGTCGTCGATTCCGTTGCACCGTTCGGTCTTCAGCGGGCTGACGGCGGGATCGAGGGGCTGGCAGTCGGACACGTCGACGGCGCCGTCGTTGTCGTCGTCTTCGTCGGCGCAGTCGCGCAGCGCGTCGCCGTCGCTGTCGAGGAAGCCCTCGTCGAGTTGGCCGTCGCAGTCGTTGTCGACGCCGTCGCACACCTCGACCGCCTTGTGGCTCACGGCGCCGTTCTTCGGCTGGCAGTCGAGCGCGTCGGGGTCGGTGTCGTTGTCGTCGTCGTCGTCGACACAGTCGGACAGATCGTCGCCGTCGAAGTCGGTGTAGCCCTCGTCGGTGGCCCCGTCGCAGTCGTTGTCGATGGCGTCGCAGCCCTCGAAGCGGCCCGCGTGGATGGTGGCGTCGTAGGGCGCGCAGTCGGTGGAGTCGGGGTCGCCGTCGTTGTCGTCGTCGGGGTCGACGCAGTCCTTGACGCCGTCGAGATCGGAGTCGGCGTAGCCCTCGTCGGCCAGGCCGTCGCAGTTGTTGTCGATGGCGTCGCAGCCCTCTTCCTGGCCGTGGTAGATGGCGGCGTTGGACGGGGCGCAGTCGGACGCGTCGGGGTCGCCGTCGCCGTCGTCGTCGGCGTCGCGGCAGTCGGGCACGCCGTTGGCGTCGAGGTCGGCGAAGCCTTCGTCGATCAGCCCGTCGCAGTCGTCGTCGATGTTGTTGCACGCCTCGGTGGCGGCAGGGTGGACTTGCGCGTTCAGGGGGGCGCAGTCGTCGGCGTCGAGGGCGCCGTCGTTGTCGTCGTCGGGATCGACGCAGTCCTTCTTGCCGTCGACGTCGGTGTCGGCGAAGCCCTCGTCGACCACGTAGTCGCAGTTGTCGTCGAGGCCGTTGCAGCCGTCGGACTGGCCGTGGAAGATCCAGGGGTTGGTCGGGGCGCAGTCGAGGAAGTCGAGGTCGCCGTCGTCGTCGTCGTCGGTGTCGCAGGCGTCGCCCTGGCTGTCGTCATCGGTGTCGACCTGGCTCTCGTTGGGCACGGTGCGGCAGTTGTCGTCGCAGGGCACGGGTTCGGCCGGCGCCTCGGCGGGGCACTCGTCGAGCACGCCGTCGTCGTCGTCGTCGAGGTCGCAGGCGTCGCCCGTCTTGTCGAGGTCGGTGTCGGTCTGGTTGGGGTTCTGGATCCGCGGGCAGTTGTCCGACACGTCGGGGATGGCGTCGTTGTCGTCGTCGATGTCGAGGCAGTCGGCGGAGCCATCGTCGTCGGTGTCGACGAAGTCCTCGTCGGTCGTGCCGTCGCAGTCGTCGTCGACGGCGTTGCAGGCCTCGACCTGACCGTGGAAGACCTCGGGGTTGGAGGGCTGGCAGTCGGTGTCGTTGGGATCGCCGTCGCCGTCGATGTCGTCGTCGACGCAGTCGGCCACGCCGTTCTGGTCGAGGTCGTCGAAGCCGTCGTCGGTGACGCCGTTGCAGTCGTTGTCCATGCCGTCGCACGTCTCGACCTGGTTCACGTCGTCGACGCACACCACCTCGTCGCCGAAGGGCCCGCACACGTAGAGGCCGAGCGGGCAGAAGTCCTGATCGTCGCTGTCGCAGGGCTGGTTCTTCAGCGGGAAGGGCTCGTCGATGACGCCGTCACAGTCGTCGTCGGCGTCGTTGCAGGTCTCGACCTGGGGCGTGTCGCCGGCGCACTCGAGGGTCGAGCCGGCCGCGGCGCAGACCCACAGCCCGTAGGCGCAGTAGTCGTCGTCGGTGTCGAGGTCGCACGGCTGGCCCTTCAGCGGGAAGCCGTCGTCGACCGTGCCGTCGCAGTCGTCGTCGAGGGCGTTGCAGATCTCGGGCAAGGGCGTGGCGGCCGAGCAACCCCAGCCGACGCTCCCCTGGCACGCGCGCTCGCCGCTGCAGGTGCCGAACTCGTTGGTCTGTTGGCACGGTTCGATCGGCAGGCCCTCGTCGGTCTGTCCGTTGCAGTCGTTGTCCTGCCCGTCGCAGCTCTCGGCCGAGGGCTCGAAGGCCGAGCACGGGCTCCAGCCATCGGCGCCTTCGCAGGTCTGGATACCGAAGCACGTGCCGGTGTCGTTCTCCTTGACGCACGGGCGGTCGGTGCCGTTCAGGAGAGACGTGCAGATGCACGACCCCGTGTCGGGCAGGCAGGCCTTGCTCTCACCGGAGCCGTCGGGGAGGCAGGAGTACCCGGGCGGGCAGTCGTCGTTCGCCGCGCACTCGAACGAGCAGTAGCGGCCGCCGTCGTTGCCGATGCTGAGGCACGAGGTCGTGGCGCCGGGGCAGTCGTCCTTGCTCTCGCAGGCCTCGCAGATGCTGAGGCTGGGCGGAACGCAGATGTACTGCAGGTCGGGCTGGGTCTGGCCGACCACGCAGGTCCAGTCGGGGAGCGGGCACTCGTCGTAGCAGATGACCGTGCAGACCTGGCCGTAGTCGGGGGTCTCGATGCACCAGCCCGAGAGGCACTCGCCGTTCGTGGTGCAGGGCACCAGGAAGTCGCCCGGGAGGTCGGGGCCCGTGTCGCCGTCGGGCAGGACCTCGATCTCGAGCTCGTCGGGAAGCACGTCGTTGTCGGTCTTGTCGAAGACGCCGAGGTCGGGGATGGTGACGTCGAGGGTGGCCTCGGCCTCGCCCGAGGCATCGCCGATGCGCGTGTCGTAGTCGGGCGACGTGATGCTGCTGCCGGTGCAGTTCGCGACCGCGGCGAACAGGACCAGACACAGGACCGTCCGGAGATGGGCGTTCATGGCAGAGACCTCGTGGAGCATTCCCGTTGGGACGAATTTGGCCGGGTTCGGGCTGGCTGTCAACGCACGAATCGGACGACCCCGCCCATGGTTCGGATTTTCAGGCGCGGCGGTGGTCGGTCTCCCGCCGATACCAGCGAAGGCCGGCGCGGGCGAGCACGTAGGCGCTGGCGCCTGGGCGGGAGCGGGCCACCCGCTCGAGCGCCGTGCCGAGGTCGGCGTGCCAGTCGAGGGGGCCGAACTGGCGGGCGCCGTCGGCGTCGAGGTTCGGCGCGTAGACGACCACCCGCCGGTGCCGCAGGAGCGCGAGCACCAGGAAGGCCCACAGCACGTCTTCGGGGCCGAGGTCGTGCCACGTCTTGCGCACGTACTTCAGCACGCGGGCGTTGCCGACGGTCTCGAGGAAGAGCCTCAGCACGGCGTTGGGTACGAAGCGTGGGATCGCGACCGAGGGGGCGCGGCCCTGGTCGCACTTCAGGCACGCCAGCACGATCCCGCCGTGGGGTACCAGCGCGGCCGACAGGGCCACTGCGCGCAATCCCTCGCGCAGGTCGCCGTCGAAGGGGGTCGACGAGGTCACTACCACGTCGGCGAGCCCCGGCACGTCGAGGCGCCAGCGATCGGAGACAGCGCCCTGGATGGCCTCGGCCACGCGCGCCGCTTCGCCGGCTGCGCATTGGACCGGCTGCCCGCGAGCGTCGAGGACGACGCTGACGACCAGGATCTCGGCGGGGCACATGCGCGCCGCTTCGTCGGCGTCGGCAGCCAGCGCGTTGTCGGCGCTGCCCAGGCCGGCCAGCCAGGGGTCGGGTTGGGCCGCCAGCAGATCAGGGTAGGCCTCGAGGGTCTCGCGGCCGGCACAGCCTGGCACGATGGCGCGCAGCCCGCCTCCGAAGCCGTAGAACGGGTCGACGTCGACCGCGCCGAGGACCACGACCAGGTCGGTGTCATCGAGCCAGCGGTCGAGGTAGACGGGCGTGCGTCCCTGCGTCTTGCCGAGGAACGCCAGCAGGGATTCGTCGCGCCAGTTGGAGCAGCGCGCCTGGAAGGGCAGGGCGCCGGCCCACCCCAGCGTCCGCACCATCAATTCGTGGGAGAGCGTGGCGTCGGTGCCCGTCGCGAACAGCACGCGGATGCGGTCGGGGGAGGCGCCGGCCTCGAGCGCCTGGCGCACCACCTGACGGAACAGCAGGGGCAGCCCCCCGTCGCGTTGCCGGGTGTCGACCACGATCGTGAGGCGTTCGTCCGAGAGGTCGCGCCGCGAGAAGGGCTTGGCCCCCAGGGGCGCCTCGAGGGCGGCCCGGACCAACTCGGCGGCGGGGAAGGACCCCGGCTCGGGCTCGACGTCGGAGAGGTCGACGACTCGCCACCCATCGGGTAGCGGCAACTCCAGCCGCCCTGTGCCCCACGGAAGCGAAAACCGCACTGCCGATGCTCCTCGCCCGTCTATTGATTCTAAGCGTCGCGGGGGCTACGCCTAGCCCAAATCGAACAAGCGCGCGCCGGGGTGCGGGACCACCAGGGCCGACACCGACTGCTCGGGCACCATCTGGAAGCTCTCGGTCAGCGTGACCCCGAGCCGTCGTGCGTCGAGCACCTGGAAGAGCGGCTCCTGCAGCGCCAGGTCGGGCGCCGAAGGATACCCGAAGCTGAAGCGTTCCCCCTGGTCGGGCGCAAGCCCGAGCTCCCGGCGAATGCGAGCGTGCATCCAGGCCGCGGTGGCCTCGACCAGCTCGATCGAAAAGCCGAATCGGTGCAGGTAGTCGCGGTATTCGTCGGCCGCGTGCGCCGCGGCGATGCGATCGACCAGACCCGGGTGCACCGTGACGACGAAGAGCGGGAGCACATCGGGCTCGCCGAAGCGCACGTCGCGGAACCAGTCCTGGATCGCGAGGCTCGGAGGCGCGGGCTGGCGGGGCAGGGGCAGCCACGCGCGAGGCCGACCGTCGTCATCGAGCACGTGCAGTCCGTCGGGCTCGGCGCGCACCGGGAAGTACCCATAGACCGCGCGGGAGGTCCAACCCTCGCGGAGCGCCTCGTCCGACAGCCGGTCGAGCACCGGGCGCACCTCGCGTGCGAGCAGCGCCTCGTACTCGTCGGTCGAGAGCTTCTCCTGCCGATACCGCCAGCGCCCCCGGAAGAGCGCCCGCGTGTCGAGCAGCGCCAGCGTCTCGTCCAGCGGGACCGCGTCGAGCACGCGCGGGCCCCAGAAGGGAGGTGTGGGGCCGCTCGCGAGCGGCGGCTCGACGCTTCGGATCGGCCGCCCCGGGGGCGGCACGCGGGCCTCACGCGCTGGCCCCCTCTCCATCGATGGAGAGGGGGAAGAGGGCCGCGGGTCGAGGGCCAGGAGCCCGTAGCGCATAGCGCTATCGGGCTCCTTCTGGGGGTCTGGGGGCCCTCCCCCAGGCAAGCAACCTAGGAGCCTGTCGGTCGTGTTTTCAACGGGTTGCGCCGACGGTCCAGGGTCGCCACGAGTGGCTCCAGCGCCATCCTCGCTCAATGCGCTACAGGCTCCTAGGGCCTCGAGCAGCGGCATCGCGTCCATGGCGGTGGCGGCGTAGGCCACGGGGCCGGGGTAGGCCGGGGCCAGGGCCTCGGTGGTGTACTTGCGCGTGAGGGCTGCGCCGCCGACCAGCACGGGCAGGCTGAACCCCAGACGCGCCAGCTCACGCAGGTTCTCGCGCATGATCTGGGTGGAGCGCACCAGCAGGCCGCTGAGGCCCACGGCGGTGGCGTCGTGCGTACGGACGGCGGTCACGATGGCCTCGACGGGCACCCTCACGCCCAGGTCGACCACGCGGTAGCCGTGGTTCGAGAGCAGGATGGCCACCAGGTTCTTGCCGATGTCGTGCACGTCGCCCTTCACCGTGGCCAGCACCACGGTGCCGCGGAGCGGGAGGTCGAGGCCCTCGAGGTGCGGCTCGAGGTGGCGCACGGCGGCCTTCATCACCTCGGCCGATTGGAGCACGAACGGGAGCTGCAGGCGACCCGACGCGAAGAGCTCGCCGACCTCGCGCATGGCGGAGAGCAGCACGTCGTTCACGATGGACAACGGCCCCCGCCCCGTCGCCAGCAGCGCGTCGAGGGCCTCGTCCAGGCCCGGCTTCGCGCCCGTCACGACGGCCCTTCGGACGTGCTCTTCGGGGGTCGAGGCCGGTGGCACCTCAGCGGCGTCGGCGCCGAGGCCCTGGTCGGCGTCGACCAGCGCGAGGAAGTCACCGAGCGGATCGGCCGAGGGGTCCTGGTCGAGGAGCACGCGGCGCGCGGCCTCGACGAGGCCTGGCTCGAGGCGGGCCAGGGGCACCAGGGAGCGGGCGTTGACGATGGCGGCGTCGAGGCCGCGCGCCACGGCCTCGGCCAGGAAGACGGCGTTCAGCACGCGCCGGGCGGCGGGCTTCAGGCCGAACGATACGTTGCTGACTCCGAGCAGCGTGTGCACGGCGGGGTGGCGGGTCTTGAAGGCCGCGAGCGCCTGGAGCGTCTCGGCCGCGGCGTGCCGCGTGTCGGCGCCCCCCGCGACCGTGAAGGTGAGCACGTCCAGGACGAGATCGTCCTCGGCCAGCCCGTGTCCCACGAATCGCTCCACGACGCGCTCGGCCACGGCGAGCTTGCGAGCCGCCGTCAGGGCCATGCCCTGCTCGTCGATGGCGAGCGCCACCACCGCCGCCCCGAAGCGCTTCGCCAGGCTGCACACGCGGTCGAAGCGCGCCACGCCGTCTTCGAAGTGGACCGAGTTGAGCACGGCCCGGCCCCCGTAGAGCATGAGCCCGGCCTCGAGCACGTCGGCGTCGGTCGAGTCGAGCATGAGGGGCAGGCGCACGTCGCGCGCCAGGCGCGGCACCAGGGCGGCCAGGTCGGCCCGCTCGTCGCGGCCCACGTAGGCCACGCACACGTCGAGCACGTGGGCGCCGGCGGCCTCCTGCTCGCGGGCCACGGCCACCATCCCGTCGAGGTCGTCGGCCACCAGGCGCTCGCGGAACTCCTTGGAGCCGTTGGCGTTGGTGCGCTCGCCGATGAGCAGGGGGGCGGGCTCCTGCCGAAGCGACACGGCCTGGTAGAGGCTGGCGACCTCGGACCTCACCCCCCGGCCCCCTCTCCATCGATGGAGAGGGGGGGCGGGGAGGTTGCCCACCCGTTCGACGAGCGCTTCGAGGTGAGCCGGCGTGGTGCCGCAGCAGCCGCCCACGAGGCCCACGCCGTGGTCGTGCACGAAGCCGGCCACCTGGCGCGCGAAGTCGGCCGGCGACAGGCGGTAGGTGAGCTCGCCGTCCACGTTCTCGGGCAACCCGGCGTTGGGCATGGCCAGCAGCCGCCCGGGGCCGAGGTCGGAGAGGGTGGCGAGGTGGCGGGCCATCTCGGCGGGGCCCGTGGCGCAGTTGAGGCCCAGGGCGTCGGGGCCGAGCGGCGAGAGCGCGGCCACGGCGGCCGCCACGTCCGTGCCGAGCAGCATGCTGCCGCCGGTGTCGAGCGTGATCGAGACCAGCGCGGCCACCCGGCGGCCGAGCGCGGCCTCCGCGCGGCGCAGCGCGTCGAGCGCGGCCTTGATCTGCAGGAGGTCCTGGCACGTCTCGATGCAGACGGCGTCGACGCCGCCCACGAGCAGGCCCTCGAAGAGGGGAGCGTAGGCGGCCGTCAGGTCGCTGAACGAGATGTGGCCGAGGCTCGGCAGCCTGGTGCCGGGGCCGACGGATCCGATCACGTAGCGCGGGCGTGACGGCGTCGCGTACGCGCGCGCGACCTCGACGGCCAGCCGGGCGGCGCGCTCGGCCAGGTCGCGAGACCGCTCGGCCAGGCCGTACTCGGTCAGCACCACCGGGAACGCGCCGAACGTGTTCGTCTCGACGGCGTCGCAGCCGGCGGCCAGGTAGCCCGCGTGGATGGCGCGGATTACGTCGGGGCGGGTCTGGACCAGCACCTCGTTGCACCCGTCGTGACCGCCGAAGTCGGCGGGTCCCAGGGCCTGGCGCTGGATCATGGTGCCCATGGCGCCGTCGAGGACCAGCACCTTCTCGCGGGCGAGCTCGAGGAACGTGGGCGTGGCCATGGCGACTCCGGGGGCATTGCGCCCGCAGGATGGCACGAAGGCCGCGGCCGGTCAAAGCGGATCGCGGGCCGACGGCGTCGACTCCGATGGCTGCCCTGTCACCGACCCTGCGTTGACGAGTGCCCCGTCTTCTTCTACGCTCCGCCAGCGTCCAGCCGCTGGAGTCCCGGCATGCACCTGCGCCCGTTGTCGTTCGTCGTCGTGGCCTGCCTGCTGCTCGCGCCGGCCTGCTCCGCAGGCGACGGGTCCGCGGTTGACCCGGCCGACGTGGAGGGGGACGCCGCTGTTGTCGACGCGCGCTTCGAGGCCGACAGCGGGCTCGCGGACGAGACGGTCGACGCCGAGGCGCTCGGCGACGCCGTCGACTGGACGGGCGGCGGCCCGTTGGGCAACGTGTACCTGTCGAGCCCGGTCGCCGACGACGGGCAGACCACTCCCGTGGCGCTCCGGCACCTGCAGGGCGACGACGGCACGCTCACCGGCGCGTTCGTGCAGGTTTTCAACTGCCGGCGCGACGACGACGCCGAGTTCAACGCGCTCTCGGGCATGAAGGTCTGCACGCCCGCGCAGACCGCGTTGGCCGGCGCCGACGGCTCGTGGCGCCACGTGCTGCCCCCGGCCGACGCGTCGTCCGTCGACGACCCGTTCGCCGAGGTGCAGATGTACTTCCACGTGACGCGCGTGCACGACTACTTCGCAGCAACCCACGGCGTGACGGGCCTCGCCGCCGCCATGCCCGCCATCGTGAACTTCGGCGCCGACTACGGCCAGGGCTTCGAGGTCTACGACAACGCCGCGTTCATGCCCGACGCCACCGTGGGCATCTTCGGCTTCGAGCTCGATACGCGGGGCGGCGCCATCGTCTTCGGGCAGGGCGAGGCCGTCGACTACGCCTACGACGCCAGCGTCATCTACCACGAGTACACGCACGCGCTCACGGGCGAGGACCGGCTCTTCGGCTACACGGCCGACGAGCAGGGCTTCAACCCGCAGCCGTTCTCGATGAACGAGGCCTTCGCCGACTACTTCGCCGCCACCCTGCTGGACGATCCGGTGCTCGGGCGCTACGCCCTGGTGCAGGCCGACCGCGACGCCAGCCGGGATCTCTCCGAACTGCGCACCTGCCCGGAGCACATGCTGGGCGAGGTGCACTACGACGGCCGCATGTGGGCGTCGGCGCTCTGGGCGCTGCGCCAGCAGGTGGGCCCCCTCGAGGCCGATGCCATCGTGCTCGCCACGCTGCTGGCGTGCGGCGCGCGCACCACGTTCACCGAGGCCTCCGAGCTCTTGCTGGCCGAAGCGGCCCGCCGCGGGCCGGGCGCCGAGACGGCGGCCCGCGAAGCGCTCGAGCTGCGCGGCCTGCTCGACTGCCGCCGCGTGAAGCCGTGGCGCGACCTGGACGAGGTGCCCGAGGGCGAGTGGATCGACCTGCCCGGGCGATTGTCGTCGGGGCACGACGCCTTGAACCAGCTCACCACCATGGCGTACCAGTTCGTGGTCGAGGTGCCGGCCGGCGCGACCTCGGCGCGGCTCGACTTCACGGCCGAAGCCGGCATGGGCTGGCAGGGGCCCCTGAACCTGCGCCTGGCCGTGCGCCGGGGCCAGCAGGTGCTCTACGACTACCCGAGCGGCAAGCTCACGCCCGTGGCCGATGCCGTGCTCACGCCCACGCCCCCGGCCGCCGAGGGCGCGCCCTGGCAGGTGGAGCTCGAGGGGCCTTGGCTGCAGCCGGGGCCGCTCTACCTGCACTTCCTCAACCGCATGATCGCCGACGTGGAGTTCACGTCGATGCGCCTCGTGTTCCAGCCCTAAGAATTCCTCCCGCGACGGGCCCTTCTTTCGGCCGCCAGGCGCGTCAGGGCGGCTTGCATGACCTGCTCCACGCGAGCGGCGCAGGCCTCGACGTAGGCGTCGTCTGCGGCGGCCTCGGGGCCCGAGCGCTCGAAGCGGAGTGGCTCGAGCACCTCGATCAGGATGCGCGACGGCCAGGGCCAGAACGGCAACGGCGCGGGCATGAGGCCCCAGGGGAGGGCCAGGCCCATGGGCCACACCTTCAGGCGCATCCAGCGATCGGCGCGGAGCAACCGGGCCAGCCACTGCCCGTCGGTGAGGATGACCAGGGTCTCCTGCGCGCCCGCCGCGACCACCGGCACCAGGGGCACGCCTGCGGTCAGCGCCAGCCGAAGGTAACCTCGGCGTCCGCCGAAGCAGATGCGGTCGCGGTCGAACCAGGACCGGCCCGCGTCGTAGTCGCTGCCCGGGTAGACCAGCACCTTGCGGCCCGCCGCGAAGAGCCGGTGCGCGAGCTCGTGGCTGGCCCGGACGGCGCCAAGCGGCACGATGATCTGGTTGAGGAGGGGCAGGTTGATGATGACCTCGTGGCCGAGCCCGTAGGGCACGTACGCCAGCCCCCGCTCGCGGTAGACCGCCGCGCCGAACAGGAACGAGTCGGGCGTCATGGCCAGGGAGTTGTGGTTGCCCACGTACAGCGCGGCGCCTTCGGGGACGCGCTCGAGGCCCCGGACCTCGGAGCGGAAGTAGCGCTCGAGTGCGCCGTGCAACCAGCGGTAGGCCAGCTCGATGCGCGCGGGGTCGCGCTCGTCGAGGCTGTCGATGTCGTACCAGCGCAGCCAGGCGGGAAGGTGCATCGTGGGGCCTCAAACCAGGAATCGAAGCAGGACCTTGAACAAGACGGCGGCGGCGTACGCGACGTCGTCGGCGTCGAGCTCGCTCGCGCCGTCTCCGACGCCTTCGTCGCCGGCCCGCTCGCGGATTTGCCCGGCCAGGAACGCGGCCAACGCGACGCGCGCCGGTTCGGGCATATCGCGAGTCGACGGCGGCTCGGGCCGGACGTCGGGGGGGAACAGGGAGAGAACCTCGATCTCCCGCGGCGCGAACCACAGCACGTGGCATGGCCGGCACGCGTCGAGCTCGAGCGCGTGCGCCGCGCTTCGCAGGGTCACGACGTGCATGGGTTCGCCGCACGCCGGGCAGCCGATCGCCGACCTCGGCGCCCCCGCGTCGCCCGTCAGCGCGACCCACAGGCTCGTCGCCGCGCTCACGGAGACGACGTGCCGCAGCGCCTCGATCGTGGTCGCTCGGCTGCCGCACGTGGGGCAGGCCCAGGTCGGCAGGCCGCCTTCCGGGTCGCGCGCCAACGCCACATGGCAACGGGGGCAGGTGTACAGGGCGGTCTCCCGACGTCAGGGCGTCGTCGCCGACGTGATTTTCATCGTACCACGAGTCGGTCGTCGTGGGGTTCGAACAAAGCTGGACCGCGAGGGCCGTCTCCGGTACATTCCCCTTGTACCACCAACGCTCGCGGACCTGCTTGCCCCTCGTTTGCCCCCAGTGCGGTCGCCCGGCTCCGCGTAACGACGCGAAGTTCTGCCCGCGCGACGGTTGCCGGTACGAGGAGACCAACCCCGACCGCGACCCCCTGCTCGGCACGCTGTTCGCCGGACGCTACCGCGTCTTGAAGCGCCTGGGCCAGGGAGGCACGGCCACGGTGTACCTGTGCGACCAGCAGCCGATCGGTCGGCAGGTGGCGTTGAAGCTCCTTCGTCCCCACATGGCGGGCGACGACGAGATGGCCCGGCGCTTCCTGGTCGAGGCCAAGGCCATGTCGCGGCTGATCAGCCCCCACGCCATCAAGGTGATCGCGTTCGACTCCACGCCGGAGGGCGCGCTCTACCTCGTGATGGAGTTCCTCGAGGGCCGGTCGCTCCGCGAGCACCTGGAGTTGGTCGAGCGTGTCCCCGTCGACGAGACCCTGCGCATCCTGCGCGACGTGGGCGAGCCCCTGGCCGAGGCGCACGCGAAGGGCATCGTGCACCGCGATCTGAAGCCCGACAACGTGTTCCTGGTCAGGGGAGCGGGGGTGGTGGGCTCGAACTTCGTCAAGGTGCTCGACTTCGGGATCGCCCGCGCGCCGTCGCTCGCCGGGACGAACCTGACCAAGCTCGGCGAGGTGCTGGGCACGCCCGCCTACATGTCGCCCGAGATGGTGCTGGGCCACGCGGTCGACGCGCGGGCCGACGTGTTCGCGCTCGGCGTCATGATGTACGAGATGCTCGCCGGCGAACGCCCCTTCAAGGCCAACGACGCGTTCCAGTTGATGCACGCGCTGCTTCGGAAGGAGCCCGACTCCATTCGCATCGTGGCCCCCGACGTCGAGGTACCCAAGCCGCTGCATCGCCTGCTGTGGAGCTGCCTCGCCAAGGATCGGGAGCAGCGACCCGCCGACGGCGCGGCCTTCGTGGCCGAGCTCGACCGCGTCGTGAAGCTCGTGGCCGACGGCGCCGACACCGAGCGCCTGCGGCCCCTGTACGTCACGGGCATGGGGATGTGCGGCGGCGACGCGGCCGCGCGCGCCATGGCCAACGCGTCGCGCGGATGGCAGACGCTCTCGCCCGACCTCCGAAAGACCGCGCTGCGCGACGAGGGGTCGGCCCGACCCAAGCCCGCTACGAGCGCCCCGGCCGCGTCCGTGGACGAGTTCCCGCCCACGGCCGAGGTCGCCATGATCCGCCCGCGAGACGCGGCCGACACCGCGCCGCGCGGCGCCCCCGACGAGCTCGACGAGGTCTCGGCGGCCTTCGACTCGGCCCGCCGGACGCGTGTACGGTGGATGGCCGGGTTGAGCGCGGCGTTCGTGCTCGGTCTGGTGCTGCTGGCGGTGCTCTTCGTCTCTTCGCGGTCCACCGTCGGCCTGACGTTGACCTCCGAGCCCGCTGGCGCGCGCGTGCATCGGGGCGGCCAGGACCTCGGCGCGACCCCGCTCGTGCTCCGCGTGCCCCAGGGCGGCGTCGCGGTGGCCTATTCGTTCTCGCTCGCCGGCTACGCCGACGCCACCGTGTCCGTCCTGCCCGACGAGACCCGCCAGGTCCACGTTCCCCTCACGCCGGCGGCCCCCGTCCCGAAGTCAGGTCCTTGAAATGACGATTGATCGCGCGCGGCGCGTGGGTCTCGCGGCCGTGCTGCTCGGGTTGTTCGGCGCGTGCGGGGCGGCCGAGGACCTCGGCGGCGGGTCCGACGCGGACGGCGCCGACGCAAGCGTCGTCGAGGTCGCCGACGCAACCCCCGGGCTCGACCTGCCCACGTGGCCCGACGCCGTGCCGTACGAGGGCCCCCCGGTGGTTCACGGCGCGGCCGTGCTGGGGTCTTCCGTCGAGGGGCGGCCCATCGTGGCCGAGCGCTTCGGCGACGCGGGGCCGACGGCCCTGGTCTTCGCCACCATCCACGGCAACGAGGTGCCTGCGCAGCAGGTGGTCGAGCACCTGCGCGCCGGGCTG
This sequence comes from uncultured Myxococcales bacterium, assembly GCA_964494475.1. Classification (GTDB taxonomy): domain Bacteria; phylum Myxococcota_A; class UBA9042; order CAZBRS01; family CAZBRS01; genus CAZBRS01. The sequence continues at coordinate 14,021 of CAZBRS010000058.1, read as the reverse complement.
CTGGCCCGGCCCGAGCGCCTGGCGGGCCTGCGCCTGGTGCTCGCCACGCTGATCAACCCCGACGGCTTCGTCGCGGGCACGCGGGCCAACGCCCACGGCGTCGACCTCAACCGCAACTTCGCTGCGTCGAACTTCGAGCCGTCGGCCACCTACGGCCCTTCGCCCCTGTCCGAGCCCGAGTCGGCGGTCGTGGCGCGCCTGGTCGAGCAGCTCGATCCGGCCGTGATCGTCTCGATCCACAGCCCGCTCGACGCCATCAACTACGACGGGCCGGCCCAGGCTCTGGCCGAGGCGCTGGCCGCGGTCTCGGGCGTGGCCATCGACCAGGACATCGGGGTCTACCCCGGCTCCTTCGGCTCCTGGGCCGGCGTCGACCTGCAGATCCCCACCGTCACGCTCGAATTGCCCCCGGCCGTGGCCGCGCTGGCCGACCTCGACCCGTGGCTCGCTGCGCTCCACGAGGCCCTGGCCTGGACGGCCGCGCACGGCGCCGAAGGCGTGTCCCCGACGATCGCGATCCCCGACGACGCCGACGCCCCGGCCCATGCGGGGTGGCGGCTCGGCGACACGGCGGGCGGGCGCCCCCTGCTGGTCGACGAGTTCGGGGGGCAGGGCGCGCCCGTGCTCGTCGTGGCCGGCCTCGACGGCCGCCCGGCCGGCGTGCTGGTGGCCGAGAGGCTGCGGGCCCGGTTGCTCTCGCGCGTCGCGGGCGCCGCGCTGCCCCCCGTCGTGCTGGTCACGGTGGCGAACCCCGACGGCGTCGCGGCGGGGCGGCCGCTGAACCAGGTGGGCTGCGCTCCCGACGCGGGCCATTCCGCCGACGGGTCGGCCTCCCCGAACGTCGGGGCCCGGGAGGCTCCCTGCGCCGAAGGGCGCGCGCTGGCAGCGCTGGTCGTGACGCTGGAGCCGCGGGCCGTGATCGTGCTGGAGGGCAGCGACCAGGCCCACGGCCTGGCCCGGTCCGGGCAGGCCGAACGCGTGGCGGCCGCCTACGCCGACGCCACCTGGGCAGCCCCTGACGACCTCGGGCCGCCGGCTCCCGGCTCTCTCGCCGCCTGGGCGGCCGCGCGGGGGCTGCCCGTGCTGGTCGTCGAGACCCCCGAGAGCCCCCCACGGGCGCTGCTCCTGCGCGCCGGTCTGGCCGGCCGGGGGGTCGAGGCCGCGATCGACGCCGCCACCGTGCCCTGACGCTCGCGGTCGCCTACTTGCCCATCTTGCGCAGGTTCGGCTCGGTGAAGAAGCGCGGGTCGTAGCCTACGTTGGCCTCGACCTCGTAGGCCGGGAACACGGTGGCGTGCTCGGCCTGCAGGTCGACCACCAGCGAGGTGCCGATGCGCAGCGGGTAGCGATCCAGGTCGGGCGACGCGCTCGACGCGTTCAGCATCACCTTCCAGAGCTTGCCCTTCCGATCGTGCATCTCCTTCAGCACGATGCCATACGTCTCGGCGTCGACGTACATGACCATCTTGCTGTAGGGGTAGTCGGGCAGGCGCGGCGTGACCTCGAGCACGTAGACGGCGCGCGGCTCCCACTGCATCTTCGGGTTCCAGTGGGGCCAGGAGGCGAAGTCGAACGACGCGTCGCGGGCGTCCTTGCCCGCCTCGAGGCCCGAGTGCACCGGCGCCAGCATGGTCTGGCGTCCGACCAGCTTCCAGTTCATCCACTCCGGGTAGCCGTTGTAGCCGTGCACGTCCTCGTACAGCAGGTCGGTGCTGTTCCACGCGTCGCCGCGCGTGCCGAACGAGGCGCGCAGCACGCGGCGCATGGTGGGCACGTACATCCAGCCCTGCACGTCGCGCGGGTCGTCGTAGCGGCTGTAGAGCGCCGCGAAGCCGCGCTTGTCCTGGGGGAAGACGGCCCAGGTCATCGAGCGCCCCGCCACGTCGTCGCCGAAGTCGGAGAGCGTGGGGATGGGCTCGACGTCGGTGCGGAAGCGCGTGCGCGTGACGTAGCGCCACTGCCACTCCTCGGAGCGCTCGACGCCGGTCTTGGCCGAGACCCAGTACACGCCGTAGTGGAAGCTGCCGTCGTCACCCCGGTAGGCGTACTGGTGGTTGTAGGCGATCAGGCGGCCGGCCTTCAACGGATCGGGCTCGTCGTGGGGCTTCAGGAAGGGCAGGCCCCCCGCGTAGCCCGAGAGCGCGGTCTTGCGCGGATCGCTCGCGCTCCAGTCGATGCGGGCCTTGCCGAGGGCCCGGTTGGTGGCCTCGATGAACCCGCGCGAGGGGTGCACGGGCTCGTAGGCGCGCGTCGTGAGCTCGAGCGCGTAGCGATCGACCAGGAGCGCGAGGCCCGAGGGCAGCCACGCCTTCCAGGCCGCTGCGTTCGTCTTGTCGATGGTCTGACCGGGCTGGTACGCGGGGAGCTCGGCCAGGTTCGGCGCGAAGCCGACCGACGCCGTCCAGGTGGCCGCCGTGACCTGAGCGTTGGCCCAGGGCGGATCCGCGAGGCCGGCGAGCAGCAGGGCCAGGAGGAGCACGGTGAGCTTCATGCGGGCCTGCC
>CAZBRS010000058.1:0-11419 GCA_964494475.1 uncultured Myxococcales bacterium | reverse complement strand
CCGTTCACCGCGCCGGAACCTGCATGCGCCACGCCGGGTTGTTCGTGTTCTTCGTCGGAGTCGCCGCCGCCTGTTCGGGTTCGAACGCGGGCGACACGTGCACGACCGGCGAGGCCCGCGCGTGCGTGGCCTGGAACGGCGAGGCCGGCGCCCAGCTCTGTCACGAAGACGGCGCGTGGTCCGCGTGCCAGCCGGGGGTCAACTGGGGCGACGTGCTGAACGGCGACCTGGCGGGGCTCGACGTGCCAGGCCCCGACGCCTCGGGCGACCTCGGCCCCGACGCTTCGCCCGCCGACGCGCTCCCGACCGACCTGCCCGGGCCCGACACCTGGCAGCCCCCCGATACGGCCGAGCCCGACACCTGGCAGCCCCCCGACGCGACCCCCGACGACGGACCCGACCAGGTGCAGTGGCCCGACCAGATCATCTCGCCCGACGTGAACACCGAGGTCGACACCGACAACGACGGCGTGCCCGACTACAAGGACAACTGCCTGGCCCTTCCGAACCCCGACCAGAAGGACTTCGACCACGACCTGTCGGGCGACGCGTGCGACCCCGACGACGACGGCGACTGGGTCACCGACGGCGCCGACGAGGCTCCCTACGACACGACCTGGCCCGGGCTCACGCTGCCGGCCACCGTGTACGCCCACACCTCGTCGCGGCTGTTCGCGTGGAACCCCCTGAACCAGGCCAAGCCCGTTCCTGTCGAGTACTTCGACTTCGACTGGGACGCCGGCGACCAGAGCATCACCGACATCGCCATCGACGCCGACGGGCACCTGTACGCCGTGTCGTTCGACACGCTCTACCGCTGCTCGGCCGTCACCGCCCAGTGCAAGACGATCGCCTCGCTGCCCGGGCAGTTCAACGGCTTCACGCTGGTCCCCAAGGGCACCGTCGACGCGACCAACGAGGTGCTGATCGGCGTGGGCAGCTCCGGCTCGTGGAACCGCATCACCGTGAACGGCGGCACGGCCTCCATCACCTCGATCGGCTCTTATGGCGGCAACTACACGTCGAGCGGCGACGCCTTCTCGGTCACCGACCTCGGCACCTACGCCTCGGTCAAGAGCGGCTTCGGCGACTCCGACTACCTGGTCAAGGTCAACCCGGTCGACGGCAAGGTACAGAGCACCGTGGGCACGCTCACGGGTTACAGTTCGGTCTACGGCCTGGCCGGGCTGTGGGACAAGGTCTACGGCTTCGACGCGGGCGGGGCCATCCTGTCGCTCGACCTGCTCTCCGGCCAGTTCAACGTGGTGGTGCCCGCCAACCAGGGCGAGTCGTGGTGGGGCGCCGGCGTCAGCACGCGCAGCTTGAAGGATCCGGTCAACTGACCACCCGGGGGCGCCTGGCCCGCGCCAGTCCCAAGGTCCCGAACCATCCACCGATCAGGAGCAGCGCCAGCGGAGCCGATCCAGAGCTGCGGCTCGAGAGGGCGCAACCGCCCGAGCCGCCGCCGGTCGTGGGGCCCTGGTCGGCGGTCGTGTCGCCGGTCGCCGCGTCGTGCGGGCTCGCGTCGGGGGGCACGTGGGCGGCGTCGCCGGCGGCGCCGTCGACGGGGTGCGCGTCGCTGCCGGTCGCCTCGGGCGACGTGGCGTCGCTCGCGTCGGGGCCGTCGTCGGGCGTGGCCGGGCCGCACGCCCCGATGGTCACGTGGTAGTCGGAGCCGCCGTGGCTGTCCCACGTGCCGTCGGCGTAGTGGAAGACGAAGTCGATCACCTCGACCGCAGGCGCTCCCTCCGCGAGGAAGGGCCCGAGCGTGGCGCAGAAGCCGGCGCCGCAGGGGGCGAGGGGGGTCTCGACCGACTTGCCGTCGCCGAAGGCGGTGGTGCCCGCGGGCCACCAGGCCGAATCGGGCGCCTTCCAGCCGTCGACGCCCCAATGCACGAAGCCTGCCTTGGCCCCGTGGATGGTGACGGCGTCGTCGCAGTCGGGGTGTGCGGGCTCCCAGGGGCCGGCGGGCGTGACGGGGCCGTCGGACGTTCCCACGTAGACGTGCTGGATGGGCGATCGCGTGAGGTTGCCCTTCGCGTCCTTCGCCTCGACGTAGTAGTCGACCAGGCGGTCGACGGGCAGATCGACCTGCACGTAGAACAGATCGGCGATGACGGTCGGCGCGATCGAGGTGTCGATCTCGGGGTCGGGCACGGGCGGCGCGGCCGGGAAGGCGCGGCGGAGGAGGGCCACCGACACCCACGGGCCGACCCCGGAGCCTCCCGCGTAGGTCTCGTTCTCGTCCGTGGTCAGGGGGTTCTGGCCGTCGACGTCGACCCGGTACTTCAGGGCGGCGTCGGCGATGCCCGACACGTCGTGGGCGAAGGTCCAGAACCACGTCTCGGGCCCGAGCTCCTTCACCTGGTACTTGTAGAGCGGCCCGAAGTTGGTGCCGCCCGGGTTGTCGGGCCAACGCTGAGGTACCCACACGGTCGGTCCGGTGGCGTCGCCGCTCCAGTCGACGGCGGCCTCGGTCGCGCGCGCCACCGCCTCGTTGGCGGCCACCACGGGCTTCAGCTCCATGTCGAGGACCTTGCCGTAGTACATGTAGCCGCTGTTCAGGCCGCCCATCAGGAAGTGCCAGGCCTGTTCGAGCTTCGAGCCGCCGCTCTCGGGGCGCAGGATCTTCGCGAGCGAGGGCGGGCCCTTCAGATCCTCGGCCGTGACCACCACGTTGGTGGCGGCCGTGAGGATGGCCCAGTTGCGGATGTCCTCGGCCCAGCCCGTGGCGGGGTCGACGTCGCCCGCGGCGTTCACCGGCGGCCAGTTCCAGTTCCAGAAGGCCGGCGCGCCGAAGTCGCCGTCGGCGTTGACCCAGGCGCCGTCCTCGACGTGCACCACGTCGGCCGCGTCGGGCGGGAACTGGGCCAGGTAGCCGGCCACGGTCGAGGGCACGTAGCCCTTGGACGACGCGGTGTCGGCCAGGCCGTGCACGCAGTCGAGGTAGTAGCTGTAGCCTCCGCCGAAGGCGTTGTCGCCGTCGTGGGCCAGCAGCACGAGGATGGGGTGCCCGGCCTCGCTGCTGGCGGCGTACTCGTCGGCCGCGTCGAGCCCATAGCAGCTGTAGCCGTCCTTCCAGCCCTCGCCCTGGGCGGCCGGCACCACGACCACGCTCGACGCCACGCCCGTGGAGGGGTCGACGTAGCGCGCGCGGTGCGGGCGGTAGGCGAAGGGATAGGCGTTGGCGGGCGATACGCCGCGGTCGATCGAGAGGCGATTGTAGCTGCCCTGGGCAGGGTTCAGCTGGTCGGCGCGGTTGGGTGGCGGGATGTTGTCGCCCCCCGAGCCGGCCACCCACGGGTAGTCGGCGCACGCGCGGCTGAGGTGGCTGTTCGAGACCACCACCCACTCGAGGCCGAGCGAGGCGAGCGTCGGGATCAGGCGCTCCGAGAAGGCCATCTCCGAGGGGAACAGGCCCTTCGAGCGCTTCGCGTCGTTCCAGGCCTCGGGGTACACGGCCTGGTACAGCTCGAGCTCGCGGCGAGCCACGCGCTCGTCGACCAGCGGCAGCAGGGCGTGGTGGAAGGGGAAGATCACCACGTCGAGACGGGGCGTACCCTGGGCGGTGCTCCAGCCCTGGGCCTCCTCGAAGGGGGCGTTCCAGGCGGCCGAGTAGCCGAGCTTGCCGGCCACCCCGAGCGACGCGATGTTCACGATCAGGCCGCCCGAGTAGCTGACTTGCGCGCCCGCGTCGGGGTACCCGAGCAGCGTAGCTACGGCGTCGCGCACGCGGTACTGGTAGGCCGCGACGCGGTCGTCCTTGCCGAAGATCTCGTCGAGGTCGTTCTGGGGGTGCAGGGCGCCGGCCGCCTTGGCCTGCATCGAGTCCCACACGCTCTGGTAGCGGAGGCCCGAGGCGTTCGGGGCCGGCCAGTAGATGGGCTGCTCCAGGTGCCACAGCCACGTGACGCGCAGCGGCTCGGCGCCGGCGGGCAGCGCCAGCAGCGACAGCAGCATGAGGACGAGGCGGGCGGGGCGCTTCATGGCGACTCCTCGGTGCGCAGGTAGAGCGTACAGCTCGGGGTGACCAGCGCCGGCGCGAAGCCGCGCGGCGGGCGCGCGTCGGGGTCGGTGTGCGCCCACAGCGCGGTGGGCCAGAGCACGGCGTCGAGGGGGGAGAGAGCCTCGCTCGAGGCTAGATCGGCGGGGCGCTGGACGATGGAGGCCACGGGCCGGTCGGCCAGGCGCGCCTGCAGGCGGGCCGGGGCCGCGATGCCCACCCCGGGTGGCACGGCGGCCAGCACGCGGGCGAGGTCGGCGGAGTTCGGGGCCCGCAGCTCCGAGAAGTGCCCGCGACCGAGCGAGCCGTGGGCTATGGGCACGAGCAGCAACGCGGCCAGCGCCGGCACGAGCGCCAGGAGCCCGTAGCGCGCAGCGCTATCGGGCTCCGTCCGGGGGTCTGGGGGCCGATCGGTGCCCCCGGCCCACGTAGCGAGCCGCGCCAGGCCCTGCAGGGTGGCGAGCGCGAGCCCTGGGAGCAGCAGCGCCTCGTAGTGGCCGTTCAGCGAGCGCAGGGCGTCGCCGTCGGCCAGCAGCACCTGCAGGAGCGGCGGCAGCAGCACCAGCCACGCGCGGGGCGCGAGCAAGGGGAGACAGGCCAGGGGCGCCAGCAGCTTGACGACGTACGCGAGGGAGCCCTCGGAGAACAGCCGGCCCCAGAAGAGCGCCGGGCGGACGAACGGCGCCGCCAGGAGCTCACCCCACGAGGTGCCGAGCGAGGCGTAGCGCCGCACGGCGGGGAGCGCGTCGCCCCCGAAGGCGGGCAGCCACCACAGGAACGCGACGACCAGCGCCGCGGCGCCGAGCGCGGTCACGAGCAGCCCCAGGCGCCGCGAGCCGCGGCCGGCCAGCAGGTAGAGCCCCAGGCCCACGACGGGCAGCGCCACGGTCTCCTCAGAGGTCAGGGCCAGCGCGAGCGCCCCCAACGTGACCCCCGCGCGACCCCGGACCGCCCCGACCACGCCCAGCAGCAGCAACGGCACCGCCAGCGCCACGGGGTGGAAGTCGTGGTTCAGGCTCGAGAGGGCAGGGTGCGCCAGCACCAGCGCCGCAGCGGCGAGGGCGGCCGCGGGGGCCAGGCCGACCCGGGCGAGTCGCCACAGCGGCCACGCCGCCAGCGCCAGCGCCACGCCGTTCGCGAGCAGCAGCACCAGGGGTGAGCCGACGGCGGCGTACACCGGCACCAGCGCCCAGAGCGCCGGGCTCATGTGCCACGCCTGGTGGTCCAGGCCCTCGGGCGAGTTGAAGAAGCCGCACCCCTGGGTCGCGTTCCAGAAGGCGTGCGCGAAGACTCCCAGGTCGTACGAGTCGGGGCCGAGGCCCTGCCAGCGCAGCAGGTGGGGCAGCAGGAACACCGCGCCGAGCGCCCCCGAAGCGAGCGCCACGGCCAGGGCCCGGGGCGGGGTCCACCGGGCGCCGGTGGCGTCGCCGACGGCGCGCTTGGCGAAGACTCGCGCAGCCCCGAGGCCGAGGGCCAGCGCCGCGAGCCCCGCCGCCAGCAGGCCCCAGGGCGCGCCGCGGGGAGTCGAGGGCTCGTCGTCGGTCGCCGCGGTCGACGCGGCCTCGCGGCCCACGGCCCGCGAGGTGGGGCGGGGCAGCCACGTCCAGGGGTCGGCCCCCTCGCGGTCGCGCACGAGCCCCAGCAGCGCGGCGCCGACGGCCTGCGTGGTCGCGTCCTCCGCGGGCGCGTCCAGCGCGAAGAAGCGGGAGCGGGGCGCCTCGAGTCCCTTGACGCCACCCGGGGCAGCCGCCGCCGAGGGGTGCACCAGCCCGAGGTGCGCGCGCTGGTCGCCGCGCGCGAGCTCGAGGTCGACGCGATCCCGCGACACCCGCGCCGCCGTGCGTTCCCACCCGGCGAGCCCTGCCGGCAGCGGGCCCTCGAGCGTCGTGAGCGCGTCGACCAGCGGCCCGGCCGAGGGGCCGAGCACGGGCACCGCCCAGCAGCCCTCGGGCCGATGGCAGGCCGGGAAGGCGAGGCTCAGGCACGTCACGATGAAGAGCAGCCCACGCGTCAAGCGGTGACCCTCCGCGCTTCCGGTTCGGCGACCGCCAGTATGGGACAACGGCGGCCGCGAGGCAACCGGCCGGACGACCGGCCGGCGTGCGCCGCACCCGCCGTTCGAACCCGGCGCTCGGAGCCGACGGGTTGCTCCTGGCGCCTCACGTGGCTAGTTCTGATTGAGATCACCCCCTGCGTTGACAGGGTCGGCCCGGGTCGGTAACGTAGTAGAGGGAATCAGGGAAAGAGGGAGTCATGGCCAGGCGACGCGTGACAGCAGGAGAAGCGGTGCCGGTCGTCATCGGGGACAAGGGGCGCATCACGTTGTCCGACGCGGTTCGGCGGCACCTTGGGGTCGGCGAGGGCGACGTGGTGTTCCTGTCGTTGTCCGAGCGGCACCGCGCCGAGATCGTGCCCGCCGCGCTGGTTCCCCGCGACCAGGTGTGGTTCCTGCACCCTGAGGTGCAGGCGCGCGTGGCCGAGGCCGAGGCCGATCTCGAGGCCGGTCGCACGACCGTCGCGCGAAGCCCCGACGAGCTGCGGGACCACCTTCGCGGCCTGCGCGAGGGCGCCGGAGATGCCCAGCCATGACCGAGCACGCGCCGATCGAACGGCTCGAGCTCACCGCGCGCTTCGAACGCAGCTTTCGACGCCTCGACGCCCGGCGGCAGGAGCAGTGCGAGATGGCGCTCGAACAACTGCTCGTCGCGCCCACCCCCCGCGGGTTGAGGCTGAAGCCCATCCTGCCCGGCAAGGTCTACTGGGAGGCCCGCCTCAATTCGGGCGACCGCCTCATCCTGCGGCCCGAAGGGTCTGTCCTCTACGTGCTGGACGTCGTCACGCACGACGACATCGAGCGGTGGGGCCGGGACAGGTAGCGCTACTGTTGATGGCGATGGAATCTACAGCGAAATTCCGAACGGGAACGCGAACCAGCGTGATTCCTGACCGGCGGTCTTTGGGACCGGGGGCGGCGCGGCGTTCAGGGTCTCGGCGAACACGCGGTTGACCTCGCTCTCGACGGCGTGGTCGATGCGGGCGTGCACGGCCTGCAGGTCGCGGCGCACGCCCTGGAGCAGCAGGGCCACCGACTCGATCGTGGCGCTCTCGGTGGTGGTGGCGCGGCTGCGGTGGCTCGGGCTGTCGCAGCCCTCGACCAGCAGGGCGCCGTCGCCGGGGCGGCGCGTGAGCAGGCCTCGGCGCGTCAGCTCGTGCACGTGGGCCGTGTCGACCCCCATGCTCTCGGCCAGTTGCTCCGGCTTGACCCAGAGGCCCTCCGGCCGACGCCAGATCGTGTCGAGGTGTTGAACCCGCATGCTCGCACCCAAGGCTGCCCGCCTGAGAGCGATTCTGGGGCTTGGGGGCGAGGCGTCAAAAAATGCGGAGGGGGAGGGTCAGACTCCGCGCCGGGGGCGGTTGCGCTCGAGCACGCGCTGCAACAGGTCCGAGGGATTCTCGAAGCGGCCGAGCAGCATGGCGGCCGCGATCACGTAGGGCTTGTGCCCGGCCTCCTGGTACGTCTCGACGCGGTAGCGCTCGAAGACCGTGCGCGCCACCTCGCCCTCGGGGAAGTTCTCGCCCGAGATCTCGGCCGGAAGGCAGTGCATGTAGTGGGCCTGGCCGGCCTTCGTGAGGCCCATGCGGCGCTCGTCGCACTCCCAGTCCTTGTGGGTGGCGTTCTCGGTCAGGCAGGTCTTCTCGAGGGCGTCGAGCTCGTTCTTCTTGTTCTTCCGGAGCAGGTCGACGCGCTGCTCCATGATCTGGAAGCTGGCCCACGACTTGGGGTAGACGATGTCGGCGCCCTTGAAGGCCTCGTCCATGTCGTGCCCGTGGGTGAACGTGCCGCCCGAGGCCTTGGCGTGCTTCGCGGCGATCTCGAGGGTCTCGGGGAGCAGGTCGTAGCCCTTGGGGTGCGCGAGCGCCACGTCCATCCCGAAGCGCGTCAGGAGCGTGATGATGCCCTGGGGCACGCTCAGGGGCTTGCCGTACGCGGGGCTGTAGGCCCACGTCATGGCGATGCGCTTGCCGCGCAGCTTGTCGAGGCCGCCGTACAGGCCGGCCAGGTGCATGAGATCGGCCATCGACTGGGTGGGGTGGTCCTTGTCGCACTGCAGGTTGACGACCACGGGGCGCTGGGGCAGCACGCCGCGCTGGAAGCCGTCGTCGACCGCCTCGGCCACCTGCTTCATGTAGGCGTGGCCCTCGTGGATGAACAGGTCGTCGCGGATGCCGATGGCCTCGGTCAGGAACGAGATCATGTTGGCGGTCTCGCGCACGGTCTCGCCGTGGCTGATCTGCGTCTTGCCCTCGTCGAGGTCGGTGGGCATGAGGCCGAGCAGGTCGCTGGCGCTGGCGAACGAGAAGCGCGTACGCGTGGACTTGTCGCGGAAGTTCGACACGGCCAGGCCGCTCTCGAACACGCGGGCCGAGACGTTGGCCTTGTACAGCTCCTCGAGGATCGACGCGGTCTGCACCAGCGCGCGGACCTCGGCGTCGTTCCAGAGCCACGTGAGCAGGTAGTCGCGGCCGTGCAGCTTCGTCCCGAGGCTGCGGAGTTGATCGATCATGCCGGCGATGTGGGCATTCGGGGTCATGGGGGCCTCCAGATGGTCGCCCGACCAAATACCCCAAGCGGCCCGGGGGCGCAAGTTCGCGGGGGGCCTTTCGGCTATCCCCGCAGCACCTCCCCCGCCAACCTCTCGGTGTGGAACCCCTCTGGCGACACCACCACGTGCCCGTTGACCAGCACGTGGCGGATGCCCACCGGCGTCTGTCCGGGGTCGGCGACCGTGGAGCGGCTCGCGATCGTCGCGGGGTCGAAGACCACCACGTCGGCGTGGGAGCCCTTGATGAGGGTGCCGCGGTCCTTCAACTGCAGCTGCGAGGCGGGCAGCGAGGTGCACTTGCGGATGGCCTCGCGGAGGGGCAGCAGGCCGCGATCCCTCGCGTACCCTCCCAGGAAGCGCGGGTAGCAGTCGTGGAAGAGGTGCGAGGGCTGGCCGTAGCCCATGAGGATGGCGTCGGTGACGATGGAGACCGAGGGGTGGCAGAGCGTGCCACGGAGCGCGAGCTCGACGAAGTCGTCGCCCGGGTGCGTGCCCGTCTCGTAGATGAGCACGCGGCCCTGCTCCTCGATCAGCAGGTCGCACATGACGTCGAAGGGGTGCTGGCCGCGCTCGGCCGCGATGTCGACGAACGAGCGCCCGCAGAGCGCCTGGTTCTTGTCGCTGGTGACGGCCATCACGAAGGCCGCGCCCCAGCCGAGCACCTTCAGCAGGTTCAGCGACCACGAGTTGCCTTCGCGGTGGGGCCAGGCCAGCGAGCCTTGCTCGATGTCGGCGCGCACGCGCCGGCGGATCTCGGGGTCGGCCAGGCGCTGCAGCACCACGTCGCGGCTCTCGCCGATGATCCAGGGCGGGAAGAGCGCGATCAGGTGCGTGAAGCCGGCGGCGGTGGGCATGGCGTCGACGCCCACGGGGTAGCCCTGGGCCTGGTGACGCGCGACGCGCTCGAGCAGGGGCTTCGCGCCGGCGTCGAGCGGCAGGTTCAACGGCCAGCGGCTGTGCAGGCGGCTCAGGGCGCGCGTGGCCGCGTGCATGAGCGGCGCCAGGCGATCGGGGGTCACGGGAATCCAGAACAGGTGCGAGAGCTGCACCGGCACCTCGGCGCGCCGTCCGATCTCGAGCACCTCGTCGATGGCCTGGGGCAGCGTGGTCGACAGGTACGAGCGCAGGTGCGCCGTGAACACGCCCCCGAAGCGCCGCACCACGCGGGCCAGCGCCAGCAGCTCGTCGGTGTCCGAGTACATGCCGGGGAAGTACTGCAGCCCGGTCGAGAGGCCGAGCGCGCCCTGCTCGAGGCAGGCGGTGAGCAGGCCCTCCATGGCCGCCAGGTCGGCGCCGCGCCCGGGCTCGTTGCGGTCGCCCATGGCGATCATGCGCAGGATGGAGTGCGGGGCCAGCACGCCCACGTTCAAGACCGTGCCCTGGCGCTCGAGGGTGTCGAGCATGCCCCCGAACGACTCCCACGGCAGCCCGTCGGGCGCGGCGCCCAGGAAGAAGTCGTAGAAGGCCATCTGGCCGTTGCGGGCCTCGCCCTGCCCGAGGGGCGCCAGCGCCACCCCGCAGTTGCCGCCCACCACCGTGGTCACGCCCTGGCGCAGCATGGGCTCGAGCAGCCGGGGGTGGTCGGGGCGCACGGCCGTGAAGTCGGCGTGGGTGTGCACGTCGACGAAGCCGGGGCAGACCGCGGCGCCGCGCGCGTCGATGCGGCGGACGCCCTGCGCCTGCGAGAGGTCGCCGATCGCGACCACCCGCCCGCCGGCCACGCCGACGTCGGCGCGCACCGCAACGTGACCGAGCCCGTCGTAGACCTCGCCGCCATGGATCACGAGCTCGAGCGTCACGGTGTCCTCCACGCGAATCGGGGGTCGAGCTTGCTCCCGCGGGCCCCCTCTTTCAAGCGCTGGCGTGGGGCGGAGCGCGCATTTTTTTTGGCCGAAGCCTCTTGACCCGGCCAATCCTGACCCTATTCCATCCGGCGTATTCACGGTCTCACTCGTTGGAGGTTCCCATGTCGAAGCAGTTGGCGTACGGAGAAGATGCACGTCGCAAGCTCCTGGAGGGCGTGAACGCGCTCGCCAGGGCCGTCGCGACCACTCTCGGCCCCAAGGGCCGCAACGTCGTGATCGAGAAGAGCTTCGGCTCGCCCACCATCACCAAGGACGGCGTGACGGTGGCCAAGGAGATCGAGTTCGACGACAAGATGGTCGAGCTCGGCGTCAAGATGGTCAAGGAAGTCGCGTCGAAGACGTCCGACGTCGCCGGCGACGGCACCACGACCGCGACCGTGCTGGCCCAGGCCATCTTCGCCGAGGGCGTCAAGATGGTCGCCGCCGGCCACAACCCCATGGAAGTGAAGCGCGGCATCGACAAGGCCGTCGAGAAGATCGTGGCCGAGTTGAAGACGCTGTCGAGCAAGGTCCAGGGCCGCACCGAGATCTGCCAGGTCGGGACCATCTCGGCCAACAACGACACCACCATCGGCAACCACATCGCCGACGCGATGGACAAGGTCGGCAAGGACGGCGTCATCACCGTCGAAGAGGCCAAGGGCATCGAGACGACCCTCGAGGTCGTCGACGGCATGCAGTTCGACCGCGGCTACATCAGCCCCTACTTCGTGACCGACCCCGACCGCATGGAGGCCGTGATCGAGGACGCGCTGATCCTCATCCACGAGAAGAAGATCAGCAGCATGAAGGACCTGCTGCCCGTGCTCGCGCAGGTCGCGCGTCAGGGCAAGCCCTTCGTCATCATCGCCGAAGACATCGAAGGCGAAGCGCTGGCCACCCTGGTCGTCAACAAGATCCGCGGCACCCTCAATGTGTGCGCCGTCAAGGCCCCGGGCTTCGGCGAC
>CAZBRS010000057.1:0-37237 GCA_964494475.1 uncultured Myxococcales bacterium | reverse complement strand
ACACGACCGACAGGCTCCCAGGTTGTTGCCTGGGGGAGGGCCCCCAGACCCCCAGTCGGAGCCCGGTAGCGCTATGCGCTACGGGCTCCTAGACCCCGGCTTCGGGGCAGGAGGCGGAGCATGCGCACCCTTCGAACCTCGCTCGTCCTCGCCGCGCTGGTGCTGGCCGCCTGTGGCGCCACCGACGACCCGTGCCCGAGCGGCCCCTCCGAGACCGACCAGGCGGCCGACGCGGCCCCGGAGGCGGTCGTCGAGGCGTCGCCGGAGGTGTCGCCGGAGGTGTCCCCGGAGCCGGCGCCCGAGGAGGTGAGCCCCCCGAACCCCACCTATTGGAGCGAGGCCGCCACCGCCCCCCTCGTGAAGGACGACCTGGCCTTCGCGAGGTTCGAGGGGCAGAAGGTCTTCGCCCTCGGCTTCGACGCCAAGAAGGGCCCCACCTACGACGGCTTCACGACCGAGGGCTGCGACGAGGACGAGGGCGTGGGGTACGTCGACGACGTGCTCGTGCGCTACGACCGCGCCCTCGAGGCCGGCGCCAACTTCACCTTCGTCTGGGGCTACCCCGGCGCCGATTGGGCGTACTACGACGCGTGGCTCGACCGCATCTCGATGATGTACGGCAAGTGGTACGACGGCCACGGGCGCGACCGCCCCGCCGAGCGCGACGTGATGCCCATCGTGTACAACGAGTGGGGCGAGTCCGACTTCGACAACCCCGACGTCGCGGGCACCATCGCCGAGCACCAGGCCACGTTCGAAGACTGGAAGGCCCGCGCGGGCAAGTTCTCGCCCGAGAACAAGCCGAACCTGCCCCCCTACGAGGAGCTCCCGTGGATCGGCTGGCACCCCACCTGGCGCTCGAGGGGCGGCGGCGACGGCACGGGCGAGCTGCTGACCGACGAGCAGGCGCGGGGCCTCATCAACGCGGCCAACTTCGCCTTCGGCGACAACTACACCTACGTGACCAACCGCTTCCCGTCGGCCCTCAGCCCCATCACGGGCCAGATCGGCGAGCCGGGCGAGGGCTACGACGACTGGCTGGCCGCGGCCGTCCCCGAGCACGAGAGCAAGTTCACGGGCGCCTGGGACGTGATGTACGCGGTGGAGCGCTTCGCCGACCACGAGATGCTGCGCTGGATGTGGATCCAGGGCTACTCGTTCGGCTACTCGCTCGCCAGCGAGATGTGCCGCGAGGGCGGCAGCGACGCCTGGGCCACGGGCTGGTACCCGCCCCTGCCCTACCTGCGCAAGGAGGTGACCTCGGCCATCGCGGCGGGCGCCACCGGCCTCGTGTACTTCGGCTACATGGGGGCGCACCCCCTGGATCGCGAAAAGGCCGACGTGGTCTTCCGGGCGCTGTCGCACCCCGACGTCTACGAGCCCGCCCTCCTCAGCCCCCGGCTCGAGATCGCGCCCCGGGAGCAGCTGCTCCTGGCCGGCGACGGGGGGCGCCTGCACGTGATCGTCAAGTGGCACGCGGCGTCGAAGACGGCCTTCGTGATCGGCGCCAATCCGGGCCCCTGGGAGACCCGCGGGAGCTTCACCTTCCCCTGGAGCCTCGAGCGGGCCGAGGTCCTGCTGTGGGGCAGCGGGCGCTTCGTGCCCTCGCCGCGCGTGTCGGTCGCCGATCGGACGCTCACCTACGTGGCGCCCATGGACGAGGGCTTCATCCTGCGCGTGACGCCGCTCCAGGCGCCGTAGTACGGTCGCCCGCGGTTCCTTCACCCGCGGTCACCGCTGGAGCGTCCCCTGCGCCAACCCCAGGATGGCGTCGTTCCGTGCCCGCACCGCGCGCATCCGCTCGGGATCGGTCGCCAGGCGGTGACCGTGCGAGGGCACCACGCGGCGCAGGTTGGCCTGGAAGGCCGGGGTGGCCGCGCGCTCGGGGAAGCAGCGCAGCACGACGTCCAGCATGGCGGCGGCCGCGGTGGAGGCGCCCGGCGACGCCCCCAGCAGCGCGGCCAGCGAGCCGTCGGCGGCCGTCACCACCTCGGTGCCGAACTCCAGGCGCCCGGTGCGCGCCGCGTCGCGCTTGATGATCTGCACGCGTTGGCCCGCGATCGCGAGCTTCCAGTCCTCGGGGCGCGCGGTGGGGAGGTACTCGCGGAGGGCGGCCAGGCGCCGCTCGGGCGACTGCAGGGCCTGCCCGATCAGGTAGCGGGTGAGATCCAGGTTGTCGCGCGCCACTGCCAGCATGGGCCCCAGGTTGTGCAGGCGCAGCGAGGCGAACAGGTCGAGGTACGAGCCGTGCTTCAGGTACTTGGTCGTGAAGCCGGCGAAGGGCCCGAACAGCAGCGCGGGGTGGCCCTTCCATAGCCGCGTGTCGAGGTGCGGCACCGACATGGGCGGCGCGCCCAGGGCGGCCTTGCCGTACACCTTGGCGGCGTGCTCGGCGATCAGGTCGGGGTTCTGGCACACCAGCCACTGGCCGCTGACCGGGAAGCCGCCGTAGCCGCGGGCCTCGGGCAGCCCTGCCTTCTGCAACAGGGGCAGCGCGCCGCCGCCGGCGCCCAGGAACACGAAGCCGGCCTCGACCTCGCGGCTCGCGCCGGTTCGGCGTTCGCGCACGGTCAGCGCCCAGCCTCCGCCCGGGACGCGCCGCAGGTCGCGCACCTCGTGGTTCAGGTGCAGCGCGAAGGCGGCCTCGCCCTCCAGCCCGGCGAACAGCGCGCGCGCCAGCTGGCCGAAGTCCACGTCGGTGCCGCGGGCCACGCGGGTGGCCGCCAGCGGGACCCCCGTGTCGCGGCCGCGCATCACCAGGGGCATCCACTCGGCCAGGCGCGTGGGGTCGGTGCTCCACGCCATGTCCTCGAACATGGGGTGGGCGGCCATCTGGGCGTGGCGATCGCGGAGGAACGCCACGTCGTCCTCGCCCCACACGAACGAGAGGTGAGGCACGGGGTTCACGAAGCGCCGCGGGTCGGGCAGGGCGCCCTTCTCGACCAGCGCCGCCCAGAGCTGCAGCGACACCTCGAAGGCCTCGTTGACGGCCAGCGCCTTGGAGAGGTCGATGGTGCCGTCGGCCTTGCGCGGCGTGTAGTTCAGCTCGCAGTTCGCGGCGTGGCCCGTGCCCGCGTTGTTCATCACCTGGCTGCTCTCGATCGCGATGGCTCCGAGGCGCTCGAACGCCTGGATCGAGAGGCCCGGCATCAGCTCGTGCAGAAGTCCCCCGAGGGTGGCGCTCATGATGCCGCCGCCCACCAGGACCACGTCGACCCGCTCCCGCCCGTCGGCCATGGTCACGCCCTCCCGGGCCCGTGTCGGTGTCACGCTCGGAAGATTGGCGCGAATCGAAGAAGATCAAGGGCGAGACGGGCAAAAGTTAGTGCGTACAAACGAACGGGCGCCGGCGGCTCCCGCGCCGAAGCTGGAACCGGGGCGACGGGCGCGTGTCGAACGTACGGTACTCCCGGCTTCCCCTGGTTGGGTCGGTTCGGTATAGTCGAATCATGGAATCGAATCCCGAAAGCAACGACGTGCGCTCTTCTGCGGAGGGACCGCCCTCGGCAACGATCGACGACGCCGGCGTCGACACGACCCTCGTGGAGCAACTCCTGGCCCTCGACGTGGAAGAACGGATCGAGATGCTCTCGCGCTTGGCGTCGTCCTTGCTGGAGTTGCGTCGTGCGGCCCGAATTTGACCCTGGCAAGATGCTCGAGTTGCTCGACGCCGCCGGGGTCGAGTTCATCGTGGTCGGCGGCGTCGCGGCCTTCGCGCAGGGAGCTCCGCTCGTCACGATAGATCTCGACATCGTGCCCAAGCGCGATGAGGAGAACGTCCGACGCTTGACGGGCGTTCTCGGCACACTGGGAGCCTTCGCTCGCGGCAGGCCCGGGCTGGTGCCTGGTCCCGAAGCGCTCAAGGGGCTCGGGCACCAACTCCTCCAATCGACGCTGGGCGACCTCGACATCCTTGGCTGCATCGAGGACGACCTCGACTTCGACGCGCTCCTGCCGTTCACGAAGACCATCCGCTTCCGCGGGTGCACGGTACGTCTTCTGTCGCTCGAAAAGCTCGTCGAGTTGAAGCGACGCTCGACGCGAGAGAAGGACCGGGCTCGACTGCCCGTGCTCGAAGCGGCGCTGCGGCGAACCAAGGCCTGACCGGCTCGTCGGCTTCATCCTGCGCGTGACGCCGCTCCAGGCTCCGTAGTACAGTCGCCGGCGGTTCCTTCACCCGCGGTCAGACGATGGATCGACTCCAGGCCCTGCAGAGCGAGCTCCGGCGCTTCGAGTCCGAGCGCGACTGGGCGCAGTACCATTCGCCCAAGAACCTGGTGATGGCGCTCACGGCCGAGGTCGGCGAGCTGGTCGAGCACTTCCGCTGGGCCACCGAGGCCGAGAGCGACGCCCTGCCCCCCGACACGCGCGCCGACGTGCGCCGCGAGCTCGGCGACGTGGTCCTCTGCCTCCTGCAGCTCTGCGAGCGCCTGGGCGTCGATCCGGTGGAGGCGGCGGTCGAGAAGCTCGCGCTCGTGCGCCAGAAGTACCCGGCCGACCTCGTGAAGGGCAAGGCGCACAAGTACTCGGCCTACGAAGAGCGGTCTCCGGAGACCGGCACGAACTCGTCCCAGCCCCGGCGCTCGGCGTAGACGCTCCACACCCCCGGGCAGCGGGCGACGTAGCGGCAGGTGGCGCAGGCGTCGCGCTTGACGCGCGCGAAGGCGTCTTTGCGGTCGCGGTTGGCCAGGTAGAAGAGCCCGTCAGCGGCGAGCCCGGGGGTCAGGATCTCTTCGCGCAGCTTCGTGGTGTCGGGGTCCTCGACGGGGGGGCCGCTCATCTCCCAGGCTTGGTCGGCCAGCACGACCTCCTTGCCGCGGTGGCCGGTGCTGCCCAGGTGCTCGAACTGCTCGTACGGCTCGATCTCGCCGCGCACCTCCCCGGGCAGCCCTTCGGTCACGCAGGCAGGCACGTCCATGAGCGCCAGGCGGCGCACCTGGTCGCGGGGCAGCCCCTTCACGAGCTCGCGGAATCGGGCGACGACCTCGGCGTAGGGGGGCATCAGCCGCGCGAAGTGCCGGGCGCCCAGCCCGCGGGCCATCATCACGTTGAAGACCATCCGGTCGATGGCGAAGCCGGCCAGGAAGGCGTGGATGGCCTCGAGGTGCGGCAGGTTCTTCGTGGTGATGACCGTGCTCGTGGTCAGCACCAGCGAGCGGCGTTCCTTGGCCTTGCCGGCGTTCTCGAGGGCGGCGCGCGTCTGCTCGAACGAGCCCTTCGTGCGCGTCAGGCCGTCGTGCAGCGCGGCCTCGTGCCCGTGGATCGAGATCGTCAGCTTGGTGAGCCCGGCGCGGAGCAGGGTGGCCAGGTAGGCCGGGTAGGCCAGGCGCCGACCGTTGCTGATGAGCGCCACGGTGCGGTAGCCGAGCTCGCGCGCCAGGGCCACGTACTCGGGCAGGTGCGGGTTCAGCGTGGGCTCGCCGCTCGTGAAGAGCACCTCGTCGCGGCCCGCGTAGTCGGCGAGCATGCGCCGCACGTCGGCGTCGGTCTGACCGGCGATGTGAACCTGGCGCCGGGCGCGGTCGTCCTCCATGCAGAAGCGGCAGTGGTTGTTGCAGGTGGGGCCCACCAGGACGTGCAGCATGCTCGCCCCGCCGCTCACTGGGCGCGTCGGGTGAGCTCGCGGACCTGGTCCACGAGGTGTGTCGGTACGCGCAACAGCGCGATCTCGACCTCGGCGATGTTCGAGAGGGGATACCTTCCGTAGGGCCGGTTCGAGAAGCGCTCGCGTCCGATGGGGGCCAGGCCGGGCAGCGCGCGAAGCTGGGCGCAGAGAGGATCCTCCACGCCGGTGCGCGTACGGTAGCAGTCGAGGTCGAGGAACACGAGGAGCGTGCGGTCCGTAACGGGTGCCGCGCCGGCCCACTCCCGCAGGCCTTTGCAGTCCTCGGGTTCGCCGAATACGCCCCGGAAGGCCTTGCAGAGCGACGGTGTCCGCGAGCTCTGCCACGCCACGCCGCCGTCGGGCGAGCCCGGGCTCTCGGAGTAGATCAGGTGGTCGGGGGTCAGCACCAGGCTGCGCTCGGGCAGGTTGGCGAACGTCCGCCGAACGAACTGGTAGCGCTGCTGCTGGTCGAACGCCACGTCGGTGAGCACCCGGTGGTGCGTGGCCAGCGGGGACAGCATCAGGGCCGTGAGACCCGCCCTTCCGGCGATTCGCGCCCAGCGCACGCGCGGCACGAACTCGAGGAGGTGCGCGGCGCCGACGCCCACGAGCAGCGCCAACAACCCGGACGTGGGCACCAGGTAGCGGTTGCCGTCGGCGATGAGCTCGCCCGACTTGGCCATGCACGTGGTCGCGATGCGCCACCAGAAGAGCGCGAGCGCGCCCAGCACCAGCCCGGCGGCGGGCGCGGCCCGGCTCGCGCGGGAGCGTCGACCCATGAGGAGTCCGACGAACGCGGGCACCAGCCAGAGGAGCGGGAAGACCCAGGGATTGTCGAGCGAGGTGGTCCGATGCGACCCGTACGTGGCCGTGAACACGGGGGCCGTGATCCAGTCGGGATCGAGGGCCAGGGTCGCGGGCCAGTGCGGCGCGAGCACGACCGCGCCGTCGGCCGAGAGGACGAACGCGGCGCGCAGGCCTCCCAACAGCGCCAGGCTCGCGGCGGCGACGGCCCAGGCCTCGGGGCGCTCGTGCAGGCGCGGCCGCATCCAGCGCCCGATGGGGCCGAGGAGCAGCACGGCGGGCACGACCACCGCCAGGAGCCCGAGCGCCTTGTGGACCTCGCTCGCGTGCTCGGGGGGGATCCCGCCGGAGGTCAGGAGCAGGAAGGGCAGCCCGAGCGTCGCCGCGACGGCCGCGGCGCACCAGATGCCCGGCGATCCGAGGAGCGCGCGGGCCTTGCCCGACGCGATCACCATGGCGAGCAATCCAGCGAGGAACGCGGGGACTTCGAGCACCGCGTCCTGGCGTAGTTGCGCGAACACCAGGAGCGCGAGGGCCAGCCGCAGCGCGTCGGCGGGGCGCTCTTCGTCGATCCAGGCCAGCGCGTGCTGTAGCGCCATGGCCAGGAAGAAGGCCATGGGGATCTCGAGGTTGACCCCGTTCGAATAGATGACGCCGAGGGGGAGCACCGCGGCCGCCAGGCCCGCCAGCCAGCCCGCGAACACCGAACCCCCGAGACGGCGTCCCGTCGCGAACGCGGGCAGGACGAGCAGGGCGCCCAGCACGGTCGTGGTCGCGAAGGCTGCCTCGAACGACACGCCGACGACGGCGAGCACGCTGCAGAGGAGCGACGTGTAGGCGGGCGCGCTCGCACCGGGAGCCCACGTCGGGGTGCCGGCCAGCCATTCGAGGGCGCCGTTCAGGTGCACGAGGTCGGCGGTCTGCCCCACCATCGGGACGCGTGGAGCCGCCAGGAATCGTAGCGCGAGCGAGAACCCCGCGAGCCCGAGCGCCAGCAGCGCGACGAGGGGCTCCTTGCGCGTCGAGCGCACGGCTGCCCCGCCCAACAGCACGGCATAGAGCAGGAAGACGAGGACGGGCAGCCTCGCCGCGAGGCTCTGGAGAGGGCCCCTCCCGTCCGGGAAGCCGGGGGTCGCCGGGTCCGGGGTCGTGGCCGGGGTCACCTGGTTCGAGGCTGGAGGGGGCGCCGCGCCCGGGTTGACCTCGGGACCGGGCGCGACGCCGGGCGTCGTGGTCGCCGCGGCCGGCGGGCCATCGGCCCGGCAGGACCGTGGGTCGCCGGTGAGCGCCAGCGCCGCCAGCGCGAGCGCCACGACGAGGCGCCCGAGCCTCGCGGCGCGCCCTGGGTCGCCGACCTTCCGTCCCACCATCGATCTGCCCCAGCGCCAGGGTTCCGTGCGGAGTATCGCCGAAAGCCCAGGCGTGAGCAAAGCGGAACGCGCGTGTCCCCGAGTCGCAGCCCGAGCGCCGACACCGGGCCGACGGGACCTCGCCCTTGTCGGGCGGCGTGCATCTGGGTATTCTTACCAGACCCGGCCAGGCCCACCTGCCGAAAGGACGCGCCGATGCCCGGACTGTCGTTCATCAAGATCCTGGGGAACGTCAAGTTCGCCTCGAACCGGCTGAAGCTGCCCACGGCAGCCAGTTGGAAGCAGCCGAAGGGCGACCCCGACGAGAAGCAGTACAACGACGGCATCGGCAAGGAGAACTCCGTGGCCGTGCCGCAGCTCATCCCGCCGTGGTTCTTTCCCCAGAACAACCACAAGTATCACCAGGACTCCTGCGACACCGTGGGCAAGCAGTTCAAGGACTTCCACGACAAGATCCTCGACGCCGTCGGGTTCGCGCACAACATGTGGAAGATGCAGGCGAAGTTCAAGGACCTGAAGATCATGGCGGTGTCGGCCATCGGGACTCCGGGGTGCCTCGACGGCCCCGAGCTCGAGAGCCTGATCAAGACGGCCCCCTCGGTCGCGGCCATGACGGGCAACTTCGCGAAGTTCCGCGACGCGGTGGCCAAGGGGGTGTCGACGGCCTTCAAGAACTGGCAGGGCCAGGTCATGGTGCCGGGGCTGCCCTGGTATCCGGCCTTCGCGGCGTTCCCGGGGCCCATGGCGCCGCCCATGCCCAACGTGCCGGTGCCGCTCATCGCCTGCGTGTCGGCCAAGATGACCGACATCATGCTGCCGAACACCATGAAGAGCGAGATGATCAGTGCGCTCGGCTCGGGGTTGAAGGACCCCGACAAGGACAAGCAGCACGAGGCGCTCTTCGACGCCATCGCCACCGTGCTGGCCATGGCCTTCACGATCTGGCTGCCCAGCCAGCAGGTCATGCTGGTCATGGGCAAGGGCCCCATCCCCACCTTCGCGCCGCCCTACGTGCCGGTCGGTCCCGTGCTGATGGGCGACAACCTGCCCATCCCCGGGCACCTCATGTCGTAGACCCCCCCTCTCCACGGGATGGAGAGGGGTGGGGGGTGAGGTCTACTGGCAATCGTGGAAGTACTTCTGGAGGCCGGTGGCGCCGGGACTGTTCGAGCTGGCGCCGCCGATGCCGGGCATCGCGCTGCCGAAATCGACCGTGACATCTTGCTTGTCGAGCAGCACGTTGGTGCCGCAGAACACGCCCATGGAGGGGCCGCCGCCGCCGCCACCCGCGTTGCCGCCCTTGCCCCCGGGGCCGCCGTTGCCGCCCTTGGCGCCCAGGCCCTGGTCGTCGTCGTCGCCCTTGTCGCCGCCCGCGCCGCCCACGCCGCCGTTGCCGCCCAGGCCGCCCAGGCCGCCCGCGCCGCCGTTGCCGCCCTTGCCGGGCTTGATCACCACGTCGCGCATCGTGAGGCCGCCGTACACGACCGCCAGGCCGATGGAGGCGCCGCCGCCGCCGCCGCCCTTGCCGCCCTCGCCGCCGCATCCGCCGCCGCCGCCGCCGCCGCCGCTGCTGCCGTAGGTCATGCAGCAGTTGAACAGATCGGGGTCGTCGCCGCCGCCCGAGCCGCCGCCGCCGCCGCCGCCGCCGTTCGTGCCGTTCACGCCGTCTCCGCCGCCGGCGACCACGTAGCCGCCCGCGGTGAGGGCGCCCAGGGAGCCGCCGCCGGTCCCGGGGCCGCCCGCGCCACCGGTGGCGCCGTTCGAGCCGGGCTGGCCGTCGCCCGTCTTGCCGCCGCCGCCGCCGCCGGGGGCTCCACCGACGCCCGGCTGTCCGGTGACCCCGGCGTTGTCGGACTGGCCACCGATACCCCCGGCGCCGCCGTGCTGGCCGCACGGGCTGAGACCCGCCTTGCCTGCGCCGGGTCGGTCGCACTCGCCGCACCCGATGAGACACGGGAACTCCCAGTCGTATTCGCAGCCCGACGAGCCCTTCTCGCCGTTGGCGGCCGTGGCCCCCGTGTTGCCGTTCAGGCCGCTGGCGCCGCTGCCACCGTCGCCGGCCGCGATCGTCAGGTCTTCGAGCAGCAGGCCCGGGCAGTTGTTGATCAGGACCGCGATCGAGCTGCCACCGGGCTGCGGGTTCGACTGGGCCCGGACACTGAAGCCCGACAGGGTGGTGGGTGAGGTGACGCCGGCGCACGTGACGGACGTGGTACCGCCCTGGATCTGCGTCACGTTGGTGTGCGAGCGCGTCCAGCCCGTCTCGCGGTCGAACTTGCCGAACACCTTGACGCCCTGCTGCAGCGCCACGACCTCGAAGTAGTTTCCCTTCGATACGTAGACGTGGGGCTTGCCGAGCATCTGGGCCAGCTGGATGCCGCGAGCCAGGGTCTTGACCGGCGCGTCGGGCGTGCCCGGGTTCTGGTCGTTGGCCTGCGCGAACTGCGTGTCGACGAACACGGCCAGCGAGGCCGTGCCATCCTGCCCATCGCAGTCGCTGTCGTAGAAGTCGGGGTCCGGGTCGTCGGTGAGCTCTGCGCCCTCCATGGGGTTGCACACGGGCTTGGTCCCGCCCACGCAGTTGTCGACGGTGTGCAGGCAGGCCCCCGTGCCACACGTGGTCCGGCCCAGCTGCTCGGACCCGTCGGCGTTGACGATCTCGTCGGTGAGGCCGTCGCAGTCGTTGTCCTGGTTGTCGCAGAGCTCGTCCTCGTTGTCCTTGTCGTCCGCGCACACGGTCTCGGTGCCGAGCTCGTTGCACGACAGGTAGCCCTTCTCGCACTCGTCGGTGTCGGGTCCGTCGCAGGGCTTGCCCAGGGCCGGCCACTCCTCGTCGGTGAAGCCGTCGCAGTCGTCGTCGACCCCGTTGCACTTTTCGGCGGTCTTGCCGAGGGTCGGATCGCAGACCTGGGGCTCGCCTCCCACGCAGTTCTTGATGGTGTGTTTGCAGGGCCCCACGCCGCACGTGGTCTCGCCCAGGTCCTCGAACTCGTCGATGGCGCCGTCGCAGTCGTTGTCGAAGTTGTCGCAGGCTTCGGAGGCGGGCAGGTCGGCCGTGCAGGGCTGCCAGCCATCGGCCGTGCACAGTCGGTCGCCCGTGCACACGCCGAACGAGTTCTGGTAGAAGCACTGGGCGGCCTTCCCGTAGATGTCGTTCTTGCAGGGGCAGTCGCCGCTGTCGGGCAGGCACTGGAAGGCCGAGCCGCCGGTGACGGGCACCTCCTGGCACGAGTAGCCGGAGGGGCAGTCTTCGCTGGCCTCGCACTCGGCGCCGCAGTAGCTGCCGGTGGGCCCGTACGTGACGCAGTAGTTCTTCATCGCGGGCGCGAAGGGGCTCTTGCAGTCCTCGTCGCCGTTGCAGGGGTAGCAGAGCGTGGTGGCCAACTGCACGCAGATGTAGATGGCATCGGGCGGTTGGATGACCACCTGCTCGCAGCTCCAACCGGCGGCCCAGCAGTCTTCGTCGCTCGAGCAGCCGATGGTGCACACCTTGCCGGAGGTGGAGGGCACGCAGTAGGTCGACAGGCACTCTTCGTCTTCGTCGCAGGGCGCGAGGAAGGGCTTGCCGCAGCCGACGCCCGTGCAGACCTCGGCGTCCAGGGTCTCGGCGGGCTCGGGCTCCGCGCCGTCCTTGTCTCCGGGATCGGACCCTTCGTCCTTCGGCTGGACGAAGTCGGTCTCGAGGCCGGTGTCCCATGGCGGCAAATCGAGCTTCAGGTCGTCTTGTGCGTCACCGCCGCCGGTGGCCGACGAGCCGCACGCCGCGGCGAACGAGAGCACGAGCGCCACCAGGACCAGGCAGAGACGTGACCGCATGGGCGTACCTTCCTTCAGGCAAGCGAAGCGTTGGTATCATAAAGAAGATCGACCCGCATGGGAAGCGCAGTTGGAACCCGGCCCGGCGCTGTGGTATCCTGCGGCGCACGGGGAGGAAGCATGACCGCCACGATCCGACCGAAGTACGTGGTCCCGAACCTCGTTACGCTCATCGGCCTGTCGTTCGGTCTCGTTGCCATCGCGCGCTGCCTCGAGGGCGACTTCGTCGCGGCGAGCTGGTGGATCATCCTGTGCGTGCTCGTCGACAAGCTCGACGGCTTCGCCGCGCGCCGGTTGAACGCCCAGAGCTCCTTCGGCGTGCAGATGGACTCCCTCTCGGATCTGGTCACGTTCTGCGTGGCTCCGACCGTGCTCCTGCTGGCCGTCACGGGCGCCGGGGCGGGTGCGCCCGTCGGCACCACGTGGCCGTCGTTCGGCGTGCTCGCGGCCGGGCTGCTCTTCGTCGCGGCCGGGGCCCTGCGCCTGGCGCGCTTCAACGTGTGCACCGACGAGGTCGACCCCCACCTGTTCCAGGGCTTCCCCACCACCTTCTGCGGCGGCCTCGTGGTCACCGCCTACCTGGTCGCCGCGAAGTACGGCGTGCCCGACCTCTGGCTCCGGGCCGCGCCCTTCGCCTACGTGGCGCTGGCGCTGCTCATGGTGTCGAACATCCCCATGCCCAAGTTCGGTGCCAGCCGCAGCCGGTTGCTGAACGTCTTCATCGGCGCCAACCTGGCGGCGGCTTATGTGTGCGGCGTCGTGCGCGTGGCGCCCGAGTACCTGGCGGCGCTGATCCTGACCTACGTGGTGTTCGGTGGAGGCCACGCCTGGCTGGCGTGGCTGCGGTCGGGAGGCTCCGGGCGCGCACCTAGGACGTGAAGATCATCCGCTGGATGTCCGAGTAGCCGAGCATGCTGAGGTAGACGGAGCAGTCGCGGCAGCCGTTGCCTTCGTTCTTGGCCGCGCAGGGCGTGTCGCACGCCCAGCAGGGCTTGTCCTTGTGCTGGTAGAACGAGCAGTCCTCGCGCACCTCCTTCGAGCAGTCGCGCCGGTGCCGATAGCAGGGCACCAGGGCGATCAGGCGCCGTACGCCCTCGAAGTTCAAGCCGAGCTCGCGGATCATCTGCTTGATCCACTCGACCTTGCGGACCTCGATGTCGGAGTAGAGGCGCCGGTTGGTCTCGGTGCGGAACGGGCGGATCAGGCCCTCGCGTTCGTACAGCCGGAGCGCGTGCACCGACACCCCCAGTTTGCGGGCGGCGATGCCGATCGTGTAGACGGGCTCGTTGCTCACGACTTCGCGCTTCGCCATGGTGGCCTCCCTTGATCCGCTTCGTCTCTCCACTTGGTTACTTACCGCTGATCGCGAGCGCCGACAAGACTTATTTTCTAGTGAACTCTCTGCGTATTCCTTCCAGCAGCAGATCGGCCTTTGCCTCCATTCGGGCCTCCTCGGCGTCGTCGCGGTGGTCGTAGCCGACCAGGTGCAGGAGGCCGTGCACCGCGAGCCAGACCAGGCGATCGAAGAGCGCGGCCTCCGGGACCGCGTCGACCGGCACGCCGGCGGATTCGGCGGCTTCGCGGCGCGCGGTCTCGACCGAGATCACCACGTCGCCGAGGGCCGGCTCGAAGAGCTCGGGGGCGCTGTCTTCGGCCTCGGCGAACGCCAGCACGTTGGTGGGTTGATCCAGGCCGCGGAACTCGCGGTTCAACCGTTGGATGGCGCGATCGGACACGAGCACCAGCGAGGCGGGGCGTTCGGAGGCCTCCAGGGTCAGGAGCACGTGCTCGGCCACCCGGCGCAGGCGCGCCGTGGGCACGCGCACCCGGCGTTGGCGGTTCTGGATCTGGATCACGTCCTTCCTCCGAATCAGGCGGGGTGGTCGCTCCGGCGGCGAGGGGGCCGGGTCGCCGGCGCCTTGGCGTCGGCCTCGTCGTAGGCGCGCACGATCTCCTGGACCAGCGGGTGGCGTACGATGTCGACGCGCTCGAGGCGCGCGAAGCCGAGGCCGGGGACCCCCTGCAGGATGCTCGCGGCGTGGACGAGCCCCGATGGGACCTCGTCGGGCAGGTCGATCTGCGTCACGTCGCCGGTGACGACCGCCCGGGAGCTCTGGCCGATGCGCGTGAGGAACATCTTCATCTGCTCGACGGTCGTGTTCTGGGCCTCGTCGAGGATGACGAAGGCGTCGTTCAGCGTGCGTCCACGCATGAAGGCCAGGGGGGCCACCTCGATGAGGCCGTCCTTCACGAACGCGCCAGCCCGGCGTACGTCCATGAGGTCGAAGAGCGCGTCGTACAAGGGGCGAAGGTAGGGGTTCACCTTCTCGACCAGATCGCCGGGCAGGAACCCCAGGCGCTCGCCGGCCTCGACCGCCGGACGCGTGAGCACGATGCGCTTGCAGCCATGAGCCTGCAGGGTGGCCACCGCCACCGCCATGGCCAGGTAGGTCTTGCCGGTGCCGGCGGGGCCGATGGCGAACACGATGTCGCGGGAGCGCATCAGGTCGATGTAGGCGCGCTGGTTCGCCGTCTTGGGCAGCAGCGTGCGGCTGGCGAGGCGGATGCCCAGGGCGTCATCGAAGATGCGGTCCAGGTTCTCGACGTGTCCTTTGCGCGTGCTGTCGAGAACGCGGGCCACGTCGGAGGGGTGGAGCGGGCGACCCTTCCGGACCTGGAAGTACAGGTCGCGCAGCAGGCGCGCGCCCACCTCGACGTCGTGGTCGAGTCCCGTGAGCCGCACGTGCCCGCCAGAGGCGTTGACCTCGGTCGCGAGGGTGAGCCCCAGGCGCTCTTCGACGACGGCCAGGTTCTCGGCGCCCGGACCGGCGAGGCGCTCGAACAGTTCCTTGTTCTCGAAGCGGACCTCGGTGGCTCCCATGCTCAGCCCCGTGATTCCTTCTCGTGTTGGAGGGCGCGCTCGTACGTGCGCTTGAAGGGCCGCCAGCGCTCGTCGAGCAGCCCGCGCTCGAACAACTCCTCGGGTCCGCGGGGCGCGCGCAGTTCGAGCCGCTCGAAGTACTCGCTGGCTCGCCGGAACAGGGAGATCGACTGCGCCCGTTCAGCTTGATCGCGATCGTAGAGGTGGGGCTCGCGCAGCTTGGACGACAGGCCCAGACCAAGCGCGAAAAGCACCACGAACACGACGGGCAACGCCACGTGGAAGACGACGCGGCCCGCGACCCCGAGCGCCTTCCGATCTTGCCGGGGCCGGTCGCGCAGCTCGATCATCCCGGTCTTCATGAGCCGGAGCAGGGCCACCCCCGTGCGCACGTAGCCGAGCCCCGAGATGTACGAGATGTCGCGGAACGTGCGTCGACCGTTGATGAACACGTAGACGATGCGGGCGTCGACGTCGAAGCGGGCGTCGTTCTCGATGCCGGTGGCGCCCTTGGCGGGCACGGGGAAGAGCTGATCGTCCGCGAAGTGCTGCCGGACCAGCTTGCGCGCGTCGAACTCGTTGCGGTAGCGCCGCAGGTACGCCGGCAGGTGGATGTACGACAGGTTCTTCAACGGCGTCGGCGTGCTCTTCTCGAAGTCGATGCCGAAGTTCTGCATCTCGAGCACCCGGTTCAGGCGCTCGCGGATGACGTTCTCGAGGATGCGCTTGAGGAAGACCTCGGAGAACAACTCCTTCTTGATCACGTACGCCACGAACGGTGTCTTGCTCTTGCGGGTACGCTTCAGGATGCGCCGGAAGGTCGCGGCGTCGAGGAAGCCCGAGCGCGCGATGATCTCTTCGATCGAGGGTTCTCCCGGGAACTCGCCCGTGACGTTGACCACCCAGCCCTTCTCGACGTGGATCTCGAAGGGCCGCGCGGTCCCCCTCGAGCGCAGGACGCCGGTTCGGCTCTCCCGGGCCACCTTCACCAGGATGTCGACGAACGACTTCTGGTAGACGATGTTGAAGTTCTCGCCTGGGCTCACGCGTCCTCCA
Organism: uncultured Myxococcales bacterium; assembly: GCA_964494475.1. GTDB lineage: Bacteria > Myxococcota_A > UBA9042 > CAZBRS01 > CAZBRS01 > CAZBRS01. The sequence goes on along the minus strand of CAZBRS010000057.1, from coordinate 21,705 downwards.
GGAACTTGCGGTCGTCTTCCTCTTGTTTCGACCTGGGCACGTCGGCGTCGAGCGTCAGGGCGCGATCGTCGTCGTCGAGCGCCGACGTGGGTCCGGGCGCGCCGCGGGACGCCTCGGTCGGCCTCGGGGCGACGCTGGCGCGGGCCGCGGCGGGCACGGGGCTGCCGGGGTGGGCGCCGAGGGTCAAGCCGCCCCGCCGCGGAGGCTTGCGGAGCAGCAGCAGTTGGGCCAGGACGTAGGTGGCGAGCAGCACCCCGAGGAGCACCAGGCGCACGGCCGGCACCTCGCCAGCCGGCCACAGCACGGGCTCGGCCAGCCAGGCCGGTCGACCGAACACCAGCAGCGCCAGGGCCAGGAAGGCGGCGCCGACCAGCAGTCCGGCGGCTACGCGTTCGCGCAGGAGCAACCCGAGACCGGGCACCACCAGGTTCGCGAGCACCGCCCCCGCGGCGCGACGACGATGCCGGCGACGCTGACGGATCTCGAGCAGCACGGCCTCGCGGGGCTCCATGTAGGTGCCCTTCACCACCTGGTAGAAGCACGTCGAGCAGACGTCGCTGGAGATCGCGGGGCCCGAGGCGCTCGGGACGACCACGTCGCCACAGGAGGGGCAGTAGTGGCTGCGGCGTTGCTTCCGGCGCAGGGCCACGGCCAGCGACGCGCAGCCCGCGAAGATCGCGCCCCAGGCGCCGAGGAAGCCCGCCGTGCCCAGTGTGCCCAGCAGCAGGTTGTCGACGCGCGGCGCCGAGGCCGTCGAGGTGCGGAGCATTTCGCGGTAGACGCGGGCGGGCGAGCTCACGAACACGAACAGATCACGGTTGTGGTTGAACGAGCGCGGGCGATCGGAGGCGAGTCCGAGCGCCGAGTCCTTCTCGCGCAAGGCGCTGGCGTCGACGGCGCGCGCCTGCTCGGCCAGGCGCACGCTCCCCTCGCTGTCGCCGAGGGCGTCGAGCGCGTAGCTCTTGTTCGAGAGCACCCGCGCGTCGGCGCCGAGCACCTGGAGCGCCCGGTCGTACAGCATGACGGCCTGCCCCAGGGTCTCGTCGCCCACGCGGTCGGGGGCGTAGCGGCGCCCGGCCACGAGGAGGTTGCCGAAGTTCACCCAGAGCGCGGGGTCGTGGTCGTCGGCCTTCAGGGCCGTCGTATAGGCGTCGCGAGCCGACTCGAAGATGTAGGGGTCTCCGCGGAAGCTGCGGGACATGTAGTCGCCGCGGACCTTGAGGAGCCACGGTCGGGAGACCCCCTCGGTGCGTTCGAGCCGATCGAGGGCGTCGGGGGAACACACGCCGAGCTCGCAGCGGTAGAGCCGCACGGCCGGGAGGTCGGGAAGCACGAGGGTGAGGCGGAGCAGGTGCAGGACCCCGGGGGTGAGCCCGATCAGGACGAGCACGCCGATGCTCCAGCGACGCTCGCGCTTCGTCCCCACCACGAGCGCCGTTCCCAACGTGACGACCGCGGAGAGCAGCAGGCTGCCCCAGAGCAGGAAGGGCAGCAGGACCACGTTGGCCACCGGGAGGAGCAGCGCGGGCGCGGGGATGCGATCGCCGAGCCGCGACGACAGCACGTGCGTGACGAGGCGTACGTACTTGAGGAACAGGAAGCTCGCGAGCAACGCCGTGACCCCCAGCAGGAGGATCAGCGCGAAGAACACGGCCTCGATCCCCGAGCGGAGCGCGCACTCCGGATTCCGGGCGAGCGTGCGCGCCCCCTCGAGCAGGCCCCGGGCGCCTTCGAGCAGGTGCGCCCCGGAGTCGGCCTCGACGAGATCGAGGAGCCCGAGCTGGAACTTCGGCCCCGGGAGATCGGGCGCCAGGTCGCGGGCCAACTCGAAGTACGCGCGGGCGCCGAGGCCGTCGGTCGAGCCCCGCGCCTGCATACCCATGGCGTGGATGAGCTCGGCCTCGGGGAACAGGTCGCGCAGCCCGTGCTCGGTCTTGAAGAGCTTCAGCTCGTCGATGAGCGCGGCCGCGGCCGGGGCGTTCTCGTGTACCAGGTGCTGGAGCAGGAAGGTCCAGCGCTCCCGCACGCTCTCGGAGACCTCGGCGCCCGCCGCCGGCGTCGACCCGAGCAGCAGCACGAGCAGGGGGAGCCACGCGCAGACCCTCTGGGAACGCGTCGACGTCACGAAGCCCTCCGCCCGGTCATGACTCAACCGCCCGCGGCGGGCGGGGGCTCCGCCGGTCGGGGCGCGGCGGCGTGCTGACCCGTGAGGAGCTTCCGCCTCTCGCCGAGCGCCGTCTGCGCGCTCACGTTGCGGAGCGACGAGTAGATCTGCTCCGCCTCGTCCAGGGCCCGGGCCGCGGCGGTGGCGTTGCCCTCCTTCTCGTAGAGGTGCGCGAGGCCCTGGAGCACTTCGGCCACGTTGCCCGTGCGAAGGCCCAGCCGCTGGGCCAGGTGGTAGGCTCGCTCCAGGTAGCGGCGGGCCTGCCCGATGTCGCCCTTGCGCAGGTACAGGTCGCCGATCAGGGCCGTGCTGGGCCAGGCCTGCACCGGCAGGTTGAGCGCGCCGTAGATGTCCTGGCCTTCGCTGGCCAGGCGGAGGGCTTCGTCGAAGCGGCCGAGCTCGAGCAGCGCCGCGGCCTTGTTGACCAGGATGCGCGCCTGGAGTCGACGAGAGTAGATGCTCTCGGCCTGCGCGTACGCCCGGTCGAGGCGCTCGAGGGCCACTTCGAAGTCGCGGCGCATGATGGCCGCCACGCCCAGGTTGAGCAGCAGCGAGATGCGCCCGGCTGGGAAGTTCACGGTCCCCAGGCGCTCGAGGCCGCCCTCGAGGTAGCGCTCGGCCTCGGCGCCCATGCCCTGCTGCATCAGCCCGATGGCGATGTTGTTGTACGCGCGGGCGAGCTCGACCGGGTTGCCAAGCTCGGCCTGGATTTCGAGCCCGCGCTCGAAGAATCGCAGGGCCTCGTCGGCGCGTCCGGCGTGGATGCTGGCGAGTCCGCGCCGGTTGAAGAGCGACGCCAGTTCGTGGCGGGCTCCCTCGGCCTCGAGGATGCGCTCGGCCGCCGAGAAGATGCGCGCGGCGATCTGGACGCGGCCCGCGTCGACGTGGCTGGAGCCCAGGCGCTCGAGGGCCCGGCCCAGGGCGCGCCGGTGCCCGTGGCGGCGGAAGAAGCGCGCGGCCCGGCGCAGGTCGTCGTCGACGTTGGCCTCTTTGTGGCCGCGGATCTCGGCCAGGCCGAGCAGGGCTGTTCCGTAGGCCGCGTCGGGGGAGTCGGGTGAGCAGCACGCGAGCACCTGTCGCCAGGTCTTCTCGGCGGGTCCGAACTCGCCGCACGTCGTCTGGATCCCGGCCAGGAGCGAGAGCACTTCGGCGCGCTCGGCTCCTCCGGCGGGGTCGAGGCCCTCCGAGATTTGCAGCCAGGCCCCGAGGCACGCCATCGCGCGTTCGTACTCGTGACGCTTGTTCCAGCCGGCGCCGGCCTCCTGGTAGAACGGCAGGGCGCGGGCGCCGTCGCCCGCCTGCCGGTGGTGCTCGGCGATGCGCTCGAGCGCCAGGGGGTCGCGACGCTTCGCCAGGCGGGCCTCGAGCGTGCTGGCGAACGCCCGGTGGATGCGGCGGCCCCTTCGACCGCGACCGAGCTCGGCCTGCAGGTAGAGCGTGACGATCGGGTGGTAGGGCTCGACGGCTTCGTCGTTGCCCTTGATCTCGAGCTTCAGCAGGCGCTCGCGGGTCAGCGCGTCGAGCACGTCGTCGAGCCGGGCGCGCACGCGCTCGGCCGTCGGGTCGGTCTCCAGGGCCGCCTCGAGCACGTCGCACGGCAGGGGCTCGTTGAACAGCGCCACGTGCTCCAGCACCGCCATGGCTTCGTCGGCCAGCGCGCTGTGCGCCTTGAAGCGCGCGAACTTGCGCTGGACGATGTCCTTCAGCGTGAGCGGCACCGCCGAGGGCCGCTCGCTGGCGTCGACGAGCGCGAAGTGGCTCTCGCGTCGTTGGAGTTGCTGCTCGTTGAAGAGGAACTGCAGGAGCTCGATCGTGAAGAAGGGGTTGCCGCGCGACATGCGGAAGAGCTCGTCGCGGGACCGCGGCTCGAGCGGCAGGATGGCGTTGACGAAGTCGTCGAAGTCTTTGCCCGACAAGGGCTTCAGTGACAACTGGCGCGTCATGGACGCCAGGTTCCGGAGCAGCCAGACGAGCAGCGCCGAGAAGGCGTCGCGGTCCTCGGCCTCTTCGGTGTTCACGACCAGCACCAGCGAGACGGCCACGCTCCGGCTGCGCAGGGCATCGAGCAGCAGCTGCAGGAACTCGATCGAGCGGGGGTCGGCCCACTGCACGTCGTCGAGGATGAGCACGAGCCGCGTGCGCCCCGCGATCTCGCGCAGCAGCGTGAGCAGGCCCATGTAGGCGGCTTCCCAGTAGCGCTCCTGGCCGAGCTGCCCCACGGGCGCGGTGGTGGTCTGCCCCGGGTAGATCAGGTCGGCGAGGACCTGCGCCAGGTCGGCGTCGGTGATGTCCCAACGCCGCAGGCTCGTGGAGATCTTGACCGACGCGCGGCTCGCCTCGTTCGGGCCGGCGTGGTCGTCGACGTCGAGCAGGGAACGGACGGCGTCCTTCACGGCCTGGAGGCTCACCGCGGTGTTGAAGCGCGAGAAGACCCCCCGGCTGACGCGGACCCCCGAGAGGCCGGCGGCGCGCCGTTGCAGCCAGCCGACCAGCTTGCTCTTGCCCACCCCGGTGCCCCCGTCGACGATCACGACGCGGGGGTCGCCCGTGCGGGCGAAGTTGGTGACCAGGTCGAGCAGGATCTCTTTCTCGGCCGCCCGCCCGAGGCATTCGCCGATCTCGAAGCGCGGCGCGAGCAGCGGGCGCGTGCCGATGCGCGTGGGCTCGGCCTCGACCACCTCGATCGCGTCGGCCGGTGCCGCGGCGGCCGGGCCCTGCGGGGTCGCGGCCCGGGGTTCGCTCAGCAGCCGCAGGAGCACGTCGCGCACCTCGCCCATCGACGAGGGGCGTCCGTCGGCGCGCGTGGCCAACATGCGCGCGATCAGGTCGTCGAGCTCGGCCGGTATGTCGAGCTCGGGCTGCTTGACGCGGATGGGGGTCGGCTCGTACGTCAGCTTGCGCATGAGCACGGCGAGCGGGTTCGACGAGCGGAAGATCGGGTCGCCCGTCAGCACCTCGTGGAACAGGACGCCCAGGCTGTAGATGTCCGAGCGCAGGTCGACGTCGTCGCCGTTGGACTGCTCGGGGCTCATGTAGGTGATGGTGCCGAAGACCATGCCCGGCTGGGTCAGGCGCTCCGAGGTCTCCTCGTCGACGCTGCGGGCGATGCCGAAGTCGAAGACGCGTACGAAATCGGGGTTGCCGGGGTGATCCTGCAGGAAGATGTGCTCGGGCTTCAGATCGCGGTGGACGAGCCCCTTGGCGTGCGCCTCTTCGAGCGAATTGCACACCTGCACGCCGATGCGCAGCATGCGCTCGACGGGCAGCCGGGGCTCCACGCCGAGCAGGTCGCGCAGGGTTCGCCCGCGCAGCAACTCCATCACCAGGAAGAGCTGTCCGTCGCGGGTGCGTCCCTGCTGCAGCACGCGCACGGTGTTGGGGTGTTCGAGCTGCGCCAGGAGCGGGCCCTCGTCGAGGAAGCGGCGCATGACCGCCGGGTCGCGGGACAGGGCCGAGCGGATGACCTTGACCGCGACCTCGCGCTTCAGCCCCTCCTGGACGCCCACGAACACCGCGCCCATGCCGCCCTCGTCGAGCAGGCGCACGATGCGGAGGTCGCCGGGCAGGACATCGCCGATGTCGAGCTCGGCGGGGAACGGGACCAGCGTCGCGCCGCAGAGCGGACAGAGAGAAACCTCGGGGGGTTGGGTCTGGTGGCACGAGCGGCAGTATCCGCGCGTCATCGAGGGAAGCCTCTCGCGTCGACGTCTCGCGCCAGCGCCTCGGTCGCGACCAGATCGATACGCCAGGTGCCGTCGTCTCGCACCAGGCGAAGCGGGACGGAGCCGCTCGGCCCGGGTACCCGCGCGACGACGGTCGTGGCGCTGCCGGTTGCGTCGAGCGCCGTTCGCGCGGGCGCCGGAGCCCCCCTTCGGGGCACGACGCGGAATCGCTCGTCGCTGAAGGCGAGCAGCCGCATCGTGCCGGCAGACGGGGCCGTCATGCTCGCGAGGACCCCGTGCTCGTCGCCCTGTCGCCACGCCTCCTCGGCGTTCGCGAGGGCCGCCTCGGGGGCCTCGTCGCAACCAATCGCCAGCAGCGCGCAGCATAGCATGGCCACGCCACCCGCGCGCAAGAAAGTTGATGAAGTGCTCTGACTCACGTCGGCAGTGCGGTGCTCGCCCGTCGGTCGGACGTCGGGGAGAAGGTTGTCAGGACCGGACAGGTTGTCAGAACCGGACAAGGTGCGAGGAGGGGGACTTGAACCCCCACGGAGTGTCCTCCACAGCGACCTCAACGCTGCGTGTCTGCCAAATTCCACCATCCTCGCAACGCGGTGGCGAGAATAGCCCGTTCGGGCTCCCTGTCAAGCGAAACCTGGCCGTGGTTGCGCCCTTGCGGTCGGCGGTGGAAACTGCTGGAATCGAGCCGTGGCTCGGGGGGAGGGCGCATGCTGCGGATCGCGCTGGCGGGGGTCGGGGGCATGGCGGCCGTTCACGCCGCGGCGTTCTCCCGGCTCGACGGGGTCGAGGTGGTCGCGGCCGTCAACCATCGGGCCGAGTCGCTCGCCCGCTTCGCCGGCCGTTTCGGTGTGCCTCGAACGTATGCTCGACTGGACGATCTGCTCGGCGCCGGCGGCGTCGAGGCCCTCGTGGTGTGCACGCCCAACGCGCTGCATGCCCCGCAGGCGATCGCGGCCCTGGAGGCCGGCGTGCACGTGCTGGTCGAGAAGCCCATGGCCTGCACCCTCGGTGAGGCGCGGGCGATGGTCGCGGCGGCCGAGCGCGCGGGTCGCCACCTCGAGGTCGCCCACTGCTGGCGCCACGACGTCGAGGCGGGCTGGCTCCGGCTCCGCGTGGCGGCCGGCCGGATCGGTCGGGTCGTTCGGACCACCGGGTATGGCAGCCACGTCGGCTGGGGGCCGGGCGGATGGTTCTCGCGATCCGAGCTCGCGGGGGGCGGCGCCCTGGTCGACATGGGCGTTCACGCCATCGACACGGCCCGCTTCCTGCTCGGCGATCCGGCGCCGCGGCAGGTCTTCGCGCGTGTGGGTCGGTGGTACGGCGAGTTCGAGGCCGACCCGGCCGCCGACGTGGACGACACCGGCCTCGTCGTCGTCCAGTGGGAGGGCGGGTCGGTCTCGGTCGTCGAGTGCGGCTGGTGGCAGCCGCACGCCGACGGTCCCGAGGCCGGCACGCGCCTCTTCGGCACGCGGGGGTATGCCAGCCTCTTCCCCACGCTGCTCCGTTCGCGCGGCCCCGAAGGAGGGGGCGACGAGGAGCCCGGTGGCTTCGGGCCGCGCCGGCCCCACGGCCTGCCGGCCATGTACGAAGCCCAGGCCGCGCGCTTCGTGGCCGTGCTGCGGGGCGAGTCGACGCCCGCCGCGCCCGGCCACGTGGCGTTGGGCACGCAGGCCGTGCTCGAGGCCGCGTACGAGAGCTCGCGCACCGGCGAGGCCGTGCGGCTCCCCTGACCCCAGGGCGCGCGGCCGGCGTTTTCGAAGTGCTTCCGCGGACCCTGTCGATCCAAGATTTTGCGCTTGACCTGCTCGTCCCCTACCATATCTTGTAGCGGTTTGACACACCCGGGGATGCCGGTCGACGAACCGGGCCCGCCATCGAGGGCCCGGAGGCGGAGCGTCGAAGCTCGCCCGGCCCCCCTGATACCCTCCAGGAGGCGCGACGACATGGAACGTGGGCTGGTAACGGCCGAGACCCTCGGCCTGGCGCCCTTCACCCGCATCAGCAAGCGCGACGGTCGCACCGCCGCCTTCGATCCCCGGAAGATCACCGCGGCCCTGCGCAAGGCCGGCGCCGCCACCGGCGAGTTCGGCGACGACGTGGCGCACGCGCTCATGCTGCGCGTGGTCTCGCTGGCCCAGGCCGTCCTGCGCGAGGCCGAGCCGTCGGTCGAGCAGATCCAGGACCTGGTCGAGGAGGCCCTGCTGGCCAGCCCCTTCCGGCGCACGGCCAAGGCCTACATCCTGTACCGCGATCAGCACGCCCGCAACCGCGAGATGGCCGCCCAGGCCGACATCGACCTGATGGAGAGCTACCTTCAGAAGCTCGACTGGCGCGTGAACGAGAACTCGAACATGGCCTACTCGCTGCAGGGCCTGAACAACTACGTGTCGAGCGAGGTCACCAAGACCTACTGGCTGAACCGCATCTACACCCCCGAGGTGCGCGAGGCCCACGCGTCCGGCGACGTGCACCTGCACGATCTCGGCCTGCTGTCGGTCTATTGCGTGGGCTGGGACCTGCAGGATCTGCTGCGCTCGGGCTTCCGCGGCGCTCCGGGCAAGGCCGAGAGCGCGCCGGCGCGGCACTTCCGCACGGCGCTCGGCCAGGTGGTCAACTTCTTCTATACGCTGCAGGGCGAGGCCGCCGGCGCCCAGGCCTTCTCGAGCCTCGACACGCTGCTCGCGCCGTTCATCCGCCACGACGAGCTGACCTACCCCGAGGTCAAGCAGGCGCTGCAGGAGTTCGTGTTCAACCTGAACGTGCCGACGCGCGTCGGCTTCCAGACGCCCTTCACGAACATCACCCTCGACCTGCGCGTGCCGGCGCCCCTGGCCGATCAGCCCGCCATCATCGGCGGGCGCGAGATCGACGCGACCTACGGCGCGTTCCAGGCCGAGATGAACCTGTTCAACCGCGCGTTCCTCGAGGTGATGAGCGAGGGCGACGCCAAGGGTCGCGTCTTCTCGTTCCCCATCCCGACCTACAACATCGGCCGCGACTTCGACTGGGAGGACGCCGCCCTCGATCCGCTGTGGGAGGTCACGGCCAAGTACGGCATCCCGTACTTCGCGAACTTCGTGAACTCCGACATGAGCCCCGACGACGCGCGGTCCATGTGCTGCCGGCTTCGCCTCGACCTGCGCAGCCTCCAGAAGCGCGGCGGAGGCCTGTTCGGCGCCAACCCGCTGACCGGCTCCGTGGGCGTGGTCACGCTCAACATGCCCCGGCTCGGCTACCTGTCCACGTCCGAAGACGACTTCCTGGCGCGCGTCGACCGCCTGCTCGAGGTAGCGCGCACGAGCCTCGAGACCAAGCGCAAGGTGCTCGAGGTGCTGACCGAGAAGGACCTCTACCCCTACACGAAGTACTACCTGCGCGACGTCCGGGCCCGGCACGGCGCCTGGTGGCACAACCACTTCTCGACCATCGGCCTGGTGGGCATGAACGAGGCCTGCCTGAACCTGCTGGGCTGCGACCTGGGCGCGGCGCGGGGCGTCGCGTTCGCCGCGCGCGTGCTCGATCACCTGCGCGACCGCCTGGCGACCTTCCAGGAAGAGACCGGCCACCTGTACAACCTCGAGGCCACGCCGGCCGAGGGCGCGGGGTATCGCATGGCCCGCCTCGACGCCGAGCGCTACGCCGACCTCCGCTCCGCGGCCGACGGCACGGCGTCGCTGAAGGAGCGCGCGGTCGAGCCCTTCTACTCGAACTCGACGCAGCTGCCCGTGAACTACTCGAACGACATCTTCGAGGTGCTCGATCTGCAAGACGAGCTGCAGGCCCGCTACACGGGCGGCACCGTCCAGCACGTCTTCCTCGGCGAGGCCGTCAGCGATCCCGCGGCCGTCAAGGCGTTCGTGCGCACGGTCTGCTCGAACTACCGCCTGCCCTACTTCACGCTCTCGCCCACCTTCTCGGTGTGTCCGACCCACGGCTACCTGCGGGGCGGGGCGCCGCGGTGTCCGACGTGCGACCAGAAGACCGAGGTCTACTCGCGCGTGGTGGGCTACCTGCGACCCGTCGACCAGTGGAACCAGGGCAAGCGCGAAGAGTTCCAGCTGCGCTCCACGTACGACGGGGCCCTCCGCTCCGCGCCCGCGTCCGCGCCGGCTCCCCGTCCGGAGGCCCAGGCGTGAAGATCGGCGGGCTGGTGCGCTCCTCGCTCTCCGACTACCCGGGCGTGCCGGCCGCGGTGGTCTTCACCCAGGGCTGCAACTTCCGCTGCCCCTTCTGCCACAACGCCGGGCTGCTGGCGTCCGAGGGGGCGACGATGCCCGAACCGGAGCTGTGGGATTTCCTCGCGGCGCGGCGCGGCAAGCTGGGGGGCGTGGTGATCAGCGGGGGCGAGCCCACGCTGCAGCCCGACCTGCCCGACGTCTGCCGGCGGCTGAAGGCGCTCGGCTACCGCGTGAAGCTCGACACCAACGGCAGCCGCCCCGACGTGCTGGCTGCGCTCTTCGCCGAAGGCCTGGTCGACTTCGTGGCCATGGACGTGAAGGCCCCGGCCTCCGGCTACGACCGCCTGGCCGGCGTGCACGCGCCCATCGCGCGCATCTGGGAGAGCCTCAACCTGATCGCGACCTGCGGCCTGCCCCACGAGTTTCGAACCACGAACGTGGCGCCCCTGCTGTCGGCCGACGACCTCGACGCCGTGCGGGCGATGCTCCCCGCGAGCTCGCCGCACCGGGTCAACGCGTTCCGTCCCGAGCTGGCGCTCGACCCCACGCTGCGCGAGGCCGTCGTGTAGGGACCTCGTCCGCCGCGGCGCTCCCCCTCACGGAATCAACTCGACGACCGCGACCGGGTGTTCGCGGCCCTTCACGCGCACTTCGCGACGCTCGGACACCGTAAACCCTTCGCCGGCGTGCTCGAGCGCGGCGGCTTCGACCAGCAGCGAGCCGGGGCGCGCATGGCCGTTCAGGCGCGAGGCCACGTTCACGACATCGCCGATGACCGTGTACTCGAGGCGGACGGGGGAGCCCATGTTGCCCTGCACCAGGCGCCCCGCCGCCAGGCCGGCGCGCACCTCCAGCGGGGCCGCGGAGCGCTCGGCCAGCGCCCGGTTGCAGGCCTCCATGGTCTTCAGCAGGTCCAGCCCGCACGCGATGGCCCGGCGGCGCAGCTCGGCCGAGGTCTCGGCCCCGGCGCGCGAGGTGAACACGACCATCACGCCGTCGCCGAGGCGTTTGTCGATGATGCCCCGGTGTTTTTCGATGATCGGGTCGACGAACGCGAAGAACAGGTTCAGGTGCTCCACCACGTCTTCGGGCGGCGCGGTCTCGCAGCGGTTGGTGAACGACACGAGGTCGAGGAAGAGCACGACCGCGTCGGTGGCTTCTCCGCCGAGCTTGAGCTCGCGCTCGGGCATGCGCTCGATCTCGTCGACCACGCCCGGGGGCAGGTAGCCGGAGATCTTGCGGACGGTCAGGAGCGCGCGCCGGAGCGACTGGCGCTCGTGCCACAGCTCGCGGTAGCGCTGATCGGCCAGGGCCATCTGCTCGTACAGGCTCGCCGCGTCGCGCCGGTTGCGCCCCCGGTCTCGGAGTTGCCGTCGCCAGCCCTCGGCGGCCGCGCCCGCGAGGCCGCCCAGCAGCGTGGTCCAGAGCGGCCCCGGCAGTCCGGGGAGCGCGTCGGCGGCCAGCCAGCCGGCCGCGGCGCCCAGCAGCCCGGGCAGGAGGCCCCAGGCCAGGAACGCGGGCGTGCCCTCGAGATAGCGTACGCGGTACACGCACCAGTCGGAGGGGTTCTCGCGGTCGTGGACGCACGCCACGTGCTCGACCCGGGCGGGGGGAAGGCGCCAGCCGATGGGGATGCCCTCGAGCATGCCGAAGCGCTGCCAGCACATGCCCGAGTTGTCGGGGGCCCGCACGGGATCGAGGGACTGGCAGCGGAACTCGACGAAGCCGGGCTCGCGACGAACCACCTCGGCGCGGTTGCCCCGCAAGCCCCGCTCCAGCATCAGCGGCACCTGTCCGTACGCCGCTCGCGGCGACGCCATGGCGCGGATCACGAAGAACAGGGGCCCGAGCCCCTTGGGCGAGAGCGTTTCGCGGCCGGCCTCGCGCCAGAGACGCCAGAGGGCGTGGTCGTGGGGCGCCAGCTCTGCGAGGCCGTACAGTTGGCGGCCCGCGGCGAGGGCGAAGCGCTCGAGGAAGAGCCGCGAGACGTAGTGGTCGTCGGTGTCGAGCCAGGCCCACGGCAGGCCGGCCTCGAGGGCGATGGACGCCACGCGCTCCCGGCCCAGCACGGCGATCAGGTGGGCCAGGAAGTGCCGGAGCACCCGCGTGCTCATGTCCGGCTGGATCAGGGCCGGATCCCGCGGCTCGGTCATCACTCGATCGCGCCCTTCTTCCGTCGGTCGACATAGGCCTCGGCCGCCTCGCGGTACGCCTCGTCGCCCCAGGCCGCGCGCAGGGTCTCGAGCAGCGCGTGGAAGAGGTTGCCGGCGCCCGGGCCGAGCAGGTCTTCGAGGCTGACGAGGGCGCGCACGCACGCCGCGTAGGTGTTCACGCGATCCTCCTGCAGCCAGTAGGCGACGGCCAGCAGCGCCGACGCGGTGGCGTAGAGCAGGGGGTCGGGGATCGCGACGGCCGCGGCGCGGGCCTCCTTCAGCGGGTGCACGGCCTCGCCGCGCTCCGGGCTCGCCAGCGTCAGGGCGCCCAGGTGCACGAGCAGCCCGGCGTGCTCCGTTTGGGCTCCGGCGCGCTCGGCCTGGCGCGCGGCGCGCGTCAGCAGGTCGCGGGCGTCGCTCACGCGGCCCTCGGCCAGCAGCAGGTTGGCCTCGACGCCCGCGCGCGCGTTCGGCGACAACCGCGTGAGCAGGGCCCCGGCCTCGCCGAACGCGACGCCGCTCTGCAGCGCCGCCAGGGCGGCCACCTTGGTGACGGCGCGCAGGATGGCGTCGTCGGGCAGGGGGCCCTCGAAGGCGCTCGCTGCCGCCAATCGGGCGCGGGCTCCCGCCAGGTCGCCCTCCTCGGCCGCGGCCGTGGCGAGCTCGAGCGCCACCAGCGCGGCCGCGGCCGGGTCGCGCTGGGTCGGGGCCGGCTCGAGGCCGCGCAGCAGATCGCGCGCCTCGGGGCGACGGCCCAGGGCCGTGAGCAGGCGCCCGCGCGCCACGACCGCGCGGACGCGCGCCGTGTCGTCGGGTGCGGCCGCGGCCAGCGCGTCGAGCCGGGCCTCGGCGCCTTGCAGATCGCCGCAGAGGAGGAGCTGCGCCAACGTCTCGTCGAAGCTCTCGTTCTCATTCATCGCGGGTCGGCTCCCGTACGAGGTTTCCCATCTCCTTGTACTCGCGCAGGGCGCCCTGCTCCATGCGCGCGGCGTCGATGGCGCCGCCCTCCTCGGCGGCCAGGAACGCGGCGCGCAGCACGGCGTTCTTGATGTTGGCGCCCGACATCTCGTAGCGCCGCGCCAGCTCGGGGAGCCCGAGGTCGCCGTCGGTGCGCGCCTCGCGCGGCAGCATGCTCTGCCACAGCAGCAGCCGGTGCTGTGCGTCGGGGAAGGGGAAGGGGATCTTGAAGCGGATGCGCCGCTTGAAGGCCTCGTCGAGCCCGCGCTCGAGGTTGGTCGTGAGGATGACCACGCCGTCGAAGGCCTCGATCTTCTGCAGGAGGAAGTTCACCTCGAGGTTCGCGTAGCGGTCGACCGACGACTTCACCTCGGTGCGCTTGCCGAACAGGCTGTCGGCCTCGTCGAACAGGATGACCGCGCGCGCGAACTCGGCCTCCTCGAAGACGCGGCTGAGGTTCTTCTCGGTCTCGCCGATGTACTTCGAGACCACCGCGGCCAGGTCGACCCGGAACACGGGCATGCCGAACTCGCGGCCGAGGATGCCGGCGGCCATGGTCTTTCCGGTGCCCGGCGGCCCGTAGAACAGCGAGGTCAGGGCGCGCCCGTAGGGCAGCTTGCGCTTGAAGCCCCACAGGTCGAAGACGTGCTCGCGGTAGCGGAAGTACGTCACGATCTCGTTCAGCGCCACGAACGTCTCGTTGGGGAGGATCAGATCCTCCCACGTCATGGTCGTCGGCACGCGCTCGGCGATGGCGAGGATGCGCGTGTTGGTCAGGTTCTGCGCCGCCCACAGCAGGTCGCCGATGCCGGGCTCGGCGTCGGCGCCGCGTTGTGAGCGTGCCCGGTCGACGGCGTCCATGGAGGCGCGGCGCACCCCGTCGGGCAGCGAGGGGTAGCGCGCGACCACCTCGTGGATCAGCGCCTCGACCGCCGGGCGCCAGGCGTCGACGGCGGCCAGGTGGTGGCGCCACAGGGCCTCCTGCTCGGCCACCGTGGGGTAGCCGAGCCGCAGGATGTGGCGGCGGTCGAGGGCCTGGGCCAGCAGGTCGAGCGCGTCCTCGATCACGAAGACGACGCGGGCGGGGTTCTGACGGCCGGCCGTGAGCACGGGCTGCAGCAGCGCGACCAGATCGTCGGTCTTGGCTTCGGCGCCGGTCGCGTCGACCAGGAGCACGCCCCCCACCAGGCGCGCGTCGCGCAGCGCCCGCGCCGCCAGCGCGTCGAAGCCGAGGCGCGCCTGGCCGGCCAGCCGCAGCTCGAGCAGCGGCAGGCCGAGGGCCTGCGCCACGCCGCGCACCAGGGTGCGCCGTCCGCTGCCGGCCGGTCCGTGCAGGCACATGCGCGCGTCGGGGGCCACCAGGAGGGCCCCCAGGGTCGCCGCGGCCTGGCCGTAGAGCTCGGGTTGTCCCGGGTCGGGCCCGGCCCCCGCCTGCTGCAGCTCGCTGACGCGGGGTTGCCCCAGGGCGAAGCGCACCAGCGCGTCCGAGACCGCCACGCCGTGGTAGAGCCGCGGCACCGCCGGGGCCTGATCGCCCGGGTACACCTCGAGCAGGCCCGCGGCGCAGAGGGGCTCGGCGTGGCCGAGCGCGCGCAGCACCTCGGCCTCCTCGGCGTCGTTCAGTCCGACCAGCCGCGCCAGGAAGGCCACGTCGGGTTGGCGCTTCAGGTAGTCGCCCCACAGCCGCACGTAGGCGCGCTGCACGTCGGGCCAGAGCGCCGGCGCCAGGGCCGCGAGCAGCACCTCGCGCGCCAGCCCGCTCACGTCGAAGCGCCGCATCACGGCCACCAGGAAGGGCCCATCGGGGGTGACCCGCCAGCGGCGCGCCGTCCACTCGCGCAACGCCACGAGGTCGCGCTCGGCCAGGAAGAGCTCGTCGTCGGCCGGGTAGGCGCCCTCGACGAAGAGCGTGAGCTCCTCGGCGCGGATCTCGAACTCGAACTGCTGCGTCGGGTCGAGCTGCTTGCGGAGCACCGCCACGCGCGCCGCGCGCCGGACGAGCCGGCGAAGCACGTCGCGGGACCACTCCAGCTCGTCGTCCAGCGACGCGAACGGCGCCTCGAGCGCCCCCTCGAGCGCGGCGATGCGCGCCGGCAGGCCCTCGGCCGCGGCGTCGCCCGCTGCCTGGAGCGCGCGGTGCGCGGTGCGCAGGTTCACGAGCGCCAGATCGGGCCGCGCCATGCCGAGGGCCGTGTCGCCGAGCAGCACCAGGTGGTGCCCCAGCGCGGCCTCGAGACCCGCGGCGCTGAGCGCGGGCAGGGCCTTGTGCAGCTCGGCGTACGCGAGCGTGTAGTCCTTGGCCTCCAGCAACGGACGGGCCGCGTCCAACGAGGCGTCGATCGTCAAGGCGAGCTCCTGGTCCACCGTAATGGGGCACCCTACTGCGCCGGTATCGGGAGCCCGTTCTTCTCGAACGCCTCCACGATCCTTCGCTTCGTCAGGTCGTACAAGACCGAATCGGCGGGTTCGCCCTTCAGCCTCCGACCATCGGCGAGGACGGCCACGAACACGTAGGTGACGGGATAGTACTCCGTAGCGGGCGGATCGTATTCTTCGCGGTCCCAGCGAACCAGGGTCTCGCGTGGAACCGAAACACTCTTGTGGGTGAGCGAGTGCTGAAAGACGATGGATTCGCGCTCGATCTTGATGGTGTCGAAGTCCCAGGAGGCGGAGGATCGGACGGCGAGAAAATACCCGACCCCGAAAGCCAGGACAGGAAGGCCGAGGCCGAGCAGCCCATACACCCACAGCGGGCCGCTGCCCCCCAGCCGGGCGCTGAACACCTTGAGCAGCAGCGGGGGCAGGAAGATCAACGCCAGGATGCCCGCCGTCAACCAGGCCCCGAAGAACGGGTACGAGGCGCGGTTCACGTCGATGATGACCGGGGGGAGCTCACCCATGGCGCGTCGTCATCAGCCGGCGGCTGCTTGCTTCGTCGCCGTGGCCTGGGCCTGGTTCTCCTCGGCCGCCGCCTGGGCCAGCTCGTTGAGGGCCTTGGCATAGGCCTGGAAGGCCATGGCGACGGCCGCGTCGATCGCGCGCAGGGTCTTCTGCACGGCCTCGAAGGCCGCCGGGAGCTGCGCGGGCTCGACCGTCTGCAGGCTGGCCTTCATGGCGTCGAGCGTGCCCACGTGCCCCGCGAGGCGCTGCTCGAACTGGGTCAGGGCCTGGTTCATGGCCGCCGCGTGCGCCGACGAGGCCGGCTTGCCGGACGCCGCCGCCACCTGGGCCAGCGCCTGACCCTTCAGGGCCGCGAGCTGGTCGCGCTTGCCGTTGTGGGCCGCGACGCTCTGGTCGATGGTCGACGTGGCCTGGCTGACCTGCTGCACCGTGTCGGGGGCGAGCTCGCGGCGCGCCGGGTTCTGGCCCGCCGACGTGATCACCTGCTGGTTCAGCTGCCGCACCTGGAAGTGCTGCGCCGCCCAGGCCTGCGTCTGGCCCATCTCCTGGCGGAACGAGGCCTCTTCTTTCTGGCGTGCGCCCGAGGTGAGCTGCAGGTCGGCCTGCACCTTGGCCACCCAGGCCTTCTGGTCCTGCTTGTTGGCCTGCAGGGTGACTTTGCCCTCCTTGACGCCCGCGCCGAACTGCTGCGCGGCGTCGGTGGCGGCGCCCTGCTGGGCCTTGGCCTGCTGGATCTTCTGCTGCTTCTCCTGGATCGGCTTCTGGGCCTTGGCCCCGGCGCCGCCCAGGTCGCCGCTCTTGCCGGCCAGCCCGGCCTTACCGCTCTTGACCTTGGGGGCGGCCCCGAAGAGCGCCTGCACCTTGTCGATGGCCTTGGTGTCGATCACGGGCTCGTCGGCGCCGAAGACGCCGCCCACGAAGTTGACCACCGCCGCGCCGGCCTTGGCGATGCCGGCGCCACCCCCGACCACGGTGCGCAGGAAGCTGTTGTTGGTGGCGTCGGACACCGCCTGCACTTCGGAGCTTTGCAGCGCGTTGTCGGCCTTGCCCTTGCCCTTCTGGTCCTCGGCGGTCATCTCGCCCACCAAGCCGGCTGCCGTCTTGACCTTGCCCTCTTTCTGGGCGATGGCCGCGCGCTGGTCGCCCAGGCTGTCGGTGGCGCCCTTGTGGAAGCTCTCCCACTGCGCCAGCTGGCCCTTGGGCCCGAGCTCCTGGCCGAGGGTCGCGTCGACGCCCTGGGCGTCGGCCACCAACTGGCCGAGGAAGGCCTCCTTGTGCAGCAACCCCCGGATGCGATCGGCGCGCTCGATCGTTTCGGGGTAGACGAAGGGCGGCTTGGGCATGGGGGTCAGGGGCAGCGTACGCCGCAGCATGCCCTTGCCCGTGGCGGGATCGAGCTGGTAGCTCGTGTTCGGGTCGCTGGTCGGCAGGGCCCCGCCGTTTCGGCCGAGGATGGCCTCGGGGCTGTCCTTGCCGAGGCCCAGGGCCTCCATGGCGGCCTTGTCGGCCACCTTCGACATCTTCAGCCCCTGACCCTTGGCCGCGGTCTCGCCCACCGAGCGGTCGAGCATGTTGTAGCCCGCCGTTCCGGTGACGCTGTTGGAGCGCGACGAGTGCTCGAGCTGCGTGCTGGACATCGAGATCGACGACGACCGGGTGCGCGACGCCATCACGTCGATCGGACCCGCGCTCGGGTTGAGGGCCGCGCTGCCCGAGTGCGACTCGACGTGCAGGCGACTGGCCGACATCTGGGTGGTCGAGCTCGCGCTCTCGAGGGTGGGCGCGGCCACCGGCTTGTGCAGGGGCAGCTGCACGCCGCGCGACTGGACGGTGGTCGACTGGTTGTGCATCTCGAGGTGCTGGGCGTCGAGCACGCGCGACTGGGTCTGGGCCACCAGGGCCGGCTGGCCCGTCTGGCCGTTGAACCCGGCCACCTGCGTGCCCGAGGCCGAGGCCTGCACCTTGTCTTGCGTGATGTGGGTCTCGGCGTCGGTGCGCGTCTTGACCTGCAGCGCCTTGATGTCGGTGTAGTTCTTCTTGGCCTCGCGACCGGCCTTGATGGTGCCCTTGGTGCCGTCGCGAACGCTCGTTTCGTACTTGGCGATCTCGGCGAGGACGGCCTCGGGGTCACCCTCCATGGTGAGCACCTTCTCGCGCCGGTAGCCCGCGATCACGATGTCGATCGCGGTCTCGGCGATGCCGAGGCCGAAGCTGACCGCAGCCAGGATGGCGGCCGCCGCGCCGAACGAGACGCCGCCCACGAGCGTCCAGGAGGTGAGCACGGCGATGGCGCCGCAGATGGCGCCGGCCATGCCCAGCACCGCGCTGAGCAGCGAGATGACCTCCTTGGCGATGGTCAGCTTGGCGATGGTCTTGTCGATCTCGGAGGCGCTCGGGTCGTTCAGGACGTTCATCGGCTTGCCGAACGTCTCCTTGATCTTCCAGAGCTTCGAGCCCAGATCGAAGGCGCCGACCGCCACGCCCACGAAGGGGATGGCCTTGCCGAGGCCCTTGGTGGCCGCGAAGGCGCCGAGCTTCTTCAGGCCGAACTTCAGGAGCTCGTCCTTGGCGACGTCGAGGCCGCCCAGCGCGGCGCCGCGCCCGGTCGCGTTCCACAGCAACTGGGCGCGCTGCTCGCGCGTGAGCGTGGCTCCGCCGCCCGGTTGGGCGCCGACACCGGTGATGTCGCTGACGACCTGGTTCTTTTCGGCGTCGGGGACCTTCTGCCACGCCTCGTGGAAGGCGTACTCGCGCGCGATGAAGTCGACGTCGTAGGCGCCGGGGCCTCCGCCGCCTGCGGCCTGCTGCGCTGCGCCCGCGTCGGGGCCCGCGGCGGTCTGGGCCTGGTCGACGGCCGGGCCTCCGGCTCCGCCGCCTCCGGGACCGCTCGCGCCGCTCTGGTCGCCGCCGCCGGGTTCTCCGGCCTTCTTGCCGGGGCCCGGCAACGCCGAGGTGGGCGCCGCGCCGCCGCCGGGGGCGCCGGAGCCCGCCGGCTGGTTCTTCTTGGGATCAGGGGCCTGCTGGTTGGCGGCCGCCTTGGGGTCGACGGGGGTCTGCTGGCTGGCGACCTGGGGGCCGGCGCCCGTCGTGTCCGGTCCGGTCTGCGCGCCGCCACCGGGGGCTCCGCCGCCGGTGCCCGCCGCCTTCTGCGGGTCGACCGCGGGCTCGCGGCCCGGGGTGGCCTGCATCGGCGCGGGGCCCTGGCCCGAGGCGCCGGCCTGGGGCGTGGCGATCTGCGCGACCCGATCGTCGGGGGCGTGCCCGGCAGAGGGCCCGGACGCAGCGCCCGCCGCACCGGTGGCCGCCGAGTCGACCGCGGGGCCGGCGGCGCCTGCCAGCCCGGCCACGCCGGGGGAGGTCGCGCCGTTCGCACCGGCCGTCTGGCGGGCCATGCTGCGCAGCCCCTCGTTCGACGCGCCGCCGGGCGCGGCCGCCGTTTGCTGGGCGGCCTGGGACGCCGTGGCGGGATCCGCGTTGGCCTTGCGGCGGCCCTTGGGATCCTGCTGTTGCTGCGCCGATTCGTTCTGTTGCGCCTGCCTGTGGAGCAGGTCGTCCTGGGTCGGAGGCATGGCACCCCACACCGGTCGTGGACAGACCGTACCATTGTACGAAAGGCAGCGCCGAACTCAATGGCCGCGCTTGGCGGCCCGCAGAGCGGAGGTGGCTCCCCTTGACTTCGGGGAGGGGCCGCGCCACCGTGAGCCTGCCGCCGGAGGGTGCCATGCGTACGGAGTTCGAGAACGAGCCCATCCTGACCTTCAATGAGCCCGCCCACGTCGAGGCCCTACGCGCCGCACTGGCGAAGGTGCACGCCGAGGCCGGCCGCGAGTACGGCGTCGTCATCGACGGCGAGCGCGTCTTCCCGGGCACTACCTTCGAGAGCACGAACCCGAACGACCCCACCGAGGTGCTCGGCCGCTTCGCCAAGGCCGACGCGGCCGTGCTCGAGCGCGCCGTGGCCTCGGCCGACCGCGCGTTCCCGGCCTGGAGCCGCACGGCGCCCGAGGCGCGCGCCGGCATCCTGATGCGCGCGGCCAGCATCATGCGCCGGCGCCGCTTCGAGCTGAACGCCTGCCTGATCCTCGAGGTGGGCAAGACGTGGGGAGAGGCCGACGCCGACACGGCCGAGGCCATCGACTTCTTCGAGTTCTACGCCCGCGAGATGCTGCGCCTGTCGGAGCGCCAGCCCCTCACGCCGTGGCCGAACGAGGACAACAACCTCTATTACATCCCCATGGGCGTGGTGGCGGTCATCCCGCCCTGGAACTTCGCGAACGCCATCCTGGCCGGCATGACGGCCGCCGCGCTGGTCACGGGCAACACGGTGGTCCTGAAGTCGGCCTCCGACGCGCCCCTGACCGGGTACAAGGTGGTCGAGATCTTCGAGGAGGCCGGGCTGCCCAAGGGCGCGCTGGCCTACATCCCCGGCTCGGGCGGCGCCATCGGCGATCGGCTGGTCCAGCACCCGAAGACCCGCATCGTGGCCTTCACGGGCTCGAAGGAGATCGGCTGCCGCATCAGCGAGCTGGCCGGCAAAGTGATGCCCGGCCAGCGCTGGATCAAGCGCTCGATCCTCGAGATGGGCGGCAAGGACACCCTGATCATCGACGCCGACTGCGACGTCGACGCCGCCGTGGCCGCCGTCACCGCCGGCGCCTTCGGCTTCCAGGGCCAGAAGTGCTCGGCCAACTCGCGCACGGTGGTCGTGAGGTCGCGCTACGACGAGGTGGTCGAGAAGCTGGCCGCCGCCGCCAAGGGCCTGCGCCTGGGCGCCGGCGAGGATCCGGCCACCCAGATGGGCGCCGTGATCAACCAGAAGGCCGAGGCGAACATCCTCCGCTACATCGACAAGGCGGTGGCCGAGGGCGGCCGGGTCGTGGCCGGCGGCCGGAAGCGCGCCGACCTGCCGGGCTACGTGATCGAGCCCACCGTCATCGCCGACGTGGCGCCCGAAGCCACCATCTCGCTCGAGGAGATCTTCGGGCCGGTCAACGCCGTGATCCAGGCCGCCGACTTCGACGAAGCGCTCGCCATCGCCAACAACACCGAGTTCGGCCTCACGGGCGGCGTGTTCTCGCGAAACCGCGAGCACCTCGAGCGCGCCCGGCGCGACTTCCACGTCGGCAACCTCTACTTCAACCGCAAGATCACCGGCGCCATGGTGGGCGTACACCCCTTCGGCGGCTTCAACATGTCGGGCACCGACTCGAAGGCCGGTGGCAGGGACTACCTGCAACTGTTCCTGCAGGCCAAGCTGGTGTCCGAGCAGGTTTGACCGCTTGCCCGCGGGCGGCGGGCCAGATTATAGTTGCCGTGGTACCGCGCGATGCGAGGATTCCGATGTCAGCACGAGACCTTCTCGCTCGAATCTCGGTTGATCCGAAGGTTTGTCATGGCAAGCCCTGCATTCGCGGGCACCGGATCTGGGTGTCGCTGATTCTCGACCGACTCGCGGCGGGCGACTCGATCGAGGAGTTGATGGACGACTACCCCGGGATCCTGCGCGAGGACGTGCTGGCGTGCGTGGCCTACGGGAGCGAGATGTCGCGCACCGAGTTGCTCTCCCTGGGTGATGAGGCCGTTGCGTGAAGGTCAAGCTCGACGAGAACCTCGGCCGCCGCGGACTCGCGATTCTTCTGCGCCACGGCCACGATGTCGCGACCGTCGCC
>CAZBRS010000056.1:32843-37909 GCA_964494475.1 uncultured Myxococcales bacterium | reverse complement strand
GCGCCTCGTCCATCCTCGGCGCGGCGCCTGCGGGTGACGAGGCGCGCCTTGCGTGTCACCCGCGGTTTCGTGGCGGGCGGGCCGGCGCCTTCGCTTCCTGCCAGCTCCGAACCAGCGACCGGCCACGGGGCGTCGGCCCGCCCGCCACGGACGAGCGGGTGGCGGCCATTGGGGCTCTCCGCCCGCAGCCGCCGCGGCGAGGAACGGAGAACCCCTGGCCGACAGGACCCGCAGAAGCGGGCCGACGCCCGCCGAGGCTCGCGAAAGCGGGCCGACGCCAGGTGGGGGCTCAGTCCAGCGCCCTCTTCACGGCCTCGAGGGTGGCCTCGACCTTCACCGGCCGGTTCGCGAACGTGCTCTCGAAGCCTTCGAGCGTCCCCATGTGGTAGTGCACCACCGTGTCCGGGTCCTTCAGCAGGTGCCCGGTAAGAACGCCGACGACCGACTCGTGGGGCTTCACCACCCCCGCGGCCACCAGCTTCTTCAAGCCCGCGACCGTGGCGCACGAGGCGGGCTCGGCGCCGATGCCGGCGGCGTCGACGTGGGCCTTGGCGTCGAGGATCTCCTGGTCGGTGACCTTCTCCACGACCCCGTTCGTGGCCCGGATGGCCCGCAGGGCCTTGCGCCACGACACGGGGGCGCCGATGCGGATGGCGGTGGCCAGGGTCTCGGCCTTCACGGGCACGAGGTCGCGGCTGGTGACGAAGGCCTCGTGGAGCGGCGCGGCGCCGGCGGCCTGGATCACGGCCAGGCGGGGCAGGCGGGGGAGGAGGCCGAGGGCGAAGAGCTCCAGCAGGCCCTTGCCGATGGCGCTGGAGTTCCCCAGGTTCCCACCGGGGAGCACGATCCAGTCGGGCACCTGCCAGCCGAGATCCTGGAGGATCTCGAAGCCGATGGCCTTCTGACCCTCGATGCGGAAGGGGTTCACGGAGTTCAGGAGGTAGATCCCTTCGGACGCGCACACCGCCTCGACCAGCTGCATGGCCTGGTCGAAGTCGCCGGCGAGCTGCAGCGTGCGCGCGCCGTAGGCCAGCGACTGCGACAGCTTGCCGTAGGCGATCTTGCCCTCGGGGATGAACACGTAGGGCGTGAGGCCGGCGGTCGCCGCGTAGGCGGCCATGGAGGCCGAGGTGTTGCCGGTGGAGGCGCAGGCGACTCGCGTGAAGCCCAGGGCGCGCGCGGCGGTCACGCCGGCCGTCATGCCGCGATCCTTGAACGAGCCCGTGGGGTTCTCGCCCTCGTGCTTGAGCCTCAGGGCGTCGAGGCCCGCATAGCGCGCCACCGAGGGCGCGTCGTAGAGGGTGGTGTTGCCCTCGCCGCGGGTGACCACGTGGGCCGGGTCGAAGGGCGCGACCAGCTCGCGGAAACGCCACACTCCCGACTTGTCCAGCGGCGCTCGCGAGCCGAGGCGGGCGTCGAGGGTGGCGAGGTCCACCGGCGGGCGCGTCCAGCCGTGGGTCACGTCGAGCGTCTCGCCGCAGTCGCAGCGGTTGCGATCGCCGAGGCCGGGGAAGGTGGCGCCGCAGACCACGCAGGTCAGGCTCCAGGGCACGGTGCTCATAGGGCCCTCACGCCGGGGTTGTCGGCCGGCGAGACGAAGCCCGTGGCGGCCAGGCCGTGCTCCGCGAAGGCGGCGATCATGGCGGTGCGGGCCGCCTCGGCCGTGCGTGGCGAGCGGCAGAGCGCGAAGAGCGTGGGCCCCGCGCCGCTGATCGAAGCCGCCAGGGCGCCGGCGTCGAG
Source organism: uncultured Myxococcales bacterium (assembly GCA_964494475.1). Classification (GTDB taxonomy): domain Bacteria; phylum Myxococcota_A; class UBA9042; order CAZBRS01; family CAZBRS01; genus CAZBRS01. The sequence goes on along the minus strand of CAZBRS010000056.1, from coordinate 36,169 downwards.
GGCGGCGTCGAGCACGGCCCGGCAGCCGGGGATGAGCGGCGCGCGGGCCGGGGTGACGATCTCGTCGGGGATGGCGCGCGCCAGGAGCGCGAGATCGCCCGAGTGGCAGGCGCTGACAACGGCCGCCAGGGCGGCCGAGTTGCGCGTCATGGCGGCCAGCGGCACGGTCTGCGGCAGCACGGCGCGGGCCGTGCGCGTGAGCAGCTCCATGGCGGGCGTGACCAGGGCGAACACCAGCCCTTCGGGCAGGGGCAGGCGCACCACGTCGAGCGGGTCGAGCGAGCGCACCAGCACCAGCCCGCCGAGCAGGCAGGGGGCCACGTTGTCGGCGTGCCGACCCGAGACCGCCGCCTCGGCTTCGAGGCAGGGCTCGATGAGATCGGCGCGGCGGAGCGGCGAGCCGAGCGCCAGGTTCACGGCGAAGGCGGCGGCCACCGCGCTGGCGGCCGACGAGCCGAGCCCCGAGCCGATGGGCAGGCCCTTCACGAGCTCGAGCTCGACGCCGGCCGAGAGCCCCGCCTTGGCCAGGGTGGCGGCGGCGGCGATGCCCGCCGTGTTGCGGGCGGCGTCGGTGGGCAGCTTGCCTCCGTCGCCTTCGATGCGCACCAGGCGCACGCCCGAGCCGGGCACGAGGCGGGCCAGCACGGTATCGCCGGGCTCTGCCAACGAGAGGCCCAGCACGTCGAAGCCGGTGCCCAGGTTCGACAACGTGGCCGGGGCGAAGGCGCGGGCTTCACGGACGACCATTCCTACCTCCTCTCGGCCGCGGTGCGCATGAGATCCCCGAGCACGCCCATGGCGGTGACCTCGACGCCCGCGCCCGGCCCCGAGATGACGAGCGGGCGCTCGTCGTACCGCTCGGTGCGGAACACGATCATGTTGTCGGTGCCCCGCAGGCCGCCGAAGGGCGAGTCGGCCGGGACCTCGGCCAGGCCCACCTCGAGCCCCGAGGCGTCGACGCGCGCCAGGTACCTGAGCACGTTGCCCCGCGTCCTCGCGTCGGCCACGCGCGCCGCCAGGGGCTCGTCGTAGGCCGCGAGGGCGGCGAGCAGGTCGGGGAGCGGCCGTCCGGCCAGGGCCGGATCGACCAGCCCGGTCAGCGCCACCTGGGCGTCGGGCGCCACGCCCGAGACCCGGCCCAGGATCACGGCCTTGCGCGCCACGTCGGCCCCCGAGAGGTCGACCACGGGGTCGGGCTCGGTGTAGCCGCGGCGCGCCGCCTCGGCCACGATGGCCGAGAAGCGCTCGCCGGCCTCGAGCCGCGAGACCACGAACGCGAGCGTGCCCGACAGGCAGCCCTCGGCGCGGATCAGGCGGTCGCCGGCGCCGAGCAGCATCTCGAGCGTGTCGAGCACGGGCAGCCCCGCGCCCACGGTGGCCTCGGCGCGCAGCAGGCGACCCTGCTCGCGGGCCGCCTCGACCAGGCCGCGGAACACGGCCGCGTCGCCCGCCAGGGGCTTCTTGTTGGCCGTGACCACGTCGGCCCCCAGCCGGAAGGCCTCGAGGAAGAGGCGCGGCGCGTCGTCGGAGTCGGACACGTCGACGAGCACGGGCCGCGCCAGGCGGTACGACAGCGCCTCGCGGAGCAGGTCGGCCGCGTCGCGGGTGGCCACCGCCCCCGGCTGGTCGGCTAGCGCCACGTGTTCGGTCTTCGCTGCCAGCGCGGCCTCGAGGCGCTCGGGCGAGAGGCCGCGCGGCTCGAACAGGTAGCCGCTGCGATCGGCCACGCCCACCACGCGCGCGGCCACGCCGAAGCGCTCGAGCATGTGCGCTCCGCGCTCGTGCACCAGCCGCACCAGCGCCCGGCCGATGCTGCCCGCGCCCAGCAGGATCAGGTCCATGGAGCGCGGCGCGTCTTCGCCGGTGTCGCGGCGCCCCAACCCGAACTCGGCGTGCAGGGCGCAGAGGGCGGCCTCGACGTCGCGCTCGCCGACGGCCAGCGACACGTTCAGCTCCGACGAGCCCTGGGCGATGGCCAGCACGTTGACGCGCCGCGCGCCGAGCGCGCCGAAGATGCGCGCCGAGACGCCGGGCGTGTGCGCCATGCCCAGGCCCACCGCGGCCACCAGGCCTACGCGGCGCGTGGCCACCACCTCCTCGACCAGGCCGCGCACCAGGTCGGCGCGCAGCTCGCGCTTCAACGCCAGCTCGGCGCGGTCGGCGTCGCCCTCGGGTACGGCCAGGCAGATGGACGACTCGGAGCTCGACTGGCTGATCATGGTCACGCTGATGGTCTCGCGCGCCAGGGCCGAGAAGCAGCGCGCGGCTACGCCAGGCACGCCCGCCATGCCCTTGCCCTCGACCGAGAGCAGGGCCTGGCCGCGCACCGCGCTGATGGCCTTCACCGGGTGCGAGCCCGGCGTGAAGCGCCCGTCGATCACGGTGCCGGGGCGCTCGGGGGTGAACGTGCAGCGGCTCCACACGGGGATGCCGGGCTTCAGGACCGGGATCATCGTGCGCGGGTGGAGCACCTTCGCCCCGTAGAAGCTGAGCTCGGCGGCCTCGCGGTAGTGCAGTTGGGACAGCACGCGGGCCTCGGGCACCGCCCGCGGATCGGCGCTCATCACCCCCTCGACGTCGCTCCACAGCACGACCTCGGCCGCCCCGAGGGCCGCCGCCAGCACCGTGGCCGACAGGTCGGACCCGCCCCGGCCCAGGGTGGTGGTGGCCCCGTCGGGTGCCCGGCCGAGGAAGCCCGTCACCACGGGCATCACGCCGGCCTCGAGCCTGGGCGCGAGGGCCACGCGGAGGGCGCGCTCGCCCACCTCGCCCAGGGGCGTGGCCTCGCCGAAGCGGGCGTCGGTGTCGAGGAAGGTGTCGGCGTCGAGGGCCACGGCGTCGACGCCCGCGCGCTGGAAGGCGAGGGCCAGCAGCCGCACCGACAGCTTCTCGCCCACGGCCACCAGGCGGTCGCGCGCGCGCGGCGTCAGCTCGCCCTGCAACGCCGCGCCGGTCGCCACGTCGCGCGCCTCGCCGAGCAGCCGCCCGATCTCGGCCGTGGTGGGGGCGTGTCCGCCGAGGTCGGTCACGGCCTGGAGGTGCCGGGTGCGCAGCACCTCGATACGCTCGAGGCAGCCCGGAGTGTCACCGTGCTCTGCATCGCGGGCGATCGCGAGCAGCGCGTCGGTGACGCCGGACGCCGCCGAGGCCACCACCACCACGCGGGCGTCGCGCGCCTGGTGCCGGACGATCGCGACCACCTGCTGCAGGCGCGCGGCGTCGGCCACGCTCGTGCCGCCGAACTTGTGAACGACGAGGGTTGCCATGGGCTCCCGATGGTCCGTACGAGTCCTGTCATTCAAGCAGCGACGGCCGGCGCGCGCAAG
>CAZBRS010000056.1:0-32743 GCA_964494475.1 uncultured Myxococcales bacterium | reverse complement strand
CCAACCCTGCTTCCGGGCATCCCATGCTGCCTCGCGCGTGGCTGATGGTGCTGGTTCTGATTCCGTCGGGCCTGCTGGCCCGCGCGCCCGAACCCGTGTTCGAGGTCGCCGAGCCCTGCCGCCACTTCTGCCAGGGGGGCCTCGACCTGGGGCTGGGCTTCGGCGGCGGCACGTCGAACGGTCGCTTCGTGTTCTCGATCAGCGCCAATGTGGGCTACTACGTGCTCGACGGCTTCGTGCTCGGGGCCTCCACGGTCTACCAGTCGAAGCCCAGCCAGTACGTCCTGCCCGAGGCCTACGCGCGCTGGTACCCGTTCACCCGGTGGGACACCACGCCCTTCCTGCTCGCCAAGTTCGGGCGCCTCTTCGGCCTCGAGTCCGGCTGGCCCGACGCCAACGTCGGCACGGTGGGTGGCGGGGTGGCCACGTTCTTCACCGAGCGCCTGGCGTTCCAGCTGTACCTCGCCTATCAGTTCGTGATGAGCGACACCTACGAGAGCGGCCTCGACTTCGGGGGCGGGCTCGCGTTCACGTTGTAGGAGCCCCATGCTGCCGCGCCCGATCGTCGCCCTCGCGCTGGCCCTCGCGGTAACGGTCCCCGCCCCGGCGGCCGCGCGCTGCTTCCACTTCTGCCGCGGCCAGATCGACTTCGGCCTGGGCTTCGGCGCCACCGTCAACGAAGAGTCCTCGACCTTCTTCCTGCCCGCCGAGGTCGACTACTTCGTGCTCGACGGCCTGTCGCTGGGGTTCACCTCGCGCTACACCTGGGACCCCTCCACCGTGCTTCCCGAGCTCGTGCTGCGCTTCGCGCCCGTCGTGCTCTGGAACATCACGCCCTACGTGGTGGCCCGCTCGGGGCGCGTCTTCTCGTTCGACAAGGCCATGCCCGACGCCACGACGGTCTCGGGCGGGCTGGGCGTGGCGTACTTCGTCACGCCCTTCGTCTCGATCGTGGTCGAGGGGCTGTACCAGCACGTCTTCCACGACGCCTACGACGGGGGCGGCGACTGCTTCGGGGGCGTGCGAATCTTCTTCGGCTGACCGCCGCCAGTCGACAAGACCTGAAAAAGCGTTGCTCTCGGGTTGACTTTCGTTCGCCGTCCGGTATGGTCGACGCACGCATTCGACCGGTGGGTCAACTACCATGCCCGAGATTCGCAGGCGCTATCGCGGAGAACGTTACCGTCGCACCCGCAGCGACGAGATCGTGCGCAAGGCCCTCAAGGTGTTCGCCCGCAAGGGCTACGACGCGACGTCGATGGACGACATCGCCGACCGCGCGCGCGTGGCCAAGGGCACCCTCTACTACTACTTCCCCAGCAAGGAAGACCTGTACCACGCCGTCATGGTGCACAGCCTCGAGGGCATCTTCGAGCAGCTCAGCGGCTCCATTCGCGACCTCACCGACCCGTTCGAGGCCTTCACGCGCCTGCTCGAGGCGCTGGTCAAGCTGTTCGGCGGCAAGCCCGACCTGCTCACGCTCTTCCTGCCCCTGCTGAACGGGCAGGAGTTGCCGGGGCAGCGGCGCGTCGAAGATCTGGTGGGCGAGGTGTGGAACCTTCACCGCGCGCTGCTCGAACGGCACTTCGGCCCGCTGATGGCGGGAGGGGGCCCCGAGCGCGCCCACGCCGTGCGCTTCGTGGCCCGCGCGCTGGTCACGAACCTGCTCATCCAGCTGCGCAAGGGCGCCGACGAGCACGTCGCCCTGGTCGTCCCCGCCCTCTCCGCGATCTTGCGCGACGGCTTCGGCCAGCCCCCCGCGGGCGCGTCAGGGGTCATGCCGCCTGCGCACCCGGGCCGCGCGGCCAAGGAGCCGGCCTCCGCCTCCGCCAAGGCTTCCGCCTCCGCCAAGGCTACGTCGGACAAGCCGAAGAAGTCCGCGACGAAGGCCACGAAAGCGTAGCCGACCCGCTTCGGTCAGGGAATCTCGGTCAGGTCGAGGGTCAACGACTGCCCCGCCGGCAGCACGAGGTCGGGCACGATCGTCGAGGTCTGTCCGAAGCGCGTGACGACGGTGGGTGCGGACTCGAGGGGGGGCGTGCCCTCGGGCCAGGGCTCCCCGGCGGCCACCGTGACCGGCCGCGCCGAGTCCCACCGCAACGAAACGGTGAACGCGTCGTCACCCGCAAGGGCCCGCACGGCCACGCGCACGCGATCCGGCGCCGTGCGCTCGAGGCGCAGGTCGAAGCGCTGCTCCCCCGCGCGGAGGCCCTCGTACGTGGCGTGCGCCCAGCCGTTCGGCAGGTGGGGGCGGAGCGCGAGGCGGCGAGCCGGCACGTCGGGCTGCCAGCCGGTCAGGTACGCGAAGGCCGCGTCGGCGTCGATGCCGCCCTCCCAGGGGCGGAACTTGGCGGTGTAGTCCGAGGGCTCGAGGCCCTGCTCGTTGTAGAACAGGCTGAGGCCCGAGAAGTCGGCGTCGGGCGCGGTCGAGAAGAGCAGGTACTCCTGCACGTTGCCGCCGGCGTCGAGGCTGTGGCGCAGGGCGTTGAAGGCGGCCTCGGCGTCGGGGTGCCCCGCGTCGGTGAGGGCGGCCAGTGTGTAGCCGGGCTTCATGCCCGTGAACACGCCCTCGCCGGAGGGGAGCAGCGGGAAGTTCACGTACAGAGGATCGGGGGGGCTCTGGAGCACGCCGGGCGCGCGGCCCAGGCGCTCGATGAGGCACGTGAGGTTGGCGACGGCGCGCGGATCGTCGCCCTCGAGCCAGCCGGTCCAGGTGGGCGTGAGCGAGGCGTCCTCGAAGGGCGCGGGCCAGGTGGCCAGCGTCTCGCGATCGATCAGCGCGCTGAGGCAGCCGTCGCCCAGCAGGTAGCGCGGCATGGCCGTGGCCTCCATCTCGGCGGCGAGGGCGCTCGCGGCCTCGGCGTCGGCGGTCTCGCCGAGGGCCTCGGCCAGCGCCACGAAGTGCTTCGCCGCCGCCAGCCACAGGATGTTCGAGTTCAGCGAGAACGAGAGGTCGTGGTGGGGCGCGTCGATACCCAGCCCGAAGGCGGCGTTCATGGCGGCGCGGAAGGTCTCGTCGCCCGTCCAGGGCAGCAGGCGATCGGGCCCCCAGCGTACGTCGAACATGGAGCGGCGCAGCAGGCCCCAGCGCTCGCGCGCCCGTTCGAGGTCTCCGCTGGCCCGCCACCAGATTCCGTACAGGATGACCAGGTAGCTGGGGGTCTCGGCGCCCACGCGCACCGACAACTCGCCGAGCGACTCCCAGTCGGGCTCGGTGGGCTCTGTCGCGAGGTCGAGGTCGGCGTCGTAGCTGTTCTGCAGGTCGCCGGAGCGCAGCGTGGCGCCCCATACGTAGTCGAGCAGGGCCGCGGCGGCGTCGAAGTCGCCCACGTCGAGCAGGTAGAGCATGGGCCCGATGTTGTCGCGCGCCCACGTGCGCGTGTACTGCGACATGGGGCAGGTGGCGCCGGTGATCGACGTCTGGGTGGTGATGGTCGCGTGCATCCCGTTCAAGAACGCCGTCACGCGCGGATCGGGGGTGTCGAACCGCACGCGTGCTCCGCTCTCCCGGAGCTCGACCGCGGTCGCGAGCGCGGCCTCGAGCAACTCCAGGGCCTCGTCGACCGAGGGGCTCCAGGCGGCGGGTGGCGTGACGCCCTCGACCGCGCAGTGCGTGAGCACGCGCGTCGACTCGGCGCCGGCCTCGAGGGCCGCGGCCGGGACCTGCAGGCTGCGCCCCTCGGCCGATCCCCCGGCGCCGAGCGTGGTCGTGAGCGCGCGCTCGTTGCTGGCCTCGGTCAAGGCGGAGCCGGCCGAGAGCACGTCGGGGTTCACGCCCCGGACGCGCAGCGCCACCGCCGGGCTCGGCAGGGTGCCCGCGTTGCGCCACGTGACGAGCCGCAGCACGCAGGCGGCGTGCGCGTGGTCGGCGGGCGGCGCCAGGTCGACGGTGTCGAGCTCGAGATCGCTCCAGCGCCCGCGGGTCAGGACCAGCGCGTCGGTCGCGTCGCGCGCCACCCACTGCTCGTCGAAGGTCAGCGCCTGGCCCGCCGCGTCGACCAACTCGACGGCGTAGTCGCCGAAGAAGCGCTCCCCCCGCTCGTACGTGGGCCCCACCAGCCCGTGCAGCGTGTTCAGCGGCCCCTTCTCGGGGTAGCCGAGCAGCGCGAACACGCGGCCGTTGCCCACGCCGAAGCCGGCCAGGCGACCCACCTCGGGGCGCGCTGCCTCGAGCACGTGGCTGACGAACGGTCCGGCCGCGAGCCCGGGCAGCCGGCTCGCGAGCGCGCCCTTCACCGCGAACGTCTCCGTGCTCGGCCAGAGCTCCGGCGGCGGGGGCGTCCAGGCCTCGACCTCGACCTCGACGTCGGCAAGGTCCGGCATGCCGTCGTCGGAGCTCCCGGCGTTTCCGCCGCAAGCGCCCGCCAGCAGGGCGACGAGGAACCAGCGCTTCGCCATGGGTCGAACCGTAGAGGTTGTCGTCTGGTATTCTCGTTGACACTCCGCGTCAGCGCAATACCATGCGCATTCTAGGGTTCGCCTCGCTTGGGGGTACGTATGCGTCACGCCGTCCGCTCCGTGCTCGTGCTGCTGGTCCTGGCCTGGGGTACCACCGCGCTGCACGCCGAAGACTACCTCTTCTTCCGCATCCTCGAGGTCGAGAAGGGCGGCGTGAAGTCGTCGGTGCTCTTCCCGCACCTCATCCACTTCGACCAGGCGCTGGCCCAGCGCGACCTCCTGAACGGCCTGATCTCCGAGATGGGCAAGGGCCGCGAGGCGCTCTACGGCAAGGTGCTGGTCAGCTGGACGGGCGAGGGCAAGGCCGAGGTCAAGTTCGTGGCCGAGCCGACCCCCGAGCTCTTCTCGGTCATCGCCGAGCTGCACTACAGCCTGCGCTTCAACGGCCTCAAGGACGTCAGCTGGGTCGACAACAACGGCGGCCGCGTCGACTGGGGCGTGCAGCCCTATCCCGTGTTCCTGCCGGTCGTCAGCTACCTGGGCACGCTCGAGCCCGTGCCCTTCCCCGACACGGTCGTGTCGCTCGGCGAAGAGCGCTGGCTGTCGGGCACGGCGTTCGAGGACCTGCGCCGCAAGAACCCCGGCGAGCTCAAGCGCATGTTCACCGACGCCCTGAAGCGCACGCACTCGCTCGTGAAGGCCTTCCTGCTCGAGCGCCTCGACAAGGTGCCCCTCGAGAGCCTCGACCAGAGCCTCATCGCCCTGCTCTCCGACCCCAGCCCCGCCATCCGCCTGAAGGCCATCGACCTGCTGCGCTCGTCGAAGACCCCGCCGGTCATCGCCGCCCTCGAGAAGGTGGTCGACAACGACACCGACGCCAACGTCAAGACGCGCGCCGTGGTGCTGCTCGACGGCTTCGGCGTGACCAAGTACCGCGTGTTCATCCTGTTCGACAAGCTGCGCTCCGGCAACGACACCGAGGTGCTCGACGCCATCGACCAGCTCATCGCGTCGGGCGACCCGCGCGTCACGGTGGGGCTGGCCTCGGTGCTCGGCCACGCCAACGAGACCGCGCGCCAGAAGGCCACCGACGGCATCCTCAAGTTCAACGACGCCAAGGGCTTCGTGGCCGTGCTCGAGCGCGCCGACGTGCCCGACCCGATCAAGGAGCGCTTCGCCATGGCGCTCGTGGCCGGCAGCTTCGTCGACCTGCGCGCCAAGGGCTACGCCTGGGTGCTGGTCAACGGCACCGAAGAGAAGAAGGTCGAGGCCCTGAAGACCATCGCCGAGAAGCGCGAGACCGCGCTCTTGCCCCGCGTGCAGGACAAGCTCACCGACCCCTCGGCCGCCGTGGCCCGGCAGGCCGCGGCCACGCTGGCCGCGTTCAAGGACGTGGGCTCCCTCGAGAAGCTCGTGGCCACCGCCCAGGCCCGCCCCGACCTGTCCGGCGACCTGGAGACCGCGGTCATCACCATCATCGGGTCCATGCGCCTGCCCGACGTGATCGGCCTGGCCAAGAGCGAGAACTTCACGCTGCGCAAGTTCGCCACCAAGAGCCTGGCCGAGTTCACGAAGACGAGCCCCAAGCTCGACCCCAAGGTGCAGGCCATCCTCGAAGAGCGCATGCTCGACCAGAACATCGAGATCAAGCGCGCCGCCGTGTACGCCCTGGCCCGCGCCAAGAACGAGGCCATCGTCACCAAGCTGGCCGCCCTGGCCGACGACCCCGACGACCAGATCCGCGAGCAGGTGCTGGTCGCCCTCACGCAGCTGCCGGTGGGCCCGGCCCGCGACATCTTCCTGAAGAAGCTCGACGACCCGTACGACCCCGTGCGGCTGCAGGCCATCAAGGGCATTCGCCTCCTGAAGGTGGCCGAGGCCATCCAGAAGCTCTCGTGGCTGCGCCAGACGCCCAAGGCCGACCTGCGCATCGAGGTGGTCACCACCTTGGCCGAGCTCATGAACCCCGAGGAGCGCAAGCGCAGCTTCGACATGTGGTCCGAGGCGCTCTACGACCAGGAGGTCGCCATCAAGACCGTGGCCATGGAGGTGCTCTCGTGCATCAAGGGCGACCCGCGCGTGGCGCCCACGCTGTCGGCGCTGGTGCTCGACCCCGACCGCACCATCAAGACGCGCGCCCTGGGGGCGCTGGCCATGACCGGCGACCCGGCGGCGGTCGAGTACATCGTCCAGGGACTGTTCGACCTGGACACCGAGGTCAAGAAGGCCGCCCTCGAGGGTCTGCGCACCCTGCACGTGAACACCGCCGAGAAGCCGCTGCAGGAGTTCGTGAAGAACGAGGGCGATCCCGAATTGCGGCGCTTGGCCGAAGACGTCCTGACGTCGCTGCTTTAGACCCTCTCCTTGACACCGTACCACCCGCCCGGTATATGCCGAAGAACCCGGGGGGGGACCGATCACGATCGGACGAGAGCATGCCAAGGCGCAAGACTGACCCGCAGAGGCCGGCCGCTTCCGGCGACGACGCGGCGTCCCGGCCGGCCGGAGCCGAGCCCGATCTGGCCGCCGAGGCCGAGAGCGAGGTCGAGGTCGACGATCTCGACCTCGAGCCGGGCGACGTCGCCGACATCCCCGAGGCCGAGCTCCTGAAAGACCCCGTCAAGCCGCGTCGTGGCGCCAAGCGTGCCGCTGGCAACGGGTCGCTGGTCCACGCGCGCGTCAGCCTGCTCGATCGCTACCTGCACGAGGTCAGCCGCTACAAGCTGCTCACCCGTGAGCAGGAGTTCGAGCTCGCCAAGCGCTTCCAGACCACCGCCGACCCGGCCCTGGCGCACTCGATGGTCACGGCCAACCTGCGCTTCGTGGTCAAGATTGCGTACGAGTACCGCAACTACAACGTCAAGCTGGTCGACCTCATCCAGGAGGGCAACATCGGCTTGATGATGGCCGTCAAGAAGTTCAACGCCGACCGCGGCTACCGCCTGATCTCCTACGCCGTGTGGTGGATCAAGGCGTACATGCAGAACTACATCATCAAGAACTGGAGCATGTCGAAGATTCCGCTCGGCCGGAAGAACCGCATGCTGCTGGCCGAGATCATGCGCAAGGGGCGCGACAGCGGCGCCGACAGCGACGACAGCCGCCGCCAACTGGTCGACGACCTGGTCTTCGCGGGCGAGTACGAGAAGAAGGAGGACGTGCGGCGCATCCTCGACCAGATGGTGCTGGCCTCGCGCGACTTCTACCTCGACCAGGAGATGGACTCCGAGTCGGGGCGCACCTACGCCGCGACCCTGGCCTCCGAAGACGAGTCGCAGGACGACGCCTACTCCCGCAGCGAGCTGCGCGACGTCCTGGCCAAGTCCCTGAAGGAGATCGGCCCCACGCTCTCCGAGAAGGAGCGCTTCATCCTCAAGCACCGCATCCTCGAAGACGATCCGCGCACCCTGCAGGAGATCGGCGACAAGTTCGCCATCTCGCGCGAGCGCGTGCGCCAGATCGAGAACAACCTGAAGAAAAAGCTCCGGAAGAACCTCCAGGGGCACGACGTCACGGTGTTCCTCGATTAGAGCGCGCGCGACCGCGAGACGGCCGGAAGGCAATTGTGAGCAACGCGATTCCTGACCTCCTGACCCGCCCCGAGGGCCGCACGCTGGAGTGGAAGCGCGACCTGTCCTCGCTGCGGCCCATCCTCAAGACCCTGGTGGCGTTCGCCAACACGGCGGGCGGTACGCTCGTGGTCGGTCGTGACGATGACGGCACGGTAGTCGGGCTGGCCGACCCTCACGGTGACGGGGAGCGCCTCGCCAATACCGTGGCCGATAGCATCGTCCCGGCCCTGCTCCCCGACATCGAAACCGTCGCGGTGGGCGACAAGACGGTACTGGTCGTCCACGTGGCCCGGTGGGCGGGGCCGTACTACCTGAAGGCGGAGGGGCCGGAGAAGGGCGTCTACGTGCGCCTGGGGTCCACGACCCGACACGCGGATACCGCCACCGTGGCCGAGATGAAGCGGGCCGATGCCAGCCTTGCGTTCGACCAGTCGCCGTGTGTTGGCGCCGATCTTGGCGACCTCGACCTCGACGCTGCCCGGGTGGCGTTCAAGAACGTGGGCCACACCATCGACCTGGCCAAACTCCAGAGCCTGGGTGCCGTCGTTCGGCACGGCAAGGAGCGCGTCCCGTCGAACGGAGGCATCATCCTGTTCGGCACGCCAGAGGCTCGCAACCGCTACTTCCCTGATGCGGTGTTCCGGTGTGCCCGGTTCCACGGGACGGAGAAGGTCCATTTTATCGACCGCCAGGACATCGAGGGGACCGTCCTGGTGGGCATCGAGGACGCCCAGAAGTTCATTGCCCGCAACACCCGGTTGGCCGCCAGGATCGAGGGGATGCGGCGGCAGGACATCCCCGAGTACCCTCGGGTCGCCCTGCGCGAAGCCCTGGTCAACGCCGTGGCCCACGCAGACTGGAGCGCCCGGGGCAGCCAGATCATGGTGGCGGTCTTCTCGGACCGCATCGAGATCCAGAACCCCGGACAGTTGCCGTTCGGCATGACCGTTGAAGACATCAAGGCCGGGGTCAGCCACATCCGCAACCGGGTCATCGCCCGCGTGCTGCACGAACTGGACTACATGGAGACCTGGGGGACCGGGTACAAGCGGATGCGCGAGGACTGCGAGACAGGCGGCTACCCGTTGCCCGACTGGGTGGAATTGGGCCGGGTGACCCGGACGGTTTTTCGGCCGCATCCCGAGGTGGCAACGAGCCATGGTGTGGCGGTCGAGGACCAAGTCGGGACCAAGTCGGGACCAAGTCGGGACCAAGTGCAGCTTCTTGTTTTCGCTGCACAAGAACGGTCCATCGGGGAGCTGATGGAGTTGTTGGGACGACGCAACCGGACCAAGTTCCGGGAAAGCTACGTTCAGCCGCTCCTGGACGCCGGGTGGTTGGCCATGACCGTTCCGGACAAACCCACCAGTCGCGTGCAGCGGTACGTGATGACCGATGCCGGAAGACGAGCCGTCGAGGCACTTTCGGGGCTTGACTCCGCCCGCCGCTGAGATAGAACCGCCAGAGTCCGACTCGCGCCAGGAGCGCCCTCCATGTCCGACATCCGCCCGTTCAAGGGGTTCCGGCCCCGTCCCGACCTCGTCACGCTGGTGGCGGCGCCGCCGTACGACGTGTTGAACTCCGACGAAGCGCGCGCGATGTCGAAGGGCAACGCCTACAGCTTCTTGCGCATCTCGAAGTCGGAGGTCGACTTCCCTTCGGGCACCGACGAGCACTCCGATGCCGTGTACCGGAAGAGCTACGACAACTGGCGCGCGTTCGTCGACGGGGGCACCTTCCACCAGGACCCCGTGCCCTGCTTCTACGTGTACGAGCAGATCATGGACGGGCGCTCGCAGACCGGCCTCATGTGCGGGGTGAGCGCGCAGGAGTACGAAGACGGGCTCATCAAGAAGCACGAGCTCACGCGGCGCGACAAGGAAGACGACCGCGCCCACCACACCGACGTGCAAGACGCCAACACCGAGCCCGTCATGCTCACCTACCGGGCGCGCGCCGACCTCGACGCGCTCACCGCCGAGGTGAAGGGCGACATGGCGCCGGCCTACGACTTCGTGGCCCCCGACGGCATCGGGCACCGCCTGTGGGTGGTCTCGAGCGCCCGCCAGGTGGGCGCGTTCCAGGCGGCCTTTGGCCGGGTCGAGGCGCTCTACGTGGCCGACGGGCACCACCGCAGCGCCGCCGGCTACCGCGTGCGCAACCTGCGCCGCGACCGCAACCCCGGGCACACCGGCGACGAGGCCTACAACCACTACCTGGCGGTGCTCTTCCCCGACTCCGAGCTGCGCATCATGGGCTACCACCGGCTGGTGAAGGATCTGAACGGCCTCACCTCCGAGCAGTTCCTGGTGCGCGTGGCCGAGCGCTTCGACGTGACGCCCGCCGACGAGGCCTCCCCGAAAGGCCTGCACCACGTCACCCTGCGGCTCGACGGCCGCTGGTACCAGCTGGTCGCGAAGCCCGGTTCGTTCGATCCCGCCGACCCGGTGGGCAGCCTCGACTGCTCGATCGTGCAGCAGAACCTGCTCGCGCCCATCCTCGGCATCACCGATCCGCGCACCGACCAGCGCATCGACTTCGTCGGGGGCATCCGCGGCACGCCCGAGATCGAGCGGCGCTGCAGCCTCGACGCCCGGGTGGGCCTGGTGCTCTATCCCGTGCTGGTGTCGCAGCTCATGGCCATCGCCGACAGCGGGGCCATCATGCCGCCCAAGTCCACGTGGTTCGAGCCCAAGTTACGGTCCGGGCTGGTCGTGCGCAGCCTGGCCGACTAAGGTAGAGGGAACGTCCGAGAACCACTCTTCGAAGGGGGATTTCCATGCTGTTCCTGATCGCCGACGCCTTCGACGCGTCACTCCCCGAGCGCCTGGCGGCGTTCGGTGAGGTCACCGAGGATCTGGCGCGTCTCGCCGAAGCCCACGTGGTTCTGATTCGAAGCAAGACCAAGATGACGCGCGAGCTCATCGAGAAGGCGCCCCACCTGAAGCTCATCATCCGCGGCGGCGTCGGCCTCGACAACGTCGACAAGGCCTTCGCGGCCGAGAAGGGCATTCTGGTGCGGAACACGCCCAAGGCCTCGGCCATCGCCGTGGCCGAGTTGGCGTTCTGTCTCATGCTGGCCGTGCCCAACCGGCTGGTCGAGGCGCACCAGTCCATGAAGGAGGGGCGCTGGGAGAAGAAGAGCCTCAAGCGCACCGAGCTCTACGGCAAGACGCTCTGCCTGCTGGGCCTCGGCAACATCGCCACCGAGGTGGCCAAGCGCGCCCGGGCCTTCGGCATGAAGGTCGTGGCCTACGACCCCTTCGTCAAGGAGAGCGAGTGGGCCGAGCTGCAGTCGAGCATCGAGCACGCGCTCCGGCCGGCCGACTACGTGTCGCTCCACACGCCGTTGAACCCCGACACCCTCGGGCTGCTGCACTCGAACACGTTCGCCCTCATGAAGGACGGCGTGGTCATCATCAACACCGGGCGCGCCAACTGCGTGGCGCGGGCCGACCTGATGACGGCGCTCGAGTCGGGCAAGGTGGCCTGCTACGCGACCGACGTGTGGCCCACCGACCCGCCCACCCCCGATTACCCGGTGCTGAAGCACCCCAACGTGCTCATGACTCCGCACATCGGCGCCAACAGCAAGGAGAACCTGCTGCGCATCGGCGACGAGGTGGTGGCGCTCCTGACGAGCCTCAAGGAGGAGGGCAAGCTATGAGCCGCAAGTTCAACTTCTCGGCCGGTCCGTCCACGCTCCCCGTGCCCGTGCTCGAGCAGATCCGCGACGAGATGGTCGACTTCCGCGGCGCGGGCCTGTCGTTGATCGAGGCCTCCCATCGCGGCAAGCAGTACGACGCCGTGCACCTCGAGGCCGTCGCGCTCTTCAAGGAGCTCTTCGGCGTGCCCGACGGCCACACCATCCTGTTCCTGCAGGGCGGCGCCACGCTGCAGTTCGCCATGGTGCCCATGAACCTTTGCGCGACCAACAAGAAGGTCGACCTCGTCAACTCGGGCGCCTGGGCCAAGAAGGCGCTCGAGGACATCAAGAAGGTCGGGGGCGAGCCGCGCGTCATCTTCGACGGCAAGGCCTCGAACTACATGACCCTGCCCGATCCCGCCGGCCTCGACGTCAGCCCCGACGCCGCCTACCTGCACCTCACGTCGAACGAGACCATCGGCGGCGTGCAGTGGAAGGCGTTCCCCGACACGGGCGCGGTCCCGCTGGTGGCCGACATGTCGTCCGACATCCTGAGCCGGCGTGTACCGGTCGAGAAGTTCGGGCTCATCTACGCCGGCGCCCAGAAGAACCTGGGGCCCGCGGGGCTGGCGATCGTGATCATCCGCGACGACGTGCTCGAGCGCTGCCCCGACAACCTGCCCGCGTACCTCGGCTACAAGACCCACGCCAAGGAGAACAGCCTCTACAACACGCCGCCCGTCTTCGCCATCTACGCGATGGGCCTCACGCTCGCGTGGGTCAAGGCGCAGGGCGGCCTGCCCGCGATCGAGGCGCTCGCCAAGAAGCGCGCGGGCCTCCTCTACGCCGCGATCGACGGCAGCAACGGGTACTACCGCTGCCCCGTGCCGCGCGAGTTCCGCTCCGACATGAACCTCGTGTGGCGCCTGCCGAGCGAAGAGTTGGAAGAGAAGTTCATCAAGGAGGCGTCCGCCGCCGGGATGATCCAGCTGAAGGGTCACCGCTCCGTGGGTGGCGTTCGCGCGTCGTGCTACAACGCCATGCCCGTCGAAGGCGCCAGCACCCTGGCGTCGTTCATGTCCGATTTCCAGAAGCGAAACGGTTGATCGTCAACGGTGGGCGTGCCGCGCGGCCTCGACCAGGCGCGTGAACTCGTCGCGCTGCTGCGGCACGTCGAACGCCACGATCGTCAACTCGACCCCGGGGGGCGTGCCGTACTCGCCCTCGTGGATCTTGTCGAGGCGGCAGTCGAGGCCGAACTGACGCACCCCGTCGCGCAGCCGAACGTCGAGCACCAGGCTCACGCGGGCAGCGCGGTCGAGCGGCGCCAGGGGTGATTCGACGAACAGGCTGGTCGTGCCCAGGCCCGTGACGACCACCGGCACGTCGACGTGCGCGGCCGTCATGACGGCCTCGAGGTGCACGGGCACGCGGCGCGTCGAACGGTCGCGCGGCACGGGGGAGGTGTCGTGGCCGCGGCCGTTGCCGTTTCCCTGGCCGTTGCCGTGCGCTATCGAGGCTGCCCGGGAGCCGCCGTGGCCCCGCGGCGAACGCTCCTCGTCGTCGTCGTCGTCGTTGGAAGAGGGCAGCCGGCCGTCGGCCAGGGGCGTGGCCTCGACGGTGCCGGCGTCGACGTCGAAGGCGCGCTTGAAGTTGCGGCCGGCGCGCGATTGGCTGTCGTAGCGCACCTTGACGTCGAGCTGGTCGAGCTCTTCGTCGGTGACGGACAGGCCGATGGGCCCCGAACCAGGCCGCCCGAGGCGCTGCCCCGGGGCCTCCGGGGCGAGCCGGCGCACCGTGAGCTGGGGCGTCGGGCCCGAGGCGCCTCGGTCGCCGTTGCTGCCGGGCTCGGCGTCACTGCGGTGGGGGAACACGTACGTGGTGCGCAGGCGTCCGGTGGAGGAGGTGATGGCGGGCACGAAGTTCGAGGCCGGGATGGCGAACAGCAGCTCGAGGGCGTTCGCCAGGTCGTCGGGCGTACCGGTCGAGCCGGCGCGCTCCCAACGGAGCCCCAGGCCGGGCTCGGCGCCCCGACGCACGCGCGCGACGCGGGCGAAGAGGAAGAGCGGAGGGGTGAACCCGGCCTGTTCGTCGAGCAGCACGCCCAGGATCTCGTCGGCGTGCACTTCGTCGACGGCGGGCGTGCGGAGGAACATGCCCCCGACGCTGATGTCGTCGGGGACTCCTTCCACGTGATGACCGTCGTGGAACGCCTGGGCCGCGTCGTGGAACGTGCGGCGGGCGTAGTGACGGCGATCGCCTTCCTGGAGCATGCTTGGAACCCTTCGTCAATCCGGTCGGTCGGGCCGGGATTGTCGACCACAGGGTCGAGGGAAAGATATCGATTTCGGGCGTCTTGTACAGGAAAAAGTCTGGTTCGAGGCCCGGGGCCGGTCAGGGCACGGGGAGCTGGCACACGCCGAAGTCGTCGAAGCAACGGGCGTTGACGCAGCGACCGGGTCCGCAGTCGGCGTCGACGGCGCAGTCGAGCCGCGCGCAGGTGGGTCCGTCGGCGCTGCAGGCGAAGAACGGCGCGCAGTCGGCGTCGGCGTCGCAGGGCGCGGGCGCGCAGTGCCCGGCGGCGCAGGCCTGGCCGGAGGGGCAGGGCAGGTCGGGGCCGCACGCGGGCTGGCAGAGGCGCGTGACCTCGCACAGGCAGAGGGCCGGAGGCTGCACGGTCTCGCACACCCAGCCGGCCTCGCAGTCGACGTCGGCCTCGCACGTGATCTCGGGGTGACGGCAGATGCCGCAGGGCGACGGGTCGTCGGCGTCGCGGCAACCGGCGGCCATCTCGCAGTCGGCGGCCGTGCGGCAGAGGCCGTCGGGGGGCGCGTCGTCGGGGCAGCCCGGGATCATGCAGAAGTCCGTGGAGTGGCAGCCCCACGCGCCGCCCGAGCACGCGCACACCATTGAGGGGGAGCACGCGCCGCAGCAGCACTCCTCACCGTACTCGCAGCGCTGGCCCGCCTCGCACGAGCCCTGCACGCCGAGGGGCGCCTCGACGGGGCAGGTGGCCGACGTGTCGCCGCCGAGATCGTCGACCCAGGTGTCTCCCCCGGCGTCCGCGTCGGGCTCGGCGGTGTCGACGGGGGCCGCGTCGAAGCCCACGTCGAGCGCGATCTCGCCGCCCGCATCGGGGGTGCTCGCGTCGCCGCAGTCGGGGCGCATGCAGAAGTCGGTGTAGTAGCAAGCCCAGTGGCCGCCCGCGCAGGTGCACACGAACGAGGCGGAGCACTCGCCGCAGCAGCACTCCTGGCCGTAGCGGCAGGTGTCGTCGCCCAGGCAGACGCCGTTCGGAGCGGGGTCGGTCGCTGGGCAGCCGCTCGGGTTCTGCACGTCGGGCGTCTGCACGTCGGCGCCGACGTCGGCCGAGGCCGACGTGTCACTGGCCCGGTTGGAGGCGGGCTCGACCTCGCAGGCGGCGAGGGCGAGCAGCAGGGGCAGGATCGAGAGCGAGCGTCGCATGGTGCACTCCGCAAGCGCTTCGGGCGCGAAATCGTGATCCCATGCTAGCGAGGTTTCAGCGCGCGTCCACCTTTGCCGGCGCGGCGTAGGGTCGCGGGAATTGCCCGCTGAAGATGAGCTTCTCGGCGTTGGTCACGTAGAACTTCTCCTGCACGTCGGGCGGCAGCTTGATGGCGTCGACCTTCCAGCGGCCCTGGATGGGCGTGGGGTGCTCGATCTGCGCGAGCTCGGTCTCGAAGTAGCGCCAGTGCCGCGTGAAGTACTCCACCGCGTCGTCGACGTCGGGCTCCTCGCCGGGCACGTGCCACACCGAGCCGAGCTGCATGTTGCCTGGGCCGTCGGTGATGAAGTCGGTGCCGAAGAGGATGCGGTCCTGGTGCTTCACGAAGAGCGCGCGCACCTTGTCGGGGGGGTGGCGGCCGAGCTCGGGTACGCGCGCCGAGACGTCGGTGTAGACGTTCGGGTAGGTGTCGAGCAGGCGATCGACGTAGTCGAGGCTCTCGGCGTTGTTGCCGAAGTGGATGAGCAGGAAGACCGTGTTCGGGTGGGCGGCGATCACGCGCTCCTGGGTCGCCATGAGCGCATCGAAGCTCGGGTAGTCCTTGCCGTGGAAGCTCCAGCCCTCGGCGATCTTGAGCTCGTCGTAGCGCTCGTTCTGGGGCGTGACCGCGTCGAAGAAGGCGCGGGGGTCGGCGATGTGCCAGGCGAAGATCAGGCCCAGGCGGCCGCAGGCCTCGAAGATGGGCGCGAGGCGCGGATCGTCGGCCGCGAGCAGCGAGCCGTCGGCCCAGCGCACGCCGAGCCCCAGGGCCTTGAAGACCTTGATGCCCACGATGCCGTCCTTCTTGCCCTGCTCGAGCAGCGCCACCTGGGTGGGCACCCAGCGCGGATCGTCGAGGCCGCTCCAGTCGAGGTTCGCGAACACGCGCATGCGGTCGCCCAGCACCCGCTGCATGGCCAACGTGGCCTGGTACTTGGGGGTGCCGACGGCGCCGCCGCTCTTCACCGCGAACTTGCCCACGCCCACCTTGTCGAACACCTCGAGGGTGCGGGCCAGGCTGACCATGCCGGGGAAGACGTGGGCGTGCGAGTCGATCACGGGCTTGCCGAGGTGCCAGATGGGCGCGGCCCCCTCGACGGGGCTCGGGGCAGGCGGGGCCGAGGGCGCGCAGGCCAGGGCAAAGGCGAGGGCCGCGACGATACAGCCGAAACGGATTGGGCGCGCCACGCGGGCCTCCGGAGAGACGGAACTGGTCGGGATCGTATCCGATCGATCGCGCGGTGGCCACGGCGAACGAGGATTCCCCCTCTCCATCGATGGAGAGGGGGCCAGGGGGTGAGGTTTCCGGGGGTCCCGTTGTGAACGCTCGTCGTCGCAGGTATCCTGTCGCAGGCCGGAGGTGCCCGTGCTCGATCGCCTGTCCCTGGTCCGCCGCAAGTTGCTGAAGGCCGCCGATCTCCAGGCCCTCCTGCCGGG
The DNA here is from genome assembly GCA_964494475.1 of uncultured Myxococcales bacterium. GTDB lineage: Bacteria > Myxococcota_A > UBA9042 > CAZBRS01 > CAZBRS01 > CAZBRS01. The sequence continues at coordinate 16,185 of CAZBRS010000056.1, read as the reverse complement.
CTGGCGGCTCGACGTGCACGACGTGCAGGGCTCGACCGACCTGGCGCTGGAGGCCACGCGCGGGGGCACGACGCTGCGCCTGACCCTGTCGCCCGACCCCGCGAAGCCCGCCTTCCGGCGCACGCGGCGCTTCGGCCTCAGCTACGCCGCCGCGGCGCTCGACGCCGAGACGTCGCGCGTGCTCGACGCCGTGGCCTGGTTGCTGGCACGCCACGAGGGCGCCCTGGCCGAGGCCGAGCTCGTGCTGCTGGCGCGGGGCTACGCCCTGGTCGATGGCGTGCTCAGCGCGCGCCTCACGCTCGGCTGCAACGAGCGCTGCACGTTCTGCTTCGCGTCCGACGAGGCGCCCGAGAACGTGCCCGACCTCGTGGCCGATCACGCGCAACTCGAGCGCGACCTGCCCCTGCTGGCCCGGCTGGGCGTGCGCAGCCTGCTGCTCACGGGGGGCGAGCCCACGCTGGTGCCGGCCCTGCCGGGGCTCATCGGCGCTGCGCGCGCCGCCGGCTTCACCGACATCGAGCTGCAGACCAACGCGCGCCGCTTCGCGGACCCGACCTTCGTGGCCGCGCTGCGGGGTGCGCTGCCCGATCGGGCCTTCGTCTCGTTCTACGCCGTCGACCAGGCGGCCTACGAGCGCCTGGGGCGCACGCACGCCGACCTCGAGCAGCGCTTCGCGGGGCTGGCCGCGCTGCTCGACCTGGGCGTGCCGACGGTCGTGAACCTGTTGATGCTGCGCGACACGCTGCCGCGGATCGGGGCCTTCGTCGACGAGCTCCAGCGTCGCTACGGCCGCCGCCTCGACGTGCTCACCTTCTCGATGGTGGCGCCCTTCGGCCTCGCCTGGCGCGACCCGGCGCAGCTGCCCCGCCTGGCCGAGGTGGCCCCGGCGCTCGCGCCGGCCCTGCTGGCCGCCGAAGCCCGGGGCTACCGCCCGCAGATCCCCGCCGGTTGCAGCCTGCCGCCCTGCGTGCTGCCCGGCCTCGAGCGCTTCTTCCAGGCGGGCACCTCGAACCCGCAGCAGGCCGGCGAGGGCAAGTCGAAGCCCGCCTCGTGCCGGCGCTGCCGCTTCGATCGGTTGTGCCCCGGGGTGTGGTCCCGCTACCGTGAGCTCCATGGCGATGGGGATCTCGTGCCCCTGTGAGGCCACGTCGACCGTAGGGACACGATGCATCGTGTCCCTGCCTGACACCCGACGCGAGGACCCATGAGCCACATCCACCTGGTGCGCGACTTCTACTCGTACCCCGAGTCCCTCACGCGGACGTTGCGCGTCTACACCCCCGACGCCTACGACCACGAGCCGCACCGGCGCTTTCCGGTGCTGTACATGCTCGACGGCCAGAACGTGTTCGCCCACCCCGAGAGCGCGCGCCCCGACACCTGGGAGGCCAACACCACCATGGATCGCCTGGCGGCCGAGGGGCGCCTGGACCCCTGGCTCATCGTGGCCGTCGATCACACCGCGGGCCGCTTCGAGGAGTACTCGGCCTGGGACGTGCCCGAGCGGGGCGCCTCGGGCCGTGGCTGGGCCTTCGCGGACTTCCTCGTGAACCACCTGAAGCCCTTCGTCGACCGCACCTGGCGCACGCGGCCCGAGTCGCCCCACACGGCGGTCATGGGCGCCAGCCTGGGCGGGCTCATGGCCCTGACGCTCGGCAAGGCCTTCCCCCACGTGGTGGGCCGGGTGGGCGCGCTCTCGCCCTCGGTCATGTGGGCCGACGGCGCCATCTACCGGCTGTGGAGCGGCCCCACGGGGAGGTGGCTGAAGCTGTACCTCGACACGGGCGATCGTGAGCGCTACTGGTTCTACGACCTGTGGCTCGACTACGTGACGCACACCGCGAGCTTCTACCACCACCTGAAAGGGCTGGGGCTCGGGCCCCACGAGCTGCGCTTCGTGGTGGCCGAGGGCCACGATCACGCCGAGCCCGCCTGGGCTGCCCGCCTGCCGGGCATCTTCGAGTGGCTGCTGGAGGAGGCGCGGGGCGTGTAGGGGCGCTGCTCGCTGCGCCCGCGCGGGCCGACCCGCGCGCGACTATCGGGAGCGCGCCCGGCGTGGGCTCCGGGCGCCCACGCCGTAAACAACAATCCGAGAGCTGAGGGCTCTCAGCTCTCGGCCTCGATCTCGGCGATGGCTTCGTAGAGGCGCGGCAGCTCGGGGTGCCGCAGCAGGTAGCCCCAGTTGCCCATGACGGCGGCGAAGGCGTCGGGCTGGGCCACCGTGTCGACCAGCAGCGCGCCGTGGCGCTCGCAGAGTTGCTCGTGCGACCAGCGATAGGGCACGCCGGTGCGGCGGCCGACCCAGGCCGCGTGGTACAGGCGCTGCCAGGGCCAGGGCCAGCGGCCGTGCACCAGCAGGTCGGCCCAGGCCTGGAAGAGATCGATGTCGCACGACAGGTTCATGAGGTCGAGCGACGGTCCGCCGGGCGGGCGCACGTTCACCTCGAGCGCGGCGTAGTCGCCGGGGCCCCGCCGGAAGAACTCGACGTGGAAGAACCGCTCTCGCAGGTCGAAGGCCGCCACGACGCGTCGTCCCAGGGCCTCGAGGGTCGGGTCGACGTCGCGCACCGTGTGGTAGTGGAAGGGGCGTGCCTCGGCCACGGTCTCGAGGATCCCGGCCGAGAACTCGTGCGACGTGAAGAACAGGATACGCCCCTCGGCGTCGACCAGGCCGTCGAAGCTGACCAGATCGCCGGTGAGCACGTTCTCGACCAGGTAGCCGGCAGGCAGCCCCTCGAGGGCGGACTCGAGCTGGGAGGCGTTCGTGACGCGAAAGGCTCCCGCGGCGCCGGCGCCCACGTCGGGCTTCAGGATCACGGGAAAGCCGAAGGCCTTGGCGAAGGCCCGCACGTTGGCCGGGCTCTCGGCGGGCGCGCCGTCGGCGCAGGGGATGCCGTGGTCGCGGAACACGCGCTTCATGCCCAGCTTGTGTCGGTTCTTCGCCAGGTCGGCGGGGCGCTGGCCCGGGATGTCGAAGTCGTCGCGCAGGCGCGCGTCGATCTCGAGCCAGTGCTCCGTGTGCGACTCGAGCCGGTCGAGGCGCCCGTGCCTGGCGATGAGGTGCTCGGTGCCCCTCCGCATGGCGTCGTGGTCGCCGAGATCGGGCACGTGGTAGTACTCGGCCAGCGCGTCCTGCAGGTCGGGGCGGAGCTGCTCCCACGGCACGTCGCCCAGGCCCAGCACGGTGGCGCCCGTGCGGCGGAGGGCCAGCGGGAAGTTCACGAAGTTGGCAGGGAACCCGGGCGAGATGCACAGGACGTTCATGCGGACTCCAAGCGCGAGCGCTGGGGTCACGATACATGGCATGGCGTCGCCGGTCGAGCGCGTGGCTCTACGCGCGGCTTGCGGACGGGGTGGTCCGTTGTTACGGTGATGCGCAACGGAGCGCGGCGGGGTGCACGATGGCGGGGCGACGATGGCTGCTGGTGGTCGGTGCGATCACGCTCGCGGCGTGCGGCGGCACCTCCCGGCAGGACACGGGCGCCGATGGGCGGCTCGTCGACGGTGCGGGCGACGCCAGGCTCGCCGACGAGGGCCCCGACGAGACGATCGATGCCGGGCCGGGCTCCGATCCGGGCCAGGACCCGGGAGCGACCGGAGAGCTCGACGGGGGGAACGACGGAGCGCCCGACGCCGCGCGCGAGGACGCGAACGCCGACCCCGACCCCGACCTGGCGACTCCCGACGACGACGGCTCCGAGGGCGACGGCTCCGTAGCCGTGACGTGCGAGGCCTTCGACACGGCGGCGTGCGCCGATGCAGGACCAGCGGGCGGCACCTGTCTGCCCGAGGACGGCGGGCTCTTCGCGTGCGTCCCGGCGGGTGTCGCTGGCGCGGGCGTGCCCTGCGCGGTCGGCGCGCTCGAGCCCGCCCAGGCCTGCGCGGCCGGCCTGGCGTGCGTCGAGGGCGCCTGCGCTGCTCCCTGCCATCGCGCCGATCCTGATTGCCCCTCGGGCCAGTGGTGCCGCGGGGCCTGGGGCTCGGCTCCCGAGCTGGGCGTGTGCTTCGCGCGCGCCTGCACTCCGTACGAACCGGCCGGCTGCGGCGCCGCCGACCTCTCGTGCCTGCCCGCCGCCGATGGCACGGGCAGCTGCCAGCCCGCGGGCGCGAAGCAGACCGGCGACGCCTGCGGCACCGGCGTGGGCCTCTGCGCCGACGGGCTGACCTGCCTGCTCGAGGGGCCGGCCGGCGGTCGCTGCGTGCCCTTCTGCGCGCCCGGCGCGGGCGGGGGAGAGCCCGGCGCGTGCCCGGGTCAGGGCCTGGCGTGCGTCGACCTCGGCATCCCGTCGTTCGGGGTGTGCCTCTCGGCCTGCGACCCCTGGAGCCCGCCGTGCCCCGAGGGGCAGGGCTGCGCCCCGCAGTGCCCGGCCGGCCAGGCCTGCGCGCCCGTGGGCCCCACCCTGGGCGCCTGCTACGCCACCGGAGCCGCCCCGGTCGGCGCCGACTGCGCCAAGGCCGGCGCCTGGTGGGCCTGCGCGCCGGGGGCGTCTTGCACCGCGCCGGCGGCCGACGTTCAGGCCACCTGCGCGCGCACCTGCCGGCCGTTCGGCCCCGCGTCCGATTGTCCCGACCCCGGCTCGTTCTGCGCGCTCCGAAAGACCTGGCTCGGCACCTGCGAGGTCGACGCCCTGAACAAGGCCGCAGGCCAGCCCTGCGCCCCCTCCGGCGCCTGGTGCGGGCCCAACGTGCGCTGCCAGGACCTCGGCGCCGGGCCCACGTGCCTGGCCTACTGCCGCATGGACACGCCGGGCGACTGCCCGAACGGGACCGCCTGCCTGCAGGTCTACGGCGCCGACGCCAACCTGGGTATCTGCTTCTGACGAGAGGGCGAGATGGCACGAGGCGTGCGAGGTCGTTCGGTGGCGTTGGCGTGGCTGGTCCTCCTCTCCCTCGGCTGCGCCAGCACGGGGCCCTCGCCGGCGGAGGGCGACGTCGCGCGGGCGTCGGCCTTCCCCGAGCTGGCGCCCCTGCCACCATCGGGCGAGGGCATGTGGCCGTGGCGCGACCTCGGCGACCTGGACGAGGGGGCGCTCCGGGCCCGCGGCCTCCAGGTGCCGCTCTCCGAGCTGTGGTCGGCCGACCGGGGCGGGCTGCTCGGCGCGGTCGCGGGCCTGCCCGGGTGCACGGCCAGCTTCGTGTCGGCCGAGGGCCTGCTGCTCACGAACCATCACTGCGCCCACGGCCTGCTGGCGCGAAACTCCACGCCCGGGCGCAACGTGCTGGCCGACGGCTTCGTGGCGCCCTCGCGCGCCGACGAGCTGACCGCGCCCGGCTCGGTGGTCTACGTCTTCCTGCGCCAGTCCGACGTGACGGAGCAGGTGCTGGCCCGCTTGCCCCCGGGGCTCGACGACGAGGGCCTGGCCCGGGCCCTGGCGCGCGTCGAGACCGAGCTCGTGGCCGCCTGCGAGCGGCAGCCCGACGTACGCTGCGCCGTCAGCCGCGAGAACGACGGCCTGCGCTTCGCCCTGCTGGAGAACCTCGAGCTGCGCGACGTGCGGGTGGTGGCCGCGCCCCCCGAGTCGCTGGGCTCGTTCGGCGGCGCGGTCGACAACTGGCGCTGGCCCCGGCACACCCTCGACTTCGCGCTGCTGCGCGCCTACGTGGGCCCCGACGGGCGGCCCGCGCCTCCCTCCCCGGCCAACGTGCCCTACCGCCCGGCGCGCTTCCTGGCGGTGGCGCCGGTCGCGCCGGCCCCGGGCGACCTCGTGATGGTGGCGGGCAAGCCCGGACGCACCCGGCGCTACGAATCGGCCCGGGCCCTGGCCGAGGCCCGCGATTGGCTTCACCCCGCGCGGGCCGGGCTGTTCGAAGCCTGGCTCGGGGCGCTCGAGCGCGGCGCCGGCCTGCGTCCCGAGGGGCGCCTGGCGATCGCCTCGTGGGTGAACGGGATCGAGAACGGCCTGCTGAACGCGCGCGGCATGGTCGAAGGCCTGGCGCGGAATCGCACCGTCGAGCGGGCCCGCGAGCGCGAGGTCGCCTGGCGCAACTGGGTGCTGGCCGAGCGCGAGCGAGCGGTGCGCTGGGGGGGCGCCCTCGACGCCCTCGAGGCCTTCGAGGCTGGCGAGGTCGTCGGCCGCGAGCGTGACCTGTGGCTCTCGTACTGGCCGCGCGCCGCGCAGCTCTTCGGGGTGGCGCGGGCGCTCACGAAGTGGGCGCGTGAAGGGCAGAAGCCCGACGGCGAACGGGAGCCGGGCTTCCAGCTCCGCGACCGCGTGGACCTCGAGGCGGCCTTCCGCCGCCTGACGCGCAGCTTCGACGCCCGCGCCGACCAGGAGGTGATGGCCCTCTTCACGGCGCGCCTGTGCGGGCTGCCCGACGCCGAGGGCTTGCCGACCCTGCGCCGGCTGCTCGGGGGGCGCTGCGACGAAGGCACGGTGCGGGAGCGTGTGACCGCCTGGGCCGAGGGCACGCTCCTCGACGACGAGGCCGCGCGCCTGGCGTGGCTCGACGCCGACCTTTCGACCCTGGGAGGAGCGGGGGATCCGCTGCTCGACCTGGCCCTGGCCCTGGCCCCCGAGCTCGACGCCTACGACGCCCGCGAGCGCGCCCGGGTCGGCGCGCGATTTCGCCTGGCGCGCCCGTGGCTCGCGTCACTGCTCGCCTTCTCGGGGGCGCGCTTCTACCCCGACGCCAACAACACGCCGCGCGTCAGCTTCGCCCACGTGGCCGGCTACGCGCCCCGCGACGGCCAGTGGCACTCGCCCGCTACCACGCTCGCCGGCCTGGCCGCCAAGGTCACGGGGCAGGCGCCCTTCGAGGCCCCTTCGGCGGTGCAGGAGGCCATCGCCGCCCGCCGCCACGGGCCTTGGGCCGACCCCCGCCGCGGCGACGTGATCGTGGCCATGCTCTCGAACGCCGACACCACGGGCGGCAACTCGGGCAGCCCGGTGCTCGACGGGCGCGGTCGCCTGGTGGGCCTGAACTTCGACCGCGTCTACGAGAACATCGCAGGCGACTACGGCTACGCGCCCGAGCGCTCGCGCAACATCTGGGTCGCGACCCCGGCCATCCTGTGGTACCTCGACGTGGTGGCCGGCGCCGGCCACCTGCTGACGGAGATGGGGGTCCCGTACGGAAGGTAGGCCTACTTTTCGGCCACCGCCTTCAGGTTCGCGAGGCCCTGCTCGAAGTCCTTGCCGATCATCTCGTCGAAGGGCATGAACACCTGCATCAGCTTCGAGAGCAGGGGGCTCGGGCCGCTCATGGTCCAGGTGACGTTCGTGGCGCCGTGGTTGTCCTCGAACGTGAACACGGTCGTGTTGTGGGCCTCGAAGGGCGCGAAGAAGTCGAGCTTGATGACGACGCGGTCGGGCGGGGTCGAATCGATGATCTCCATGCGCCCCCTGCCCACGTCGCTGTTGCCCTCCCAGTCGTAGGTGGCGCCGCGGCCGGTGGCGGGGCCGCCGTAGGTCACCTTCATGGCGGGGTCGAGCCGGGACCAGGGGCTCCACGCGCGCCAGGCGCGCAGATCGTCGACGAGGGCGAAGACGTGGCTGTGCGGGGCCTGGAGGGTGAGGCCGCGCCGCACGCGGAACGAGTCGGGCAAGGTCGTGGCGTAGGCGAGCAGGGCGATCACGAGCAGCAAGACCACCAGGATGAGCTTCTTCAGCACGAGATCCCCCCACCGCTAAGTCTGCTGATTGAACCCCAAGCTAATCACCGCTGGCCGGGATGCAAGGGGGAACGCGGGTACGGTGCAGCTACGGGGCGGCCTGGACTTCGAGCGTGTACGAGGTCGTCAGCGACTCGCCGGGCGCCAGAGCGGTCTTGGGCGCCCACACCTCGACGTCGAGCTGGCCCAGGCTGGCCGGGTAGGCATAGACCCAGGTGAAGTCGACGGTGGCCGGGTCGAAGGCCTGGGTGAGCGCCAGGCCCTTGGAGCCCTCGAACGTCCAGGCACCGTCCGGGCACTGCTGGTCGTAGAAGCGCCGGCCCTCGCGCAGGGCGGCGATGGGGCCGGTCAGGTCCTGGTCGTGGGCCTGCCCGCCCTTGTCGGTGAAGGTCACGCGCGTGGAGGGCAGGTCGCCGAGATCCAGCTCGAGGTGCGAGCGCAGGCGCACCTCGACGGGACCGGCCGAGGGGTTCGTGAGGGTGGTCGAGACCTGCAGCGCGGGCTGCTGGTCGACCAGGGTGAGGGTGCGCTCGAGGGTGTAGCCGTTCATGGTGGTGAGGCGCACCGTCAGCGACGTGGGGCTCGCGGCGGTCACGAAGCCGGGCTCGACCCAGCCGTAGAACTCGAACTCGCCGCCCACGTGATCGTCGAGGCCGCCGGTGAAGGGGAAGAACAGGTTCGGGCCGCGGTTGAAGGCCGTGACGGCCTGGCCCGAGGCCCTGTGCGTGACGCGCAGCGCGCGGCCGCCCATCGAGGGCACGACCTCGACGGTCAGGTGCTCGTTCTCGATCGTCCGGGTCGCCTGGTCCTTGCCCACGATGGCGTAGATCAGGTTCATGGTCGACGCGTCGCCCGCCGCTTCGCGCACGGTGGTGAAGCCGTGGGCCGCCATGCGGTCGAGGAAGGCCTTCAGCTCGGAGGCCGGCGGGATGGCGTGCAGCCAGTGCAGCTTGCCGTCGACGAGCTCGTAGCCGTTCCGGGGGAAGAAGCGCGCGTACAGCAGGGGCATGCGCGCGACCTGCACGCGGTCGAGCAGCTCGGCGTCGCCGGCCACCGCGGCCTCGGCCTCGTCGAACCACGCCTCGCCGTCGGCCACCACGTCGTCGGTCAGGTAGCCCTGGGCCGGGTTCGTGTACAGGTGCATGTGGATCCCTTCGTCGGCCACCTTGGCGTGGAGGCGGTCGATCCACTGGCGGACGAAGGGCGCGGCCGCGCCGTAGTAGCCGGCCAGGAAGTCGTCGATCAGCGCCTCGGCGTCGACGTAGGGGTCCCACAGCAGCTTCATGCCGTACCAGGGGCGCAGCAGGCTGAACTCGCCGCCCCCGCCGCCGTGCCCCATGCCCTGCAGGTAGACGCCCTCGATGCCCAGCGTCTCGTACAGGCGCAGGTTGGCCGCCAGCCCCTGCAGGTTGGGGAAGGGGTTGTAGTAGTGCATGAAGTCGACGATGTAGTGCCAGATGTACAGGTGGCTCGTGAGGCCGCTCCACGTGGTCACGCGGCGCAGGTAGTCGGCCTCGAGGGGGCACGTCTCGGTGGGGTGGGCGTCGCACGACGGGAACATGTGGCAGAGCCACACGGCCACGTTGGGGTGCAGCTCGAGGCCCACGGGAGGCTCTTCGGTGTACATGTAGGCCAGCGTGCCGATCTGCTTGTCGGGATAGACCGCCGACGTGCGCTTCGCGAGCTCGTTCACGAACCAGAACTGGGTGCCGCCGTTGGTCTGGTACTCCTCGTTCATGGCGCGGCAGGCGTCGCACTGGCAGTAGTTGTAGTGGTCCTGCTGCGAGAAGTTGTGCTGGAGCACGCCGGGCATGGCCTCCATGCGGGCCAGCATCTTCTCGGTCACGAGATCGAGCACCTCGGGGTTCGTGAGGCAGAGTTGGGTGTCGTCGCGCAGGCGCTGCCCGCCGATCTCGCTGAAGTACTCGGGGTGGGTGTCGAAGTACTCGTCGGGGCTGATGAAGGTGAAGTAGCTGTGGGCGCGGCCGTCGAACGCGATCTCGACGCCCAGGGGGTCGTCGGGGCCCTTGTCGCCGTTGTTGTCGCCCTGCCGATTCCAGAAGGCGCCGTCGCCGCCCGGCCACTCGTACGACGTGTGGCGCCACCGGAAGGCCGGCCTCACGAGCCGGTCGAGGGCGGGCAGGGCCACCTTGGCGAGGGTGGGGGCCTTCGTGACGCCGGGCGCGTACCAGCGCACGCCCAGGAACTCCTCGAGGAAGCGCTGAACGCCGTAGAGCGTGCCGGCGGCCGGCGTGCCGACGACGACCACGTGGGGCGGCACGGTCTTCAGCACGTAGCCCTGCTCGCCGAGCGAGGCGGGGTCGGGGGCCACGCCCAGGGCCAGGGCCGCGGGACCGGCGCCGACCACGAGCATGGGCGGGTCGTCGGCCCCCTCGACGCCGCTCGGGGCAGGGGGAGCGGAGAGGATGGGCAGATCGGCGCCCGTGCAGGCCAGCCAGTGCGCCCGGAGCTCCTCGGCGGCGGTCACCTCGGAGGGGCTGGCGCCGGGGTCGAGCACGATGACCGGGTCGGCGGGCTGGTAGACGATCGCGGGCGGCGGCGGTGTCACCTCGTCGATCACCTCGGCGACGTCGGGCGCGGGGACGTCGACGGGCTCGGGGAGCGCCTCCTGCGCCTCGGGTCGCGCATCGCCGGGGGCGTCGGCCTCGCCGTCGGCCCGCGCGTCGGCCGGCTCGGCGTCGAGGTCGCGGCCGGGATCGGGCAAGACGTCGTGGGCGCCTGCGCCACCGCCGCAGGCGAGGAGCAGCACGGCCAGGCCGAGGCCGACGAGCGCGCGCGGGATCGTCATGGGGACCTCCTCAGTGACCCCAGTCTAGCACGTCGCGGCGGGCGGTTTCCCGTAGGAAGAGATGGAAACGACGCGCGGAGGACATACACTTTCGAGGACCACCGCGTCGGAGTCGCCATGCGCGCTCTGCTCTTGCTCTTGCTCGTCCCCCTGGCCGTCGCGTGCCAGGTAAGCTCCGCCGACACCGGGCTCGACAGCGTCGACGTCCCGGGCGCTGCCGACGTGGCGGCGCCGGACGATGGCCTGGCCAAGGACCCCGGCGCCGCGGGCGAAGCGGCCGCACCCGACGCCGCCGAAGGGGCTCCGGCCGACGTCCCCGCGGCCGATCTCCCGGAGCCCGACGTGCCCGCCGACGCGCCCGCCGACGCGCCCGTCGACCCCGGCAGCCCCGACGTGCCCGCCGACGTGCCTGCCGACGTGCCCGTCGACCCCGGCACCCCCGACGCGCCGGCCGACGTGCCGTCCGACCCGGGCGTGCCCGAGGTGCCGCCGATCCTGATGCCCGACCCGGACCAGGAAGGGCCCTGGACGGTGGCCACGATCGAGGCCAGCGTCACGCGGGGAGATCGCACCACGCCGGTGGTCGCGCGCCTCCCGCAGCGCACCGACGGCAAGCTTTCGCCCGTGATCGTGTTCCTGCCCGGATTCCAGGCCAAGGCCGCCTGGTACGCCGGCTCCATGGCCCGGCTGGCCTCCCACGGCTTCGTGGTGGTGGGCGCCGATCCGCCGGCGGGGCTCTTCAGCATCAGCCACGTGGAGATGGCCGCCGACGTGTCGGCCGTGCTCGACTGGGCGCTGGCTGCGGATGGGCCGCTGGCCGGCGTGGTCGATGCGTCGCGCGTGGGCGCCACGGGGCACAGCCTCGGGGGCAAGGTGGCCACCATGACGGCCCACCGCGACGCGCGCGTCACGGCCCTGCTGGCGCTCGATCCGGTGAACGGTGGCAGCCCTCTCACGGGCTACTCCGACGACCTGCCCGACATCGTGCCCGCCGAGGTGGCCGCGCTGACCATCCCCGTGGGATTCCAGGGCGAGACGCCGAGCTCCGAGGCGCAGTCGTTCTTCTCTCCCGCGTGCGCGCCGACCGACCAGAACTTCGCGACCTTCTTCGCCGCCTCGACCCTGTCGCCCTGGCGCGCGGCCTGGGACCTGCTCGAGGCCGGCCACATGGACTTCGTCGACGAGAGCGCGGACTGCGGCGTGGCCTGCACCCTGTGCGTGCGCGGCGCCGCCGACCCCTCGGCCGTGCGCGCGGCGAGTCGGACCCTGCTGGTGGCGTTCTACCGTCGGCACTTCGCCGCCGACACGGCGATGGACGCCTGGCTCACGGGCGCCAAGCTGCCCGCGGGCGTGGGCGTCACCCACGCGCCGTAAGCACTCTCCGGCGCTCCTTCACCCGAAGACGATGGTCTTGTTCCCGTCGACGAGCACGCGGTCCTCCAGGTGCCAGCGCACGGCGCGGGCCAGCACGTGGCGCTCGATGTCGGCGCCCAGGCGCTTGAGGTCGGCCACGTCGTGCCGGTGCGACACGCGGATGACGTCCTGCTCGATGATGGGGCCCTGGTCCAGGTCGGCGGTCACGTAATGGGCGGTGGCGCCGATCAGCTTGACGCCGCGCTCGTGCGCCCGCGTGTAGGGGTTGGCGCCCACGAACGCGGGCAGGAACGAGTGGTGGATGTTGATGATGCGGCCGGGGTAGCGCGCCACGAACGCGGGCGAGAGCACCTGCATGTAGCGCGCCAGCACCAGCAGGTCGAGGTCGTCGCCCAGCTGCTCGACGAGACGCGCCTCGGCCTGGTCGCGCGCGCCGGCGGGCGTTGGCACGTGAACGAACGGCACGCCGAAGCCCTCGACCGCCGGGCCGAGGTCGGGGTGGTTCGACACCACCGCGCGCACGTCCATGGGCAATTCGCCGCGTCGCCAGCGCCACAGCAGCTCGAGCAGCGCGTGGTCGGCCTTGCTCACGAAGAGGGCCGCCCGCTTGCGCTCGGCCACCGGGTGCACCGACCAGGTCATGCCGAACGGTCGGGCCACGTTGGCCTCGAAGACCTGGCGCAGGTGCCGCAGGCGCTGCTCGAGCTCGCCGAGCACGAACTCGAGGCGCATGAAGAAGCGCCCGCCCTCGGCGTCGGTGGCGTGCTGGTCCGAATGGATGATGTTGGCGCCGTTGGCGTGCAGCAGGCCGGTCACCGCGGCGATGATGCCGGGGCCGTCGGGGCACTGCACGAGCAGGCGGGCCCGATCCTCGTGGTTCATGGTGCGTGCTCGCAGACGTAGTTCTGGAACTCGTTGCAGCCCTCGTCGTTCCACGAGGCGGCGCCGGGGGTGAGCTCGGCGCAGTCCTCGTTGCCCCACGAGTTGTTGGGCTCGCCCTCGGCCCACGCGGTGAACGAGGGGGCTTGACCGTCGGTCCAGCGCCACTCGCCCTCTTTCTCGCGATCGTTCAGGCCGATCCACCAGGGGGCGTTCGAGAACGTCGCGGCGGAGGCGGCCACCCAGGCGTTCTCGGCGGCGTCGTCGAGGGTGACCAGGTGGTAGCCCGCGAACTCGTCGCAGGCCTCGCGGGCGCCGTTCCACCGGTCGGCCCCGGTGCAGAACTGGTACGCATGGCCGTCGTAGCTGACCACGGGGCAGGGGCAGGCCTCGTCGAGCTGGCCGTCGCAGTCGTCGTCGACGCCGTTGCAGGCCTCGGGCAGGCCCGGCAGGGGCGCGCACGTGTCGACCACGGCGCCGCCCTGGCAGGCCAGCAGGCCGGTGGCGGCGCAGGGGCCGCCGCCGCACGTGGTCGGCGAGGGCGCGTAGTCTTCGTCGGTGGCGCCGTCGCAGTCGTCGTCGTGGCCGTTGCAGGTCGCGTCGGGCGCGCCGGTCGACGGGGTCGGGGCGTGCGTGCAGAGGCCCGTGAGGCCGTCGCAGCCGTCGACCGTGCAGGGGTCGGCGTCGTCACACGCACCACAGGGCAGGGAGCAGTCGGCGGGGCACGACGTGGCGTCTTCGCCCGGCTCGCAGGCGCCGTTGCCGCAGGTGCCGTCGCCGCAGTCGACGGGGCAGGTGGCCAGGGTCTCGCCGGGCTCGCACGTATCGTTGCCGCACACCCACAGGGCGCAGTCGGCGGGGCAGGAGTCGGGGCTCTCGCCGCACGCCACCGGAACGCACGCGTCGTCGCCGCACACGCAGCAGTCGTCGGGGCACGAGAAGGCCGTCTCGCCGCAGGCGGCCGTCACGCACGCGCCGTCACCACACTCGCAGGCGGGCTCGATCTCGGCCAGGTCGGGCGCCGCGTCGATCGCGTCGAGGGGCTCGGCGCTGCCGTGGTCCGGGGCCACCCCGTCGGGGCCGCCCGCGTCGGCGTCTCTGACGGGCGCGTCGTCCGTCGCGCTCTCTGCGCCGAGGTCGGGGCTCCCGGGGTCGGATCGGCCGTCGTCGGGGGGCGCCGGGGCATCGGATCCGCCAGGGTCCGGCGCGTCCACGGCGAAGCCGATGTCGCCGTACAGCGCGTCGAGCGCGTCGGTGGCCCCCTGACCGCAGGCCGCCACGACCAGCAGCAACCCCGTGAGCAGCAGACCGCGCGCCCGCTCCATGGCCACCTCCGCCCCGATCCAATCCGGCGAGTCCATCCTACGGAAACCCGTCGGCGCTGTACACACCCCGGGGCGAAGAGCCGGAATCCGGTTGACAACGGCGCCCCGATGGCATACCGCGAGGCGGCACGCCTTCGTCATTCGTCAACCTGGAGGATCGCATGAGCCCGACCTACGCCGAGCGGTACAACGAGTCCATCCGCGACCCCGAGGCCTTCTGGGGGCGCGAAGCCGCGCGCATCTTCTGGAAGGAGCCCCCGCGCCGGGTGCTCGACGCGTCGCGCGCCCCCTTCACCTCGTGGTTCGAGGGCGGGCGCACCAACCTGTGCTACAACGCCGTCGACCGCTGGGCCCTCGGCGAGCGTCGCGGCAGCGCGGCCATCATCTGGGAGAGCCCCGAGACCGGGCGCTCTCGCACCGTGACCTTCTTCGAGCTCTACCACGAGGTCGTGCGCTTCGCCGACGTGCTCCGTTCGCACGGCGTGGGCCGCGGCGACCGCGTGATCATCTACATGCCCAACCTGGTCGAGGCGGCCGTGGCCATGCTCGCCACGGTGCGCATCGGGGCCGTGCACTCGGTGGTCTTCGGCGGCTTCGCCCCCGAGAACCTGGCCCAGCGCATCGACGACGCCGGCGCGGTCCTGGCCATCACCTGCGACGCCTCGAGCCGCGCGGGCAAGGTCTCGCCCATCAAGCCGCTGCTCGACAAGGCGGTGTCGCTCGCGAAGAACGGCACCGTGCGCCGCGTGCTCGTGCTCGACCGCGGCCTCTTGCCCAAGGAGCAGGTGCTCACCTCCGAGCTCGACCGCGACTGGGCCGCCGAGATGGCCCGCACGCCCTTCCGGCCCAGCGAGCCCGAGTGGCTCGACGCCACCGACCCCTCGTACATCCTGTACACCTCGGGCACCACGGGGCGGCCCAAGGGCGTGCTCCGCGACACGGGCGGCTACGCGGTGGCCCTCACCACCAGCATGGACTACATCTACGACGTCAAGCAGGGAGACGTGTACTTCTCGACCAGCGACATCGGCTGGGTCGTGGGGCACAGCTACATCGTGTACGGGCCGCTGCTGGCCGGCCTGCCCACGGTCATGTTCGAGGGCACGCCCGTGTGGCCGCGCCCCACCATCTGGTGGGAGACCGTCGAGAAGTACGGCGTCACCTGCCTGTTCTCGGCCCCCACGGCCTTCCGCGTGCTGAAGGGCTACGGCGAAGAGCCCTTCCGGCGCTACGACCTGTCGGCCCTCAAGAACATGTTCCTGGCGGGCGAGCCCCTCGACAAGCCCACCCAGGAGTGGGCCAGCCGCGTGATGCCGAAGACCACCATCGTCGACCACTACTGGCAGACCGAGAGCGGCTGGGCCATGCTGGCCAACTGCGTGGGCATCGAGAAGCTGCCCATCAAGCCGGGCTCGCCCACGAAGCCCGTGTACGGCTACGACCTGTCGGTGGTCGACGAGAAGGGCGAGCGCGTCGCGCCGGGCGAGAAGGGCTTCCTGGTCTGCAAGCACCCGCTGCCGCCGGGCATGCTCAAGACCGTGTGGGGCGACGACGACCGCTTCGTGAACTCGTACTTCCGCTTCTTCCAGGGCCGCACCGACCTGTACCTCAGCGGCGACTACGCCATCGAGGACGAAGACGGCTACTTCTGGGTGCTGGGCCGCGCCGACGAGGTGATCAACATCGCCGGGCACCGCCTGGGCACCGCCGAGATCGAGGCGGCCATCTCCAGCCACGAGAAGGTGGCCGAGGTCACGGCCGTGGGCGTGCCCGACGAGCTGAAGGGCCAGGCCGTGGTCGCGCTCGTGATCCTGAAGCAGGGCGTCGAGCCCAGCGACGCGCTCGCGAAGGAGCTGATCCAGGTGGTCAGCCTGAAGGTCGGGCCCATCGCCAAGCCCAAGCAGGTGCTGTTCGCGAAGAAGTTCCCCAAGACGCGCTCGGGAAAGATCATGCGCCGCGTGGTCAAGGAGGCCGCTGTCGGCGGCCGCGACTACGGCAACATCAGCACCATCGAGGACCCCGGCGCCATCGACGAGCTCGAGAACCTCTTCCGCCAGAAGTGAGCCGCCCATGGACGCGCTCGCCGCCCTCACCGACGCCCTGGTGGCCGACCTCGCGCCGCTGACGTTCGGGGCGCCGGTCACCCACGTGTACGACCCGCTGGTCTACGCCCGCCCCATGTGGGA
>CAZBRS010000055.1:0-38595 GCA_964494475.1 uncultured Myxococcales bacterium | reverse complement strand
GGCTCCGACTGCGTGACTTGAACACGCGACCCACGGATTAACAGTCCGTTGCTCTACCAACTGAGCTAAGTCGGAACACGAACGCCGAACTTTTTAGCGTCGGCGGTCCGGCTTGTCAAGAGCTTTGCGCGCGCTATTTGAGGCACCCGGGCGGCTTCTCTCGGCGCGGGCGGCGAGTGATTCGAGGGGCCGCATGCGATTGGTGCGGCTTCCTACGCGATTCGAGTTGACATCGGGGGGCCACGCCTGTATTCAGTGCCGGACTGAATGGAAGTGGGAACCGGGAGGACCACGACATGGCCCTGCTGCCGCAGAAGAAGACCGAAATCGTCGAGCAACACCGAACGCACCAGACGGACACGGGTTCGCCCGAGGTCCAGATTGCCCTGCTCACCGAGCGGATCAAGATGCTCACCGAGCACTTCAAGACGCACCACAAGGACCACCACTCGCGTCGTGGGCTCTTGCAGCTCGTCGGCCAGCGCCGTCGCCTGCTCGATTACCTGAAGGTCAAGGACTTCGAGCGCTACCGCAGCCTCATCGCGGTGCTCGGCATCCGCAAGTAGACCGTTCGGGTTCTCGACTCAGGTTCGCGCTCCGCTCGACGTGCGTCTTCGATCGGCCCGGCAGGGCGTTCAAACCGCATTTCCTCCCAGCGAAAGGATGCAGTCATGTCCATTATTCTGGAGAGCCTTGAGTTCTACGGACGACCCTTGTCGTTCGAGACCGGCAAGGTCGCGCGCCAGGCCGACGGTTCGGTGTGGGTGCGCTACGGCGACGCGGTCATGCTCGTGACCGCCGTGTCGAACAACGAGCCCCGCCCCGACCAGGACTTCTTCCCCCTCACGTGCGAGTACACCGAGAAGACGTACGCCGCCGGGCGCATCCCGGGCGGGTACTTCAAGCGCGAAGGTCGGCCCACCGAGGTCGAGGTCCTCGCGTCGCGCATGATCGACCGGCCCCTGCGGCCGCTCTTCGCCGACGGCTACATGAACGAGACGCAGATCATCGCGACCATGGTGTCGTTCGATCCCGCCGTCGACCCCGCCCCGCTGGCCATCTGCGGCGCGTCGGCCGCGCTGCACCTGAGCGACATCCCCTTCGAGGGGCCCGTCGCGGCCGTGCGCATCGGCCGCAACAACGGCGAGTTCATCGTGAACCCGAGCTTCAAGCAGCTCGAGGAGTCCGACGTGAACCTGCTCGTGGCGTGCAGCCGCAAGGGCATCGTCATGGTCGAGGGCGGCGCGCGGTTCGTGCCCGAGGAGCAGATCGTCGAGGCCCTCATGCTGGCGCAGGAGGCGGTCGTCCCGCTCCTCGACCTGCAGGACCGCATGCGCGCCGCCAAGGGCGTCACGCCCCGCGCGTTCACGCCCAAGCGCTTCGACGCCGAGCTCGGCAAGAAGCTCGAGAAGGCCGTCGAGAAGGGCTACAAGGCCGCCCAGCGCATCGCCGTCAAGCTGGACCGCTACGCCGCCTACGACGCCGCCACCAAGCAGGGCCTGATCGACGCCGGCGTCCCCGACGACCAGAAGAAGCTCGCCAAGGCGTTCCTCGACGACCTGAAGCGCGGCTACATCCGCTCGGCCATGCGCGCCGAGAAGAAGCGCATCGACGGCCGCGACTTCGTGACCGTGCGGCCCATCTGGGGCGAGACGGGCGTGCTGCCCCGCGTGCACGGCTCGGCGCTGTTCACCCGCGGCGAGACCCAGGTGCTGGCCAGCGTCACGCTCGGCACGGCCTCCGACGAGCAGCGCATCGAGGCGCTCGTCGGCGACGTGGCGAAGCGCGTGCTGCTGCACTACAACTTCCCTCCCTACAGCGTGGGCGAGGTGCGTCGCACCGGCAGCCCGTCGCGCCGCGACATCGGGCACGGCAACCTGGCCCTCACGGGCCTCACGCCCAGCCTGCCGCCGCAGGACGAGTTCCCCTACACCATCCGCATCGTGTCCGAGGTGCTCGAGTCGAACGGCTCGTCGTCCATGGCCACCGTGTGCGGCTCGTCGATGGCCCTCATGTCCGCCGGCGTGCCCGTGACCACGCCCGTGGCCGGCGTCGCCATGGGGCTCATCCGCGAAGAGGGCGAGCTCCTGGTGCTGACCGACATCCTCGGCGACGAGGATCATTACGGCGACATGGACTTCAAGGTGGTCGGCAACGCCCAGGGCGTGTCGGGCATTCAGATGGACATCAAGATCGACTCGATCGACAAGGCCGTGCTGCTGAAGGCCCTGGCCCAGGCGCGCGACGGCCGCCTGCACATCCTGGGCCGCATGGCCGAGGTCATCTCGACGCCGTCCGCCGAGATGTCGCCCTTCGCCCCCAAGATCGTCACCATGAAGATCCCCGAAGACCGCATCCGCTACCTGATCGGGCCCGGCGGCAAGTACATCCGTGGCATCCAGGACCAGACCGGCGCCATCGTGAACGTCGAGGACGACGGCACGGTGCAGATCGCCGCGCTGGGCAAGGAGTCCATGGACGCCGCCATCGCGCTCGTGAAGGCCGTGACGGGCGAGGTCGAGGAGGGCGGGGTCTACAAGGGCCGCGTCACCAAGATCACCGACTTCGGCGCGTTCGTGCAGCTCATGCCCGGCACCGAGGGCCTGTTGCACGTGAGCGAGATGGACTACAAGCGCGTCGAGCACGCGTCGGACATCTGCAGCGAGGGCGACGAGATCGAAGTGAAGGTGCTGGCCATCGACCGCGCCTCGAACCGCATTCGCCTGTCGCGCCGCGCCCTGCTGACGCCGCCCGAGCCGGGCAGCCCCGAAGAGGCCGAGATGAAGGCCGCCCAGGAGCGCGCCCGCGACGAGCGCCCGCGCCGTGACGACCGTGGCCCGCGCCGCGACGACCGTGGCCCGCGCCGCGACGACCGCGGCCCGCGCCGCGACGACCGCGGCCCGCGCAACGACAACCGCGGCCCGCGCAACGACAACCGCGGCCCGCGCCAGGACGGCCCCGCGCCGACCGAGGGCGGCACCGTGGGTCGCGAGGCCTGGGATCGCCCCGAGCCCGGCAACGCCCGCGAGCCCGGCAACGACGATCAGAAGTAGTCTCGTCCGGACCCCATGAGCCCCCTCCAGCTACGCTTTCGAAGAACCCGGCCCCAAGCGGCCGACCTGCCCCTGCCACGCTACATGAGCCCGCACGCGGCGGGCCTTGACGTGGTCGCCGACCTCGACCAGCCCCTCGAGCTGGGCCCTGGGGACCGTGCGGCCGTGCCCACTGGCCTGGCGGTCGAGATCCCGCCGGGCTTCGAGGTGCAGGTGCGCCCGCGCAGCGGCCTCGCCCTCAAGCACGGCGTGACCGTGGCCAACGCCCCGGGCACCATCGACGCCGACTACCGCGGCGAGGTGAAGGTCATCCTCGTGAACCTGGGCGCCGCGCCCTTCGTCGTGCAGCGCGGCGAGCGCATCGCCCAACTGGTGGTGGCCGCCGTGGTCCACGCCGACGTGATCGAGGTCGAGGCGTTGTCCGAGACCGAGAGGGGCGAGGGCGGATTCGGTAGCACCGGGCGCTAGTCTTCCGGCTTCAACCCAACGATGTGCCCACGGATGGCCTTGAACTTCAGGCCCATCGACGAGCCGTCCTTGGTACCGTCGCCGTTGGTGTCCATGTCGGTGGGCAGCAGCGAGTTCAAGAGGTTCAGCAGCTGGTCCTTGGTCATGGGGAAGTCGCCCAGCGCGTCGGGCGGCAGGCTGTTGATGATGTCGACCACCTCCTGCTTGCGGATGGCGCCGCCGAGCAGCCCGTCGAGGGTGTCGAGCTTGCCGTTCGCCACCGTGTAGGTGCCCTCGAGGCGCGCGAAGAACAGCGTGATCTTGAGGGGCACGCCCGGGATGAGCGGCAGGTCGATGGGGAACACGTAGCTCGGCCCGCCGGCCGTGAACTTGCCGTCCTTGGCCTTGAAGTTGTCGAAGAAGACCAGCGGGTAGCAGTCGGGCGTCATGGTCTGGGCGTCGACCCAGTAGTCGCACACGGCCGCCTGGATGTCGCAGCCCTCTGTGGCGGGCTTGCCGGCGTACATGTTGATCTGGTAGGGCGAGCCCGTCAGGTTGGGCCCGTCGTGCTCGAACAGGATGACGATCTCGCCCTCGTTCATGGGCTTCTCGATCTGGCCGTTGGCGATGCCCGCGAACTTGGCCATGGCGTTGTCGATGCCGCCGCTGCAGCCGGGCGTGGGGCTGCAGGTGGCGGGGTTCCCGTCGATGTCGAAGCCCTCGCCGGGGATGCCCTTGGTGCCGATGGAGAGGTAGTTGAACTTCGAGACCAGGTCGGCGAACGTGGGCGGGCAGTTGGTGCACAGGCTGTCGTCGCCCTGGCAGACGCCGGCGACGCACTTGTCGTTGGTGCTGCACGCGAGCCCGTCGTCGCAGGGGCCCGTGTAGGGGGCGTGCAGGCAGCCCACGGCCTTGTTGCAGCTGTCGGTGGTGCAGGGGTCGCCGTCGTCGCAGGGCAGGGGCGTGCCGGTGCACGCGCCGTTGGCGCAGTGGTCGTTCAGCGTGCAGATGCTGGCGTCGTCGCAGGGGGCGCTGTTGGACACGAAGTAGCACTCGCCCGTGGTGGGCTCGCACTTGTCGGCGGTGCAGATCTCGCCGTCGTCGCAGTACTTCGAGACACCCACGCACTTGCCGCTCTGGCAGGTGTCGCCCGTGGTGCAGAGGTCGTGGTCGTCGCACGTGCCCGCGACCGACGTGTGCAGGCAGCCGGCGAAGGAGTCGCAGGCGTCGACGGTGCAGGTGTTGGCGTCGTCGCAGTTGGTCGGGCCGCCCGAGAGGCAGACCCCCTCGGCGCAGGCATCGCCCGAGGTGCAGGCGTCGCCGTCGTCGCAGGGCAGCGTGTTGAACTCGTAGGCGCAGGTGCCGGTCTCGGGGTCGCACACGTCGGTGCTGCAGGGGTTGTCGTCGTCGCAGTGGTTCAGGCCGCCCTTGCAGCAGATGTTGTTCTCGAGCGTCTTGTGCAGGCAGCCGGCGACGGGGTGGCAGGTGTCGGCCGTGCAGGCATTGGCGTCATCGCACGACGTGGGCGTCGGGCCCGTCACGCAGGCGCCCGCCACGCAGGCGTCGCCGCTCGTGCACACGTCGCCGTCGTCGCACGCCACGCCGTCGAGGACCACGTTGGCGCAACCGGTCACCGGATCGCAGGTGTCGGCTGTGCAGTCCTCCCCGTCGTCGCACGCCAGGTGCTGAGCGCCGCCCGTGCACTGCCCGTCGATGCAGATGTCGCCGCTCGTGCACACGTCGGCGTCGTCGCACGTGAGGAAGTTTGGCACGTACTGGCAGCCGGCGCCGGCCAGGCACGTGTCGGTGGTGCAGGGGTTGCCGTCGGTGCAGACCACGGCCTCGAACAGGCACTTTCCGGCCTCGCAGCGCTCGTTGGTGGTGCACGGGTCGTCGTCGACGCAGTCGCCCATGGCGTCGAGCGTCCAGCCGAAGGGATCGACGTCCTCCAGGCACTTGGTGCACCAGTTGCCGGGCAGCCCCTTGCCGTGCTGGACGCACTGGCCGTTGATCAGGCACCAACCCTCCAGCCGCGTGAAGGCGCAGCTGCCCTGGCCGTCGCACGCGTCGAGGGTGCACTCGCGGCCGTCGTCGCAGGCGTAGGGCGTGCCCACGCACTCGCCGTGCAGGCAGTGGTCGTCGAAGGTGCACGGCTGGTCGTCGTCGCAGGGGCGGTCGTCGACCGCGCAGAAGGGCGGCGGCAGGTCGGGCTCCGGCTCGCTCACGTCGGGCTCCGGCTCGCTCACGTCGGGCTCCGGCTCGCTCACGTCGGGCTGCGGTTCGGGTTGCGGTTCGGGGAGGGGCTCCGCGAGGTCGGGCTCGGCGAGATCGGGCTCGGGCTCGGTCGCGTCGGGCCCGGTGTCGACGGGCACGTCGGGCAAGGTGTCGCCGGTGTCGGTGGCGCCGCTCGAGCAGGCCAGTCCCAACGAGAGGAGCGAAGCGATGAGAAGGCGTCGCATGGCGGGCTCCGTTACATGCCGGGGTCGTTCGTGACGTCGTTCAGCTTGCCCTTCACGAAGATGTCGCCCGTCTCCTCGTGACTGAGGTGCTCCAGCACGATCTGCAGCACGACGTTGTCGAGATCGAGGGGGATGGGCAGGGTCGAGGAGTCCATGCCGGACAGCAGCTCGCCCACGTAGATGCGGGGCAACGTGAACGCGAAGAGCTCGCCCGCGGACACCTGGTCGAGGATCATCGGGAAGAGGGTGTCGCGGAACAGGCTGACGAGCGCGGACTTCATCCCGACCATGTCGTCGTTGATCTCGGCGATCTCGACGTCGATGGTGTCGATGGAGTCGAGCGCGATGCCCACGGCCGAACCGGCCGCCGAGGGCGTGAGCGTGAAGTGGAACGAGGCCTGCAAGGCCAGGTAGAGCGTGAGCTGGATGTCGAGGCCGCCGAACACGATATTGGCGTCGACGCGCAGGTCGCCCACCTCGATGCGCGTGCGGTGCAGCGACCCGCAGGTGGAGATGTCGGGCGGCAACATGGCCGAGATCTTCAGCGCCTCGATCTCGACGGGGAAGCCCTCGAGGGGATTGCCGCCCTCCTCACCCCCGCCGAGCAACCCCAGGATGTCGTCGATGGTCAGGTTCATCTCGAGCACGCCGCTGTACCACACGGCGTGGAGCAGCTTGTTGAGGACGTCGTCCCACACGCCGATGTTCAGCTCGTCGAGGCCCTCGACGTGCTTGAAGTCGTGGGGGCTCCACGCGCTGTACAGGCAGTTCGAGTTCGAGGGCGCACCCAGCAGCTCGTACGGGGTGCCCTTCTCGGCGGCGGACAGGTCGACGGTGTAGCCGATGGCCAGGCTGGGCTCGACGACCTGAACGTAGCCGGGCTTGGCGGCCAGGTGGAACTTGAGCGGCTCGGTGAAGCCGGGGATGGGCAAGGGCACCTCGACGTCCTGGTCGAAGACCAGGCTGGCGGCGATGCCGTTCAGCATCTCGGTGAGCATCGGCTCGAGCTGGGTGTCGACGATGTCGGCGATCATGGCGGGCAGGTCGAGGTTCAGGAAGCCGTAGACCAGGTCGACCAGGTCGTTGTCGATCTGCAGGTCGAGGCCCTCGACGTTGTACTTCATCCAGGCCTTCTCGATCTGCAGCACGCCGTCGGCGCCGAGCACGGGGCGCAGGGCAATGTTGATCTCGATCAGGCTGACGCGGGCCATCACGCCGGTGCTGGCCAGGCTGCACAGGAATCCGCCCACCTTCACGTCGATGGGCACGCCCACGTCGTGGATCTTGAGGGTGAGCAGCAGGTAGTCGTCGAGGGGCTGGATGTCGATGTTGCCGATGGTGAGCAGCAGGTTCTTCACGCGCACCGAGTAGTCGCACCAGGCGAACTCGCCCGCGACCACGGGGTTCGGCACGAACGACATGAAGTCGATGCCGCGCACGATGCGGGCGGCGATGGCCGCCAGGTCGTCGAGCGTGCCCTCGTCGTCGTCGTCGAAGACCTGCTGGGCGAGCAGCAGGCCCAGCGAGTTCGGCACGGCCTCGGTCGGCGCGTAGTACCTGCCGCTGACCTGGAACGTCTGCACCACCTCGTCGTGGTGGTAGTACTTGTCTCGAAGAACGGCCTTGATGACGTTCAGGCCCTGCTTGGTCAGCATCTGGTGCGCGAAGGTGCCGTCGGGCTTCACCTGCACCCACTCGTTGTTGATCTTCAGGTTCAGCAAGGGCGACGCGGGCAGGCGCACGTAGCCGGTGACGGTCACCGCGTGCAGCGGCCCCACGGTGGTGTCGAGGACCTGGGAGCCGCGCGGCGGGTAGGTGATGACCAGGTCGGGCAGGCACTCGGCGGTCTCGAGGGGCTCGTGATGGCAGCCGTTGGCGGGTTGGCACGAGTCTTCGGTGCAGTCGTTGCCGTCGTCGCAGTTGATGGTGCCGAAGCCCTGGCAGTCACCCGCCACGCACTGGTCGACGGGCGTGCACTTGTTGTGATCGGTGCACTCGACCTCGATGGGCGTGAAGACGCAGCCCACGCCCACGACGCACGAGTCGGACGTGCACTCCTCGCCGTCGTCGCAGACCAGGTGCTCGGTGCCCTTGAGGCACTGGCCCGCCAGGCACTTGTCGCCGCCGGTGCACGGGTCGTCGTCCTCGCACCAGGCCTCGTTCCACTCGTGGTAGCAGCCGTCGACCGCGTTGCAGAAGTCGTTGGTGCAGGCGTCGTCGTCGTCGCAGTCGAGGCGCTCCTCGCCGCCCACGCAACCGCCTACGCCGCAGAAGTCGCCCGACGTGCACACGTTGTGGTCGTCGCAGGGCGAGCCGTTCGGCGGGTAGTTGCAACCGGCCAGGGGGTCGCAGAGGTCGCTCGTGCACGGATCGGAGTCGTAGCAGAAGATCTGGTACATGCCGGCCTTGCACGAGCCGTCGAGGCAGTGGTCGCCGAGGGTGCACACGTTCTCGTCGTTGCAGGGCAGGTAATTGTTCAGCTGGTAGCAGCCGAACTGCGGGTCGCACAGGTCGTCGGTGCAGGCGTTGCCGTCGTCGCAGGGTGGCGCGCCGATGCCGGACACGCACGTGCCGCCCACGCACGTGTCGCCCGTGGTGCAGAAGTCGCCGTCGTCGCAGGGCGCGTGGTTGTCCACGGGGAAGCAGCCGATCTGCGGGAAGCACTTGTCGTCGGTGCACGGGTTGCCGTCGCCGCAGTCGATGGGGTCGCCGCCGCAGGCCCCGTCGATGCAGTGGTCGTTGGTGGTGCAGATGCTGGCGTCGTCGCAGGGCTCGCTGTTCGGGAGGTGCTGGCAGCCCAGCTTGGCGTCGCAGGTGTCGTTGGTGCACGCGTTGTCGTCGTCGCAGCCGAGCGAGTCGAGGCCGGGCTGGCAGGTGCCGCCGTAGCAGAAGTCGGCCAGGGTGCACACGTTGCGGTCGTCGCAGCTGCCCTCGGTGGGCGTGTGGGTGCAGCCCACGGCGGGTTGGCACGCGTCGAGGGTGCACTCGTTGCCGTCGTCGCAGCTCTTGGGGCCGGCCACGCACTGGCCCGCGGCGCAGTGGTAGACCACGCAGATGCCGGGCTCGGCGCACTCGTTGGTGTCGTCGTACGACCACGCGGCGCTGCTGACGGCCGAGAGGCACTCCTCGCAGGGGTTGTCGGGGTTGACGTCGCCCTCCCACCAGCACACGTCGGCGATGAAGCAGAAGCCGGGGCGGGCGGTGAACTCGCACTCGCCGTCGCCCAGGCACGTGTCGGCCGTGCACATGAGCTCGTCGTCGCAGGTGTAGGGCAGGCCCACGCAGGCGTTGTCGGTGCAGGTGTCGTCGCTCGTGCAGGGATCGTCGTCGTCGCAGGGCTCGCCCTCGGGGCACGCGGGCAGCACCTCGTCGGGCGCGTCGACCGCGTCGACCGGCTCGGGCTGGGGCTCCGGCTCGACCACCTCGTCGACCGGCTCGGGCGCGGGTTCGGGCAGGTCGGGCCAGGGCGGCGCATCCTTGATCCACCCGTCGCCGTGCAGCCCGTCGGCGCCATCGGCCAGCCCGGGATCGTCGGAGCTGCCCGGGTCCGTCCCTGCGTCGGGGTCGCCCGTGGTCGCGCTCGACGAGCAGTGAACGGCCCCCAGGGCCAGGATGACGACCATGGCCAGCACGTGCATCAACCGCATGCGACTCTCCGACGCGAAGACGCCGGTAGAATAGCAGGAATCGCTCCGCTCCGCCACGACCGCGCGGCGGGCGGCGGGGCGAGTCGTGCGCTTTCGAACCGAAGCCGCGCGCGGTACGTTCGACGCGTCACAGGTGGCGGGCGCAAGAACGATGGGCCTCAGCGGGTTGAGACGCTTCCTCTATTATCCCGAAAAGCTGCCGCAGGACCTGCCGCCCCCGGCCCACGCGGCCGGCGGCCAGGAGGTCTGGCTCACGACCACCGACGGCGAGGCGATCCACGCCCTGTTCTACGCGCCGCCCCCCGGTCGTCCCACGGTGCTCTTCTTTCACGGCAACGCCGGGCACGCCTACGGGTGGGCCCTGGTCCGGCACGACCTCGCGCGACTCGAGGCGGGGCTCCTGCTCCTCGACTACCGCGGCTACGGCAAGAGCAGCGGCCGGCCCACCGAGCGCGGTCTGGCCCTCGACGCCGAGGCGGGCCTCGCGTGGCTGGCCTCGCGGGGCGTGGCGCCGCAGCAGGTGGTGCTCTTCGGCAAGTCGCTGGGCGGCGGGGTGGCCGTCGAGCTCGCGCGCGGTCGGCCCCTCCTCGGCCTGGTGCTCGAGTCGACCTTCACGTCCATCCCCGCGGTGGCGCGCCACCTGTTTCCGGTCTTCCCCGTGGGCGATCTCTTCCCCGACCGCTTCGAGTCGCTGACCAAGCTGGCCGAGGTGCGCTGCCCCGTGCTGGTCGTCCACGGGCGCGACGACGGGCTGATCCCGGTGTCCGAGGGCCAGGCGCTCTTCGACGCCGTGCGCGGGCCGCGCGAGCTGTGGATCGTGGAGGGGGCCGATCACAACGACGTGAGCTGGGTGGCCGGCGCGGCGTACGGCGAGCGCCTGCGGGCGTGGCTCGACGGGTTGGCGGCGCCGGTGTCGGATAGTCGTCAGGCGCTGTAGACTATTCTGCAATCCTGGGGGCCCCGGGCGTCCTGCTGGCGTGGCAACCTGCAGTATCAATTGATGTTTCTCCAGATGGAACGCCGCGTGCTATGACGATCGCAGGGGCCCGACGTACGGGTCCCGCCAACGACGATTGGAGGCTCCCATGCACCTGAAGAACCTGTTCTCCGTGCTCGCTCGCGGCCTGGCGGTCGCGGCCGTGGTGTTCTCGTTCGTGGCCAACGCGCCCGTGGCGTCGGCGAAGCCGCAGGCGACCTGCCCGGTGTCGGGCGGCGCGATCGACAAGGCGGCCTTCGTCGACCACGAGGGCCAGCGCGTCTACTTCTGCTGCCCGGGCTGCATCGCCGCGTTCCAGGCCGACCCCGCGAAGTACCTGGCGGCGTTCAAGGCCGAGGGCGTCGACCTCGAGAAGTCGCCCGCGGGCGCGAGCGGCCCCTCGGCGGCGGCCGGCACGTGCGGCTGCGGCAAGGACAAGGCGTCGTGCGGCTGCGGCAAGGACAAGGCCTCCTGCGGCTGCGACAAGGACAAGAAGGGCTGTGCGTGTGACTGCGGCTGCGGCGACGGCAAGGCCTGCACCTGCGGCAAGGACTGCCCCTGCAAGTGTGGGTGCGGAGACGGCAAGGCCTGCACGTGCGGCAAGGCCGGCGGCTGCGACAAGAAGGCCGGCGGCTGCGGCTGCGGCAAATAGATCACGCGCCCGGCAGCACCACCCGGAACCTCACCCCCAGCCCCCCGTTCTCGACCTCGATGGTCCCGTCGTGCAGCTCGACGATGCGCGCGCTGATCGACAGGCCCAGGCCCGTGCCGCCGGCGCGCCCGCTGTGGAACGGGTCGAACAGCCGCTCGCGGTCGGCCTCGGCGATGGGAGGGCCGTCGTTCTCGATGACGAGCTCGGCGCGGGCCCCGTCGGCGCTGCGAATTCTCCCCACGCCGATGCGCAACGATCCACCTCGGGCGCCCAGGGCCTCGAGGGCGTTCACGGCGATGTTCAACCCCACCTGGGCCAGCTGATCGCGGTCGCCCTTCACGGTCACGGGCAGGTCGGGCAGCGCCAGCGCCACCTCGACCCCCTGCTTGCGCGCCTGGGTTCCCACCAGCTCGACCAGGCGGTGCGCCACGTCGCAGAGGTCGAGCTCGACCTGTACGGCGGGGCTGGGGCGCGCGAACGAGAGGAAGCGCTCGGCCGTGCGCTCGAGGCGTTTGATCTCGGCCTTGTGCAGCTCCCAGAGCCCGCGCTCCTCGGCGTGGGCAGGGATGAGCGGATCGACCACCTCGGCCGTGCCGGCCAAGGCGTGCAGCGGGTTCTTGATCTCGTGGGCGATGCCGGCCACCACTTCGCCCAGGGCCGACAGGCGCCCGGCGCGCACGAGCTGCTGCTGCAGCACCCGCTGCTCGTCGAGGGCGCGCTGCAGCTCGACCCGGCGCCGGCGCTCCTGGTCGGTCAGCCAGCCGGCCACGCCGCCCACCACGACGTAGAGCACGATCTCGAGCGCCTTCTCGACGCCCGCGGCCGGGTCCACGTGGTGCGCGGTCAGGAACGCGTGGGGGTAGTAGGTGACCACGACGAGCGCCACCGCCGCCATGCCTCCGGCCAGGCCCGCCTGGAAGGCCGCCAGGAGGATGGGCAGGTAGTACAGGCGCCGCAGCACGTCGTGCAGCCAGTGGAGCTCGGGGCTCGTGGCGAAGTGCGCGGTGCTGATGGCCAGGATGGGCAGCCACGCGAGCGCCAGCATGCGCGCGGAGAAGAGTCGGCTGCTACGGGCGGTCGCGGTGGATGCCATGCTTCTCCAGGCGGTAGATGAGCACGTGGCGGGGGATGCCCAGGTACTGGGCGGTCTGGCTCACGTTCCAGCGCTTCAGCGCCAACGCGCGCTCGATGACGCGCTTCTCGAGGTCGACCAGCGACAGGCCCCCGGCGGGCAGCGGCGGCCACTCGTCGCCGGCCGGGGTGCTGGGGGCGGGGGTGCGGGGCGGCAGGTGATCCGGCGTGAGCCGGTCGCCGTCGCACAGGATGACCAAGCGCTCGCAGGCGTTCTCGAGCTCGCGCACGTTGCCGGGCCAGGGCCGGGCGCGCAGCTCGGCCAGCAGCTCGTCGGTGAGCACCACGTCGCGGCCGGGCGAGAAGCCGAGGGCGAAGTGGCGGGCCAGCGGCTCGAGATCGTCGGGGCGCTCGCGGAGGGGCGGTACGGCGAGCTCGACCACGTTCAGGCGGTAGAACAGGTCCTCGCGGAAGCGGCCGGCTGCGATCTCGGCGCGCAGGTCGCGGTTGGTGGCCGCCACCACGCGCACGTCGACGGCCACGGGCCGGTCGCTCCCCAGCACGTCGACCACGCGCTCCTGGAGCACGCGCAGCAGCTTGGGCTGAAGCTCGGGGGGCAGCTCGCCCACTTCGTCGAGGAAGAGCGTGCCGCCGTGGGCCTGCCGGAAGCGCCCCGGGCGGGCGCGGTCGGCGCCGGTGAACGCCCCCTTCTCGTGCCCGAACAGCTCGGCCTCGAGCAGCGCGGCGGGGATGGCGGCGCAGTTGACCACGACGAAGGGCCCGTCGGAGCGAACGCCGCGGGCGTGCAGCCGGCGCGCGAGCAGCTCCTTGCCCGTGCCGCTCTCTCCCGTGATCAGCACGTTGGCGTTCGAGGCGGCCACGCGATCGGTGAGCTCGAGCAGCCGGCCCAGGGCCTCGGAGCGGCCGACGATGGGGCGCTCCACGCCCCGCGAGGCGCGACGCAGCGTGCGCACCTCGTCCTGGAGCCGGCGACCCTCGAGGGCGCGCTCGACCGCCAGCAGCAACTGGTCGCGGTTGAAGGGCTTGCCGATGAAGTCGCAGGCGCCGGCCTTCATGGCCTCGACCGCCAGCTCGACGTTGCCGAACGCCGTGACCACCAGCACCGGCGTGTCGGGCGACGCCGCCTTGACGCGCCGCAACACCTCGAGGCCCGAGAGGCCCGGCATCTTCACGTCGGTGATGACCAGGGCGTGGCGCGCGGGCTCGAAGCGGGCGAGGCCGGCGGCGCCGTCGTCGGCCGTGTCGACGGTGTAGCCCGCGCGCGCCAGGTTGAAGCGCGCGAGCTCGCGACCGGCGGGGTCGTCTTCGAGCAGCAGCAGGGCAGGGGCGGGCATGGCGACCTCCGCCCCGCAGCATAGGGGCGAAGCGCCACCCTTGACAAGGCGCGGGTACGCCGAGGCTTGATTTCGCCCCGCACCGGGGGTACCGTCCGGCCACGAAGAGCCAAGGAGGTCGCCATGGCGACGAAGACCCTGAAGAACCTGACCGTCAGCGGCAAGACCGTGTTCATGCGCGTCGACTTCAACGTGCCCGTCAAGGGCGGCGTCATCAAGAACGATCGGCGCATCGTGCAGGCGCTGCCGTCGATCCGCTACGTGCTCGAGGGCGGCGCCAAACTGGTGCTCGCGAGCCACCTGGGCCGGCCCGCCGAGAAGGGCTTCGAGGCCGAGTTCTCGATCGCGCCCGCCGCCGTGCGCCTGGCCGAGCTGCTGGGGCGGCCCGTGAAGGTGGGCCCGCCGTCGGTGGTCGGCCCCGAGGCCGAGGCGCTGGCCGCCGCGCTCCGGCCCGGCGAGGTGCTGATCCTCGAGAACGTGCGCTTCCACCCCGGCGAGACGCTGCCCGACAAGGCCAAGAAGAACCCCGACAAGAAGCTCACGCCCGAGCAGGCGGCGGTGACCGACGGCTTCGTCGAAGCCCTGGCGCGCCTCGGCGACGTGTACGTGAACGACGCCTTCGGCACGTGCCACCGCAAGCACGCCAGCATGTACGGCGTGGCGAAGGCCATCCAGCGCAAGGGCGGGGCGGCCGTGGCCGGCTTCCTGGTCGAGAAGGAGATCCGCTACCTGCACGAGGCCGTGGCCAGCCCGAAGCGGCCCTTCGTGGCCATCCTCGGCGGTGCCAAGGTCAGCGACAAGATCAAGCTGATCGGCAGCCTGCTCACCAAGGTCGATCGCATCCTGATCGGCGGAGCCATGGCCTACACGCTGCTGAAGGCCCGGGGCGTCGAGGTCGGCCGCAGCCTGGTCGAGGCCGATCAGGTCGACGCCATGCGCGAGCTGCTCGCGAAGGCCGGCGACAAGATCCTGCTGCCCGTCGACCACGTGGTCACCGACGACTTCGAGAACGGCGCGCCCTCCACGACCAGCGGCGCCGACATCGCCGCCGATCGCCTGGGCATGGACGTGGGCCCGAAGACCGCGGCGCTGTTCGGCGCCGAGATCGCGAAGGCGGGCACCGTGGTCTGGAACGGCCCCATGGGCGTGTTCGAGCGGCCGGCCTACGCCGCCGGAACGCGCGCGGTGGCCGAGGCCGTCGCGGCCGCCACCGACGCCGGGGCCGTCAGCGTCATCGGAGGCGGCGACTCGGCCACGGCCATCGAGCAGATGGGCCTCGACAGCCGGGTCACCCACGTCTCCACGGGCGGCGGCGCGAGCCTCGAGTACCTGGAGGGAAAATCCATGCCGCCCATCGAGGCCTTGGACCAGGTGTGACAGAGAACCCATGAGCAACGTCTTCGGCCACCTCTTCCGTGTGGTCACCTTCGGCGAGTCGCATGGGCCGGCGGTGGGGGCGGTGCTCGACGGGTGCCCGGCGGGCGTGCCGCTCGCGGTCGACGACCTGCAGCCTTTCCTGGCGCGTGACCCTCGCTACGAGGCCCTGGGCACGGCGCGACGCGAGCCGAACCTCGTGCAGATCCTGTCGGGCGTGTACGAGGGGCGCACCCTCGGCACCCCGATCGCGCTGCTCGTCCCCAACGTCGAGCAGCGTTCGGCCGACTACGTGGAGCGCGCCACCATCCCCCGACCCGGCCACGGCGATCTCACGTGGCGTCTGCGCTACGGGCACGTCGATCCGCGGGGCGGGGGGCGCATCAGCGGCCGCGAGGCGGTGGCGCGCGTGGCGGCCGGGGCCGTGGCTCGCCGGCTGCTCGGCCTCTGCGGGCTCGAGGTCACGTCGTACGTGACCGAGCTGGCGGGCGTGCCCGTCGCGGACGACGCCGAGCGCGAACGCGCGGTGGCGCGGGCCGTCGCGATCGGGGCCGCGGGCGACACTTCGGGCGGGCGGTTCGAGTTGGTGGTGCGCGGCGCGCCGGCCGGGCTGGGCGCGCCCGTGTTCGTCAAGCTGAAGGCCGAGCTGCCGGCGGCCGTGCTCTCGATCGGCGCCGTCAGCTACGCGGTGGTCGGCGACGGCCTCGACGCGCCGGGGGCCACGGGTTCGGCCTGGAACGACCCCCTCGTGCCGACGGACGGCGGCGTGGGAACGGCCAGCAACCGCTGCGGAGGGCTGCTCGGCGGCCTCACCACGGGCGCCGACCTGGTGCTGCGGGTCGGCGTCAAGGCGCCGCCCAGCGTGCGGCTGCCCCAGGCGTCGGTCGACCTGGCCACCGGTCGGGCCTGCGAGCTCGTGAGCGAGGGGCGCTTCGACACCAACGTCACGTCGCGCGTGGCGCAGGTGGCCGAGGCCATGGTCGCGCTGGTGCTGGTCGATCACCTGCTGCTGTCGGGCTTCGTGCACCCCGTGCGCTTCGACGACTCCCCCCTGCGGAAGGGATAGCTTCACACCTTGCCGTGACGGCGGCGCGAGTACGACGCCAGCGGCAAAACCTCGGGGCTCGCGGGGATGAAGAGCGAGCGCACCAGCAGCCGCGCGAGCTCGGCGTCGTTGATGAGCGGGATGCCCATGTCGGCGGTGGTGCGGCGGATGGCGTAGCCGTCGGTGAGGGTGGCCAGATCGGCCTCGCGGGTGGGCACGTTGATGACGCACTCGACGGCCCGGTCGCGGATGAGATCGGCCACCGTCGGGCCCCGGTTCTCGGACACCTTGTACACGAGCTGCGACGCCACGCCGTGCTCGGCCAGGAACTGGTGCGTGCCGCTGGTGGCTGACAGCTCGAAGCCGGCGTTGGCCAGCGTCAACGCGCTGTCGAGGAACTTCAGCTTGGCCTCGCGGCCGCCGATCGAGAGCAGCACGCGCTTGGTGGGGAAGCGGAAGCCCACCGAGCGCACCGCGTTCTTCCAGGCCTCCTCGAGCGAGTCGCCCAGGCAGGCGGCCTCGCCGGTCGAGGTCATCTCGACGTAGAGCACCGGGTCGGCGCCCTTCAGGCGCGAGAACGAGAACTGCGGCACCTTCACGGCCACGTGGTCGAGGTCGAGGGTGCGGTATTCGCCGTGCACGTCTTCGCCCAGGATGGCGCGGGTGGCGATCTCGATGAAGTCGTAGCCCGTGGCCTTGGACACGAAGGGGAACGAGCGCGAGGCGCGCACGTTGCACTCGATGACCGAGATGACGTTGTCGCGCGCCAGGAGCTGCACGTTGAACGGGCCGTGGATGCCGAGGGCGCGCACGATGGACTTGGCGGCGCGCTTGGCGCGGCGGATGGTCTCGAGCCACGTGCGCTGCGGCGGCAGCACGACCGTGGCGTCGCCCGAGTGCACCCCCGAGAGCTCGACGTGCTCGGAGATGGCGTAGAGCACCAGGTCGCCATCCTGCGCCACGCCGTCGACCTCGATCTCCTTGGCCCCCTCGAGGAACTTCGAGATGACCACCGGGCTTTCGCGCGACACCAGGGCCGCGCGCTCGAGGAACTGCTCGAGCGAGGCGGGCGTCTTGGCGATGTTCATGGCCGAGCCCGACAGCACGTACGAGGGGCGCACGAGCACGGGGTAGCCGACCTCGTCGGCGAAGCGGCGTGCCTCCCCGAGGGTGGTCAGCTCCTTCCAGGCCGGCTGGACCACGCCGATCTCGTCGAGCAATTCGGCGAAGCGGTGGCGGTTCTCGGCGCGGTCGATGCCGTCGGCCGAGGTGCCGAGCAGGCGCACGCCGGCGTCGGCCAGGTGCCGCGCCAGGGTGTTCGGGATCTGACCGCCCACGCTCACGATCACGCCGAGCGGCTTCTCGTGCTCGACCAGGTCGAGGACGCGCTCGAGGGTGAGCTCTTCGAAGTAGAGCCGGTCGGCCACGTCGAAGTCGGTCGACACGGTCTCGGGGTTGCAGTTGATCATGACGGTGCGGTGCCCGAGCTTGCGGGCCGTGGTGCACGCGCCCACCGAGCACCAGTCGAACTCGACCGACGAGCCGATGCAGTAGGGACCGCTGCCGAGCACGATGACCGGGCGCCCGCGCTCGTCGGGGCCCACCTCGGGCTCGGAGCCGCCGTACGTGACGTACAGGTAGTTGGTGGTGGCCGGGAACTCGCCCGCGAGCGTGTCGATGCGGCGCACGCGCGGCGTGACACCGAGCTCGAGGCGCCGGGCGCGCACGTCGGCCTCGTGGCCCCCATAGGCTCGCGCGATGGCGCGATCGGAGAGCCCCAGGCGCTTGGCGGTGAGCAGATCGCCGACCGATAGCGGGTGACCGCGTCGCCACGCGAGCTCGGACTCGGCGCGCACCAGCCCGGCGATGCGCTCGAGGAACCAGGGGTCGATGCGGCTGATGGCGTGCAGGTCGGCCACGCTCGAGCCCGCGGCGAAGGCCTGGGCCAGGGCGAAGAGCCGGCGATCGGTGGGGCGGGCGATCTCGTCGAGCGGGTCGTCGACGCGCGCGCGCGGGTCGGTCAGGCCGTCGAGGCCGAGCCCCAGGGAGCGCACGGCCTTCTGCAGGGCCTCCTCGAACGTGGCCCCGATGCCCATGGCCTCGCCCACGCTCTTCATCTCGGATCCGATGCGGCGCGACGCGGCCCGGAACTTGTGCAGATCCCAGCGCGGCGCCTTGACCACCACGTAGTCGAGCGCGGGCTCGAAGAAGCAGCCCGTGACGCCGGTGACGGCGTTCTTCAGGTCGGCCAGCCCGTGGCCGAGGGCCAGCTTGGTGGCCACCCAGGCCAGGGGATAGCCCGTGGCCTTCGAGGCCAGGGCCGACGAGCGCGACAGGCGCGCGTTCATCTCGATGACGCGGTACTCGGCGCCGTCGGGTCGGAGCGCGAACTGCACGTTGCACTCGCCCACGATGCCGATGGCCTCGACCACGCGCAGGCTGACCGTGCGCAGGCGATGGTACTCGTCGTTGGTCAGCGTCTGCGAGGGCGCCACCACCAGGCTCTCGCCCGTGTGGATGCCCATGGGGTC
This sequence comes from uncultured Myxococcales bacterium, assembly GCA_964494475.1. Taxonomy (GTDB): domain Bacteria; phylum Myxococcota_A; class UBA9042; order CAZBRS01; family CAZBRS01; genus CAZBRS01. The sequence goes on along the minus strand of CAZBRS010000055.1, from coordinate 19,985 downwards.
GAGGTTCTCCATGTTGCACACCGTCACGGCGTTGCCGTGGCGATCGCGCACCACCTCGTACTCGACCTCCTTCCAGCCGGCCAGGCACTCCTCGATCAGCACCTGCGAGGTGTGGGCCAGCGCCTCGGCCACGCGCTCGTCGAGCGCCGCCTGGTCGTTCACGATGCCCGAGGCCAACCCGCCCAGGCTGAAGCCGGCGCGCACCATGGCCGGCAGCCCGATCTCCTGCGCCGCCTCGCGCGCCTCGTCGAGGGTGGTGGCGGTGCGGCTGCGGGCCACGTCGACGCCGATGGCGCGCATGCGGACGGCAAAGCGCTGGCGGTCCTCGGTCTCGTCGATGGCGTCGGTGGGGGTGCCGAGCACCGTGACGCCGTAGCGCTCGAACACGCCGGCGCGGGCCAGCTCGAGGCCCACGTTCAGCCCGGTCTGGCCGCCCACGTTCAGGAGCACGCCGTCGGGCCGCTCGCGGGCGATGACGCGCTCGATCACGTCGGCCTCGACCGGCAGCAGGTACACCTGGTCGGCCAGCCCCGGCGTGGTCTGGATGGTGGCGATGTTCGGGTTCACCAGGATGGAGCGGATGCCTTCTTCCTTCAGGGCCTTGATGGCCTGGCTGCCCGAGTAGTCGAACTCGCCGGCCTGGCCGATGCGCAGCGCCCCGGAGCCCAGGATGAGGACCGACTTGGGCGTCGTCGTCGTCATCGGGCACCTCCCAACTCGGCCACGAAGCGATCGAAGAGGCCGTCGCTGTCGTGGGGCCCGGGGCGGGCCTCGGGGTGGAACTGCACGGCCGAGTAGGGGCGCCGCCGGTGGCGCAGGCCCTCGACCGAGCCGTCGTTGGCGTTCGTGAACCACACCTCCCAGTCGCCCTGCAGCGTGTCGGGGTCGATGGCGTAGCCGTGGTTCTGGCTGGTGAGCACGCAGCGCGGGCTGCCGGCCTCGCGGCAGGGCTGGTTCTGGCCGCGGTGCCCGTAGCGCAGCTTGTAGGTGCGCGCGCCAGAAGCCAGGGCCAGCAGCTGGGCCCCCAGGCAGATGCCGAACACGGGCTTGCCCAGCGCCAGCGCGCGGCGCAGCACGGCGATGGTGGCGCGACACTGTTCGGGGTTGCCCGGTCCGTTCGAGACGAGCAGGCCGTCCCAGGCCTCGCCCGTGTAGTCGTGGTCGTGGGGCACCTGCAGCACCTCGACGCCGCGCTCCACCAGGCCGCGCACGATCGAGCGTTTGGCACCGCAGTCGACCAGCACCACGCGCCGGGAGCCCTTGCCGTGGAGCACGGGCACCTTGATCGAGACCTCGGCCACCACGTGCTGGCGGTTCGGGTCGACCAGGGGCACGTCGACCGACGCCGTACCCGCGGGCAGCAGCCGGCCGAGCAGCGTACCTCGCTCGCGCAGGCGCAGCGTGAGGGCCCGCGTGTCGATGCCCTGCACGCCCGGGATGCCCTCGGCCTTCAGCCAGGCGTCGAGCGAGCGTGGGTAGCCCGCGTGCGACGTGTCGGACGAGAGCGTCGAGACCACCAGGCCCGCCGCCTGGATGCGGTCGGACTCGAACGCGTCGCTGCCCGCGGGGGGCACGCCGTAGTTGCCGATGAGCGGGTAGGTGCACACCAGGATCTGGCCGCGGAACGACGGGTCGGTCAGGCTGAGGTCGTAGCCGACCATGCCGGTCGTGAACACGACCTCGCCCGAGGCGGGCACGAGGGCGCCGAAGGAGGTCCCGGAGAAGCGGGTGCCGTCTTCGAGCTCGAGGGTGACCAGGTGAGAGGCCTCGGGCATCGGAGCCTCCATCGGACGGGTGGGTTGGCGAGAAGATACGGACCGGGACGGCGGGGGACAAGCGAAAAGGCCACGCGTGTTTGACAAGGAGTCGGCGCGTGGCCTACAGTCGGGCCACAACCCCTGCGCGAGCGCGGTGCCATGCAGATCCAGGTCTTCTCGGGCGGTCCCTTCTTCGTGAACACGTACGTGCTCTACAACGAGAGGGGGGGGGAGGGCGTGGTGGTCGATCCGGGGCTCGAGACGCTCAAGATCAAGAGCTTCATCGGCGGCCGCAAGATCCGCATCCATTCGATCCTGCTGACCCATGGGCACGTCGATCACGTGCTGTACCTGAACGACGCGCAGGAGGCCACCGGGGCCCGCATCTGCATGCACGAGGCCGACCAGGCCCTGTACGACAACGCCGCCGAGATGGCGCGCTACTTCGGCATCCTCACCATGGACACCCCGCGTCCGGTCGACTGGTACCTGCGCGACGGCGAAGACATCGTCATCGGCGACGAGCGGCTGCAGGTGCTCTCCACGCCCGGCCACAGCCCGGGCAGCGTGTGCTTCCGCTACGAGGACGAGTTCGTCCTGACGGGCGACACCCTCTTCAACGACGGCATCGGCCGCACCGACCTGCCCGGTGGGTCGTACGACCACATCCTGCACTCCATCCGCTCGCGCCTGCTCACGTTGCCCCCCGACATGGTGGTCTACCCGGGCCACGGCCCGTCGTCGACCATCGGGTTCGAGGCGGCCAACAACCCGTTCGTCGGGGGGTAGGGGTGACCAACGCCGAGCGCTTCCGTCGCCTCTTCCTCGACGCCGTGGTCTCCCAGTGCGAGCTCTCGGCCCTGGCCCTCTACCGCGTCACACACGCGGGGCTGGTGCTGGCCGCCGCGTCGGGCGAGCGCGCCGCGACGGTGCCGGGCGTGCTGCCCCTCGGGGGCCTGCCGGCGGGCGTGGCGGCGCGCAAGGGCGAGCGGCGCATCGGCCACGACGTGGTGGCCGCCGACGCGGCCGTGCCGGGAACGCGCGCCGAGGTGGTCGAGCCCGTGCTCTTCGAGGGCCTGCCCGTGGGCGTGCTGCTGGCTGCGGCCGACGATCCCCAGGGCGTGGGCGACTGGACGGTGCAGCTCGCGGCCCTGCTGGCGGCGCGGCTCGGACCCGTGCTCGCGTGGGCGAGCGAAGACGCCGCGCTGGCCGCCGCCGAGGCCGTCGACGCGCTGGCCGAGGCCTTCCCCGAGCGCTTCGACTGGACGGGCGTCTACGCCCGCGTGAACGACGACGAGCTGCAGCTTGTCGCCTTCGTGGGCGAGCCCACCCCCCACGTGCGCATCCCCGTCGACACGGGCCTCTGCGGCGCGGCCGTGCGCGAAAACGCGGTGCTGAACGTGCCCGACGTGCGCGCCGACGACCGCTACCTGGCCTGCTCGCTGCGCACGCGCGCCGAGCTGGTCGTGCCCGTGCGCGACGCGACCGGCGCCGCGGTGGCCGAGCTCGACGTCGACAGCGACCGGGCCGGGCGCTTCGCCCCCGACGCGGTCGCGGCGGTCGAGCAGGCGGCGGCCGGGCTGGCGCGCTGGTTCGGGGCGGCCTCGTAGGCCTCGTCAATACCGATAGCAGTACACCTCGTACTCGACCTCGATCGCGTCGCCGTGCTCGGGCATGCACGGCCCCTCGGGGTCGAAGACCAGGCGGTTGGTCGCGGCGTCGAGGGTCCAGCCGTCGGCGCAGGCCTTGCCGTTCACGAGCACCTGCATCGTCTCGGGGTCGGGGGTGCGCTCGAGGGGGAACTCCTCGACCAGCCCGAAGATGGCGTTGCCGATCTGCTCGAGCTTGGCCGACCAGTCGGTGTCGCAGATGTCGCTGACCACGCCGCCGGTGGCGGCGGCCAGCTCGAGGTAGCGCTCGCCGGCCTGCGAGGCGCACGTGCTGGTCGCGCCGGCGACGAGGGGCTTGCCGACCACCGCGTGCACCTGCACCAGGTCGGCGTGGTCGGGGCCCTTCAGGCCGGTGAGCTTGTCGAGGTAGTAGGCCACGCTGTTCTGCGACTGGTCGTCCTCGTCGGTGACGAAGACCACGTGCAGCACGGCCTCGGGGCGCAGGAAGCCGCGGTTGGCGCCGCCGCAGCCGCCCTCGACGCAGGTGAGCGGCGACGTGCAGGCCTGGTCGACCTGGCAGGGCAGGTCGGCGTCGGCGGCCAGGGGCCAGCCGAGGGCGGCCTCGGCGGCGGCCAGGCCCTGCTCGAGGCCCGAGCCGTCGGCGCCCACCTTGGCCCGGTCGGCGAACAACTGCCAGTTGTCCTCGGTGAGGTAGCGGGGCGCGCCGACCAGCTTGCCCATCCCGCCCCAGGGCGTCATGTCGGTGGTGACCACGCCCAGGTGCACGTCGGTGTCCCACGCTTCGCCGATGGCGGCCAGGCTGCCGAAGTTCGCGGCCAGGTTCTGCTGGTTGTCGATCATCGAGCCCGAGTTGTCGACCACGAACAGAATGTCGACGGCGCGCGAGCCCGTCTGGGCAAAGCCCTCGCGCACGTGCGACACCAGCGTGCCGTTGCCGTCGAGCGGCAGCACGTACCTGGGCTCGCCCGGCTCGTCGGTCTGCACGGTGAGGGCGCAGCCGTCGAGGCCGAGATCGACCGGCGCGTAGGCCAGCAGCTTGAGGTTCATCTGGTTCTCTTGCGTGAGCGTCGAGGGCAGGTAGGGCACGTTCACCAGGCGGAACTCGGCGTCGCAGCCCACCAGCGCGAGCGCCGTCACCTGCAGCGGGGAGGAGCAGGTGTTGTGGGCGTGCACCGAGCGCAGGGGAGAGGCGCAGCCCACGCGCACGTCGCCGAACGAGACCTGCTCGGGGCTGACGACCAGGCACGCGTCGCCGGTGGCGCCCGCCAGATTGGGGGCCGTCGACGGCGTCGTCAGGAGCGCGGCGCCTTCGGCCTCGAGGTCGGCCAGCGTGGCCGAGAGCAGTGCCCGGAAGGGGACGGGGTCGCCTTCGAGGGCCAGCACGGGGGGCCGGAACGTGACGGGCAGCGGCACCGACCCGCCCGCGGGGATCACGAGGCCGGGGAGGCTGCTCGCCGGGTCGAGCGCGAAGACCGCCTCGGCCGAGGCGATCGATTGGCAGGCGGTCGCGTCGTGGGGCTCGCAGGGCACCAGCGCGGTGTCGGCCAGGCGGCACGTGCCCGAGCCCTGGTTCCTGAGGGCGAGCAGGCGGGTGCGCTTCGCCCCCTGCGCCACCAGGCCGAAGTCGACGCTGGAGGGCGTCAGCACCGGCCCGCAGGCCCGGCCGGCGGCACGCTCGGCGATCAGCTCGACCCGCGCCACGGGCTCGTCGTCGACCTGGTAGGTGAGCGTGACCTCCCCTCCGACGACCTCGCCCGCGGGGCCGCCCTGGTTCGTGAACGACACGGGCAGGGCCAGCGCCTCGCCGGCGGGCAGGACCGTCGGGGCCGCCGGCACGTTAATGGGCCCGAAGCCGGGCAGCGGGCCGAGGGCATACTCGCCGGTGGGGTCCTCGAGCACGGCCGAGACGATGGTCACGTCCTGGCGCGGCCGCGAGTTGTTCAAGAGCAGCAGCTCGCGCGTGCGGGTGTCGCCGGGGGCCACGCGCCCGAAGTCGAGGGGGGTGGGGCCGGCGGTCACGCGCGGCAGGCGCACGGTGCCGCGCACGGCCACGTGCACGAAGGGCTGGTCGGGGTCGTTCGAGGCGATGCGCACGCGCGCCAGGGCGTCGGCGGTGGCCTCGAAGCCGGCCCCCGGGGCGAAGCGCACGTGCACGACCACCTGCTCTCCGGGGGCGACCTCGAGCGGACCGTCCGGGGCGTCGGGCACGTCGATCCAGGGCGTGCGTGCGTCGACCACCGTGATCGAGGCCAGCGCCAGGGGCAGGTCGCCCACGTTCGCGACCGTGAGCGCGGCCTCGGCGGCCTCGTGCAGGAAGACCTCGTCGAAGTCGACCTCGGCGGGTGAAACCCGCACGTCGGGGGCCAGCTCGCGACCGCGCACGTCGACCGAGGCCTCGAGCACCACGTCGGTCGAGACCACCTGCAACAGGCCCGTGTCGATCGCGTCGCCGCCCGCGGGGCGATACCGCACGCGCACGTCGAGCCACTCGCCCGGCTCCACGTCGGCGGGCAGGCCCAGGTCGTGGGCGTCGGTGGTCAGGGTGAAGTCGGGGCTCGAGTTTCGGAAGAGCCCGACGCTGGCGACGTGCACCACGCGCGACCCGAGGTTCTGAAAACGCACGCCGAGCTCGGGTTCGTCGCCCGCCACCACGTCGCCGAAGTCGAGCTCGAAGGGCAGGGCGACCAGCGCCTGTCCCGGCGCCGCCGAGCCGACCTCGAGCACCAGCGGGCTGGCCTCGACCGGGCTGTCGTGCTCGATCCCCACGCGCACCACGTCGGGCTCGTCGTCGACGGGAGAGAACGACACGGTGAAGCGGGTCGACCCGCCCGGCGCCAGCAGCTTGACGTCGGGCCCCGAGACCTCGAACTCGTCGGAGTCGTCGATCAGGCCGACCCCGCCGAGGTGCAGCGTACCGTCGGAGCCGCTGTGCCGCACCACCACGGTGCGCGTGGCCGTCTCGCCCACGGGGGTGGCCGGGAACAGCAGCGTGGCCGGATCGACCTCGATGCGAACGCCGCCGAGCACGCCGATCTTGTCGCCGCCGTCGTCGGAGCAGGCCCCGACACCGGCGAGCAGCAGCAGCGAGAGGAGGAGCGCGCGTCGCGAACCCATGACGAGTGAACCCCGAAGGCCCGACGAGTATTCTAGGACGCTTGGCGACGAGCGCAATGGCGCGTCAGCGCGTGACCGCGGGCAACGTCTCGATCGTCACCTTCCCCCTCAACCCGGGCTGCACCCGGAACAGCTCGTCGAGGCGCTTCGTGGCGTCGGCGTGGCGTCCTTCGGCCGCCAGCAGGCGCGCGCTGGCGTAGAGCAGGTGGGTGAGCACGCGGGCGGTGGTGCGGTCGACGGCGAGCCAGGGGCCGAGGGCGCTGAGCAGGGGCGTGGCGTCGGCCAGCCAGGGGGCGGGGCAGCGCTCGCAGGCGGCGGCGCGGAAGTGCCAGCCCGCGGGCACCTGGGCGGCGGGCGCGAGCAGCGGGTCGGGGGCGGGCTCGAACCACACGGGGGTGGCGCGGAGCACGGCCTCGCCGGGGGAGGAGACCCTCCAGTCGTCGGCCAGGTCGGCGAGCAGGGGGGCGAGGTCGGGGTGGCGCGCCGACAGGTCGGCCACGGTGGCCGCGCCGGTGCGCAGCTTGGCGTCGAGCGACTGCTGCAGCACGGCCAGGTCGGGCCGCGCGCCCTCGGCCACGAGCTTCTCCTCGGCCAGGAAGTGCAGCGGGAAGTACCACGTGAACCAGGCGCCGCCGGGCGGCACGCCCTCGACCAGGGCTTCGTACACGCGGTCGGGCGCGTCGAAGGCGGCGAGGTCGAGGTCGCGCGCGCGCACGACCGTGAGCCCGGCCAGACCCGCGAGGGCGATCGGGGCGGCCAGCCGGGCGCGGGCGCCGAGGGCGCGGGTCAGCCGATCGAGCCCCAGGGTGGCGGCCAGCAGCAGGCCCGCGAGGCCCGGCAGCAGGTAGCCGTGGTCGTCGGGGTTCAGGGGGTCGACCTCCATGACGCCCTTCGCGAGCCACGCGGTCGCGACCAGCAGGGCCAGCGACGCGCCCAGGCGCCGGGAGCGCCGCCACGCCACGACCAGCCCCAGGGCGGCCAGCGCCAGGCCGGGCCAGGTGACGTCGTGGGCCAGCAGGTCCGTGAGCCGCGCCAGGTTCGCGGGCACGTCGATGGCCTCGCTGCTGCCCGCCTGCTGGCCCACCGACGCCTGGAAGACGCGCGCGGCCACCGTGTCGAGCACGGCGGCCAGGTCGCCGGGGCGCGCCCAGTTCACGACCAGCGGCAGGCGGCCGCGCAGCGGCAGGTAGCTGTAGGCGAGCAGCCCCGCGAGCGCGGCCAGCGCGCCCCCGAGCCAGGCCGCGGGGCGGCCGCGCGCCAGGATGGGCACGGCCAGCGCGGGCAGCGAGAGCGCCACCAGGTAGTGGTGGTGGGCGAGCCCGAGGCCCACGACCAGGCCGGCCAGCCACGTGCAGCGGGCGTCGTCGCGCAGGGCCAGATCGAGGCCCAGCAGCACCAGGAAAAGGTTCAGCGTGTAGACCTCGGCGCGCTGGCCCTGCAGCCAGAGCGACGGTGCGAGGCCCAGGGCCAGCGCGCCCGCGAGCGCGACCAGGTCGAGGCCGCGCCTGCCCAACGACGCTCCCGTGAGCAGCCGGCGCGCCAGGCGGAAGAGGAGCGCGCTCGACAAGCCCCCGAACAGCGCCGACAGCACGCTCAACCGGAAGGGCAGGGGGCCGAAGGGAACCAGCAGCTCGAAGGCGCGCGCCAGCACGGCGTACAGGGGGTGACCCGGGGGGTGCACCACCCCGAGCTCGGTGGCGCCCGCCACGAGCTCGGGCGAGTCGAGCCAGTGCGTGCCCTGGGGCAGGGTGACCACGGCGACCAGAAAGGGAAGCAAGAACGCCAGGGCTTGCATGAAGGGGAAGATACCACGTATCGTACGGTCATCCAACGCGCCGAGGTCGCCTCATGAGCATCCGTTGGCACCGGTCCTCTGCGATCGCTGCGGTCGTCGTCACCTTGTGCGGGCTTGCTTCGGCCGCGCGGGCCGGCATCTTCGAGGACCTGTGGCCCCTGGCCGAGGAGGCCTACACCTCGGGGCAGTGGGCCGACTGCCTCGACAACGTGCAGATCTGCTACGACAACGCGCCCAAGGGTCGCCAGGGCAAGGTCGCGCTCCTGGGCGCCCGCTGCGCGGCGGCCAAGGGCGACGGGGCGGCGTTCGACCGCTGGGCCAAGCGCTCTGCGCTCAAGGGCGCCGAGCGCGCCAAGCTGGAAGCGAAGCTCGGCCGCGAGCCCTCCGAGGCGAAGCCGGCTGCGCCCAAGGCGGTCTCCAAGCCCGCCAAGAAGGCGTCGAAGGCCGCGGCCCGCGCCGATGCGCAGGCTGACGGAGAGGAGGCCGACGAGCCCGCCGCGCCCCCGGACCCCGAGGCCGCGGCGCACCCGGGCATGGTCAAGGTCTCGGGCGGCGAGTTCTGGATGGGCTGCAACGACCGCCTCGACGCCGACTGCAAGGCCGACGAGAAGCCCGGGCGGCGCGCGCGGGTCGCGGCCTTCTGGCTCGATCGGACGGAAGTGACGGTGGCGGCCTACGGCGCGTGCGTGACGGCCGGCAAGTGCGCGGAGCCCCGCACCGGGGGCACCTGCACCTGGCAGCAGGAGGGGCGCGACGGGCACCCGGTGACGTGCGTGAACCGGGAGCAAGCTCGCGCCTTCTGCGCCTGGGCCGGCAAGCGGCTTCCCACCGAGGTCGAGTGGGAGAAGGCCGCGCGCGGCAGCGACGGCCGGCTCTTCCCCTGGGGCGGCGATCCCGTGTCGTGCGCGCTGGCCGTATGGGGCAACGGCGCGGGCCCTGACCGGTGCGGCGCGAAGGGCCCCGGCCCGGTGTGCTCGGTCCAGGCCGGCAACAGCCCCAGCGACGCGTGCGACCTGGCGGGCAACGTGCTCGAGTGGGTCGACGACGCCCACACCCTCTACGATCCGGCCTCCAACACGTGGCGGGCGCCGGCCAACGCCCTGGGCGTCCTGCGAGGCGGATCGTGGTTCAACGCCAAGGCCGCCGAGCTGCGTGCCTCGGCGCGCGTGCCCTACGATCCGACCCGCAGCAACGGCGCCCTGGGGTTCCGCTGCGCAGCCCCCGCCTCCTTGCCTTTTTAACGGAGCCGCATAGACTCGCGCCCGCCAACCATCGGAGGTCCACCATGACCCACACGAAGATCAGCCGCGTCGAGGCGTACGAGATCCTCGATTCGCGCGGAAACCCGACCGTGCGCGTGGTCGTTACGCTCGAGGGCGGCAACCGGGGCGTCGCCTCGGTGCCCTCGGGAGCCTCGACCGGCGAGAACGAGGCCGTCGAGCTGCGCGACGGCGACAAGGGGCGCTACCTGGGAAAGGGCGTGCTCCAGGCCGTGGCCAACGTGAACGACGTGATCGCGAAGAACGTCCTCGGGATGTGCGCCGCCGATCAGCCGGCCCTCGATCGCGCCATGATCGAGATGGACGGCACGCCGACCAAGGCCCGCCTGGGCGCCAACGCCATCCTGGGCGTCTCGATGGCCGCCGCCCGCGCGTCGGCCTGCGCCGCCGGCCTGCCGCTCTACCGCTACCTGGGCGGCCCCGGCGCGCGTCGCCTGCCCGCGCCCATGATGAACATCCTGAACGGCGGCCTGCACGCCGAGAACAGCGTCGACTTCCAGGAGTTCATGGTCATGCCCGTGGGCGCGCCCACGTTCACCGAGGCCCTGCGCTACGGCGCCGAGATCTTCCACACCCTGAAGAAGGTGCTGAAGGACAAGGGCTACGCCGTGGGCGTGGGCGACGAGGGCGGCTTCGCGCCCGACCTGAAGTCGAACGAGGAGGCCTGCGAGGTGATCCTGACGGCGCTCGCGAAGGCCGGCTACGCCCCGAACAAGGACGTGGTGCTGGCGCTCGATCCGGCCGCGTCGTCGCTCTACAAGGGCGGCAAGTACGACCTGTTCAAGTCGAAGAGCGGCCAGAAGAGCACCGACGAGATGATCGCCCTCTGGAAGACGTGGATCGAGAAGTACCCCATCGCCAGCCTCGAGGACGGGCTCGACGAGAACGACTGGGACGGCTGGAAGAAGCTGATGGCCGTGCTCGGCGATCGCGTGCAGCTTGTCGGCGACGACCTGCTGGTCACGAACCCGAGGTTCGTGGCGCGCGGCATCCGCGAGAAGGCGGCCAACGCCGTGCTGATCAAGGTGAACCAGATCGGCACCGTGACCGAGACGATCGAGACCATCGACCTGTGCAAGAAGGCGGGCTGGAACTACGTCATCAGCCACCGCTCGGGCGAGACCGAGGACACCTTCATCGCCGACCTGGCCGTGGCCATGGGCGGCGGGCAGATCAAGACTGGCTCGGCCTCGCGCTCGGACCGCATCGCCAAGTACAACCGCCTGATCGAGATCGAGCGCGAGCTCGGTGCGTCCGCGATCTACGCGAACCCCTTCGCGAAGTAGCGTCGCGCTCGCGGCCGCTATTCTTTCTCTTCGTCCGGACCGACCCCCAGCAACCGCTTGATGATGCCCGGCTTGCGCCTGGCCTTGGCCGGCTTGGCGGCGACCGGGGTCGCGGGGAGCGCGGGGGTCTCTGCCCGAGGCTCGGGCTGGGGAGCGGCCGACACCGCGGGCGCGGGCGCTGGCAGCGGCGGGGGCGTATCGGGCCCCGGTGCAAGCGTTGGGCGGGGGTGCGCCTTCGGCGTGCGGCCCCGGGGGGCGAAGCGCGCGCGCACCTGGTGCGAGCGCTCGTCGAGGGGGGGCTCGAAGCCCGTGGGAGCGGGCGCCGGGGGCTGGGCTTCGTGCTCCTCCCGGGGTCCGGCCTCGGGCGCCGCCGCCAGGTTCGACGGGGCGTCGGCGGGCGCGCCCGTCTTGCTGCGATGGCGCTTGCGGCGGCGGCGCGAGCGCCGCTTGCGGTCGCCGCTCAGGGGCTCGGTGCCGTCGCCGACGGGAGCGTCAGCGTCGGGGCCGTCGTCGTCGGGGCCCTCGTCGGAGCCGTCGTCGTTGGGGCCTTCGGTGTCGGGGCCTCGTCGCTCGTCGAAGGACGTGGGCTCTGGTGCGGGCGCGGGCGTGTGGCTCGCGACCGGCCAGGGCTCGGGCTCGGCGGCTCGCGTGGGCTCGGGCGCTGCCGGGAGCTCGGAGCCGCCGACGCGGCCTTCGTCTCCCTGCTGCTTCGAGCGACCGCGACCGCCCCGGCGCGAGCGCCGGCCGCGCTTCTTGCGTCCGTCGGGCGGGCCTCCCGCTGGCGTGGCCTCGGCGCGGCTCGTCCCGTCGGCGGGCTCCTCTCCGTCGGGCGCGGAGCGGTCGTCGTCGCCTTCGTCCTGGCGCTCGTCGGCGCCGTCGCGTTCGTCGTCGCGTTCGTCGTCGCGTTCGTCGTCGACGTCGTCGTCGATGCGCTCGGCGGGGCTCGCCTCGTCGTCGGCGCCGGTCGGGGCGTCGTCGCGCTCGGGGCGCTGGTGATCCTGGCGCAGGTCTTCGACGTCGGCGGCGCTGTACATGGTGAGCACGGCCAGGTCGTCGTCGGGCAGGGCGGCGGGCGGCGCCGCGACGAACGGCAACTCGGAGAGCCGCGCGTTGCCGGCCTGGGCGTCGGGGTGCACGCGCACGTCGACCAGCTTGCCGCTGGCGTCTTCGAGGGCGAGCAGGTCGCGGCGGCGCGCGTTCAGCAGGTGGCGCGCCTCGTCGGGCGAGGCCTCGACCAGCACGCCCCCATTGCCGGCGCGGCCGAGGAGCGCCTGCACGCGCACCAGCAGGTCGTCGACCGCGCGGGCCGGCGCCTTGATGAAGCCGGCGCCCTCGCAGCGCGGGCAGACCTCGTGGGCCACCTTGCGCAGCTCGGGGCGCAGGCGCTGCCGGCTGAGCTCGAGCAGGCCGAACTCCGAGATGCGGCCGAGGTGCACGCGCGCCTTGTCGGAGGCGAAGGCCTTCTTGATGGTGGCCTCGACCTCGCGGCGCTGGGCGTCGGACTCCATATCGATCAGATCAATGACGATGAGGCCCCCGATGTCGCGCAGGATGATCTGGCGCGCGGCCTCGGACGCGGCCTCGACGTTGGTCTTGTAGAGGGTCGCGTCGGCGTCCTTGCCCTTGGTGCGCGACGAGTTCACGTCAATGGCGGTCAGGGCCTCGGTGGGATCGATCACGAGCTGGCCGCCGCTCGGCAGGCGCACGCGCCGCTGCGACAGCTGCTCGACCTGGGCCTCGACGCCCAGGCGCCGGAAGAGCCCCGGCTGCTCGTCGTGCACCACGGCCTTGCCCTTGCGGGGCGAGAAGACCTTCACGAAGGTCTGAAGCTCGTGGAAGGTGCGCGCGTCGTTGACGCGGATCTCGGTGACGTCGGCCCCGAAGAACTCGCGCACGAAGCGAACGGGCAGGCTGCCCTCGCGGTAGAGGAGGCGAGCGTCGCGGCCCGATCCGTAGGCGGCCTCGATGTCGGCCCACAGGCGCAGCAGGTAGCCGAGATCCTTCTCGAGCTCGACGCGGGTCTTGTCGGCGCCGGCCGTGCGGACGATGACGCCCAGGCCCTTGGGGAGCTCGACCTTGTCGAGGATTCGGCGCAGGCGCTCGCGCTCCTTGTCGCCCAGCTTGCGCGAGATGCCCGAACGCTCGTTCTCGGGTACGAGCACCAGGTAGCGCCCGGGCAGGCTCACGTACCCCGTGACCGTGGCGCCCTTGCCGCCGATGGCCTCGCGGGCCACCTGCACCAGCACGGGCTGCCCGGGCTTCAGCACGTCTTGCAGGTGCCGGCGACCCTTGCCCTCGAAGAGACCGGGGAACTCGCGCGCGTTCAGGAACGCGTCCTTGCCGATGCCCAGGTCGATGAACGCGGCCTCGAGCGACCGGTTCACGTTGCGCACCACCCCGCGGTAGATGCTGCCCACCACCTCGGCGCGCCACGTGGGCTGAACCTGGTACTGGAGCAGGTGATCACCATCGAGCAGCGCCGCTCGGGTCTCGCTGCTGGCGGTCTCGATCAGGATCTTCTTCGTCATCGTTCCTCTTTCATGGCACCACGGGCATGCACGTCATGGAGAGACAGGAGAGGGGAGGGGCGCAGTCGGCGCTGGACAGGCACTCGACGCACTGGTTGCCGGGGCTGCAGTGCTTGCCCGCCAGGCAGGCACCGCAGAACGCCCCGCAAGGCGCCGGCCCGCAGGCCTTGCCGGTGCAGTCGGGCGTGCACGTGGGTACGCACTTCCCGCTGGCGTTGCACACGCCGGACTGGCAGGCGCCGCACGAACCGCCGCAGCCGTCGTCGCCGCACTGCCGGCCCGTGCAGTCGGCCTGGCAGCCGCACGCGCTGCCGCCGAACACCTCGGCGCACTGGCTGTTGGCGTGGGCGAAGCAGCCACCGCACGGCACGCCGCAGCCGGCCTCGTCGAGCCCGCACTCGCGACCGGTGCACGCCACCCAGACGCACGCGCCCTGTTGGCACTCGTGGCCGCAACCGCAGACGCCACAAACGCTGCCGCAGCCATCGGGGCCGCACTCACGCGAGCCGCACTGGGGCTCGCAGTTGTCGGGGTACTGGATCTCGAAGGGCTCGGGCTCCGGCTCGGTCAGGCCGTCGTCGGTCCCTTGGTCGTCGGCGACCGGGAGGTCGGGCAACGGCTCCGTGTCGGTGGGCACGTCGGTGACCGGTTCGGGCGTTGCTTCGTCGGGCGCGAGGTCCGTGGGCGCGGCGTCGGGCAGGTCGCGCGGCTCGTCCCCGGCGTCGTCGGGGGTGGGCCCCACGTCGGGCTCGCGGCACGCGCAGGGGGTCCAGGTGCGGTCGTCGGTGCACACGCGGGAGGCCGACGAGCCGTCGGAGCAGGCGCAGGCCTCGATGGTGCCGGGGTCGCAGCCGCCGGCGCTGCCCGCGTCGCCGCACGAGGCGACGAGCAGGACGAGGAGGACGAGGACGGGGGAGCAGCGGGTCATCGAGGATCGAGCTTCCTTCGCTTCCGTATAGCTTACGACGCTTGTCGCGCGCGTCAAGCCGGCGTTCCCGCGTCGGAGGGCAGCGCCAGGACCGCGCGGGCCGCGGCCGACGTCCGGCGCGTGACCTCGGAGACGTCGACGCCCTTGAGCTCGGCCAGGGCGGCGCGCGCCTCCCCGAGGTGCGCGGGCTCCACCTGGCCCTTCGGCACCCGCAACGTTCCGATCCACGGCGCGTCGGTCTCGAGGACCAGGCTCTCGAGCGGCACCGAGGCGATGGCGGCCCGGGCGCGCGTCGACCAGGGCTTCGTCACCACGCCCCCCACGCCCAGCACCCACCCGAGGGCCACGAGGCCGCGCGCCGTCTCGGCCGAGCCCCCGAACGAGTGCAGGATGCCGGGGCGCCCGGGGCGTGCTGCGCGGGCGAGCACCTGGCAGAGGCGCTCCGTGGCGCCGCGGGAGTGGACGAGCACGGGCTTGTCGAGCTCGCGCGCCAGGGCCACCTGGGCCTGGAAGGCCTCGAGCTGGCGCGGGAGGTTCGGCTCGGGCAGCGCGCCGTCGAGGCCGATCTCGCCCACGGCCACCACGCGGGGCTCGGCCACCAGCTCGCGCAGCACGTCGAGATCGACGGGGAGCCCGGCCGCCACGCGCCAGGGGTGGAAGCCGACCGCGGCCCACACGTCGGGATGCGAGCGCGCGAGCAGGACGGCCGCCCGCGAGCTGGCTTCGTCGACCCCCGGCACCACGAACGCCGTGACGCCGGCGGCGCGGGCCCGCGCGAGCACCCCCTCCACGTCGTGGCAGAGCGGGGCGTCCTGCAGGTGGCAATGGGTGTCGATCATACGTCAGGGCCCCAGGAACAGGTACCACGTCCCGACCCCTTCGCGCGTGAGGCCCCGCGCGTAGCCGCCCACCAGGCGGAAGGGCAGTTGGTAGAACAGGATCACGCCCAGGGAGACCTCTCCGCCCACCCCGACCATCGGCGCTTCGCGGAAGGGGGCGTCGTCGAACACGTCGGCCGCGTCGCAGAAGCCCTCGAGCGCCAGCGCGGTCAGGGCCAGCGGGTGCACGCCCACGCCGCGGTCGACCCGCCAAAGGGGAACGCCCAGCGTGGAGGTGAGGCGCTGGTAGTGGCGACCGCGTCGGGCGCCCGGGACGTAGCCCTTCAGCCCCGCGTCGCCCAGGTATTCCTGGTTGACCAGCTGTTGCAGCACCGAGGGATAGACCGGGCCCCCCAACGAGAACGAGCGGCCGTCGGCGGCCCATGGCAGCGACACGCCGCCGCGCCACGCGAGATCGAGCACCGCGTGCCGGGGCCAGGGCAGCGCGAGGGGGACATCGACATCGGCCCGCACCAGGCCCAGCCGGTCGCGCCCCCCGAGCCAGGGATCGCGCCAGGTGAGGCTGAGCTGCGCCGAGAAGCCCTCCTCGGGCCACAGGCCGTAGGAGGTGCCGTGGCGCGAATCGTAGCCCACGGCCGCGCGGAGTTCGGCCGAGCGGTCGTCTTTGGGCCACCAGGGCTCGGTGGCGTCGGGCTGGAAGTCGAGGTCGCGCGGGTCGTGCTCGCGGCGGTAGAACGTGACGCCGTAGCGCACCGAGAACACCCACCGGTCGTCGGCGCCGGGCAGGCCGAGCGCGGCCCCCACGGCCCCGCCCCAGGCCCAGCGGGGCCAGGGGTGCAGCGCGTCGTTGTAGACGGCCACCTCCGCCGTCTCGGCCGCGAAGGCCGTGGCGAAGAGCGCGGGCCACGTGCCGTTCCAGGTGTACGAGGCCAGCGCGCCGGGGTGAACGTCGGGCAGCGCCACGTCGCCCGCGAGCGTCCACAGGTGGCGGCGCACGGCGTCCTCTCCGCGCAGCTCGACGCCCAGGCTGGTGAGGCCGGTGCCGTCGAGGTACCAGGTGGGCAGCCAGGCCGCGGGCAGCACGCTGGGCCAGGCGCTGTAGGGGCGCGGCGGCGCGGGATCGAAGGGAGGGGCGGCGTAGCGGGGCGTCGCGGCGGTCGCGTCGCGCGCTCGGGGTGGCGCCTCGTCGGCGCGGCACGCTCCGTCGACCTGCTGTTCGTAGAGCTCGAGACCACCGGCGTGCTGGCGCACGAACAGCAGGCGAGCGCCCGGACCCTGCCAGGAGGGGTGGTAGTCGGCGGTGCGCGACGCCGTGAGCCAGCGCGCGGCGCCGGTCGTGGGCTCGAGCAGCCGAATCCGGCTGGTGCCGTCGGCGTCGGTGGTCGAGAAGAGCACCTGCCCCGTGTCGGGCACGACCGACAGGTCGCGCTCGACCGCGGCGTCGTGCGTCAGGCTGCGGCGCGCTCCGTCGCGCAGGTCGAGCGCGCCCACGTCCCAGTCGTCGCCCTGCCGCCAGATGGCGTACACCACGCCCCCGTCGGCGGCGCAGGTGGGGTCCGAGACCTGCACGCCGGGTTCGAACGAGGTGAGCTCCACGAGCGCCCCCGAGCTCGGGTCGACCTCGACCAGCGACGTGACGGCCGCGACCGTGCGGGCCGCCAGCACCCTGCCGCGCGGCGCGCACCAGGAGGCGTCGTGCAGGCGGGCGCCCCGGGTCACGCGCCGGGAGGCCCCCCCGTCGCCGAGCTCGAGCACGTACAGGTCGTCGAAGCTCGAGAACAGGCGAACCGCGTCGCCGCGGGTGTAGAAGAGCCGGCGCCCCTCCCGGTCGAGCGACAGCCGACCGCAGCCTCCGCGGCAGGTCGCGAGGGTCGCCTCGGCGCCGTCGGGGCCCTGGCGCACGATGCGTTCGGGGTGGTGGCCGCTGCCCCGGAGCAGGATCACGTCGGGTCCGTCGGCCAGCGGGAAGAGGCGGTACTCGCCGTCGCGGGTGAGCCGCAGACCGCTCTCGGGGCGGGCGCGCAGGTGGGCCCAGCGCCGCTCGAGCTCGGCCAGCCAGGCCGCGTACAGTTCGTCCCAGGTGTGGTCGTCGAAGGCGCGCCGCGCGTGCACGTCGTGGAAGAGCGGCACCCACCAGCGGTCGTAGCCGTCGAAGAAGGCGCGCAGGCGCTGCCAGCCGTAGCGTTCGACCACCCAACCGAAGAAGGCCTCGCCGTAAAGGTAGGGCGTCTGGCCCCGGGGAGGGCCCGGCCTGGGCGCGTTCAATTCGCCGAGCGTGAGCACGCGGCCCTCCAGGACCTGCGCGCGCAGGATGGCCTCGAACGGTCCGTAGCCCAGGCGTCCGCGGCCGCTGAGCCACGACTCGAGCAGCACGGCGAGCCCCTCGATCATCCAGTCGGGGTGCAGGTGGCCCGGCTGGAACGTGCGGCCGAGCGCCGTGTTCAGCACGCCCCAGAGCCCGGGCTCGTGCTCGAGCTGGATCACGTGGGTGAGCTCGTGGGCCAGGAGCGTGAGCCGCCAGTCGACGTGGTGCGCCAGATCGCTGCGGCTCTCGGGGGGGTAGGGGTACACGACCACGTGGTTGTAGGGCAGGGTCAGGGTCAGCCCGTTGGCCGCGTCGTGGCCGTCGTCGAGCACGATCTGGACGCGCTCGTCGAGCGGTCGCTCGAAGAGGACCTCGAGGGCGCCCACCACGGCCTCTCCGGCCTCGGCCACCCGGCGCGCCTCGGCCTCGAGGTCGCCGAACGAGCCCGCCCCGGTCGACGCGGTGTCGCGATGGTAGTGCACGTCGAGGTGCGGGGTGGTCAGCGTGAACCACTCGCGGGCCGGGTCGGCCCCGGCCACCAGCAAGGTGGAGGCGAGGAAGACGAGCGGCGCGATCATTCCGCCTTCGTGCCGCTCGCCAGACGATCGTGGATGACCTTCAGGCCGTGGAGCGTGAGCTCCTTGTCGAAGATCTCGAGGGTCTTCGACAGGCCCTTGACCAGCGAGATGTGCCCGCCCGTGCCGATGGCGCGCACGGGGAAGTCGAGCTCGGCCCGGATGGCGTTCACGCACCCGTCGACCAGCCCCGCGTAGCCGTGGAAGACGCCCGAGCGCATGCTCTCGACCGTGGTGCGGCCCAGGGCGCGCTCGGGGGGGACCAGGTCGATGCGGGGCAGCTTGGCGGTGCGCTGGAACAGGGCGTCGAGCGCGATCTTGAGCCCGGGCGCGATCGCGCCGCCCAGGTACTCGCCCCGCGGCGACACGGCGTCGAACGTGATGGCGGTGCCGAAGTCGACCACCATGAGGCCCCCACCGTACCGCTCGAACGCGCCCACCGCGTCGACGATGCGGTCGGCGCCGACCTCCTCGGGGTTCGGCACGAGCAGGGGCATGCCGTGGGGCGTGTCGCGCGTGACGAACGTGACGGGCACGAACACGTAGCGCTCGGCGGCCAGCCGGTACGCGTAGTCGAGCTCGGGCACCACGCTGCAGACGATGGCCGCGCCCAAACGCTCGACGGGGATGTTGCTGAAGGCCAGCAGCTGGCGCAGCTGGATGCCGAGCTCGTCGGCCGACATGTTGCGGTTGGTCGACAGGCGGAACTGGGCGGTCAACTGGTCGTGATCGAAGACGCCGAAGTGGGTCGACGTGTTGCCGATGTCGATGGTGAGCAGCATGGGTCTTCTCCGATGCGTCAGGCGAGGCGGAACGAGAGGTCGAGGGCCGGCGACGAGTGGGTGAGCGCGCCCACCGAGATGTACTGGACGCCGGTCTCGGCGATGGCGCGGATGGTGGCGGCCGTCACGTTGCCCGAGGCCTCGAGCGGGACGCGCCCGGCCACGTGCGCCACGGCAGCCGCCAGCGCCTCGAGCGGGAAGTGATCGAGCAGGATCAGGTCGGCCCCCGCGGCCAGGGCCTCGTCGAGTTCGGCGCCGTCGCGCACCTCGACCTCGACGCGCACGGTGATGGGGGCCACCTGCCGCGCGTTGGCGATCGCGGCGCGGACACCGCCGGCGGCGTCGACGTGGTTGTTCTTGACGAGCACGCCCCCGGAGAGCGAGTGACGGTGGTTCCGACCGCCGCCGACCGCGACGGCGTGCTTCTCGAGGGCGCGCCAGCCGGGCGTGGTCTTGCGGGTGTCGACGACCTGGGCCCCCGTGCCCTCGACCAGCCGCACCATGGCCCGCGTGGCGGTGGCCACCCCCGAGAGGCGCATCAGGAAGTTGAGGATGGTCCGCTCGGCGACCAGCAGGGCGCGCACCGGGCCCTCGACCTCGGCGAAGACGGAGCCGGGGGAGAGCTCGACGCCGTCGTCGGCCACGGCCCGCACCTGGACCGCCGCGCCCATCTCGCGGTAGGTCGCCGCGATCAGCGCGCCGCCGGCCAGCACGCCGGTGGCCTTGGCCACGAAGCGCCCCCTCGCGAGGGCCCCGGCGGGCAAGAGCGCCGACGTCAGGTCCCAGGTGTCGAGATCTTCGGCCAGCGCGAGCCGGACGAGATCTTGCACCCGGGGGTTCCATTCGAGCATCGCGGCCTCCACGCGCGAACGAGGCATCCTACCAGAAACCGGCCGCAGTGGGAAAGCGCAAGGATTTCGATTGACGGCCCGGCGCCATCCCCTACAATCCGCGCACCTATTGACAGGGAACGCCCATGGCGGTCCGCGTCCTCACCGGGGTCCTGCTGGCGCCCCTCGTGCTCGCGCTCTTCGTGTGGGCGCCCGAGTGGGCCAACGCCGCGTTCTTCGCGGCCGTCGCCGTCATCGGCGTGCACGAGCTCTTCCGCCTGCTCTTCCCCAAGGGGCTGGCCTTCGAGCACCGGGTGGCCTGGGCCGTCGCGGCG
>CAZBRS010000054.1:23981-38876 GCA_964494475.1 uncultured Myxococcales bacterium | reverse complement strand
GACCGAGCTCGTTGAAGCCTTCCTCCCGGCGCGGCGCGTGCGGTAGCCGTCACTCCTACGACGCCACGATCCCCGTCACCACCTCCATCGCCCGCTGCATGCGCTCGCGGGTCTCGGCCAGCAGGGCGTCGCCCGAGGTGGCGGGGGCCCAGCGGGCCAGCTGGGGCGCCGTCTGGGGCTGGATCACGTCGCTGGTGGCCACCAGCACGCGGTTCAGGTGGCGCAGGCGCTTGAGGAAGGCGAAGTGGTCGTGCAGCTCGCGGAAGGCGGCGGCGTTGGCCGCGTCGTGGCTCGCCAGGCGCTCGAACAGGTCGAGCCTCACGGGCCAGTCGAGGCGGTGCAGCACCTTGGTGTAGAGCAGCGCCAGCTCGATCTCGCGCAGGCCGCCCGGGTGCTCCTTCACGTTGACCCCGACCCCGTCCTCGCCGGGCTCGGCCGCGTAGTGCGCGCGCCGGCTGGCCAGCTCGCCCTGCAGCGCAGCCAGCAGGTAGTCGCGGCGTTCGCTGAACACCAGGTCGCGGATCAGGTGGCGCCGGATGCGCTCCTCGGAGCGCTGGCTGCCCTCGACCATGCGCAGCTCGAGGATCTCGGTCATGTCGAGATAGATGTCGGGCGCGTCGGAGCGCAGGTGCGCCTCGATCTGGGGCAGGGGCGTCACGAAGGCGCCGAAGTGGTCGGCCATGCGGTAGTGGGGGAAGAGCCCCAGGCGGGTGAGCAGGTTGTTCATGCGGGCCACGATGCGCGACAGGAAGGCCAGCCCCTCGTCCGACAGGCGATCGGCCACCACGATCATGTCGAGGTCGTCGTCGAAGGCCTCTTCGCGGCCGCGCCCGCCGGTCGTGAAGATGGCGGTGCGATCGCGCGTCTCGGGGCGGCCGCCGGCCTCCTGCTCGGCCTCGCGGCGGGCCAGGCGGTAGAGCGAGCGGAAGAACAGGTCGCTGAAGTCGGTGTAGGCGCGGTTCACCTCGTCGAGGGGCCGGTTCGCGAGCAGCAGCAGCCCGCAACGCAGCACCTGCACGCGGTAGTAGAGCACCAGGTGCTCCTTGCGCTGGCGAAGGTCGTCGAGGAGCGGGACCAGCCCGATGAGCCCGTGGCCGATGCTCTCGAGGAAGTCGCTGTCGCCCAGGCGGGCCAGATACTCGGGGTGCGCGCTGGCCACGGCCCGCAGGTTGCGGCTGAAGGCCCGGCTGGTGCCCTGGTACGACTCGGCCACCCCCCGCATGCCGCCCAGGCTTCGCAGCGTGCGGTCGCTCACCACCTTGGGGTCGTTCACCAGGCGCGCGAAGGCCGCCATCTCGTCGGCCTGCAGCAGCGACAGGAACTCGTGGAAGAGCGCGGGCTCCTGGCGAAACAGGTTCGCGAGGCGTGTCTGCACGTCGGACGTGATGCCGGCGTCCAGCCACGCCAGATTCAGCCCGTGGCGCATGGCGGTGGCTTCGGGCGTGTCGACCGTGTTCAGCAGGCGGTTCAGGTGCAGCCAGGCGAAGACGTTCTGGCGGCCCCACTGCACGTAGCGCTTCACGATCGAGGCCCATTCGGGCAGCGCCTCGCGCGAGCAGTCTTCGGCCGCGCCGCGCAGGAAGGCGTGGCCCGGCTCGTCGAGGCGCTCGATCACGTCGTACCAGTAGCAGTTGCCCGGGCTGCGCGCGAACTCGCACACCAGGGCCGTGGCGCGGTTCGCGGGGGCGTCCGCTTCGCGGCCGTCGAGCACGCGGTGGATGCGCGTGACGCGCCGGAGGTGCTCCTTGATCTCGTCGACCACCGGGCGCGCGTTCAGGTGCGCCTCGCCCACCTGGCGGTAGTACTCGACCAGCACCTGGTCGCGGGGGGTGAGGGCACCGAGCGTGCGGTAGCCCATGGCCGTGGCCACGCGGTCGAGGGGCCCCCCCACATCGACCGGGATCTCCTCGTCGTGGGCGTGCAGGATCTGGAAGAGCGTGTGCACCGTCTCGATGAACGCCAGGCTGCGCTTCAGGGCGGCCAGCGGCTCGGCCAGGTGGGGTCGCGCCACGCTGGCCTGGTCGAGGATGCGCCCGGGATCGCGGCTGTCGATGTCGTGGATGGTGCGCAGCGAGTGGGCCAGCGCCTTGATGATGCGCAGGCCGTCGTTCTTGGGGTGGATGCGGTCCTCGGCCAGTTGGTCGAAGAGCAGGCTGCGCACCTCGCCCACCATGCCGCGCAGGAAGGACTCGTGGTAGAGCAGGTCGCCGTGCGGGTCGTAGAAGTAGCGCCGCGCCACGCGGGCGTGGAAGGCGTCGGCCAGGGCGCGGTCGCCCAGCAGGAAGGTCGAGTTCACGATCTCGGACTGCACCACGTGCTGGTCGAGGCAGGTGGCCGTCAGCGCCTCGTAGGCCTCGAGGGGGTACGAGTACGCGCGGGCGCCCATCTGCTCGGCCAGGTAGAAGTGCAGGGGCGTGGCGCTCTTCCACATCTCGGCCGCGACGCGGGCCACCTCGCCGGCGTAGGCGCGTCGCGCCGGTGAGCCGTCGTCGACCAGGGCTACGTCGATGTCGTCCTGGTCCTTCAGGGTGCCCACGCCGATGAGGGCCCAGCGCACGTCGCGGGCCGTGGGCGCCAGCGTGGCGGCCAGGAAGGCCAGGTACGCGCTCGAGAGCCGCACGAAGCGCCGGCGCAGCGTGGTCAGGAACTCGGAGTAGGCCCCGAAGCGCTCGACGCCCGAGGCGAGGGCCAGGCCGAGCGTGTCGATCTGCGCCACGTCGAGCAGCAGGAACTGCACGGCGTAGTAGGCTCGCCCGAACCGCACGGCCTCGGCGGCGTCGGTCGCGACGTCGGTGATCACGCCAAAGCCCGCCGAGGGCTCGGCGGCCGGGCGCCACAGCTCCATGCGCTCGCGCATGCGACGCTGCTCGAGGCGCTCGACCAGGGCCGGCAGGTGCCGGTCGAGCACGAGCAGGTACTTGCCGAAGTGACGCCCCAGCTCGGCGGTGCGTTCGCGCAGCCGGCGGTAGGGGACGTCGACGCCCATGGGAGGGGTCCGGCCTAGGCCATGGCCAGGCGCACGAGCTCCAACCCGCGACGGAAGGCCTTGAGGTTCAGCTCTTCGGTGCCGCGCGGCACGCGGCTGAGGATGGCCGCTTCGACGTTCTCGGGCTTCAGCAGGCCGCCCACGCCGATGAGGGTGCCGAGGGCCACGATGTTGGCCACCAGCGTCCTCTTGAGCTCGACCTCGGCCGTCTCGGTGATGGGCAGCGAGATGACGCGGAAGTTGCCCGCGGGCGGCTCGGTCACGAAGCGCGAGTCGACCACCAGGATGCCGCCGGCCTTCAGGTCGTGCACGTACTGGTCGCACGCCTCCTGGGTCAGGCTCATGAGCACGTCGAGGTGCTCGGCCTTCGGGTAGTCGATGTCCTCGTCCGAGATGATCACGTCGGCGCGGCTGGAGCCGCCGCGCGCCTCGGGGCCGTAGCTCTGGGTCTGGGTGGCGTTCAGATCCTCGAAGACCGCGGCGGCCTCGGCCAGGATCTTGCTGATCAGGATGATCCCCTGGCCCCCGGAGCCGCTGACACGGATTTCCTTGCGCAGGCTCATCTGTGGTCCCTTTCGGTTACGGCTTGGCGGGATCGGTGAGGCGCGCCACCATGGCCGCGTACTGCTCGGTGTATTCGCCGCGGGTCGTGTCGTGGTGCAGCACGCCCGTGACGATCTTGCCCGTCAACTCTTCGGGCGACATCTTCTTCGCCTGCTCGACGCGCACCGCCTGATCCTTGTACTGCTTGATGTTCTCGGCGGGGTTTCGCAGCTTGTTGCGACGCCCGTAGGCCGTGGGGCAGTTCACGATGACCTCGATGAGCGAGAAGCCCTTGTGGGTCAGGCCCTGCTGCACGAGCTTCTCGATCTGCACCGGGTGCGCGACGGTCGAGCGCGCCACGAAGGTGGCTCCGGCGCCGATGCCCAGCTTGCAGATGTCGAAGGGCGGCTCGATGTTGCCGTACGACATGGTCGTCGAGCGCGAGCCCTCGGGCGTGGTGGGCGAGTTCTGACCGCCGGTCATGCCGTAGATGTAGTTGTTGTACACGATGAGCGTGAGGTCGATGTTGCGACGGCAGGCGTGGATGAAGTGGTTGCCACCGATGGCCACCGCGTCGCCGTCACCGGACACGACGATGACCTTGAGCTCGGGCTTGTAGGCCTTGACGCCCGTGGCGAAGGCCAGCGCGCGGCCGTGGGTCGTGTGCAGCGTGTTGAAGTCGAGGTAGCCGGGCGTGCGGCTGGAGCAGCCGATGCCCGACACGTTGACGACCTGGTCGCGGTCGAGGCCCAGCTTGTCGATGGCGCGCAGCATGGACTTCACGATGATGCCGTTGCCGCACCCCGGGCACCAGATGTGCGGCATCTTGTGGGCGCGCATCATGTCGAGGTAGTCGAACATCAGAGCACCTCCCGGAGCAGGGCGGCGATCTCGTCGGGGCAGAGGAGCTCGCCGTTCAGCTTGCCGGCCTGCCGCACCTTGGCCTTGCCGGCCACCACGCGCTCGATCTCGAGGGAGATCTGGCCCGCGTTCATCTCGACGACCAGCACGTGCTCCACGCCCTCGAGGGCCTTCATGATCTGCGCGCTCTGGAAGGGCCAGATGGTCGTGAGGCGCACCAGCTTGACCTCGTGGCCCTCGGCCTCGAGCAGCACGCGCGCCCGCTTGGCCGAGCGCGCCGACGAGCCGTAGGAGACCAGCGCGACCCTGGCGCCGGCGGGGCCCACCACCTCGGGCGGCGGCAGCTTGTCGACGTTGTCGTCGATCTTGCTGACCAGGCGGCGGTGCAGCACCTCGACGATGTCGATCTTGTTGCTCGGGAAGCCGGTCTCGTCGTGGGACAGGCCCGTCACGTGGTGGCGGTAGCCCGTGCCGAAGTCGGCCATGGCGGGCACGCCGTCGGGGGTGTTCTCGTAGGCCTTGAAGGCCTCGGGCGGGACCGTCGGCCGCTTGCGGCCGGGCACCGGGCCCGGAGCGGTCGCCGGGAGCGCGACGCGTTCGCTGCCGTGGCCCAGGATCTCGTCGAGCAGCAGGATGACGGGGTTGCGGTAGTGCTCGGCCAGCTCGAACGCCTGGCGCGTCATCCAGTAGGTCTCGGTGGCGGTCGACGGGGCCAGGGCGATGGTGCCGTGGTCGCCGTGCGTGCCCCACTTCGCCTGCATCACGTCGGCCTGCGCCGAGCCGGTGGGCAGCCCCGTGCTGGGGCCGCCGCGCATCACGTTGACGATGACGCAGGGCACCTCGGCCATGCAGGCGAAGCCGATGTTCTCCTGCTTGAGGCTGAAGCCGGGCCCGCTGGTGGCCGTGAGCGCGCGCGCCCCGGCCAGCGCCGCGCCGATGGTGCAGGCCATCGCGCCGATCTCGTCTTCCATCTGCACGTAGCGCCCGCCGCACTTCGGGAACTGCTCCGTGAGCTCCTCGAGGATCTCGGTCGACGGCGTGATGGGATAGCCCGAGAAGAAGTCGCAGCCGGCCGAGAGCGCGCCGACCACGACGGCCTCGTTGCCGGACATCAGGCGCACGTTGCCAGGCTTAGCCTTGCTCATCGCCGCCCTCCTTGATGATCTCGATGGTGATGACGAAGTCGGGGCACATCATCTCGCACTGCAGGCAGCCGGTGCACTTCTCGGGGGCGACGATCTCGGGGTACCCGCCCTTGTCGACGTACACGTCCTCGGGACAGAACGCGATGCAGATGCCGCATTGCTTGCACCACTCCCGATGGTGGTGGATGCGGATGGAGCGCTTCTTCACAGGGGCCACCGCTGCGCCTCCCGGCCGGTTTGGCCGGACTCTAGCATCGGGCCGATCGAGGTCAAGCGCTATCGCGAGCGGTCGCGGATCCTCTCGCCAGGGGCAGGCAAATCACGCCCACGACCACGCGCCAGATCAGGAAACCGGTGAGCGACGCGGTCGTGCAGGCGTCGACCACGGCCTCGGCGTGCGAGGCGCCGGCCAGCACGAACGCCGTGAAGAAGAAGCGCGCGGCCAGCTGCGACGATCCGAAGCCCGACACGGAGATGGGCAGCGTGCCCACGAAGACCATCATCGGGTAGATGACGAGCAGGCTGGAGACCGGCACGTCGATGCCGAAGACCTGCAGGATGACGTATTGGTAGACCCAGTAGATGACCACCAGGCCCAGGCGCAACAGCGACAGGACCACGTAGTCGGCGAACGTGGCGCGGCGCAGACTCGCGAACAGGCTGCGCCGGGTCAGCCCGTGCAGGAAGCCCAGGCGGGGCTCGACCTTCCAGAAGAGGCCGTTGGCCAGGAAGCCTCCCACCATCAGCGGCACGATGGTGGCCACCAGCGGCAGGAGGACCGGGTCGATGGCGTCGCCCGCCACGATCCACCCCAGGCCCATGCTGAGCGCCATCACGAACAGATCGACGCCGTTCAGCAGCAGCATGGAGCCGAGGGTCTCGAGGAAGGGCACGCGCCGACGGTCGCGCAGGAAATAGGCGATGGCCAGCACGCCGGCGTTGTAGTTCACCACGTTGAGCAGCAGCGACGCGCCCTTGATGGCCACCACCTCGCCGTAGCGCACCGGGGCGTGGAAGCGGCGCAGCAGGACCGTGAGCGTGAACGAGTCGTAGAGCCAGGCGCAGAGCACCTCGACCAGCGTGAGCCCCAGGATGACGAAGGGCGACACGCTGAGCAGGGTGCGGCCGAAGGTCTCGAGGTCGGTCGTGCTCGCCAGGTAGGCCACCAGCGCGATGGTGGCGCTCCACAGCACCAGCAGGCGCAGTCGCTCGCGCCGCCGCGAGGTCGGCGGTGCGTCGGAATCGGGTGGCACGGCTGCCGGCATTCGCGTACCCTCGCGGCGCTGTGGTCGAGGTTGTTACCACGTGAAGCCCGAAGTTCGCAAGGCCGCGGTCTCCGGAGTGAAGGCCGTCGTCACCGAGGGCGCGTGGGTGCGCGCGTGGCTGGCGGCGCACACCGGGCGTCTGGCACCCCACGAGCGCGCCCAGGCCCACGATTTACTGGCGGGTACGGTGCGCTGGCTCTCGCGCCTCGATCGTCTGCTCGACCGCCACGCCCGCCGCCGCCCAGACCCGTGGGTGCGCGATCTGGCGCGCGTGGCGCTGTACCAGCTCGACCAGGGCTCTCGCGAGCCTCCGCACGCCGTGGTGTCCGAGACGGTCGAGCTCGCGCGGCGCGTGAAGGGCGAGCACGTGGCGGGCTGGATCAACGGCGTGCTGCGGGCCTTCCTGCGCGAGCCCGACCGCGCGGCCGCCTTCACCGGGCCGGCCGCCGACGCCGACGCGCGCGCCTTTGCTCCCTGGCTCTTCGACCGCTTCGTGGGCGCGTGGGGCGTCGACGAGGCGCGGCGCGTGGCCGACGGGCTGAACCGCCCCGCGGTCCTCGACCTGCGCCTGAACCGCGCCAGGCTCACGCCCGAGGCGCTCGTCGCGCGGCTCGGCGCCCAGGGGCTCGAGGTCGCGCCGCTCCCCGACCTTCCCGACGCGTTCACGCTCACGAGCGGCCGGGGCCTGTTCGACGACGAGGGCTTCGACTCGGGCGAATGGATCGTGCAGGACCGCACGTCGCAGCGCGTGGCGACCGAGATCGGTCGGCATCTGCGGGGCCGCGTGCTCGACGCCTGCTCGGGCAACGGCGTCAAGCTGCTGGCCTGGGACGGTCTCGACGACGGGGCGGCGCCCGAGATGGCTTCGATGACCTCGATCGTGGCCGTGGATCGTTCGGTCGAGAAGCTGCGCCGCGGTCGCGAGCTCCTGCAGCGCTGGACCGGGGGCCGCGCTCGTGGCGTCCCCGTCCAGGCCCTCGCGCTCGATGCGACCGCCACGGGCTTCCCCGACGCCAGCTTCGACGCCGTGGTGGTCGACGCCCCCTGCTCGGGCACGGGCACGCTGCGCCGCCGGCCCGAGATCAAGGTCAGGCTCACGCCCCAGGCCGTCGCCGACCTCGCCGATCTGCAAGGCAGGCTGCTCACCGAGGCCGCGCGCGTGCTGAAGCCCGGTGGCACCCTGGCCTACGCCGTGTGCAGCCTGTTGCCCGACGAGGGGCCCGCGGTCGTGACGCGCTTCCTCGAGCAGAGCCCAACGTTCACGATAGATTCCGACGCGTTTCGTGACGCACCCGGCGCCACCGTCGTCGACGGCGTGACGCGCCTCTTCGACCCCGACGCGGCCGGAGACGGGTTCCAGGTGGCGCTGCTGCGGCGCGGGCATTGACATCTGTTACCTTGTAGGGTAGCATCATTCATGGGTAAGCTCCGCAGGGGCGGTTACGTGTTCTTCTGGTGGAAGTCCGATCATCTCCCACGTCACGTTCACGTGTACCGCGACGGCGTGCTCCTCGCGAAGTGGGACCTGGACCACGACAGGCTCATGGTCGGGCACGCGTCGAAGAAGGTTCTGGCGTTGATTCAGCAGCTCGTCCGGGAGGGAGTGCTATGAGGGTCGAATCGGTCGCGATCAACGCCCACAAGCGCTGCTTCGAGGTCGCCCTGCCCGAGCGCGCCTGCGACTTCCCGTTCGCGAAGTGCGAGCCGTCGCCGTCGCCCCGCGATCCCGTCGCCACCGTGGCCGTAGACCCCGAGATCGGCGACGAGGGTTTCACCTACGTCCTGCGGTCGGGCGCCGAGGGCACCGTCCACGTCGACCAGGTGCTCGAGTACAACCGCGACCCGGGGTACCTGCGTGACGCGCTCGTCTACAACCTCACGCTGCAAGCGCAGGCGAGGGTCGAGAGCAGCGGGCTCAGCAAGCGGGAGATCGTCCGCCGCCTGGGTACGTCGGCCACGCAGTTGTACCGACTGCTCGACCAGACCAACACGACCAAGACCGTCGACCAGATACTCCGGCTGCTCTCCGTGCTGGATTGCGACGTGCGGGTCGAGGTGGTGGCGAGGGGGGCTTGACGTGAACTCCGATCGCCCCGAATACCGTGTCGGCGTGGCGTATAGCTGACCGGCTGGACACCAGCCCCCCGCCATGATTCAATCGCCGCCACCCGCGGTCCTCGTCCAGGGAGACTCTGCATGCGCCCGGCTAGACTCGGCTCGTTCCTCCTCGTGACCCTGCTCGCCTCGCCGCTCGTCGCCAAGTCGCTCGAGCACCACGTCTTCCGCTTCGACGACTATCTGGCCCTGTCGTGGCTGGCCGAGGCCGTGCCTTCGCCGGCCGGCGACGCCATCGCCGTGGTCGTGAAGGCCTACGACGCGGGCGCCAAGGGCTGGCGTACGCACCTCGAGCTCGTCACGCCGACCGGGGCGCGGCGGGTCACGTCGTCCCCGGAAGGGGAGGCAGAGCCTTTCTGGTCGCCCGACGGCAGGCGCCTGGGCTTCGTTTCGGGGCGCGGCGGGGCCGACGCTCTGTGGGAGCTGCGGCTCGACGGCGGCGAGGCCACGAAGCTGCTCGACCTGCCGCTCGGGGGCTCGGCGCCCGCGTGGCTGCCCGACGGCTCGGGGCTGGTCGTGGCCGTCGAGGTCTTCGAGCTCTGCGGGGCCGATCCGACCTGCACGCAGAAGATGCTCGCCGAGAAGGCCGCGTCGGGCGTGTCGGCCCGGGTCTACGACGATCTCGGCTTCCGGCCCTGGAACCACTGGCGCGACGGCCGGGTGCAGCACCTGCTCCGCTACGACGTGCGCACGTCGTCGTGGAGCGACCTCACCCCCGGCGACCTCGACGTGCCGCTCGTGCCCTTCGGCGGGCGCGACGAGTACGACGTGTGCGCCGACGGCAAGACGCTCGTCTACAGCGTCAAGCCCCGCGAGGGCGCGGCCTGGAGCACCGACACGCGGCTGGTCGCGCTCGACCTCGCCAGCGGCGCGCGCCGCGAGCTGGCCGGCGCGCCGGGCTACGATCTGCAGCCGCGCTGCGCGCCCGACTCGAAGCACGTGGCCTACCTCTCGATGGCGCGCAACCAGTACGAGTCCGACCGGCACGCCCTGCGCGTCGTGCACCTCGGCTCCGGCGCCTCGACCGAGCTGACGGCCGGCTTCGACGACTGGGCGCTCGATCCCGTGTGGGACGCGCGCGGCGAGGGCGTGATCTTCGCCTCCATGCAGGCGGGGCGCCAATCGCTCTTCCGCGTGGCGGCGCAGGGCGACTCGAAGCCCGCCCGGCTCGCCCAGGGCGGCGTGCTCACCCCCAAGGGCGTCGTGAACTGGAAGGGCGAGTCCCGCCTGGTGGCGCTGCACGAGAGCCTGACCCACGCGCCCCGCCTGGTGCTCGTCGACCCGAAGCGCGGCGGTGAGCCCGCGCTGGCCCACGATCCCAACGCCGCGGCGTACGGCACCCTCGACTTCGCCGCGGTCGACGAGGTGAACGTGCGCGTGCCGAACGCCCGCGATCCCGAGCGCACCGTGCACGCTTTCGTGCTCTGGCCCCACGGCCTCTCGCACGGCACGAAGCGGCCCTTCGTGCTGTTGCTCCACGGCGGGCCCCAGGGCGCCTGGCTCGACCAGTTCCACCCGCGCTGGAACGCCCAGCTCTTCGCCTCGATGGGCTGGCCCGTGGTGCTCCTGAACCCCGCGGGCTCGACCGGGTGGGGGCAGGCCTACGTCGAGGAGGTCTCGAAGGACTGGGGCGGGCAACCCCTGGCCGACGTGAACGCCGTGCTCGACGCCCTGGCGCTCCGCCCCGACCTCGACGCCACGCGCGTCTGCGCCGCGGGCGGCTCGTACGGCGGCTACCTGGCCAACTGGCTCGAGGGCCACTCCGACCGCTTCCGTTGCCTGGTGTCGCACGCCGGCGTGGCGAACCTCGCCTCGATGTACGGCTCGACCGACGAGCTCTTCTTCCCCGAGTGGGAGTTCGGGGGCACGCCCTACGAGGCGCCCGATCTGTACCAGAAGTGGAACCCCGTGGCCGCGGCGGGAGCGTTCAAGACGCCCATGCTCGTGGTGCACGGCCAGAACGACATGCGCGTGCCGCTGGAGCAGGGGCTCTCGATGTTCACGCTCCTCAAGCGCCGCGGCGTCGAGGCGCGCCTGGTGGTCTTCCCCGACGAGACCCACTTCGTCGGCAAGCCCGCCAACGCGCGGTTCTGGTATGATGAGCTCGAGCGCTGGTTCCGCCGCCACCTGGAAGGAGCAACGCCGTGAGCGATCCCGATCCCAGCACCCGCGGCCAGCACGTCCCGACCGAGCTGAACCGCGACGGGGCCCTGCGCGGAGCCGAGACGGCCATCGGGCAGGGGGTCCACGGCGACGACTCGGCCGGCGGCGAGCTCGATCGCAAGATCGCCGAGTCGCTCGAGTCGTCGGTGCCGCGCGAGGTCAAGGACGCGTTCATCGGCAAGACGTTCCTCGGCAAGTACAAGATCGAGAAGAAGCTCGGCGAGGGTGGCATGGGGGCCGTGTACAAGGCCTTCCAGCAGGACGTTCGCCGCGACGTCGCCATCAAGGTGCTGACCGAGTCCTCGGCCGAGAGCGAGCTGATGATGAAGCGCTTCCACGTCGAAGCGATGGCCGTCAGCAAGCTCAACCACCCGCACACCATCCGCATCTTCGACTTCGGGCGCACCGACGACGGCACGCTCTTCATCGTGATGGAGTACCTCGCCGGCACGCCCCTGAACAAGCTCATGCGGCAGAAGCGCCAGTTCTCGGTGTTCCTGGCGATGAAGGTCGCCAAGGAGATCGCCGAGTCGCTGCGCGAGGCCCACGAGAAGCACATCGTCCACCGCGACCTGAAGCCCGAGAACGTGTTCCTGGTGAAGGTCGACGACGACGACCTGTACGCCAAGGTGCTCGACTTCGGCGTGGCCAAGATGAAGGAGGCCGGCGAGGTCGAGGGCACGCTCACCCAGGCCGGCATGATCTTCGGCACGCCCCGGTACATGTCGCCCGAGCAGGCCACGGCGGGCGCCGTCGATCACCGCACCGACATCTACGCGCTCGGCTGCATGCTGTACGAAATGCTGACCGGGCGTCCGCCCTTCGAAGCCGAGACCCCGATCGCGCTGCTCTTCAAGCACGTGCACGAGCCCGCGCGGCCCTTCGAGGAGGCCCGACCCGATCTGGTCATCCCGCCCGAGGTCGAGGCGCTCGTGCGGCGCATGCTCGAGAAGCGCATCGAGGACCGCCCGCTCACGCTGCGCGTGGTCCTCGACGCCCTGAACGATCTGGGCTCGCGCCTGCCCGACGCCTTCGCCGAGGTCGTCTACCGCGACGGCGCCGAGGCCGAGGCGCTCATCCAGCACTACAAGTCCATGCCCTCGGCGCCGGCCACCGTCCTCGAAGAGGGGCTGCAGCGCACCGAGCGGCGTTCGCCCTCGGAGTTGCTCGACCTCGGCGCTCCCGCCCACGGCCGGGCCTGGGTGTGGGTGGCCGCGCTGGGCGTGGTGCTGCTGGGCGCCGGTGGCTTCATCGCCTGGCGGACGCTCTCGGCCCCCGTGCCTCCGGCGCCCCTGCCCCAGGAGTTGCTGCCCTTGTTCGCCGACGACACCGCGGGGTCGCTCTCGAGGCCCCTTCCCGAGAACCGGGCGGTGCTCTTGCGCGTCGCGTCGGTGCCGGCCGAGGCCCGGGTCAAGCTGGGCGACAAGGTGGTGGGCCTGACGCCGCTCACCTGGAAGACCCTGCAGCGCCCCGGGGAGCAGCTGGCGCTCTCGATCGAGCGCGACGGCTACAAGCCCCACGCCGCGTCGGTCTCGCTCGACGAGGACAAGGTCCTCGACCTCGAGCTCGAGGCGCAGCCGGCGCCGGTCGGGGGCTCGATGGTGCGCGGCGACGGGGGGGCTCCGATCGCGCCCGTCGTGCCGGTCGTGCCCACCAAGCCCGTCGAGTACGCGCCCACCAAGGTCAACGACATCAAGAAGAACCCCTACGCCACGAAGTCCGCGCCGGCCCCGGCGGTCAAGGCCAACCCGTATCAATAGCCTGAAGCGCCTCGGCCATCTCTGTTGCCGACGCGAAGCGTGCGCCCGGATCGGGAGCCAGGGCCCGGGCGACGAAGGCCTCGAGCGCGGGGGATGCGTCGGGGCGATACCAGCGCAGGGGAGTGGGTGGAATGTCGGTGAGCACGCGCGCCGGATCGGAGGGGACCGTGGGCAGGGCTCGCGGCGGGTGCTCGGTCAGCAGCTGGTAGAGGATGGCACCCGCCGCGTACAGGTCGGTGGCGGGCGTGACGGCTCCAGGGTTGCGCGCGAGCTCGGGTGCCATCCAGGGCAGCGCCGTGAGCAGAGGGCGCCAGGCGTCGGCGCCGAGCAATCCGCACTCCTGAAGCGTGCGCGTGAGGCCGGCCTCCCCCACGCGAACGTCGAGCCGGTCCGGGTCTCCGCCGACCACGACGGACTCGGGGCGCAGGTCGCCGTGGATCGCTCCGGCACCGTGCAAGGCCCCCAGCGCCGCGAGGCACTGCAGCCCGAGCTCGACGATGGTGTCGAGCCGGAGCTCCGAGGCCGACAGGTTCGCGAAGCGGGGCAACCGGCGGCCGTCGACGGCCTGGTACGCCACGAACACGTGGCCGGGGCCGCACCCGGCCAGGAGCGGCGCGACGAGTCGCCGATGCTCGTGCTGGAGCCAGGGTGCGAAGGCGCGCACGAAGCGGCGGCCGACCTCCACGTTGGCCGAGGGCGCGTCGATTCGGCGCAGCAGCACCTCGCGACCGTCGGAGCGGCGCCTGGCACGGTGTACCTCGCCCTGGTGCGTGCGCTCGACCCGGGCCCCCACCTCGAAGTCGTCGAGCGACGGGACGCCGAACTCCCCGCCGGCCCCGTCCGTTGTCGCGCCGTCGTCGAGGACGGTGAACGAGAACTCGCCCGCGCGCTCTCCGGCCGGGTTCGAGGGCTGGCCGAGCGAGGGCGCAGGCGCCCGCGCCGTCACGGGCCCGGTCGCGGCGAGCGCGGCGAGCGCGGCTTCGAGGTCGCCGGCAGCGGGGCTCGCCGAGGCGTCGCGGAGCGAGGCCTCGAGCTCGTGGAGCAGAACGCCCGTGGCCCCCGAGCAACGCGAGCAGACCGGCAGGAGCGGGCGACCCGACGGCGGTGGGCTCAGGGCCTCGACGGGGGCGCCACAGCGTGCGCAGGTGACCACCTCGCCGCCGGTCGGCGGCTCGGCCGGAGCGCCGGCTGCGCTGAAGGAGATTGTGCTCTGCTCGTGGCCGCGGGCTCGTCGGGACTGCTCCTCGTCGCGTTCGGCGAGGTCGGCCCGGCAGGCCGCGCACAGGTAGGTGCCTCCGATCCAGCGGTGCGCCTCTTCCGTGCCCGAGGCGATGGAGGCGCCGCACTCGGAGCACGTCGGCCCGACCTCCAGGGTGACCCCGAGCGCCGTGGCGCCCGCGAAGATCGCGTCGCCGTCGGCCAGCAACATCTCGTCGCCCGGGCTGCCGGACTCGACGCTCTGGCTGCCGTCGGTTCCCAGGACCACGCGCGCGGGCATCAGGCGGCGCCCGTTGAGGCGGGTGCCGTTGCGACTCCCCGCGTCGCGCAGCACGGCCGCGGACGCGCGCAATTCGACCTCGAAGTGCTGCCCCGAGAGGAAGTCGTCCTCCCCCAGGAATCCGGGCAGATCATCGTGACGCCCGAAGACGTAGACGCCTTCGTGGATCAGGCGGAAGCGGCGACCGGCCAGCGGCCCCTCGGTGACGGTGAGCGTGAG
This sequence comes from uncultured Myxococcales bacterium, assembly GCA_964494475.1. GTDB lineage: Bacteria > Myxococcota_A > UBA9042 > CAZBRS01 > CAZBRS01 > CAZBRS01. The sequence continues at coordinate 24,321 of CAZBRS010000054.1, read as the reverse complement.
CTTCAAAGCGAGCGGTCATCCCCCAACCGCGGCATTGCAGCGCCCCGACGCCGCGAAGTCAAGCGATTTGCCGGGGTTGCCCCGGCCGAAGGGGGCGCTTGACTTGAACGGGCTGCTTCCCGAAGATGTCACGGAACTTCTGGCGGGGGGTCCCATGCGCCTGTCTCGTTGCCTGCTCGTGCTGGCTGCGTCGTGCCTGGTCGCGCTCGGCTGCTCCGGAGGCGACGCCGCGGCCGACGCCAACGAGGTCGCGGCCGACGCCAACGAGGTCGCGGCCGACGCCAGCGAGGTCGCGGCCGACGCCAACGAGGTCGCGGCCGATGTCGCCGACGCCGAGGTC
>CAZBRS010000054.1:0-23881 GCA_964494475.1 uncultured Myxococcales bacterium | reverse complement strand
CGAGGTCGCGGCCGACGCCAACGAGGTCGCGGCCGATGTCGCCGACGCCGAGGTCGTGGACCCCGACCGGCTCCCCGACCTCACGGAGCCGGTGGTCCTGAGGGCGGGCTTCGCCACGCGCGTCGTGCCCATCCCCGTGGGCATTCCCATCTCGGGCTTCGGTCCGTCGAACGCCTGCAAGATGGGCCCCTACGCCAAGAACTACCCCGCCAACGACAAGGTCTACACCGCCCCCACCTGGAAGGTCGCGGTCCTCGAAGGGGGAACGGGTCGCATGGTCTTCGTCAAGGGCGACCTCGTGGGCATCGACTCCTACACGCGGCAAGACGTGGTGCTGCGCCTGAAGGAGCGCACGGGCCAGGACTTCTCGAACACCTTGATCTTCGGCGCCACGCACACCCACAGCGGGCCGGCGCGCATGTCGAAGAACGCCATGTTCCAGTTCGTGCAGGACCAGTTCTTCCCCGAGCACTACGAGCGCATGATCGAGTCCATCGTCCAGGCCGTCGTCGACGCGTTCCACGATCTCGAGCCCGTCTCCATGGGCTTCGCGCTCGCTGACGGCGAGGGGCTGCACAACGATCGGCGCTGCGAAGACGGCGAGTTCCACGAGGACGCCATCCAGGTGCTGCGCTTCAAGCGCCTGTCCGACGACAGCGTCAAGGGCCTGCTCACCGTGTTCGCCATCCACGGCACGGTCATCGGCAACGACAACTGCACCATCAGCCAGGACGTGGCGGGCGGGCTCGAGCGCAAGCTCGAAGAGCAGTTCGACCGGCACGTGCCCGTCGTGTTCCTGAACGCGTGGGCCGGCGACATCTCCCCGGGCGACGCCCCGGTCGACGAGCAGGGCTCGCCGGTCAAGCACGACTACACGCGCATCGAGGCCCTGGGCAACGTCTTCGCCGAGCGCGTGCTGGCCGTCCTCGACGCCATGACCGAGCAGAGCGGCGTGGTCGAGGTGGCCGGCCGAACGGTGTGGGTGCCCCTCAGCCGCGAGGCGCTCGGCTACGCCGCCGGCGAGTTCCCCTTCCCCTTCGGCGGGCTCTACTGCGGCGGCGCCAAAGAGTCGATCTGCTGGGACGAGCCCGGCGGCCAGGTTCCCCTCGTGGGCCTCGACAAGGGCTGCGTGCCCCTCACCGAGGACAAGGCCGCCCCGGACCGCACGTTGCTCACCGCCGCGCGCATCGGCTCGCTGCACATCATCACCTTCCCGGGCGAGCCGGTCACGGCCATCTACCAGGCCATCCGCGACGGCATCGTGGCCGCGCATCCCGAGCTCAAGCTCTTCTTCGTGGGCTACGCGCAAGACTACATCGGCTACAGCACGCCCGAGTGGAACTGGTGGCTGGGCGGCTACGAGCCTTCGGGCGCCATGTGGGGCCCCAAGCAGGGCGATTACCTGACCGAGCGCGCCATCTCCATCATGGAGGCCTTCGTGGCGCCCGAGCATCCGATCGCCTGGGAGGAGCCCACGCCCCCCGAGGTGACCCCGAGCGGCGCGGGCGTGTTCGTGGCGTCGCGGTCGGCCGTGCTCGGCACGTGGTCCAAGCCGCCGGCGGCCAGTTACGGCCCGAAGCAGATGATCGAGGTCACGTTCGAGGGCGGCGACAACTGGTACGGGGTGCCCGTCGTCGAACTGCAGAAGAAGGTCGGAGAGGCCTTCGAGACGGTGACCCACAAGAACGGCACGCCCGTCATCACCGGCAGCTACGAGTACGAGGTCGAGGTCATCCTCGAGCCCACGTACGGCGAGGCGAAGAACGTCACGACGCGCACGTTCCACTGGAACCTGCGGTTCGCCACCACGCGCCCCGCGTCCTCGACGACCGGGTCCCTGATCGGTACGTTCCGGTTCCACGTGTCCGGGATGGCCCGCACCGACTCCGGTGAGCAGGCCTACGAGACGGACTCGACGCCCTTCGAGATCACCCAGTAGCCCGACCCTCCCCCTGTCCGGCGGACCGGCCCGGACCGCCTCCGGACCGTCCGCGCTCCCACCACCCCTTCGTCAGACGCGCCTCCGAGGCTGCTGCGCCCCGTTCCGGGGGCTGGCATGCCGCGTGCAACCGTTCCGAGCGGCGATAGACCCCGACGGAGCAGCGCATGGCGATGGACGAGGCTGACAGGCGCCCCGAAGACGAACTCTCGCGAAGCTCGTACGACGAAACCGTGGACAGCCTGGTCGCCCGCGTGATCGGTGTGGCCCTCGACGCCGAGACCCTGGCCCGCGTGCGCCGAGCGCTGGGTGGCTTGCGCGGCGTACGGCGCCTCGGACGTCGGCCGGTCGGGTCGGTCGCGGGGCTGCCCGAGGGCGCGGCCGAGCGGATTCGCGATGCCCTCGAGTTGGCGCGGCTGGCCTGGCTCGAGCCCGACGAGCGGGGTCAGGTGCGCGGTGCCCGTGACGTGTACGAGCGCTTCGCCGCGCTGTCGGCCGAGCCGGTCGAGGAGCTGTGGGCGCTCTTCCTCGACGGCGCCAACCGGGTGCTGGGGCGCGAGCGCATCGGAGACGGCTCCGCGACGCGGGTCGCCGCGACCCCGGCCGAGGTGCTGACCGCTTGCCTGAGGGCGCGCGTCAGCCGGTTCCTGCTGGTCCACAACCACCCGAGCGGCGTCGCCACGCCGTCGCGCGACGACGTGGCCTTCACCCGGAGCGTGCTCCGGGCCGGTAAGCTGCTGGGCGTCGCGCTCGTGGATCACGTCGTCATCGGAGCCGGCGAATGGAGCAGCCTGCGCGACGGCGGGTTGCTGCCGTTCGCGGAGTAGGGGAGGGGACATGGGCGTGATGTTGGCGTGCTCGTGGGTGCTGGCGGTCGCGTGGCCCGACGGTTGCGTCGATCGCGTCGAGGACGGGGTCGTGGTCTTCGTCACCGACCAGGAGGAGGAGGTCGAGGTGCCTGTGTCCGGGCCGGAGGTCCCCTCCGAGGGCGCGTGCTTCCGGGCGGGGCGGCCCGACGAGCGGGACACCGCCGCTCGGCGGACCCGCGCCGCGGCCCTGGTCGACGCTCTCGCCGGCGCGCCGGCCTCCGGATTATCTCGTTGACATCGGCGTCGAATTGCACCTAAATCGCGCCGTATTTTCGTCCCATCTGGATGGAGGATTCGTATGAAGCTCGTTTCCCGCGCGGTGTTCCTGCTGCTGGTCGTGGCCCTCGCGCTCACCGGGTGCAAGAAGGAAGAGAAGCCCGCGGGCGAGGCCGCCGCGCCGGGCAAGGCTGCCGGTGTCGCCGAGGCCCCCAAGGCCGAGCCCAAGGCCGCTCCGGCCATCACGCTCGCCAAGCCCTCCGACATCCCCGCCGACGTGCTCGCGTACGGCGGCATCGCCGGCTTCGATCCCCTCACCACCATGGTGGGCGAGATCGTCGCGGCGTTCCCCGGCACGCCGAACCCCTCGGCCATGATGTTCCAGGGCATGCAGGCGTCGCTCAACGTCAAGAACCTCGACTGGCTCGACAAGGCCAAGCCCGTGTTCTTCGTGGCCTACGACTCCAAGAAGTACACCGAGAACGCCCTGGTCCTGCTGCCGTTCACGGCGGCCGAGGCGTTCGTCGCCGCGCTCCCCGACACCAAGACGGGCGACGCCGCCACGGGCTTCTCGTACGACTTCCTCGGCAAGAAGTTCTTCCTGAAGGTCCTCGACGGCTACGTCTGCATGTCGAACGACCAGGCGCTCACCACCGCGGCCGAGCCCTTCCTGCGCAGCTCGATCCTCACGCTCAAGCTCGCCAGCACCCTCGAGCTGTTCGTCCCCGTCAAGGGCGTGCTCGGGCTCTACGGCACCGAGATCGACGAGGGCCTCAAGGCGCTCGACGGGCTGGCGGCCGGCGGCGAGGGCGCCCCGGCGGTGCCGTTCCTCGACAAGCAGGTCACCGAGTCGCTGAAGACCATGGCCGCCGGCACCCTGTCGTTCCTGAAGGACATCGAGCTCGTGAAGTTCGCCCTCGAGTACAAGGACGGCACCATCTCCCTGCCGGTCACCGGCCTCGTGACCGCCGGCTCGAAGGGCGCCGAGAAGCTCGCCGGCATGGCCTCGCGCACGTCGACGCTCTTCAAGCAGCTCCCCGACGCGTCGTACCTCACGTTCGCCTTCAACATCGATCCCAAGCTGTTCCTCGAGTACAAGGACGTCTCCTTGAACATGTACAAGGAGATCTTCCAGCTCACCCCCGAAGACGTCGCGAAGATCAGCGCGTACCTCGACAAGGCCTACGACCTGTCCAGCGGCGACGGAGCGTTCTCGTTCGCCTCGCACGGCGGCTTCCCGTTCCACATGGTGATGGTCAGCGGCGTCAAGGACGCCAAGGCCTACGAGACCCTGCTCGCCGACCTCTGGGGCTTCGTCGAGCCCAAGTTCGTGGCCTTCGCCAAGGCCGAGCTCGCCAAGAAGGCCGCCGAGGGTCAGCCCGCGCCCATCCAGATCCAGGGCGACACGCTCCAGGCCATCGTCGACGCCGTCAAGCCCCTGGTCGAGCCCATGGGCGTGAAGATCGAGCTCGTGAACAAGGATCTCAAGGGCTACAAGCAGATCGGCTTCTCGATCGCCGTCGACTACGCCAACCCCATGTGGGCGGCGAACCCCGAAGTGGCCATCGCCAAGGCTCTCCTGGGCGACAAGGTCGCGTTCCTCTGCGCCGGTCGGGCCGACAACGTCTACGGCTGCGTCTTCTCGCCCAAGGCCGACGAGCTCATGGCGGCGTTCGCCGACAACAAGCTCGGCAGCGGCAAGGTGGCGGGCCTCTCGGCCGACGCGACCACGCTCATCGCGGCGTCGTCGCTGTTCGTCGCGGCCGATGTCGCGGGCGCCCTCAAGCAGTTCGCCGGCCTGCCCATGCTCAGCATGTTCAAGGCCCAGATCGACGGCCTGCAGTCGGCCGACCTGTACTTCTACCTGCGCGGCGCCGCCACGGGCTTCGAGGCTCGCCTGGCCGTTCCGTTCAAGCTGATCGCCCAGGTCGCCACCGTGTTCAACGGGCCGGCCCCGGCCGAAGCGCCCGCTCCGGCCGCCGCTCCCGCCGCCGCTCCGGCCGCCGCTCCCGCCGCCGCTCCCGCCGCCGCTCAGTAGTCATTCTTTGATCCTGAGCTTCGACGGCAAGACACCAACGCTCGCGCCCGGTGTCTTCGTGGCCGAGAACGCCACGCTGATCGGTGACGTCACCCTCGACGCCGACGCCAGCGTGTGGTTCCAGGCCGTGCTCCGCGGCGACGGCCTGCCCATCCGGGTGGGCGCCCGCACCAACGTACAGGATCTCGTGATGATCCACGTGACCGCGGGGGGCCACGGGGCCAGCATCGGCGCCGACGTGACCATCGGCCACCGCGCCATCGTCCACGCGTGCACCGTGGGCGATCGCTGCCTCATCGGGATGGGCTCCATCCTGCTGGACGGCTGCGTCATCGGCGACGACTGCATCGTCGGCGCCGGGGCCGTGGTGCCGGCGGGCATGCAGGTCCCTCCCCGTTCGTTGGTGCTCGGCATGCCGGCCCAGGTCAAGCGCGGCCTGACGGATCGCGACCTCGCCTCCATTCGCGCGTTCGGCCAGAGCTACCTGCGGCTGAAGGAGAGGTACCGCTGTTGACATCGCGCCGGGCCGCATTTACCATGGCGCCAACTCATCCGAAGCTGGAGCGGCGATGAGACGAGTGGCCGCCTTGGTGGTTGCGGGTCTGCTGTTGAGCATCGCGGGTGCCTGTTCGAAGATCCCGAGCGACGAGCTCTGCCTCGAGGCGTGCAAGAAGTACGTCGAATTGACGGGCTCGCAGAAGCGCGAGGCGCTGGCGGGCCTTCCGCAGGAATACAAGGACAAGTTCGACCAGAAGATCGCCACCGACGGCAAGCCCATCGCCGACGCGTGCGTCGAGCGGTGCAAGGTCGAGGGCTCCATCGCCGCGGCCGATTGCATGGTCGAGGCCAAGACCCCCAAGGACCTCGAGGGCTGTCGCAGCCAGTTCGGGGTCGCCAAGTAATGTCCGATCAGGCGATCCTCCTGCTCGTCGCGGCAGGGTTCCTAGCGCTCCTCGCGTTCTTCGTCATGGCCCTCCGAGCGAGGCGTCGGCGCGATCGCGCCGAGCTCGCGCGCGCCGATGGGGGGCCGGCGGTCCTCGAGGCCGCCGACGACGTCGACGACGAGCCCGTCGAGGTCGAGCCCGAGGTCGAGGCCCCGATCTCGCGGCCCGTCGCCAAGCCCATCCCCAAGGGTCGCTCCTACGCCGACGGCCTGCTGAAGACGCGCGAGCAAGGGTTCGTGTCGCGGCTCGGCCGCTTGTTCTCCGGGCGGCCCATCGACGCCGCGCTGCTCACCGAGATCGAGGAGGTCTTGCTCACCGCCGACATCGGCGTGAAGACGGCCACCCGTCTGGTCGAAGGCCTCGATCGCGAGATCCGGGGCGGCGCCGCGGGCGACCCAGCGCGGGTGTGGGCTTACCTGCGCGGCGAGGCGTCGGCCGCGTTCGAGCGCGTGAGCCAGCCCGAGCCCGACGATCCGACCTGCGGTCACTCGCCGCACGTGGTGCTGGTGGCCGGCGTCAACGGCAGCGGCAAGACCACGACCATCGGCAAGCTGGCCTGGCGCTATACGCAGGCGGGCAAGCGCGTGCACCTGGTGGCTGCCGACACCTTCCGCGCGGCGGCCGAAGACCAACTCCAGGTCTGGGCCGAACGGGCGGGCGCGGGCTTCTTTCGAGGCCTCGAGGGGGCCGATCCCGCCGCCGTGGCCTTCGAGGGCGTGCGCGCGGCGCGCGAGGCCGGGGCCGAGATCATCCTGGTCGACACGGCCGGGCGCCTGCACACCAAGACGAACCTCGTCGAAGAGCTGAAGAAGGTGCACCGCGTGGTGGGCAAGGTGGTCGACGCCGCTCCCCACGAGACGTTCCTGGTGCTCGACGGCACCAACGGTCAGAACGCCATCCAGCAGGCCCTCACGTTCCGCGAGGCCATCCCGGTGACGGGCGTCATCCTCACCAAGCTCGACGGCACGGCCAAGGGCGGCGTAGCCATCGGCCTGGCCGAGGAGCTCGACCTGCCCATCCGCTACGTCGGCATCGGCGAACGCCCCGAAGACCTCCGGCCCTTCGACGTCCGCGAGTTCGTCGAAGCGCTCTTCCCGACAGCGACTTGACCATCTTTTCGTTGACGCCCCGTGCCCCCTCAGTTATGGTGCGGTAACGGTTTTTTGGAACGGGATCGGAGCGATCTGCTCATGAGAACGAGCCTGTTCGTCCTCCTCGTGTTCGGGTCGACCTTCGCTTGGGCGCAAGAAGAGCGCTCCGAGGTCTTCGACCGCATCTACGTGATCCAGAAGATGGAGACCGTGGTGCGCGGTCGAATCGAAGTCGCGCCCATGGTTGGGTACGTGGCGAACGACCCCTACTTCCACCAGTTGGCGGTAGGCGGCAACCTGGGTTTCCACGTCACCGAGGAGTGGGGCCTGGGCGGAACGTTCACTCAGTACTTCACCAAGCGCGCCGACTTCTACAGCCAGGTGCAGCGCGACTATTTCATCTTCCCCGCCAATGTGCACAACGAGTGGGGCGCGGGCGGCTGGGTCACGTGGGCGCCCATTCGGGGCAAGATGGCGCTCTACCCGTTGGCCATCGTGCACACGCGCTTCTACGTCAAGGCCGGCGCTGGCGTGCTCCGCACGTCCACCGGGCTCCACCCCGATGGCGAAGTCGGGCTCGGCCTGCAGTTGCTGGCCATGAGCTTCTGGTCGCTCGTGGTCGAGCTCTCGGACCAGATGTACCTCGAGAAGTACAACACGCGCGACGAGTTCAAGAACCAATTTCACGTGCGCGCGGGCTTCTCGTTCCTGATCCCGGTGCTGTGAGGGGGGGCCAGCGATGCGCAAGACGATCCTCCGCCTGCTCTTCGTCCTGGCGCTCGCCCCGGCGGCCCACGGCGCCGACATCAAGGGCGAGCCCGTCCTCAAGAACCGACACCTCTACCGCGCCGACCGTCACGAGATCACGCCGATCCTCGGCCTGACGCTGCTCGACCACTACCGGCACCACGTGCTCATCGGCGTCAGCTACAAGTACTTCGTCTTCGACTGGCTCGGCGTAGGGGCCGAGGCGCTCTACGCGGCGCCCATCGCGTCGTCGCTGGCCAAGGACATCGACGACAACCTCGGCGACATCACGCTCCAGTCCAGCAAGATCCAGTTCCTGGCCAACGCCCTGGTCGAGTTCGTTCCGTTGTCCGGCAAGGCCATGATCCTCAGCAGCGTCCCGTTCGCCTACGACTTCCACGTCGTGGGAGGCGCCGGCTTCGCGTCGGTCAAGGGCGAGGGCTCCCTCGACGACGACCCGGGCTTCTCGCCCATGTTCGGCGGCGGCCTGCGCTTCTTCGTCACGCCCGGCATCGCGGTCTCGCTCGAGGTGCGCGACTACCTGGTCTCCATGGTCGAGGCCGGCAGCCGCGAGGCCTTGAACAAGTCGCCCAGCTTCGTGCACAACATCTCGTTCATGATGGGCGTCAACTTCCTGCTGCCCTTCGATCTCAAGAGCGCCAAGAACTGATCTTTCGAGGCAACGCATGCAGCGCATCCCGCTCGCCGCGTTCAGCGCGGTCCTGCTCCTCTCTGTCGCCACGGCCCGCGCCAGCCACTACCCCCTGAACTCCATCGACGTCACCACCGCCGACGAGAACTTCGCCCTGTTCAAGGCCGACGTCGACGACACCGAGAAGCTGCTCGCGCAGGCTGGCAAACGCGCCTCCCGCACGGTGCTCGCGCGAAAGACCGGCATCCCGGAGGAGCGCCTCAAGGTGCTGGCCGAGCTCTGCGACCTGCTCTCCATGAAGGGGGTCGGCCCTACCGTGGCGCGCCTGCTCACGCGCTGCGAGGTGCGCACCTTGAACGCCCTGGGCAAGGCGCAGGTCGAGCCGCTGGCGGCCTGCATGAAGCAGGTGAACCTCAAGGAGTCCATCACCGAACTGCTGCCACCTCGGGAGTTCCTCGCCGAGTGGATCGAGCAGGCCCGCCGAGCGGAGTTCGTGGTTGAGTAGCCGGTCCGTCCCGCGCCTGCCGCCCGGCGTACGCGCCGGCCACTTCACCGACCTCGCCCGCGCCACCGGCTGCACGGTCTTCCTGTTCGAGCCCGAGGCGCGCGGCGCCTACCATCGCTTCGGGCCGGCCACCGCGACGCGCCACCTCGATCCGTTCGACGCCGTGGGCCCGGAGCGCGCCATCCACGGCCTGGTCCTGACGGGCGGGTCGGCCTTCGGCCTGGCCTGCACCAACGGGGTCATGAACGTGCTCCGCGAGCGCGGCGTCGGCGTGCCCACCCGCGGAGGTCTGGTGCCGCGGGTGCCGGGCGCCGTCATCAACGATCTGCCGGTCGGCGAGCCCGACGCGTGGCCGTCGATCGCCGACGCCGAGGGCGCGGCCCGGCGGGCCACCGACGACCTGCCGGCCGAGGGCAGCGTGGGCGTGGGCACGGGCGCGTCGGTCGGCAAGGCGCTCGGCCCCGAGCACGCCACCAAGGGCGGCTTCGGCGTGGCCACAGGTTCCCTCGGCGACGTGTTCCTGGGGGCGTTCGTCGTCACCAACGCGTTCGGCGACGTGCGCGACCCCGCGACGGGGGCGGTGCTGGCGGGTTGCCACGAGGCGGCGGAGGGTACGGTGCGCTGGCTCGGACCCGACGTGTACCGGCACCTGGGGTGGGGGGCGCCCGACCCCGACGCCGACGCGGCCACGACGCTGGCGCTCGTGCTGACCGACGCCGCCTTCTCGGGGCGCGAGCTGGCCTACGTGGCTCAGGTGGCCTCCCAGGCCTATGCCCGAACGCTCTCGCCGGCCGGAACGCCCTTCGACGGCGATCTGGTCTTCGCCGTGTCGTGCGGTTCGCGGCGCGCCGATCTCACGGCCGTGGCCTCGGGAGCCGTGGCGCTGCTCGAGTCGGCCATCGCTCGCTCCGTGCGCCTGGCGAGCGGGCTCGCGGCGATTCCGGCGCGGCAGGATCTCGGGCTCGCCTGACCGCTTTACAGGCTTTTGAAGTTCGAGTATGTTCCCCGTCACGTTTCCGGCGCTGGGAGGCCCCCATGCTTCGTTCGGTGGCTGTTGCGCTGCTCGTCACGTTCACCACGGTCGGGTGCTACAACACGTACTACCTGAAGCAGGAGACCTTCGCGGGCCTGCAGCGCTCCGACGCGACCGCCGTAAACGTCACCGACAACGGCGGCGAGTCCGTGCAGGTGTCGGACGATTCGAAGCTCTTCGCCCGCTCCATGGGCGGTCGCCGTTACCAGATCACGCCCTTCAACTTCAAGATGACCAAGTCGCAGCTGGTCGCCTCCGACCGCGACTACATCCTCATGCTCGACGAGGTCGAGAGCTACGAGGTCGACAAGCTGTCGACCTGGAAGACCGTGGGCCTCATCAGCCTGGGCGTCGCGGCCGTCGGTGGCTTCATCACCGCCATGGCCATCATGTACGGCTCCAAGCAGATCGGCGAGAACTGATCGTGCCCCGGGTCGCTCTCGCGTTCCTCGCGTTCCTCGCGCTCCTCCCCCCGTCAGCCTTCGCCCTCGACGTGCCCGAAGCGCAGAGGTCTGTCTTCGACGCCGCTCGCAGCGACGCCGAGGCCAAGCGCTACCTCGACGCCGAGAAGAAGCTGGCCGAGGTGCTGAAGGCGGCTCCGACCTCCCGCGACGCCCGCGTCCTGCTGGCCGCCGTCTACACCGAAGAGTACCGCGACGACGACGCCCGCAAGCTGCTCGACGAGGTCCTCGGCGAAGATCCCGAGCACCTCGAGGCGCTCTTCAACCTGGCGCGCCTCGAGTACTACCGCAAGGACCTCGACAAGGCCGCCGTGGCCTTCAAGCGCGTGGCCGAGAAGGACCCGACCAACCCCGCGGCGCGCTACTACCTGGGCGAGATCGCCTGGGCCGCGTACAAGGACGACGTGGCCGAGAAGGAGTACAAGGCCGCGCTGGCCATCGCGCCCGGGTACGCCAAGCCCTGGTATCCGCTGGCTTTCCTCTACTACAAGCAGAAGAAGTACGCCCTGGCCGAGGAGCACGCCCAGAAGGGGCTCGCCGCCGAGCCCGAAGACTTCCGGTGCCTGAACCTGGTGGGCCTCGTCTACTACGAGACGTACAAGGACGCCGAGGCCGAGAAGCACTTCCGCCTGGCCCTGAAGGCCAACCCGGGCTTCGGCTTCGGCTGGTTCAACCTGGGCATGCTCTTCTACTCGCAGCAGAAGTACGACCAGGCGCGCGAGCACTTCGAGAAGGCCCTCACCTTCTTCGACCCCAAGGGCGAGGCCGGCAACATCGAGAAGACGCGCGACTACCTGAAGAAGCTCGAGGCCCTGAAGAAGGGCGAGAAGGTCGACGACGCGCCCGACCCCATCAAGAAGCTCGCGCCCCCTACGCCGCGCAAGGGCAACGAGGCCCGCCCCGCGCGGTAGAACCGACCAAAACCCCCGTCATTCGGTCACGTACGTCAGCCCAGCCCCCTGCTGCGCGCGAACCACGTAGTTGCCGCGCACGTCCACGAACACCTCGGTGGTGAGAGCCAGATCGGGCCAGCGGATCTCGACGCGGTCGACGTCGCAGGCCGTACCCAGCCCGAAGTGCAGCGTGAGATCGGGCTGAATGCCCACGTGGCCGTAGCCGCCGCCCACCTCCTGGGTCTGCGTCACGCCGCCGGCCGTCACGCGCACGCGGGCGCCGATGGCCGCGCGGTTGGTGCCGGGGCCGCCCTCGAGCTTCAGCCGCAGCCAGTTGCCGTCCTGGCCGAGGTCGTTGCGGAACACGTGCACCTCCTGGGTGGGGTAGCACGAGGCGTCGCCTTCGCAGCGCGCGCGGCCGTGCCCGAGCACCACGTCGAGGTCGCCGTCGCGGTCGAGGTCGGCCAGGCCGAAGCCGTGGCTGCGCGGGTGGTCGATGCCCTTGTCGGGGCCCACCTCCTCGAACGTGCCGTCGGTCTTCTGGTGAAAGAGGAAGCCGCGCGTGCCCGGGTAGTCGGACGAGCCCACGTAGACGTCGAGGCGTCCGTCGTTGTCGAAGTCGAGGAAGCCGCCCGACATGTCGCCCGCGTTCCAGTCGACGCGGCCCCAGTCGCGGACCAGGCCCGTGACCTCGCCGCCGGGACGGACGAAGACCGGGGCCGCCGCGCCGTCGTTCAGGAGCAATTCGGAGGGGTCGGAGGTGTCGCCCACGTCCCAGTGCACGATGGTGAAGGTCATGAGATCGAGGTCGCCGTCGTTGTCGACGTCGCCGCAGGCCGTGGTGAAGTTGTTGCCCCCCAGGCGGAAGGGCTCGCGGTCGCTCTCGTGGTCCCAGCGGAGTTGCTGCCCGGCCGAGCAGCCGAAGTACCCGGGAGGGGCGGGCACGCCGGCGCAGTCCTCGGCCGTCGGGTTCAGCTTGCAGAAGCACTGGGCGTTCAGGTTGGTGCTCCAGTCGGTGCGGTGGTCGGCGCCGTAGTTCGACTCGACGCTCCACAACTGGTACTTGTCGGGGGCGCGCATCCACAGGGCGTTGAAGTAGCGCCCGTAGGTGCTGCCCAGCAGGTCGGGCCAGCCGTCGTCGTTGAGGTCGCACGCGGTGGCGCCCCACGAGTCGTGGTGGCCCTTGGCCTTGTTGAGGGTGGCGATCGAGTACCACCCCTGGGTCACGATGCCGAACGGGACCGACACGTCGGCGAAGCTGCCGCCGCCGTCGCCCTGGAAGAGCCGATCGGGCTCGGCCGCGTAGAAGCCCGAGCCCGTGCCGAGCCACACGTCCAGCTTGCCGTCGCGATCGACGTCGGTGAACGACGCGCCCATGACCGCCACGCGGTCCGAGGCCAGGCGCAGGTCGCCGCCGGGGGCCAGGGTGAACGCGCCCGCGCCGTCGTTCAGCAGGATCTCGTTGCGGTCGCCGTGGTCGGCCTTGGCAGGGTCGGGGTCCACGTAGGCGCCCGAGAAGCCGTCGAGGTCGCCGTCGTTGTCGACGTCGCCGAAGACGACCAGGTGGCTGATGCGGCCCTGCTGGCCGTCGCGCGTGGCCGTGAAGCCGCTGGAGCCCGTGACGTCGACGAAGTTCCAGTCGCCGTCGTTCCGGAGCAGCCAGGTCTTGCGCGCCGCGCCGGTCGTGCTCACGTCGTCGCGCACCTGGTCGGTGTTGCGCACGGCCAGATCGGGATCGCCGTCGCCGTCCCAGTCGACGGCCGTGACGCGCACGCCCGCCACGCCGAGGATCTTGAGGCTGGTGAGGGAGGTCACGTCGGTGAAGGCCTGCTGGCCGGACCACGCCGTGCCGGCGCGGCAGACACGCGGGGGCAGGGCGTCGGGGCCGGCGGCGTCGTCGGGTCGAGCGTCGAGGCCCGCGCCGTCTGGAGGAGCCGGCGTGTCCAGCGGCGCCGTGTCGTCGGGCGCGGGCAGGTCGCCGCCGACCTCGGCCGGCGTCTCCGCCGCGACGTCGCTGACCACGGCGTCGGCGCCGGGTTCAGCGCCGCGCTTTTCGGCCGACAGGCAGCCCGCCAGCGCGAGGCAGGCGACGAGCAGAGGCCAACGGTGGAGGGGCGAGAGGGTCATGGCGGACCTCCTGCTGGGCCGGCGAATGTCAGGTGGGTAGCGTAGACGTTACTTTGGTGCGGGGCAATCGTTACGTTGGGCAGGGGCGATCGTTACGTTGGGCAGGGGCGAGCCCTGCCCCTACTCTTTGACGTGCAGGACCAACTCGTCGGGGCCGATCATGCCGAGGTGCTGGCGGGCATAGACGCCCAGGTAGCGGGGATTGTCGCGCAGCGCCTGGATCTCGCGCCGCATGCGCTCGTTGGTGGCCTGCTTGGCCTCGGCCAGGGCCTCGACGTGGGCGGCCTCCTCCTGCATGCGGGCGACGCGGGCCGGGATGGCGAGGTCGCGGGACTGCACGTAGAGCCCGACGAAGACCACGAGGGCGAGAAACAAGGCGGCTAGGCAGAGGTAGAGGCGACCCATGGCGCGAATCGTACCCCGCGTCGCGCGGCCTGCAAGAATTCCCGTAAACTACTGCAATTCTTCAGTGATTACGCCGAGATCGGCGACGACCCAGTCGGGGCGGTGCGGGCTCGTGGCCACGTCGTCGCGCGTGCTCTCGCCCGACAGCACCAGGATCGAGAGCGCGCCCACGGCCAGCCCGCCCGCGACGTCGGTGTAGAGCCGATCGCCGATGACCGCCAACTGCTCGCAGGGCACGCCCGTGCGGCGGGAGGCCGCACGAAGGATCTCCGGGTTCGGCTTGCCGATCACGCGCTCGGGTCGCCGCCCGGTCACGGCCTCGATCAGGGCCAGGAAGCCACCCGCGTCGGGGATGGGCCCCGCCTCCGTGGGGCACACCAGGTCGGGGTGCGTGGCCAGATAGGGCCGCCCCTCGCGGACCAGGCGGCAGAAGCGGTCGAGCTTGGCGTAGGTGAGCGTGGTGTCGAAGCCGAGCACGATCACCTGCGGGTCGATCGGGTCGAGCACCAGCCCCGCGCGCGAGAACTCGGCCAGCAGCTCGTCGGTGCCGAGGGCCCAGACGCGCGCGCCTGCGCCCAGCTCGGACACGAGCAGCTCGGCCGTGGCCTGGCCCGAGGTGAAGACGTGGCGGGGCTGGGCGGGCACCCCCAGGCGCGCGAGCTTGGTCACGTAGTCGCTGGCGCCGCGCGACGAGTTGTTCGTGAGGAAGAGGTAGTCGCGCCCCGTGGCGGCGACGCGTTCGAGGAAGGGGAGCGTCCAGGGGAAGAGGCGTTGTCCCAGGTAGATGGTGCCGTCCATGTCGAGCACGAAGAGGCGCGTGCGGCCCAGGCGTTCGCGGATCTCGGGGGTGGTCATAGGCGGGTTCTCCGCTCACAGGTGGAGGGTGACGATGCCCGCTGCGATCAGGCCCTGCACCAGCAAGGCCAGGCCGAGCAGCGTGATGACCGAGGCGCTGAGGCGCAGGAGCCAGGGGTAGAAGCGCTCCAGCCCCGGCGCGCGCGACAAGAAGGCGTCGCCCAGGCGCACCACGGCGATGCCGCCTGCGACCAGCACGACGGCCAGCCCCAGCGAGAAGGCCACGACCAGCGCGAGGCCGAAGCCGACCCGGCCCACCGCGATGGCGAGCAGCAGGATGACGAGCGCGGTGGGGCAGGGGGCCACGCCGCCCGAGAAGCCGAGCGCCAGAATCTCGCCGAACGTGGGCGCGGTCGGGGCGATGTCGGCGCGCGGCCCGTGGTCGTGCCCGTGGTCGTGTGCAGGGCCGTGACCGTGCTCGTGGCCGTGCTCGTGGGGGTGGTCATGAGCATGGGCGTGGGCGTGGGCGTGGGCGTGGCCGTGGCCCGTCCGGCGCGTCAGCATCACGACGCCGATCACGACGATGGCCGCGCCGGAGCCGGCCGACACCAGCGCCGACAGCCGTTCAGCGTCGAAGAGCCCCGACACCAGGGCCGAGACGGCGCCCAGGGCCACCACGCCCAGGATGTGCGCCAGCGTGACGACCAGCCCGAGCCACACGGCGTGCCGAACCTGCGCGCGGCGGCCCAGCAGGAAGGCGGCGGCCAGGGTCTTGCCGTGCCCTGGCGACAGGGAGTGGACCATGCCGAAGAAGAAGGCGAGGCCGAGGGTGGCGAGCAGCGACCAGGTCGAGAGGTCGCGAGCCCGGAGGGCGCCGAGGATGGGGTTCTCGTCGGGGTGCGCCGTCGTGACGGCGATCGTGGGCGCGTCGGTCGGGGGTTCCGCTCCCTGCGGTGCCGTCCAGTCGGCCGGCAGGGTCACGTCGAGCACCAGATCGCGCAGCGCGAGCGGGTTCGAGCCCTCGGGGGCCGGCAGCGTCGCCACGGGGAACGGGCTGCCTTCGGGTACGATGGCCCGTACGCGCGACTGGCCCGGCGTGTTCCACCAGGCCCAGTTCGCGATCTCGACGTGGTTGACGCCCGGCCGCAGCAACGAGCCGAGCGGCGCCCGGTAGAGCAGCGTGACGATCGCGGTCGGGAAGCCCTGCTCGCCCGTGAAGAACTGCACCCGGCCGCCCGCCGGCAGGGCGCGCGCGGCCCGGCCTCCGACCTTCAGGTCGAGCGCCCCGGCCACCTCGCGGCCGAGCAGGCCCACGTAGCGCGCCTCTTCGGCCGGCGAGACCTGGCCGTCGCGGTCGGGGTCGAGGCGCGCCATCTCGCGGGCCGTGAGCGTCTCGGCCAGGTCGAGCGCCAGCGCCAGCTTCAGATCGGGCACCTCGGCCGTGACCGTGAGCGCCTGGTTGACGGAGCCGCGGCCCTGGGGGTGCGCGAACACCGACGCAGGCGCCGCGAGCGCCAGCAAGGCCAGCGTCAGCCACGCGCGCGGGACCAGGTGCGGCGGGTTCACGCTCATCGGTGGATGGCTCGCCGTCGACGGGCCAGCGCCAGCCCGAGCAGCACCAGCGCCAGGGGGAGCGCGCTCCCTCGTGACGCCGGGGCCAGCGCGCAGCCGCCCCCGCCCGCGTCGCCTCGCTCGTCGTCGGCCGCCCGAGCGTCCGGGGGCGGCACGTCGGGGCTCGCCTCGACAGCGTCGACGTCCGAACTCTCGGGGCCGGCCTCCACGGCCTCGACGGCCTCGATCGGGTCGGGCTCGACCGGCTCGGGCCCGAGCGCGACGCAGGCACCCGCGGCTCCGCAAGCCTCGCCGTCGGCGCAGCCCCCGCACGAGCCTCCGCAGCCGTCGGGTCCGCAACTCTTCCCCGCGCAGGCGGGCACGCACACGCAGGCGCCCTCGTCGCACGATTCGTCCGGCGCGCACCCTCCGCACGAGCCGCCGCACCCGTCGCGGCCGCAGACCTTGTCCGCGCAGTCGGGGTGGCACACGCAGGCCCCGGCCTCGCAGGCCTCGTTCTCGCCGGTGCACGCCCCGCACGAGCCCCCGCAGCCGTCGGGGCCGCAGGCCTTGCCGCCGCAGTCGGGGGTGCACGAGCCGCAGCCGCCGCAGTCGTTCATGCACTCGCCGATGCACACGTCGTCCCACGAGCTCTGGCAGCAGTAGGGGTCGAGGTCGCACACGCAGGCCTCGCACGCGCACCCGTCGCAGCCGCCGTCCCACGAGGTCTCGCAGCCGGCGCCGCCGAAGCACACCCCCTGCCCGTTGCACTCCTGGTCCGGGCCACAGGTTCCGCACGAGCCGCCGCAGCCGTCGGGGCCGCACGTCTTGCCCGCGCAGTCGGGGTCGCAGGCGGGGGTGGTCACCTGGTTCGCCTCCGACACGAAGGTGTTGCCCGCCGCGTCGGTGACAAGCACGCGGAACGCGTACGTCGTGGACGGCGCCAGCCCCTCGACCGTGATCTCGTGGGCGGGCGCCAGGCCCGGGGCCGCCAGGGTCGTGCCGGCCTCGCCCTCGCCGAAGAGGAGCAAGCCCGTGGCGGGCTCGTCGGTCGTCCAGCGCAGGGTGACGGTGGTGGCCGTGGCGGCGAGGACCTCGACGCCCGTGAGCGCGGGCGCCACGCAGTCGACGGTCACGCGGGCCTCGACCGTCGTCGCGGCGCCCTCGCAGTCGGCGTCGGCGTAGCTGACGGTGAGCGTGTCGCCATGCGCCGGGACCAGCCCGCCGCTCGCGGGCGTGAACGCGGCCTCGAAGCGGTCGGTGCTGGCGCCGGTCTCGGTCAGCGTTACGGGCGCCGAAGGGCCCGCGCTCGACGCGACCTGCCCCTCGGCCGGATCGGCGGCGTCGGGCGTGGCGTTCAGATCGTGGTCCCACACGGTGATCGCGAACGAGCCGCCGCAGGCGATCACCGAGGGAGCGGCCTTCACGAGCCCGCACCCTGTGACCACCACGTCGATGGCGCCCGTCCAGGGCACCGCGTCGAAGGCCGAGACGGTGACGTGTACGCTGCCGGGCGTGGCGGGCGCGAGCAGCACGTCGAGGCGACCCGCGTCGTCGGTGACGCCGGCCACGTCGAGCTCGCCCTCCTTCACGAGGTGCACCAGCGCGCGGGGCGCCGGGCCGCCATCGGGGCGGCTCACGAAAACGGCCTCCTGCACCTCGCCCACGGGCACGACGGCGGGCAGGTCGACGATGAGCTCGACCGGGCGCCGCGAGCGCATCAGCAGCGACGAGTCGCCGAAGACCACGTACTGCTGCAGGGTCTCCTTGACCGTCTCGCCGGTGCCCATCAGGTCGATCAACGCCGCGCGCCCCTCGAAGGCCAGCGCGCCCCAGCGGTGCACGCCCTGCAGGAGGAAGGCCCGGGTGAGGCCTACGGCCATCTCGGCCGATTCGTCCCAGGCGGTGGGGGTCGAGGCCGAGTAGATGGCCACGGCGCCCGTGGGCACGCCGCCGTCGTTCGCGCGCATCCAGGCCTCGGCGAAGCACGTGGCGATCACGTCGAAGCCGCCGTTGGAGCACGACACGTCCATGACCGTGGCCAGGCGGCCCGGGTTCTTCAGCTCGAGCACGTCGTTCGAGGCGTAGGGCGGCGAGGTGGTGTCCCACGAGAAGCCGCTCCCGTGGCCCAGGTAGGTGATCCAGCCGCGGCCGGCCTCGACGGCGGCCGTGATGTTGGCGGCCGTGTCGTTGCCCTCAGAGTGGAACAGCTTGGTGGTGGGCGCGTAGCCGTGCTCGGCCTGCAGGTCGCAGATGAGGTTCGAGCGCACGTCGTCGTTCGACGCGCCGTCGCCCTCGCTGGACGAGATGCAGAGCGAGGCCGAGAGCCAGTCGGCCTCCTCGGTGGCCGGGACGGCCTGCTCGTAGTCGACGATCTTCTGGGTCTGCAGGGCGAGATCGGCGGCGTCCTTCACGCTGAGGCGCGACACGAGCACGTCGGAGAAGAGGTCGCCCCCGTCGAGCAGCGAATAGAGGAAGTCGCTGGCGCAGCCGCCGATGCCGTGGTTGGTGGGCATGCCGCCGACGTCGCCCACGAGCAGCACGTGCACGGGCCGCGTGGCGAGGTCGTCGTAGCGCGCCTGCAGGAAGGCCTTCACGGCGCCGTTGGTCGTGCCCACCGTCGACAGGGGCGCGACCTCGACCGTGAAGCCCAAGCTTCGCTTCCAGGCCAGCAAGGGCGCCGCTGCCTCGACCAGCGCGTCGGGCACCACCACCAGCACGCGCTCGACCCCGGGCAGCGCGGCCGCGAGGTCGGGCAGCGCCGGGGCGTTCACGAACAGCCCGCGGTACAGCGCCTGGTACGTGGGCGCCACGAAGGGCGAGGGCAGGAAAGCGCCACCCGCGTGCGTCACGGTCACTCGCAGGCGGGAGGCCACTTCGCTGGCCCGCTCGGAGGGCAGGGCGCGCACCGGGTGCAGGACCACGCGCGCGAACCGTACGTCGCGCACCACCCCCACCTCGGCCACCTCGGCCCACGCCCCGGGCCACGGCCCCCGCGAGCCGTACAGCGCGCGGTCGCACGCAGGGCGGGGCAGGGCCCCATCGCCGCAGCGCTTGGGGCTCGGCTGCGCGGGAGCCACCTGCACGCCCGGCAGGCGCACGACCCCGTCGACCGCCACCTCGAGCGCCGGCGTCGCGCCCCGCGGCAGGGCCACCACGAACGCGAGCGCCGGCACCGCGGGCTTGCCCGGGGCGGCCTCGCGCCCGTCGTGCAGCGACACCGAGGTGTAGTCGACGCCGTCGACGGTCACCGGCGCCGTGAACAGCCCGCGCACCGCGACCTCGAGCACCGTCTTGGCCTCGCCGGCCGAGACCACCGTGACGACCACGGCCCCGTCGGAGGCCGCGGCCCCCGGCGCGAGAGGCCGCCAGGTCTCGCTGGCCGTGGCATCGAACGTCACGAACAACGCCACCAGGGCCACGAAGCGAGTGATCATGCGGGGCTCCCTCAGCGCGACGCCCCATGGTAGGGTGATCGGGGGGGCGTGTCTACTGCGGTTGAACCCCCGCCCAACCCGGCGTAGAATGCTCCTCGTCCGTGGAGGCGCCGACTCGATTATCTTCGGGGGGTTCGCATGAATCGCTGGCAAGGGCGCGTGGGGTCACTGTTGCTCGCGCTGGTCGCGGTGGCCTGCGCCGACGAGGCGCCCGACTTCTCGGCCGTGTGGGCCGACACGGTCTCGAAGGTGCGCACCGATCGCACCTATTTCCGTGATGCGCGAGGTCGCTACGTGTACTTCAACGGCGTCAACCTGGGTGGCGACACCAAGGTGCCGTGCCGGTACACCGACGCCGACGGCACCCAGCACGACTGCTGGGCGCCGGGCGAGGCCCGCTCGGTCGTGAACCCGGCCTTCCGCACGCCGAACCTGCACACGCAGCTGGTGATGGCCCCCGAGGTGTCGTACGTGGGCCGGCCCTTCCCCGAGGGCGACGCCGATCACTGGTTCGGGCTTCTCTCGAAGCTCGGCTTCAACACCGTGCGCTTCATCATGAACTGGGACGCCCTCGAGCACGCGGGCCCCGGGCAGTACGACGCGGCTTACCTCGATCAGGTCGAGGCGCTGGTCGACAAGGCGGCGGAGCACGGCATCTACTGCCTGATGGACATGCACCAGGACTCGTTCCTGCGCTACCTGCACGCCAAATTCAACAACAACCCCCAGTTCGGCACGCCCGGAAGTATCGAGTGGATGCTCTACTCGCTGCTCCCGCACACGAACGGCAAGCTCGACCCCAAGGGCGGCTTCGACGACCTGGTCGCGGGCCACGGCGCGCCGCGCTGGGTGGCCGAGACCTGCCTGCCCCACAAGAACTTCGACTCGCCCTACTGGGGCTACGCCAACCCCATCGGGCGGTTGAACCTGGGGTCGGTGTGCTCGATCTACCAGGCCTACCAGGTGCTCTCGAAGGCCGAGGCGCCCATCCCCGAGGGCACGTGCAAGGCGCTCTCGACGGCCACGCTCGAGAAGAAGGTGTGCGACTACCTGGCCGATCCCACGGCCCCCACCACGCTGCCCGCGGACATCACGTCGCAGTTGGCGGGGCTGATCGACCTGACCGTGACCACGCCCTGGCTCGGGCCCCTGGTCGGCTACATCTGCTCCCCCGACCGCCCGCAGTTCGGCGTCGACGACTCGACCGACTTCCTGCCCTGGACGTTCTGGGGCGTGAACAACGCCATCTCCATCGACCTGGAGCGCTGCATGGCGGCCTTCCTGGCCGGCAAGAAGGTGTGGCCCCAGTGGTTCCTCGACCCCGCGAGCCCGCGCGAAAAGCTGGCCGAGGCCGACGGCGGCGTGCACATCCAGGACTTCCTGCAAGAGCACTACCGCGACGCCTGGCTGCAGGTGGTCGACCGCGTGAAGGACAAGCCCAACGTCATCGGCTACGACCTCATGAACGAGCCGCCCACCATCTTCCTGCTCATGACCGTGGCGGCCGCCATCTTCGACGTGGGCGTCGACGGCATCGTGCAAGATGTGCTGAAGTCGCTGTTCCCCGAGAACCCCGACCTCGCCACCGAGCTCTACGCCGTGGTCTCCGGGCTCGGCCTCCTGCCGAAGGACACCACGCCCGCGACCAAGGCCGCCTGGGGCTTCGAGGGCGCCGATCTCTTCGCGATGCTCGACCTGAACATCAACACCGACGCCGTCCACCTGCAGGGGCTCTACGAGTTCGTGGGCACGGCCATCCAGCAGGCCGACCCCGACGCGGTCATCTGGATCGAGCGCGGGGCCGGCATCTCGATGCTGAGCGCCCCCGGGGGCCTGGGCTCTTACGAGACCTACATGCGCTGGCCGCGGAACCTGGCCTCCACGTCCGACGACCCCACCGCTCCCGACTACTTCCTGAAGCAGGTCGTGTTCGCGCCCCACTGGTACCCCGACATCTACCCCTTCATCGGCCTCAATCAGCCGCCGCGAACGTTCACGCCCAGCGAGCAGCACCACAAGCAGTACGTCGACAAGCTCGCCGAGGTGAGGGGCTGGGCCGCCTATTCCCTCAGCAACCCGCCCACCGTGCTCGGCGAGTTCGGCACCTATTTCAACTTCAACGTGCCCCGCGTCGAGCCCCCCACGGCGCCGAACGCCTACGAGGCCCTGCAGGCCGCCTACGAGCAGGTCTCGTACCCGGTCTCGTCCGAGATCCTCGACAACTACTACGAGGCCCTCGAGGAGTTGTTCCTGCCTCGCCTGCAGTGGTGCTTCTCGGCCCAGAACGACTTCTTCTACGGCGATTGGTGGAACCACGAAGACTTCTCGCTGGTCGATCCGAACGGCGCGCCCCGCAGCCACTCGGCCTGGTCGCGGCCCTTCGCGCGGGCCACCAGCGGCAAGCCCCTGGCCATGCACTTCTACAGCGACCACCACTACTTCGACTCCGACAAGGGCAAGGTCGACCCGCTGCACGAGTTCGTGGTCGAGTTCGCCTCGAAGGAGACCGACGCGCCCACCGAGATCTACGTGCCGGAGCACCAGTATCCCGACGGCTTCTACGTGTGGCTGTCCGACGGCACCGCGGCCTTCGACTGGGAGCACCGCGTGCTGTTCTGGACGCCCACGCGCGACGAGCCCGACTGGGTGCACCGCGCGCGCCTGCTGCCGCCCCTCCAGGGCGAGGTCAACGAGGGCTGGACGTACTTCTTCAAGGCCGGGCAGGTGCTCGTCGGCCGCGAGACGCTGTAGGGGAGGGCACGATGAACAACCATCCGATCCCGACGAATCCGATGGGCATGGCACGCCAGGGCATGATCCGCCAGGGCATGGCACGCCATGCCCCTACATACCGAATATGGATCCTCCTGCTGGGGATGATGGTGCCTGCGGCGCTGGCGGCCGAGCCCGACGACGAGTTCAATGACCCCGAGATGATCGCCGACGACGAGCCCGAGACCCAGGCCTTCGAGGTGTCGCTCGAGTTCGTGAACCTGTTCCTGTTTCGCAGCGACAGTGACTTCGACGGCTCGAAGGCCGTGTACGAGCCCGACGGCCAGAGCGTCGGTGTGCTCGGCACCTTCCTGAAGCCCGACCTCACGGTGAACCTGACGCGGAACCTGCGCCTCTTCTACGAGGTCGAGATCGGCATGAACCTGTGGAGCCTGCACAACCCCGACCAGCAGGACGCCACGGCCTCCGATGTCTTCCTCATGAAGCACCGCGAGCTGTACGCCGAGGGCGAGTTCCTCGAGGGCCTGATCGGCTTCAAGGTGGGCTACCAGCGCTTCCAGGACCCCACGCGGCTCTTCCTCGACCACTGGATCGGCGCGGCCAGCCTGATCACCGACCTCGACGTGGTGCAGCTCACCGCCACGTTCGGCCAGGTGGCCGACCCCACCTACGAGGGCTTCCGCGTCGAGAAGAACAACTTCGCCCACGACACGCTGGTCTACGCGCTGGCGGGCGAGTCGACCTTCGCCGACTTCGTCACGCTCTCGTCGGGCTTCTACGGCGTGTCCGACAGCCGCGTGGTGGGGCACACCAATCACGTGTTCACGCCCGTCGTGAACCTCGAGGCCGATCTCGACGTGCTCCGCCTGGGGCTCGATGGCGCCCTCCAGCTCGGCGCGTTCGAGGGCATGGCGGCCGACGGGGGCAACGAGAAGACCCTGGCCTGGGCGGCCCAGCTCTACGGCGAGGCCCAGCTGAAGCGCTTCTTCGTCAAGCTGAACGTGCTGGCCCTCTCGGCCGACGACGGCGCAGCGGCGACCCAGGCCAACGGCGCCTTCCACGGCAGCGCCAAGAACCGTTCGAGCACGCTGTTCTTCACCGAGAGCGAGCTGCGCGACACCTTCGACAACCTCGACGAGAAGCTCGGCTCCATGCGGGGGCCGTTCCTGCTGCAGCGCGCGGGCCTCTTCCTGTCCGACGTGCTGGTGGGCTACGACGTGCTGCCCTGGCTGCGCCCGGTGGCCATCGTCGGCTACGGCCTGGCGCTCGAGCCCGAGAACGCCCTGGGCAGCCGCAACCTGGGGCTCGAGGCCGACCTGGGCCTCGACCTCAAGTACGAAGACCTGCTGCTCTTCCAGGTCTACGGAGGCGTGCTCGTGCCCGGCAAGGGCGCGGCGGCGCTGGTCAACACGATCGATCGCACGTCCACCGGGCCGCTGTGGTCG
>CAZBRS010000053.1:0-38967 GCA_964494475.1 uncultured Myxococcales bacterium | reverse complement strand
CGCTGGCACCCGCTCCATCTACGGCGGCCGCTGGCACAGGTGTTCGAAGGCGCGCAATCAACCGACGAACGCTACCGCCGCTGGTTGCAAGCAGCAAGGGACGCCACCGGGATCCTGCTCCAGGGGGGTGAGTTCACGGCCCTGCGCGACCGCTTGAGGGCGGACGCCGGCTAATTTGGAAAAGGGCCCGCGATTTACCGCGACTGGAGCACGTCGCGCGGGGAGCTTTCGACGGGTTACGCTTGGCTCCTGGGCAAGAACGCGAGGACCGTCCGCCGCACGCGGTCGAGCGCGGCCACGGCCTCCCGCGCGTCGGGCTCGGTCGGTTCGTAGATGTCGGATGGATACCGCGCTTCGACAGCGAAGGCGTTCAGTCGCCGGCACGTCTCGTCGAGTTCAGCCAACGCGGGCTCGACCTCGCAGCAGGCGGCCAGCAGCGCCACCAGGTCGTGCGTTCGCAACAACGGGCGCCGATGGAAGACCAGATAGGCCTTCAACGTCTTTTCGACCGCTTGTTGCGCATGGTAGCACACGGTATCCCAGGGAACCTGCACGGCCGCGAGGTTGTTCTGGATGTTCAGCGCGTCGCTGCCGGCCTTGGCCAGCCACGCGCGCCACGCCGTCTCAGGCGCGCTCATACAGCACCCTGCCCTCGGCCTCGATCACGGACAGCAGCGTGCCGTGAACGCCGGCCAGGCGCTTCACTTCGTCGGGCGTATACACGACCAGGTCCAGGGACCACCGGTGCAGCGGAAACAGCGCCGCCAGTTCGGCGATGCGTTCGGGGGGGCGTCGGTCGGTCTCCATCTCGACGAACAGGTCGACGTCGCTGTCGTCAAGGGCCACCCCTCGGGCTCGACTGCCGAAAAGCACCACGCGCCGTGGATTCGTCCTTGCCACGATGGTGGCGACGATCGAATCGACGGGCTCGGTGCTGGTCTTGAGGGGCAAGGTCACGGCGCGACTCGCGGCAGTTGCCTCCTTACGGTAGGCGAGGGGGCCGGGCGCGTCAAGGCGGAGGCCGAACACGGGCCGACCAGCCGCACCGCATCCGGTATCGGTCGCTGACGCGGTGATGACGCGCCTCGGCGCGTAAGCGCATATTCTTCAGCGCGCCGCCAGGTAAACGTTTTTCCAGAAAATGCTTGCCCCGTAACCGTTTCTCCAGATACGAGCCACAGGATCCCCAAGTCACCAACACCGAGGTGAGCCGCAAGGAGCAGGTCGTTCGGGAGTCGCTCGACGTGGGGGACTAGTCGTCGGACCCAATGCTGCATTCGTGCAGCCAGCCCGCCAGGATGCAGGTCTCACCGTAACAGCACTCACACGAGATGCGGTCGCCATTGCCGCACCCCCGATAGAGCGCATCTCCACACCCCACGTTGCCACGACACTGCCCGTGGACCGAATCGTAGTCGGCTCTTCTCACGGTCTTTCCTGCACCCACGTCGGCTCCAACCTCCACGACGGCAAGCGCCGAATAGGGCCAGCGGTCGTCGCACTGACCGGCGTAGGTTCGGACATCGGCGTCCAGCCGAGCGTCCAACGTGTCGGACGGCGCGTTCGCGTCTCCGGCGCAAGAAGAGCCAAGCGCCAGGAGCCAACCCGTGAGCACGGAGAGCCGGAGTGCCCGGTCAAAGCATTCGCCAGCCATCGACCCTTCCTGCGTAGCGTAAGTAGAATAGTAAACATGACGCGGATTGTCATTCCGGCGAAAGCCGGCGGCTCACAGCAGCGACTCTTGCGCCCGGCCAGCGTAGCGGCGATACTGCGGTCATCCGACCCATCGGAAAGAATCACCAGATGTGGCGAAGGCGGCGGATTCTTCTCGCCCTCCTTCTCGTCATTACGCCTGCAGGCTGTGGCTCGTCGGAGCCGGCCCCCGCCCCGTTCCGCCTTTCCTGCGACGAGGTCCTGGACGCCTGGGGCGCGATGGTCTCGAGCGGGCTGCCCGCGATAGCGTCCTGCACGACCGACGCCGAGTGCACGACGCAGTCCTTCGACCTCTCGTGCCCCCGGGGAGTTACCATGACCACATGCTCCGGCGTCGTGTCGACACGAGGCCTCTTCGACGCGCTCGAAGCGCTGGAGTGGCAGGAGCGCGTGCTCTGCTCGCTGCCGTCCAATGGCTGTCTGGTGATCGCCGCTTGCGCAGGAGACGGGCCCAAGTGTGACGACGGCGTCTGCGGTCGGGATTGGAGTGCCCGGACACCCACCTGCCGGGACGCGCTGGCAGAGCTCGAAGCCATTGTGCGGGATGCCTACTCGCGAAACGCGGGGTGCAACATCGACCAGGACTGCACCCTGCGCGCCGAGCGGTGGACGTGCTCGGAGGACGCCACGCTGGAGCTCTGCCCGTTGCCCCTCGCCGCGAACGCCACCGACGCCGTCCTCACCGACCTCGAACGGTTCGACTTCGGCTCGTTCTGCCGTCGGTACCACTCCTCCTGCACGAACCTCCAGGAGTGCGCTCCCTCGACCGCGGCGTGCGTCGACGGCACGTGCGTGGCACGACCGAGCGGGCAGCCGGAGGGGTGCCGATCCGTAACCGTCTCGGAGACGATCGGCGAGAAGTGCCTGGTCCCCTGGGACGAGGTCGTATGGGACACGGAGCCGGCGCCCTTGGGCGAGCCCTCAGATGGCTCCTACTGGACGCCCGCGTGGTGCACGACGGCCACGCCCTCCGGGAGCGCGGCGGACCTGTGCCCGGCGATCGCCGAGGAGTTCGGCTGCCGGTCGGTCTACGCGCTCGGCGAGATCGGCGCCTGGCTCGGCCTGAACGTGACGCCGCTCGCGTGCGTATTCT
The DNA here is from genome assembly GCA_964494475.1 of uncultured Myxococcales bacterium. Lineage (GTDB taxonomy): Bacteria > Myxococcota_A > UBA9042 > CAZBRS01 > CAZBRS01 > CAZBRS01. The sequence goes on along the minus strand of CAZBRS010000053.1, from coordinate 36,161 downwards.
GCGACGCCGAAGGACAGGACGGAGATACGCCGTGTGCCTGCGACCGGGGCCTCACCTACCACCAGGCCGGATTGGGCGGCGTGTTGTGCGACCGGCTCATCGTGGCCGGCGGCGTGGTGCCCGAGGTGCTCGACTCTACCGAGGCGCTCCGGAACCACGCCTTTCCGCCCTATACGCCGGAAGCGGCCCTGGCGTATGTCGAGTTGCTCGAGCCCCGGGTGCACCACGTCTTCGACGGCTACGTGGGTAACCCGACCAAGGTCGCCACCTGGCTCGACATCGAGCACCTGGGGTGCACGAAGGGGCGGCTACCCGGAACGACCGTGACCGTCGCGGAGGAGTTGACGACGGACAGCTCCGAGGGCAGCTGGTACGTATCGACCTACCGCTACCCCGACTGGAACGGCTGCACCGACGTCACGCTCGAGCACGTGGTCTATCGTGTCTGGACGTCCTACGGCGAGTTCGGCATCGAGCCCTACGTGGTCGAGCCGGTGTGTTTCGGGCGCGTAGCGTGCTCCGATTAAATAGCGACGCTCTTGACGACCGCCCTCGCAGGGGGATAAGCGATACGCCATGACCCCTCCCTTCTCCATCGTGCTGGCTGGCGGCGGGTGCCGTGCGTTCTGGTCGCTGGGGGTGCTCGAGGCGCTCGGCGACGATACGACGACCACCGCGACCGAGTGGGCCGGGGTGTCGGCGGGCGCGGCCATGGCGGTGCTCTTCCTCACGGGCAGCGCGCGCGAGGGCGTGGCGCACTTCGAGAAGCTGACCGCCGCCAACCCGCGCAACGTTTATCCGGGGCGGCTGCTCTCGGGGGAGCGGCCCTTCCCCCACGAGGCCATGTACCGGACCGCGCTCGCGCACGGGCTGCAGGGCGGGGCCTTCGCGCGCCTGGCCGCGGCGCCGCCCCTGCGCATCTTGCAGGCCTACATCGAGGCGGGGCAGCCCCGCTACGTCACGGCCGCGCGGGCGCTGTGGGCGTACCGGCAGCAGAAGCGCCGCGGCGACCTGCACGGGGTCGACGTGCCGCCCCGCGGCCTGGGATGGCAGGCGGTCACGGCCCAGGACCTGGCCACTCCCGACGAGCTCATCGAGGCCATCCTGGCCTCGTCGGCCTCTCCGCCCATCACGCGCTCGGTCGAGAAGGCCGGGCGGCTGCTGGTCGACGGCGGCCTGGTCGACAACGTGCCCCTGCGCGCGCTCTCGCCGGCCGCGCAGGCGGGGCGCGTGCTGGTGCTGCTCACCCGCGACCGGCACGCGGGCCAGGAGCCCATCCTGCACACCGCCGACCGGCTGTACCTGGCCCCCACGCGGCCCACCCCCGTGAGCAAGTTCGACTACACGAGCCCGCACCTCCTGCGCGCCACCTTCGAGCTCGGCCTCGCCGACGGCACGCGTTGGCGCGATCTCGTACGGGCCTTCGTACGCGACGCCGGGGTTCCCGTGCGTTGATGAGGCCAGGGTGGAGCTTTCGTCGTTGAGCCGGAGGGCGCGTCGGCCTACGATTCATTCGTAGCTGCGCAAGACAGGTCCACGATGCGCGTCTCCGGCCCCTGGCTGTGGCTGCTGCTCTCCGCCTCGATCGCGCTGGCGTGCTCGGGCCGCTCGCGCGCCGCCGGCGAGCGCGACGCGGGCGCCGACTCCCGGGCCGAAGCGCAGGCCGACCTGGCCGTGGTCGACGCACGCGACGAGCCCAGGTTGAAGGACGGCGACGGCGAAGGCGCCCCGATCGAGGTCCTGGACCCTCCGCTCGAACGGCCCGGCGAGGTCGGCGAGGTCGGCGAGGTCGGCGAGCTGCCAGCCCCCGAGATCGTCGAAGTCGTCGAGGCCACGCCGGACGGGGAGCCCGACCCCGAGGTCGCCGAGCCGGCCTCCGACGCCCACGACGTGGCGAACGATCCGGTCGGGGAGCCCTCCGACGTGCCCACCTGCGCCGACGAGCCCGACCTCCCGACCCTGCCCGATCCGAGCCTCCCCGAGAACAACGACCCCGACGCGGCCGACGTGGCCGACGCGGCCGACGTCGCGATCCCGCCCGAGGTCCCCGACGTGCCCGAGGTCCCCGACGACCCCGACGTGCCCGAGGTCCCCGACGACCCCGACGTGCCCGACGTACCGGACGTGCCCGACGTACCGGACGTGCCCGACGTGCCCGACCTCCCCGACGTGCCCGACGTGCCCGATGTCGAGGAGCCGCCGGTCCTGGCGGGCTGGCCCACCCCCAACGCCTGGTCGTGGGACGGCAGCTGGACCCCGGCCGACGGCGACTTCCCGATCGCGTGCCTGCTCGACGACGAGTACTTCGACGGCCACGCCCAGGCCGACGGATCGCCCACGCAGATCCTGCCGCCCGGGGCCTGGGACTGGAACGACGCGGCCGACGACTACGCCAACTGGCGCAACTTCGAGGGCTACCTGGGCCGCTTCGACCGCCTGCTCGACGGCGGCGACCGGCACTTCGGGTGGCGCTTCGTGCCCCGGCACCCCGAGGCCGTCGAGTACGACGGTCCGGGGGCCTACTTCCAGGGCTCGTGCGGCCCCGACCTCCTCGATCTGGCCGCGACCGGCAGCCTGCACAGCTTCGGCGCGGGGGGCCTGGCCGATGGCCCCGACGTGCTCGTCGTGGGCCGGTCGTACTCGCTCGACTACCGCACCGGGAGCAGCCTTGCAGGCGGAGCGCGCGACAACGACCTGGTCGTGGCCGGCGGCGGACCCAACGCCGACGCCTCGTTCGACGTGCTGACCACCACGTTCCACACCGGCCCGGGCTCCGACTGGGTGTTCGTGCGCGATCTGTCGCGCTCGGCCCTCGACCTCGGCAACGGCGCCAACGGCCGCACCGACACCCTCGACCCCGCCGACGGCGACGACCTGGTGGTGATCCGCGGCAACGCCCACGACTTCCGGGTGATGGGCGGGCGCGGCGACGACACGGTGGTCTGGTACGTCGACGAGGTCGTACAGAGCGAGCTGTGGCTCGGTCCCAACTTCTTCGGCGGCGGCGGCGACGGCGACGCGCTCTGGGGTGATCCCGGCGTTGACCGCCTGGTGCTGGGCGTGCCCGTCGCCACCCCCATCGTGACGGCTCCGGCCACTCCCGCCGGCGCGCTGCTGGTCATGACGGGCGGCAGCTCCTACGAGCTCGATCTGCCGGTGCAGGACGACCCCTTCGCCCGCTACTGCGTCACGTGCGGGGTGGGGCCGGGCGGCCGGCGCACGGTCATCCTCGAGTACCGCCGGGCCGACGGCAAGGTCTTCACCGGTTACTTCTACGTGACCGCTTTCGAGGAGTTGCAAGTAGGCGTGGGTGCGGGCGCGCGCGTGTACGCGATCGACGACGTGACCGGCACGGTGAGCGAGAAGCCCGGCGCTGCGGCGTTCGAGCCGCCGGCCTGGCCCGACGACCCGCGGGGTGCCTGGGCTCCCCTGACGCCGCCGGACGATCCCGACCCCTTCCCGGGGCCCGAGCCCCTGCCCGCCCGCGCGCCCCTGGTCAAGGCGCCGCCCGGCCAGTGGCCCACCCCCAACGCCTGGTCGTGGGACGGCCGCTGGGCCCCTCCCGCTTGGGCGCTGCCTGCCGCGTGCCTCTTCGACGATATCTACTTCGACGGGCACCTGCAGCCCGATGGCTGGCCCACCCAGGTGCTGCCCCCGGGCGACTGGGACTGGGACGACGCGGCCCACGACTACGCCAACTGGGACAACTTCGACAACAACCTCGGCCACTTCGACGCGCTGGTCGACCCCGCCGGGCGGCCCTTCGGCTGGCGCTTCGTGGGGAACGACCCGGCCGCCGTCGACTTTTCGGGTCCCGCGCTCTACTTCGAGGGCTCGTGCGGCGTCGACGTGCTCGATCTCGGACCCGCGGGCAGCATCAGCAGCTTCGGCGAGGGCAGCCTGGCCGGCGGCCCCGATGTGCTCGTCTTCACGGGCAGCCACGCGCTCGATCACCGCACAGGCAGCGACCTGGCGATTCGTGCCCCCGGGGCACCGCCCGCCGGGCTGCAGGGCGACGATCCGCCGCTCTCGGACGAGTCCGACAACGACCTGGTCCTCGCGGGCGGCGACCCCGACCCGACCGGCGCCTTCGACGTGCTGACCAGCACGTTCCACACGGGCCCGGGCAGCGACTGGGTCTTCGCGCGCGACGTGTCCCGCTCGGCCTTCGACCTGGGGAACGGCGCGAACGGCCGCACCGACACCAGCGACCCCGCCGACGGCGACGATCTGCTCGTGCTGCGCGGCAACGCCCACGACTTCCGCGTGATGGGCGGCTACGGCCACGACACGGTGGTCTGGTACGTCGACGAGGAGGTGCAGACCACCACCTGGCTCGGACCCAACCTCTTCGGGGGCGGGGCCGATGGCGACGCGCTCTGGAACGACCCCGGCGTCGATCGCCTGGTGCTCGTGGTCCCGCCGACCACGGCCATCGTGCACCAGACCCCCACCCCGCCGGGCTCCCTGCTGGTGAAGGACACGAACGGCCAGGTGTGGATCGACGCGCCCGTCCAGCACGACCCCTTCGCGCGCTACTGCATCGAGTGCGGCGTGGGCCCCGACGGGCGCAAGACGGTGATCCTCGAGTACCGCCGGGCCGACGACGGCGTGCTCACCGGGTACTTCTACGTGACCGCGTTCGAGGAGGTCCAACTGGGCCTGGGCGCCGGCGCCAGGGTCTATGCCCTCGACGACGTGCACGGCGAGCTCGTGCTGCAAGACACCGCTCCGGTCTTCGAGCCGCCGCCCTGGCCCGCCGATCCGGGGGCGATCTGGATCGTAGCGCCTTGACGGAGCCCCAGCCTCGCGATACGAAGCACGCGGTCGACCCGTCCCTCCGAAGGAGTCCCACCATGGCCGTGCGCCGCATCGACGCGTTCACGACGCTCGTCCTCCTGCTCGTCGTCGGCGCGTGCTCGTCCGGCGCGGGCTCGGCCGGTACCCCCGAGGCCGTCGCGACGGACCTGTCCCCGGCCTCGAACGACGTCGAGGGGGCCGACGCCCCCGGCCCGTGGGGCGAGCTCGTAGGGACCGGCTCGCGTCTGGGCGAGATCGTGGGCGTGGCGTCGCAGATGAGCACACGGGCCGAGCCCAACTCGCAGCGCGACTTCGAGTACGCGCAGTATGCGGCCTGGCCGGGCTTCTGGATGCGCAACGGCCATCGCTTCGACGACGCCGAACCCAACCCCGGCGAGTGGCACCGCGAGCGCGTCAGTGGCTCGGTCGACGGGGCGGCGGCCGTGGGCTCGCGGGTGCTCATGGGGCTGGACTACAGCGTGTGGTGGGCCGAGGACGCAGGCCAGAGCGGCACCGTTCACCTCGACGACTTCGCGGGGTACGCGGGCCAGATGGCGAGCTGGTTCTGCGACACGGTCAAGGACTACGAGATCTGGAACGAACCGAACCTCGTGAGGTTCTGGGCGCCCGAACCCGACCCCGCGCGTTACGCCGACCTCGTGCTCGCTTCGGCGGCGGCCATCGAGGCGGCCTGCCCCGACGCTCGCGTGGTCTTCGGGGGGATGTCGTCGTACGACGACGTACCGGCCACCATGTTCGACACCTGGGGCTTCCTGCGACGCGCGCTGGAGGCGCGCCCCGAGCTCTGCGACGTGGTCGACGTGGTGGGCCTGCACCCCTACACGTGGGCCCAGATCGCCTCGCCCGAGCACGACGAGGTCCGCACGCCGAAGGTCACCCTGCACGGGCAGACCGCCATGACCGAGATCGCGCGCGCCATCTGGGCCGACGCGGGCTGCGCCCCGAAGCCCATCTACTACACCGAGGTGGGCTGGCCCAGCTACCAGCTCTCGGAGGAGCAGGTGGCGCGCTGGGCCATCCGCAGCCTGTTGCTCACGGCGCGCGACGGCGTGAGCGCCTGGTGCTGGTACACCTTCTGGGACTTCGACCCCATCACCACCGGCGTTCGACCCCACGAGCACTACTTCGGCCTGTTCGGCTGGCCGGGAGAGGACGGCACCGTGCGCCGCCCGAAGCCGGCGTGGGAGGCCCTGACGGCCGGTCTCGGCCGCCTGGCCGCCTCGCGCTTCGCGCGCGATCTGGCGCCGGCGCTCGGCTTGCCCGCCGACGTGTACGCGCTGGTGTTCGTCGACGACGCGGGCGCGACGACCGTGGCGCTGTGGGATGGCCGCGACGACCCCGACCTCACGGCCGAGGGCCCCGCGCAGGGCGGCCCCGACACCATCTACGAGCTCGACCTCCCGCTGCCCCCCGGGACCACCTCAACCACGCTCACCGACCTCTACGGAGGGCCTCTCCCGTCGCCGGGGGCAGGAGCCAGCGTTCACCTGACGCTCACGCCGGCCGTCCAGTACCTGCGCCCGGAGCCGTGAGATCGACTCCGGGGTCGCACCGGAGCGGAGGGCTTGTCTTCGCCCTCGCACCCGATATACTCGTTTCATCGACCCGAACGTGAGGTTCCCATGGAGCAGGCCCTTCGCCGATTGAGCGCGTGCACGGACCAGGCCGCCCTCGTGACCGAGCTGGTCGAGGAGGCGGTCCGCCTGACCGGCAGCACCATGGGCTACTTCGCCACGGCCGACGAAGACAAGAACGAGCTCGTCATGCTCGGATGGTCGAAGAGCGCCATGGCCGTGTGCGCCATGAGCGACATGCCCATCCTCTACCCCATCGACGCCACCGGGCTCTGGGGCGACTGCATCCGCGAGCGACGGCCCGTCATCACGAACGACTACCCGGGCTGTAGGCGCGTGACCAAGAAGGGCTACCCCGACGGCCACGTTCCGGTCGAGCGTCACCTGAACGTGCCCGTCCTTTGGGGCCAGCGCATCGTGGGCATTCTGGGCGTGGGCAACCGCGAGGCGCCCTACTCCGACGACGACGCCGCGCTGCTCCAGGCCTTCGCCAACGCGGCCTGGCCCTTCTTCGCGAAGGCGACCAAGGGGCCCCGATCATGAGCGAGTGCGCCTACCAGCTCGTGTGCCCGTTCTACCGCCACCGCATCCCCATCCACGACGCCATGTACCAGCAGCACGTGACCCGCTACTGCAAGGGAAAGAGCGACGACTGCGCCATCCTGCTCGTCATGAAGGACGCCAGCTTCCTCAAGGTGCCGAAGGATCTGTACCCGAACCAGACGTGGCGGGTGGCCGAGATCCTGTCCTCGACCGACGCCCTGGGCCGCAAGACGTAATCACCAGCGCGCCGACACCGCGCACCCGAAGCGACCCGCGCCGCCGGAGCCCTCGCCCAGGAGCGTGGGGGGCTGCTGGCCGCCCTCTGCGTCGTAGCCGATGGCGAGCACCGCGCCGCTCGCGTCGCTCGTCACGAGCAGCCGGCCGAGCGCGTCGACGGCCAGGCCCACGGGGCGGTGGGGCCAGTCACCGGCCACGTCGCCGGGCCCCATGTACTCGAGCAGGGGCTCGAGGGCCTGCGGCTGGCCGTTGGCGCCGAAGCGCAGGCGCACCACCTTGCGCCCCACGGGGTCGTCGGAGTTCCACGAGCCGTGCCAGCTGACGAACGCGTCGCCCCTCGCGTCCTGTGGGAAGGCCGCCCCGCGGTAGAAGAGCACGTCGAGGGGCGCCACGTGGGCGGGCATGGCGAAGGCCGGGGGCGTGACGTTGCCCGGATCCTTGCACCAGGCGTCGGAGTGCACGCCGTCGTCGTCGAAGGCCGGGTGCAGCCACTGGGTGCCCGGCCCGCCGCCCACGCCCTCGGCCAGTTGGTATTCGCTCCAGCAGTAGGGGTAACCGTAGAAGGCCCCGGGCACCGCGAAGCGATTCACCTCTTCGGAAGGGTTCGTGTTGTGCAGGTCACCGCCCAGATCCGCGCGCTCGAGGTTGTCGATGCCGTTCTCGACGCCCCACAGCACGCCCTGCGGGTCGAACGCCAGGCCCACCTCGTTGCGCAGGCCGTCGGCGAAGATCTCGCCCTGGTCGAAGGCCACGCCGCCCGCGGCCACCTGGGCCGCCGAGAAGCGCCGGATGCGGGCACGATCGGAGTTGCTGTCGAGGTTGCTCTTCGAGCCCACGCTCACGTACAGGCGACCAAGGTCGTCGAAGGCGAGCGTGCGCGTGGAGTGGCCGCCGCTCGGGATGCCCTGGATCACGGTCTGGGGCGCGCCCAGGTCGGCGCGCGCTCCGGCGGCGTAGGCCCAGCGGTAGACCGCGCTCGCGCTCGAGGCGTAGAGGAAGCCTCCGTGGATCGCCACGCCGTGGTTCAGCCCCGGGGCCTCGGCCAACGGGGCGCGCTCGCTCGAGCCCGAGACGCCGTCGCCGTCGTCGTCGAAGAGCACCGTGACCTGCCCGCCCGCGCGCTCGACCACCAGCACGTCGCCGTTCGCCGCGGTCGTGATCCCGCGCGGCGTGCCCAGGTCCGAGGCCCAAATCCACGCGCAGAAGCCGACCGGCAGGCTGGCGTTCTGCAGCAGCGCGGCGGCAGGGAAGGTGCACGTCGCCGGGGGCGGCGGGTCGATCTCGTCGGCCTCGGCGTCGAGATCGTGGGGCGCATCGCCGGCCTCCGTCGCGTCGAGGGGCTCCGCGCCTTCGGGCGGCTCCGCCACGTCGAGGGGCTCCGCGCCATCGGGGGGCTCCGCCGCGTCGAGGGGCTCCGCGCCATCGGGAAACTCCGCCGCGTCGGCCACGAGATCGGGCGCAGCGTCGGCGCTCACGTCGTGCGCCGGGGCGTCGACGCCCTCGGCGACGTCGGACGAGCCGCCGCCGGAGCCGCAGGCGGCCAGGATCGAACAAACGAAGAGCGGGCTGAAGAAAGAACGGGTAAGGCCGGTGCTATTCACGATAGTTGACCTATCGATCTAGATTTTCTCGTTCAAGATAAGGGGATTTCAGGACCGTGCAAGTCACCAGTCGAGCAGCTCGCCGCCCCGCACGCCGAAGAGATCGCGGATTCGTACGCGGCCCGTGGCGTCGGCGTCCTGCACCCACTGGTGGCGATCGTCACCGGTGAACTCGACGCCGGCCCACGGGTCGCCACCGGGGTTTCGCAGCAGGTACTTGTAGGCCACCTCGCCCCGCTCGGGGAGGAGGACGGCGCGGCTCCACACCTGGTCGGCGGCCGCGCGGTCGCCGTGGGTGCCGTCGTCGAACAGGTCCACGGCGGTCGGATCCCAGGCGCCCAGCTCGGGGCGGTCGCCGACCACGACCGGAGTGCGGCCTTCGGCGGGATTCAGGCCCTCGACTCCTGCCATCGCGACCTCGAAGGTCGCCAGCACGGACCAAGCGGCCCCGTCGGTCTGAAGCGACCCGCCGGCGGGCACCAGCGTCGCCCCCGCCCCCTCGCCGCTCGCGACGATGACCTGCACGGGCCCGGCCAGCCCCACGGCGGCCAGGTCGAGCCGAGCCTCCAGCGCCACGTGCCCCACGGCGACCTGGGCGCAGGGCCCCTCGGCCTGACCCACCGCGCCCAGACCGCCCGCGAAGCACGTACCGGCCCGCGGGTCGAGCACCACGCGCGCGGCCGCGCCCGGCACGTCGTCGGCCCCCGCGGTGCGGAAGTCGAGGCGTTGCCCCGCCGGGGTGGCCGCGAGCCAGCCCTCCCCGCCGGCGTCGGCCAGGTACGCCACGTAGCGCGCTCCGGCAGGCAGGTGCGCGGTCTCGCCCGCCAGGCGCAGCCCCAGCCAAAGCGTCGCGCCGTCGCGCGCGGCGTACACGGCCACCGGGTCGGCCTCGACGTCGGGGCGACCGTCGGCGTCGACGGCCACGGCGCCGCGCGCCAGGTACTCGGCCCCGTCGAGCTCGCCATCGACCACGGGCGCCGGCGGCTTAGCGGGGCGCGCCAGCCACGCCCGAAGCGTGGTGGCCACCTCGGCCGCGCACCAACTGAGGGGCGAAGCCGGCGCCGCGCCGGAACCATCGGAGAACACGCGCTCGGGCGCGAGGCCATAGCGGTTGGTGTTCGCCACCATCCAGTCGACCAGGGTGGTCGCCTGCGGACCCTGCCCCAGCGTCAGCGCCACCTGCGCCGCGCCCGCGGTGGTGAAGTGGAACAGGTCCTGCCCGTAGCCCGAGGCCGGGTGCCCCGGCGGCGACTCGAAGTAGCGCACGCCGCCGCCAAGCGCGGTGGTCTCGGCCAGCGCGAAGCCCAAGGACGCCTCGACCAACGGATCGACCGGATAGCCCCACACGGAGCCGAAGAGCAGCGACGTGTCGTAGTAGAGGCCGCCCGCGCGCAGATCGGCCAGGGTCAGGCGCCGAAGATCGAAGAGCACCCGCAGCAGCCCGCCGCGCACCCGGCCGCCCGCCGCGCGGTACGCCATCGCCCGCTCTTCGTCGCCCCAGGCGTCGGCGAGCCGCGCCCCGGCGTCGAGCCCGGCCCAGGCCGCCATGGCCGTACCCGGCAGGCGCCCCGTCCACTCGATGATGCCGCCCTCCTCCCAGAGACCATCGGCCTGCTGCTTGGCCACCAGCCAGTCGAGGGCCGTCAGCACCTTCGTTCGCGCGGACGCCGTCAACTCGTCGCTTCCCAACTGCTCGACCAGCACGGCCAGGTAGGCGTTGCTGTCCCACTCGGGCACGTCGAAGGCCGCGCCGCTGCCGGCGTCGACCGCGCGCCCCAGAGCGTCGTAGCGCGCGTACCAGGCGCCGTACCAGCCTGCGGGCTGACCGTCGGTCAACGGGGGCCCCTCGCGGTCATGGTCGAGCCAGTCGCGCACGATCTGCCACGCCTCGGCGTCGTGCCCTCCGAGGTGCAGCGCCCGCGCCACCATCAGCGCATCGCGGGGATAGAGTTGGGGGCGACCGTTCGTCACGAACTGGCCCGTCAGGTCGGCGGGCACCTGGCCGCCCAGGCTCGAGGCCCGCGCCGCGTAGAGGTTGGCCGCCGCCAAAGTGCAGCGCGGGTCGGGCGCGCAGAGCGTGGCGGGCGCGAAGCTGCTCCAGTGCTCGGCCGCGGCGGCCAGGGCGTCGGGCAGGGCCAGCGCCCCCTCCAGCGCGACCTGGGCCGCGGCGAACCCCGCCTGCCCGGCGCCCCGCCCCACGCCCAGCGCCCAGCGAAAGGGCGCGCTCGCCCCGGCCCCTACGGCCAGGTCGAACGAGAGGACCATCTCCCGCTCGCTCTCGCCCGGCCCGATGGTCGCGGTCGGGGCGGCGCCCAACGAAACAACGGTGCCGTCGCTGAACGCCGCCGAGACCACGAGCCCGCTCGCCCCGAGCGCGTGCCCGGCCGACGAGATTGTCACGCCCCCATCGAGGTGGGGAGACGCCCGCAGCCGCATCGTAGGCTGCACCGTCACCGAGAGCGCTTGCGAACCGGCGGTCACCGAGCCTTGTACGATCACGGCGTCGGCCTCGCCGACGAACACGCGCCACTCGGCGCGTCCCCCGCCGGGCAGGTCGACCTGTCGGAACGCCGCGAAGAAGGGATCGAGGCCGAACGTACCGCCGGAGACCTCGCTGCCCGTCACGAAGACGCGCGTGCGCCCGGCCTCCAGCACGTCGAGCGCGAAGGAGCCCACGAACAGGTGCGCGAGCCCCACGGCACCGTCGGCTTCGCTATACGCCGCGCTCACGCGCCCGTTGCCGAGCACGGCGAAGCCGGCGTAGGGACCGGTGGGCGGGGGCGGGTCGAAGCGGGGGCCGGGGGCGTCGGCGTCGGACGCGGCGTCGGGGGCGTCGGAGTCGGGCACGTCGGAAGGAGCGTCGGGGGCTGCGTCACGGGGTTCGTCGGGGGCTGCGTCACGGGGTGCGTCAGGCGCCGAGAGGTCAGAGGCCGAGTCGGCCAGGGTGTCAGCCCCGACGGCGTCGGCCGACGCGTCAGGGCGTGCGTCATGGTCGGGGCCGCCGCAGGCTACCAGGGCGACCAGGCACGCCGTCGAGAAGGCAAGACCGATCCGGAGTCCGCGCATGCTAGCCCGGCAGGCTGAACGAGAACGTGGCCCCTGCCCCTCGGTCGACTCGAGCCAGATGTGCCCGCCGTGACGCTCGACCACGCGCTTGCACGTGGCGAGCCCGATGCCCGTGCCCGGGTAGGCGTCGCCCGAGTGCAGGCGCTCGAACACGCGGAAGATGCGCTCGTGGTACTCGGGCGCCACGCCGATGCCGTTGTCGGCCACCGAGACGATCCACGCCTCGCCCTCGCGCCGGGCCGCGATGTGCACCCGCGGCGCGGCCTCGCCGTGGAACTTGATGGCGTTGCCCACCAGGTTCTGGAACAGCTGGACCAGCTGCACCTCGTCGCCCTGCACCTTGGGCAGGGGCTCGCGGCTCACCTCGGCGGACTGGCGCGAGAGCTCGCCCGACAGGTTGGCGAGGGCGCGATCGAGCACGACGTCGAGGGCCACAGCCTTGAACTCGGCGCCCCGGCTGCCGACCCGCGCGTACTCGAGCAGGTCGCGCACGAGCTCGGCCATGTGCACCGCGCTCTTCTCGATGCGGACCACGCACGCGCGGGCCTCGTCGTCGAGGGAAGGAGCGTGCTCGTCGCGCAGCACGGCCGCGTAGCTGGAGATGGAGCGGATGGGGGCCTGCAGGTCGTGCGACACCGCGTACGCGAACTGCTCGAGGGCCTCGTTCGAGCGCTGCAGATCCTTCAGGGTCGACGCCAGGGCCGCCTCGCGCGAGTAGAGCCGCTCGAACATGCTCCGGTGGATCGCGACGAGCACGAACGCCAGCACCGAGACGGCCAGGAAGGCCGAGCCGAAGTGCACCCACTCCTGGCCAGCGGGCGCCAGCGCGACCAGCGCCGAGTACGAGAACCACGCGAGCGCCTGCACCACCAGCAGCCACCCGAACGACAGCATCACGGCGCCGCCCCCCAGGACGACCAGCATGAGGTTCACCGAGTGGCGCGCGTCCTGCGAATACGCGAGCAGCGCGACGCCGGGCGCGATCAAGAGGACGCCCACGAACGCCACGAAGGCGTGCCCCCAGCCCCGGGGCAGGGGGCGCAGCAGGAGCACGCCCCGCAGCAGCAGCAGCAGCGCGCCGACGGCCAGGGTGAGCCACGCCATCTGCACACGGTAGCTGGCAGGCAGGACGACGAGGTGGGCGAGCCCGACCAGGACCAGCAGCAGGCCGCCGCCCAGCGAGATGGGCAGCGACGACACGGCCACCTCGTCGTCGAGGCGGGCCGCGTCAACCGCGGCGAAAGGCCCGCTCTTCAGGAAGCCCATCGGACGACCCCGGCAAGACGTAACTTGAATCGTGAGCTACAGTTTCAACCACGCGGACACCCTGCGTCAAGCGGAGACTAGAAGGCGTAGCCGAGCCCCACCGACACGAAATGGTAGTCGGACAACCAGGTGCCGGCGTTCGCGGCGGCGGCCGGCTGGCCCAGGTAGTGCGGGCTGCAGTTTTGAATGTCGGTGTAGGGCGCCTTGCACAGGCTGCCGGGCATCTGCTGGTAGACCCTCGACTCTTCTTCGGTGACCACCGAGGGCATCTGGAAGATCCAGGTGTAGGCCGCCGACAGGTCGAAGCCCCAGTGCCTGAGGGTGAAGCCCGCGCTCGGCCCGAAGCGTAGGAACGACAACACGTCGATGTACTCGTAGCCCTTGGGCGTGGCGCCGGTCTCGAACATGAAGCCGCCGCGCAGGCTGAGCCAATCGGGCAGCGTGTTCCAGTCGCCGCCCAGGCGCACGCTCCAGGTGTCCTTCCAGTTGCGCGGCATCTCGATGACGCCGGGCTCGAGGGGCTGGCCGAGCACCTCGGTGATCAGGCCGCCGGCGTCCATGGTGAAGGAGTCGACCACCGACCACTGCTCCCAGCCGAGGTTCAGCTCGAGATCGAAGAGCTCGACGCCGTTCTGCTCGTGGATGTAGCGCGCGCCCACGCGCAGCTTGGCGGGGAACTTCATCTTGAAGGTGACGCTGTCGTCGAGCTCGCCGTCGCGCGTGAGCTTGGGGGGCTCCTCGAGCTCGAGGTTCAGGGGCGTCACCGTCATGTGGCTCTTGGCGTGGAAGGCGACCGGCAGCACGCGCGCCGAGGCCCCGAACTCGAGGTAGGGGAGCGGCTTGTACCAGCCCCCGAGGATGGCCGTGAAGCCCACGCGATCGGCGCCCGTGATGCGGTTCTCGACGTCGAAGCGGCTCTGCTGCGGCTCGACGATGCGCGGGCTGGTGTTGCCGTTGATGACCAGGTCGAAGGTGATCGACGGCATGTCGACCCACTGCAGGCTGGCGCCGAAGCCGAAGAGATCCTTGTGCTTCCAGGCCACGCTGGCGGTGTAGTAGACGACGAGCACCTCGCGCTCGACCAGCATGTACTTCTGCGCGCCGTCCAGCGGGAAGCGCTGGCTCGAGGTGCCGGGCGGGCCGTAGACCCCGAGCGCGAAGCCCCAGTCTTCGAGCCCGAAGTCGGTGGCCACGCCGACCATGGGCCCGAGGGTCTGGAAGGGGATCTCGTTTCGCACGGGCTCGAAGTTGGCGAGGCGCGGGATGCCGTAGGCGGCGTCGCTCCAGTCGAGGGTCGAGGCCCGGCGGAACTCTTCGTTGGCGTAGGTGAAACGGTTCGCGAACAGCAGCCGCGTGCCGCGCACGCGCGCCAGGCCCGACGGGTTCAGGTCGATGGCCGACACGTCGTCGGCGCGCACCGTGAAGGCGCCCGCGCGACCGGCGGCCCGGGGGCCCTGGTCGGCGGTCTCGAACCCGCCGGCCTCCACCCCCGCGGGGCAGACCACGAGCCCGAGCAGCGCCACGGCGAACCCACGAAGGGAGCTGGACCGCATGGCACCCTCCCCCAGCCTAATGGACGGAGCAGTCATCGGACGACACCGGGTTGTACTGACCGGGGATGTCGATGGCCGTGAAGAAGCCCTGCACGCGGTAGCCGTCGATGCCGTCGACGGTCAGGCAGGTGGGCTCGAGCTTGAACGAGTGGATGAGCGCGCCGAAGGAGATCCACTTCTGGCCGCAGACGGTGTGGCAGTAGTCGCCGAGTGTCTCGGGGGCCTCGGCCGCCGCGTCGAGCTGCGCCTGAGCCTCAGCGTTGTCCAGGGACAGGCGGTCGCACACGCCGGCGCCGCCCGGGCACATGCAGATCTTGTCGGCAGCGTCGACCGAGATGCAGCCCTCGAGGTAGCCGTCGGCGATCTCGGTGCAGTCGCGGTTGAACGTGGCGCGGATCTTCAGATTCTTGATCGGGATGTTGTTGGCGGGCTCGTTCTGGGGCGCGCAGATGAAGGGCATGTCCTTGGGCCCCGAGTGAAAGAAGAGCGAGGTCATCTCGGTGCTCTTGAAGGTGCACTGCAGGTTGCGGTAGGGCTTCAGCTCGAGCGGGATGGCCATGCCCTGCAGTTGGCAGTACGTGTCGATGACCGACTCGGTGGGCTCACCCTCGGGGGCGGGGTTGGTCCAGGGCTCCTTCGGCTCGCGCCACGACGGGCCGGCGGTGATCTTCAGGCTGTCGAAGGCCGACCCCGTGGTGCCGGCCGCAGCCGTAGTGACCTCGAAGATGACGTTCAGCACGTTGTTGCGGATGTCGCCCGCCCACATCTCGTTCAGGATGGTGGCGAAGGCCTCGGGCTCGTCGATCTGCAGGCTGGTCACGCGGTAGGCGCGCCCCTGCACCTCGGCCGCGTCGCACTCGCAGTATTTGTCGCAGCCCTCCGAGTTGTCCGGGATCACGACGGTGGGCGCCTCGGGCTCGGTGACCTGCACGCAACCGGCGAGGCCGAGCAGGACGACGGCGACGACGAACGGAACGGTGCGGTCCAATCCGAGCATGTACCCCCCCGAAGACTGGTCAACGTGAACGAACCGTTCGGTCGAACGTAGACGGAGTGGCACGCGGTGTCAATTGCCCGTCGCGCCGAAAGGTTGATCCCGCGAACCGGCCGCCGTACGATGCCGCCATGAGCCGTACCGACTTCTCCACCTTCGCGCTGCGCCTGACCATGGTCGCGATCGGCTCGGTGGTCTGCGCCGTGGGCGTCAACGCCTTCCTGGTGCCGGCCGACCTCTTGACCGCGGGAGTGGCCGGGCTGGCCGTGCTGCTCTCGTACGTCACGCCCCTGTCGTCGGGCGTGCTGCTCTTCGCGTTGAACGCCCCCATCTTCGCGGCCGGCTGGCGGTGGGTCGACCGCGACTTCGTGCTGTGGAGCTTCGTAGGCATGGTCGGGCTGTCGGCCGCCTTCCAGTTGACCGCGCCCATGGCCGCGTGGGGGCTGGTCGAGGACTGGTACCTGAACGCCGGCACGGGGGCCATCGTGGCGGGCATCGGCTCGGGCCTGGTGTTCCGCGCGCGGGCCTCGCAGGGCGGCACCGACGTGGTGGCGGCCATCGTGCGGCGCCGACGCGCGGTCCCCCTCGGCCTGCTGCTCTTCGTGCTGAACGCGTCGGTGGTGGCCGTGCTGGCGTTCGTCAAAGGCCTCGAGCCCGCCCTGGCGACCGCCTTCGTCATCCTGCTCGAGTCGGTGGTGGTCGAGAAGACCATCCTCGGCGTCGACGCCAACAAGGCGCTGCTCATCATCACGAGCCGCCCGCGCGAGGTGGCCGACGCGCTCATGGCGGGCATCGGCCGCGGCGTGACCTTCCTGCAGGGCGAGGGGGCCTACACGGGCCACGCCAAGCAGATCGTGTACTGCATCATCACCACGCGGCAGCTGGCCCACGCCAAGAAGATCGTGAAGGATCTGGACCCGGCGTGCTTCACCACCGTGCACGACGTGACCGAGGTGGTGGGCAAGGGCTTCAAGCAGGCGCCCATCTGATGACGAAAGCGCTGCGCAGGACGGTGCAGGCCCTGGTGCTGCTGGCCGCGGCCTGGGCCGGACTCGGCCTCGCCTTCGGCTGGTCGCGGGGCGGCGTCGAGCGCTTCTGCCCCTTCGGCGGCCTCGAGACGCTCTGGTCCATCGTCACGCGCCAGGCCTTCACCTGTGCCATGGGCCCCTACAACCTCACGCTCTTCGTGGCGCTGGTGGCCGTCACGCTGCTGGCCCGCAAGGCGTTCTGCGGCTGGATGTGCCCGGTGGGCACCGTGGCCGAGGCGCTGGGAGCTCTCGGCCGCCGCCTTCGCCCCGGCCGTCGGAGTGGTAGCGCACGCTTCGGCCTGCTCGAGCCCCCGCGACGCGTCGATGCCGCCCTGCGCTGGCTGCGCCTGCCCGTGCTGGGCGCGGTGCTCGGCTTCACGGTGGGCACGGGAGAGTTGATCTTTCGCCCCTACGACCCCTACTACGTGCTCTTCAGCGCCCACGGGCACGACGTGCAGCCGTGGAGCTACCCGGTCGTGGGCCTGCTGCTGGCCGCCGGCCTGCTGGTGCCCATGGCCTGGTGTCGCTACCTCTGCCCCCTGGGTGGCACGCTGTGGCCCTTCGCGCGGGTGGGTCGGCTCACCCTGCGGCGCGACGAGCAGGCGTGCGTCAAGTGCGGGCGCTGCGACGCGGCGTGCCCCCACGGGCTGGCCGTGTCGGACCGCGAGGCCGTCACGTCGGGCGAGTGCACGCTGTGCCTCCTGTGCCAGAGCGCTTGCAAGGAGCCCGGCGCGCTCACGCTCCGCGCGGGCCGCTGGCGGCTGCCCGGCGGATCGGTCGCGGTGCTGCTGGCCGTCGGCACCCTCGCCGGGCTCGGCGCCGCCGAGCACGTGGCCTTCGCCAGCGTTCAGCGCGCGCTCCACGAGGCCGGCCCGGACGCCGACCTGCGCCGGGTCACGTTCGACGTCGACGGGGTGCGCTGCGTCGACACGGCCGAGATCGCCGCCGGCCAGTTCGCCGCTGTCCCCGGCGCCGTCGCGTTCACGGCGTTCGCGGCGGATCACCGCGTCACGATCGAGTACGATGCGCGCCAGACCGATCCCGACGGGCTCCGCAAGGCACTCGAGGGGCCGGTGTGGAGCGCGAAGTCCGGCGAGTTCCGGTTCGCCGTGTTCAAGGTGCGCGAAACCCTGTCCGAGGAGGCGCCATGAGGCCGTTCGTCGTGACCGCCGTGTTCCTGCTGGGGCTGGCCTGCAGTCGCCCCGAGCCCGTCCCCGCCCCGCCGGCCCCGTCGGTCGCCCCCGCGGCGGCCCCCGCGCCCGCCCCCACGGCCGCCCCGGCGGTCGCCCCCGCGGTCGCCCCCGCGGCGGCCCCCGCGCCCGCGGCCCCGCACGTCGAGGTGGCCACGCTCCTGGTCCCGGGCCTCGATGCCCTGGTGGCCACGAACATGGCCGCCGCCCTGGCCGCCGTGCCCGGCGTCACCAAGGCCCGGCCGCGCATCGCCGACGCCCGCTTCGAGGTCGAGTTCACGCCGCCGACGGCCAGCCCCGACGCCATCGTGGCCGCCCTCAAGGCCGTGAGCCCGGCCACCACGCTCGAGACCGTGAAGCCCGTGCCCGGCTCGCCGGCCCCCGAAGGCGGCTGCGGCGGCTGTCCCCTCAAGGACTCGTGCAGCGGGAGCGCAGAGCCCGCTCACGGCGCCCACTGACCGGCGTCCCGCCGCTGGAGGAGCCGTGCCCGTCCTCACCGCGCTGTGGCGCTATCCCATCAAGTCGTGCCGCGGCCAGGCCCTGCAGGCGGCCGGCCTGACCCCGAAGGGCCTGCCCCACGACCGCGAGTGGATGGTGGTCGACGAGCAGGGGCTGTTCGTGACCCAGCGCACCGAAGGGCGCCTGGCGTTGGTCGTCCCCACGCTCACCGCCGACGCGCTCTGCGTCGACGCGCCCGTCGCGCGTACGCTGGTCGTGCCCCTCGAGCCCGCTGAACGGAAGGTCACGCGCACGGTCACCGTGTGGCGCGACACCCTCGAGGCCCTCGACGAGGGCCCCGAAGCGGCGGCGTGGTTCTCGGCCCTGCTCGGCCGGCCCTGCCGCCTGGTGCGGCAACGCCCCGAGTGCCCCCGACAGGCCGGCAGCAAGGCCCCGGGCGCGCCGGTTTCGTTCGCCGACGCCTACCCGCTGCTCGCCACCTCCGAAGCCAGCCTGGCCGATCTGAACGCCCGGCTGGCCGCTCCGGTGCCCATGCGGGCCTTCCGCCCCAACCTGGTGCTCGCTGGCGGCGCGCCCTGGGCCGAGGACGGCTGGCGAAGCCTGAGCGTCGGGGAGGCACGCCTCGAGGCCGTCAAGCCCTGCGCGCGCTGCGTCATCCCTACGCTCGACCCCGACACGGGCCGCCCCGCCCACGCCGACCTGCTGCGAACCCTGAACGCGCTGCGGCCGGGTCCCGACGGGCCGCTCTTCGGCGTGAACCTGGCGGTGTCGGCGACAGGCCGGGTGGCCGTGGGCGACGCCGTGACCGTGCGAGCGATGTGAGGAGCAGCCCCACCGTGCCGAACCCCTCGCCGTTGCAAGTCCGCGTGCTGGCGTTCGTCGCCGCTGCCGCCCTGCTGGCGGGGTCCCTCGCCCTCAGACCCGCCCGAGCGCGGGCCGAAGAGCCCCCCGCCCCGGCCGACCTGCACGCCCGCCTGCGCTTCGTCGAGGAGCACCTCGAGGCGCGGCGGTCCTACGCCTCGCACTGGTACCGCGGCTGGTTCGCCTTCTACGCGGGAGCGGCGGCCACGAGCACGGGCCTGGCGCTCACGACCCGCGGGGCCGAGCGCGTCGACTTCGCCGTGGGCGCGGTCAAGTCGGCGGCGGGCCTCTTCTCGCACCTGGTGCTGCAGCCCTTCTCGGGCCACCTGGGCGCATCGGAGTTGGCCGACCTGCCCCCGGAGGCGCGCCTGGCGCGCGCCGAGGGTCTGCTCCACCGCAACGCCGCCGAGGCCGCCACGCGCTACGACTGGCTGCGCCACGCCTCGAACGTGGGCCTGAACGCCCTGGGCGGGCTGGTCGTGGCGCTGCTGGGGCACGACCTGCGGCGCGCGGTCGCGTCGTCGCTGCTGGGAGCCGCCGTGGGCGAGGCCGCCATCTTCAGCCAGCCCTGGGGGGCAACCGCCGACCTGGCCGAGTACCGCGAGCGCTTCGGGGGCGATGCGAGCGCCCCGGACCCCGGCGCCAGCCTCGAGATCGTCCCGGCCGTGGGCGGGGTGGGCTTGCTCGTGAGGTGGTGAGCCGACGCCCGGACTGACCTCGATTTCTCTACCTAAGCGCGCCGACGTCCGGCAGAATCTTGGGCCTACGGAGGAGAATTGGATGACCAACGCGAAGAAGCCGTCCGCGTCGAACCTGGACGGCGACGCTCTGATTGAAGAGATCCTCCTCCGCGACGAAGACCTGCACCTCGACTTCAAACGCGCGGGCAAGAACGACTCCGCGATCGAGACAATCTGCGCGTTCGCCAACACCGAAGGAGGCTGGGTTGTATTGGGCGTCGAAGATCCCGAGAAGGCAGAAGGCCACGACCGGTTGTACGGCATCGAGGAGAACCCCGAGGCCGTGGACGCGCTCCGCCGGCTGATCGGAAGTCGTCTCGTACCCACGCTCGACCCCGCACCGACTTTCAGGGACGTCCATTGCACCCTGCGGAGCGGATCGCCCGGCCACGTCCTGCTGGTGCGCGTGCCAAAGAGCGAGCGAGTTCACTCGGTCGTGGATCGGGGCGTCTACGTCCGTCTGCCGAAGAGCAATAGGCGACTCTGGAGCGCCGAAGAGATCTCCGATCTCTCGCTGCGTCGAGGCGCGATGGCCTTCGATGCTGCGCTGGTGGACGTGCCGCTGGAATTGCTGGACACCGCGTCCTGGCACCAGTACGCCTCGCACCGTCGTCTGACCCGGCCGCTCGCGGAGGCGCTGTACCATGTCGGGCTGGCCCGCAAGGACGACGACGGCACCCTGAAGCCCACGAGAGCGGCCGTGCTGCTGTTCGCAGAAGAGCCGAACGGGCTGCTCCATTCAAAATGCACCATCCGCCTGTTCCACTACAAGGGAACCGCGCCCGAACGCACGCCGTCCACGAACCTCGTGCGCCCGCCCCGCACTCTTGGCGGGCCGCTCATCGCCCAGATTCGCGAGGCCGTCCGGGCCCTTAAGGAGGAGTTGGCCAGCGGCGTGCAGGTGAGCGCGCTGGGGTTCGAGGTCGTCCAGCGCTACCCGGTGCGCGTGTTGCAGGAGGCCATCACGAACGCTGTCCTGCACCGGGCCTACCACGTCAACGCCGACATCCACGTCCGCATCTTCTCGGATCGCGTCGAGATCGAGAGCCCCGGGGCCTTGCCGCACAACGTCACGCTCGGAAATCTGCGCGAGGTGGGCTCGAAGCCCCGAAACGCCCTGGTCGTGGACCACATGCGCGAGTTCCCTGAGCCCCCGAACCTCGACGCGGGGGAAGGCGTGAGGATGATGTTCGAGACCATGCACAACGCCGCGCTCTACCCGCCGCTGTACAGCGCCTACCCGGGGATCGGGCGCGAGGCCGTGCTCGTCGTGCTGTTGAACGAGGTCCGACCGACGGCGTGGGATCAAGTGGTCGCCTGCGCGGAGCAGCGCGGTAACATCGGGAACGCAGAAGTCCGGGCCATTCTGGGCACCGAAGACCCCGTACGCGCGTCGAAAGCTCTGAAGGAGTGGGTCTCGGCCGGGCTGCTACGGGTCGTGGACCCGGCGTCGGCCAAACAGCACCGTCGCTACGCCCTGTCCGAGCCCGACGAAGAACTGACCCTGTTTTCTTTCGCGGCAGGAAAACAAGGTGACCATGACGCGTAGCGGACGGGATTCAATGGGGTTTCCCATAGAGTTGTTTTCCAGGTCGCTGCGGCGCGCGAGCGTAGGACTCGAATGGGCAGGGTGTTTTTCGACGCGGCGCGGGGCAGTCGACAGAGGTGTCAAGCGATGATCGGCAACGACGAGCAGAAACCGGATCCACTGCTTCGTTGGGGCGCTAACATGGCGTCGGCCTGGGCGGCGTATAGGCAATCGCACAAGTGGGTCATCGCGTCGATGGTCATGCTGGGGATCGCCCTCCTCGGCGGGGTGCTGGTCCAGTACTCGATCTGCTGCGGCTCATCCTGCAAGGCGTGGTGGTGCGAGCACGTTAACAACAACCCCCCGTGGACGCTGCTGACCGCTTTGGTGACCGCTCCGGCGCTCATCATGACGTGGGTCTGGCGAGAGGGGCACAAACGAGAGGACCTGCGAATCGCCACCGAGGGGCAGGTCACGGAGCGGTTCACGCGGGCCATCGAACAGCTTGGGCACGCGGAAATCGCTATTCGCCTTGGAGGCATTTACGCCCTCGAGCGGATTGCCAAGGACTCGCCCCGGGATCACTGGCCGATCATGGAGACGTTGACAGCGTTCGTCCGCCAGCGCGCTCCGCTTCTGTTGGACAGGAGGGAAGAGCCGGAACCCGAAGACGCCGAAGAGGTCACCAGCCACTCCGACCTTGACGCGGATGCGAGCGCCCCCATGCGGACGACCAAGCCATCGATTGACATACAAGCCGCGTTGTCGGTCGTGGGCAGGCGAGACGGGCACAACGACCTCAAGGGAGCTCGCCTGAGCCTTCGAGAAACGGCCCTTGAAGGAGCCGACCTGGGAGACGCGCAGTTCGCAGGGTTCGACTTATCCTGGGCGAGTCTCCGTAGGGCAGACCTCCGGCATGCGGTCCTGGCCGGAGCCATACTGACCAATACGGATCTCGTCCGGGCCCAGTTGTTTGGCGCGAACCTTCGAGGGGCACTGGGACCGGAGGTGCGGCTGACAAGGGCCAACTTGGTCGACGCGGATCTCTCTGGCGCGTCGTTGCCTTGGGCAAGACTCGAACGAGCCGACCTAATGAAGGCTCATCTCAACGAAGCACGCCTCCCGGGCGCCGATCTCGCTGGCGCAAACCTCCACATGGCCGACTTGTCCGGGGCGCACATGGCTGCAACCAAAAGCCTGACGAACGGCCAGTTCGAACACGTTATCTTAAGCTCCGATACGACGTTGCCTCACGAGCTCGCAGGCCTCCTTCCTCCCCGAGACCCTCCAACCGTCTGATCCCGAGCGCGCCCCGCTACTCTTCGATCAGATCGTACACCCGCACGTAGTCAACGAGCGTCCGATCGGGCAACTTGGACGGGTCGAGCTTGCCCGCGCCGAAGAACACCGTCTCGCCCACCTCGTCCGACAGGATCAGGGGGATGGGCAGCCGGCAGATGCCGCCCGCGTCGGTGGCCCAGACCTCGCGGCCGTCGATGTAGAAGCGGTACAGGTCCTCGCCCCACCACAACCCGAAGGTGTGGAAGCCCTCCAGGATGCCGGGGGTCTTCGACATCGTCGACACGTTGGCGCCTTCGGCGTAGCCGTCCCAGTGAATCGCGTGGTTGGTCCGCTCGCCCAGGGCCTCCGACGACCAGGGACGCTCCATCACGTCGATCTCGACGCCGTCGAGGGCGCCTTCATCGTTGCCCGTCTCGCTCCAGTCGCCGCCCATCATCCAGAAGGCGCACCAGTGGCCCTCCTGCTTGTTCACGTCCATGCGGGCCTCGTAGTAGCCCTCTGCGTGCTCGAACGTGCCCGTGGTGTCCATCACGCCGTCGAAGATCTTGCCGTCCTTTTCGTACGTGCGCATGACCAGGTGGCCTTCGCCATCCAGCACCATGGCCTCCTTCACCCAGAAGCCGTCGCGGCGCGGCTGGGGGTCGGCTTCGGTGCCGCCGCCGATCACCCACCTGGTCTCGTCGATGGCGGTGCCCTCGAACTCGTCGTTCCAGGCCAGCGACCAGCGCTTGCCCGCGGGTGGCGGCGGCAGGAACTCCTGCACGAGCGGCGGCTTCACCGCGGGGTCGACGCCCGGCAGCGCCTGCAGCGCCGCCACCAGCCCCGGAGAGAAGGGCTCGCCGGTGGCCGGGTCGAACACGCCCCAGCTGTTCGAGTTGTTCAGCGTCCACCACGACCAGCCCACCTCGCGCTCGCGCAGGTAGCGCGAGAGGCTCTCGAACCACAGCTGCTCGTTGCCGCCGTTGTGCCAGCAGTCGTTGCACGTGCCGATCTCGCCCACCCAGACGGGCGCGGTCCAGGGCTGGCCCTCCTCGAGCAGGTAGCCCCAGAACCCGTCGCAGCTGTCGCGCAGCTCTTCGTAGCTGTCGACGTGGGCGTCGAGGCCCTTGCGCTGCGACCAAGGGTAGTCGTGCGACGAATAGACCAGGCGGCCCGGAACGCTCAGCTGGATGGGTCGCGTCTTCGCGTCGGTGAGGATGCGCCCGAAGGCCACGCCCTCGACGACGATCAGCCAGTCGGGCGCCTCGGCCAGCACCGCCTCGCCGCCGCGCTCGGCCGCCGAGGCCCAGTCCTGGTCGGCGCCCAGGCGGTCGCCCCAGGTGGCGCCCAGGCGCGGCTCGTTGCGCAGGTCGGCGCCGATCACGGCGGGGCGGTCGCGGTAGCGGCGCGCGACGGCTTGCCAGTCGGCCAGCCAGGCCCATTCGGGGTAGCGCTCGTTGTACCAGAGGGTGTTGCCGTCGTCGACCTGGCAGCACCAGATGGCGTCGCTGATGTGGTTGTTCAAGATGACGAGCAAGCCCGCGTCGGCCAGCGCGTCGACCACGGCGTCCAGCACCTCGAGGGCCGTCTTGCCCACCAGGTGCGGGTTGGCGGCCAGGCGCTCGGGGGCGACCACGGCGTCGTCCTCGACCAACTGGTTCGACCAGACCAGGCGCACCGAGTTGAAGCCCCGCGCGCGGATGGCGCGGGCAATGTCGTCCACGTGGGCCTGGTCGAGCCCTGCCGGCACGCGGTCGGGGCCCTCGCCGCCGCTCCAGTTGAAGCCCGAGAGCAGCACGTTCTTGCCGTCGGCGTCCAGGATCCAGCGCCCCTCGGTGTGCAGGGGCACGACGAAGGGCAGCGGGACCGGCGGCGTGACGTCGGCCGCGCCGGGGTCGGCCGGGGGCACCTCGCCGGGCGAAGCCTCGGACACCTCGGCGTCCGGTCCGCGGACGTCGGCGCCCCCCGCCCCGCCGCAGCAAGGCGCCATCCCCACGAGCCCGAGACCAGCGACCAGCATCGATAGGACCCGCATCGTGCCCCCCCGTTATTACGCACCCTCAGCGGAACGACGTGACGGAGCACCCTCC
The DNA here is from genome assembly GCA_964494475.1 of uncultured Myxococcales bacterium. Classification (GTDB taxonomy): domain Bacteria; phylum Myxococcota_A; class UBA9042; order CAZBRS01; family CAZBRS01; genus CAZBRS01. Next base: position 11,329 of record CAZBRS010000053.1, on the reverse strand, counting down.
CGAAGAGCGCGCCTCGTCGGCCGGGACGACCTCCCCTCCGACCTCGACCGGGGCCCCGTCGGCTTCGGCCGAACCGAGGTCGTCGGCCGGCGGCGGCGGGCAGTCGAGCCGCACCAGCAGGTCGCGGCGGAAGCTCGGCGTGGTCAATGCTCCCGAAGGCCCGGAGGCGGTCGTCGGCTCGGCGGCGCCCCAGGGGTCGAGGAAGACGACGCTCCCGAAGCGACAATCCAGGGTCGCAGGCAGCGCCACGACGGCCTGCACTTCGCCCTCGGGCCCGGCGGGGAACGCCTGGTCCCAGTCCGAGCGTGGGTCGTGCAGCCACACGATGGCCCCGAACGAGGTCTCGGCCGCCACCACCTCGAACGGGATCTCGGCCTCGGCGGCGAACCCCTCGAGCGGCGCGCGCCACAGGGCGATGCCCGCGTCCTCCAGGGCCCTGGCGGCTCGGCCCAGCACGCTCCACAGGCCGTTCGGCTCGATCCAGTTGTCCCACCACCAGCTCATGCCGCCGCCCTCGAAGCCGAGCAGGGCCGCGAGCAGGGTCAGGTTCACGAGGTGCGCGCCCTCCACGTCGGCCAGGTTCTTCTCTCCGAGGAAGTCGATGCCGACCTCGCCGGCGATGGCGGGCTTGCCGTAGGTGCGCATCTGCGCGGCGGCCTTCCGCAGGGCCAGCCAGTAATCGGGCAGGTACGAGTGCACTTGCGGGAGATCGTAGGCCTCGTCGCCCCAGGGCTGGGTGCAGCCGGTCCAGCAGGGCGCCGAGTACGACGAGGTCACGGGGTGGTGGTAGCGATCGAGGAGCTGGAGCACCTGGTCGCGAGCGCGCGTCCAGGCCTCGAAGTCGGCCTTGCGCGCCCCCTCGATGAGCTCGACCTCGTTGAAGAGCTCCCACGCCAGCAGCCCCGGCGAGTGCGCGTAGCGCGCCACCAGGTACGCGAGCTTGCGGTCGAAGGCCGCCACGACGGCCTCGTCGGTGAAGAAGTCGCCGCTCGCGGCCAGGGGACCGCTGTTCGCCTGGTTCCAGGGGTTCTCGGCCCACGAGGACCAGTTCGAGGTCTCGAACTGGCTGTGCTGCTGCAGCACGAGCTGCAGGGCCACGCCCCGCACTTCGGCGAGGCCGAGGATGCGGTCGACGCGCCAGGCGGCCTGCAGGTTGTAGCGGCCGAGGCCCTGGTACGCGCCCCCGTCGCCGGCGCTCCATTCGAGGGCCGTGGCGTCGAAGTGGGTCATCCACACGCGCGTCCACGTGAGGCCGTTCTCGGACAGGCGGTCGAAGTAACGGGCGAAGCCGGCGGTGCCCTCGTCGTAGCCCACCCAGCACACGTTGGCGCCCCAGGCGAGGTAGGTCGTGCCGTCGCTCCAGGAGAGGCGCGTCGGGTCGTCACGGTCGACGCGCACGAAGCCCCGCGCGGGCGTCTCGGGCGCGACGATCGCGAGCTCTACGGGCACCGCGCGCGCCTCGCCGTCGGCGTCGGAGGCCGAGATCCGGACCGTCCACGTGCCCGCCGCCTCGAAGCGCAGGCGCAGGCGGAAGTGCGGCTCGCCCTCCAGGGCCAGCCGCTCGACTCCGTCGGTGACCACGGCCGCGTAGTCCTGGAACCAGAAGCCGTCGACCCAGAAGGTGTCGAGCCCGTCCTCGACGCTGGCCGTGACCTTCACGTCGGCGGGGTCGAAGGGGTTCGCGTAGCTGGCCGCGAGGTCGACCCGCAGCTCAATCAGGTCGAAGGCCCGCGCGGGCGTGGGCCCGCCGTCGACGCGCGTGACCGCCACGATCTCGGCAGCGCGGGCGGGGACGACGACGGACAGGGCGGCGACCAGCAGGAAGGGGAGGCGGTGGAGCGAACGCAGGGTTGACCTCCGGGCGAGGATCGCCCCTGGAGTCTACCACCGAATCACTCACCGAACTTGTTCAACTCGTCGAAGCCCGGCAGGCCGGTGAGGTCGGGCACGACCACGATCTCGATGCGGCGGTTGGCGGCCCGACCCTCGTCGGTGTCGTTGGCGCGCGCGGGCTTGTACTCGCCGAAGCTGGCGGCGCTCACGCGCTCGGCGGGCAGGCCCGCGCCCTGCATGGCGCGCACCACGGTGAGGGCGCGCGCCGAGGCGAGCTCCCAGTTCGAGGGGAAGGCCTGGGTGCGGATGGGCTTGTTGTCGGTGTGACCCTCGACCTGGTAGCGCCGGTCGGGGATCTCGGTCAGCACCTTCGCCACCTCCTGGATGGCGGCGGTGCCCTCCTTGCCCAGGCTCGCCGAGCCCGAGTCGAACAGCACGTCGGAGGGCAGCTCGACCACCATGCGGCCGTCGACGATCTTGATCTTGAGCTTGCCCGCGTCGATGAGCGTCTTGAAGCGGGCCAGCAGGTCGCGGTACTCGGCCAGGCGCGCCTCGGCCTGCTCCTTGCGCTTCTGCAGCTCGGCCAGGGCCGCGCGCATCTCGTCGGCCGACGCCGACAGCGACTGGAACTCGCGCAGCAGCTTGGCCTTCTCGACCGCCACGCTCTTCGAGCCCTTCTCGCACGCGGCCAGGTCGTCCTCGACCGCCTGCAGCGCCTTCTCGCACCCGGCCAGCTTGGCCGCCGTGTCCTGCCGCTGGCGCTCGAGCTCGGCGAGCTCGACCCGCAGACCGGCCACCTCGGTCTCGAGCTCGCCGCGCCGCGTGAGGCAGCCGTTCAGGTCGCCGAGCGTGCGGTCGTAGTCGGACTTCAAGAGGTCGTAGGACTTCTGGGTGACGCAACCCGAGGCCGCCAGCACGGCCAGCACGACGAAGACGACGGAGCGCATGTTTCCCCCGCGGGGTGGTTCGCGGGCGGAAGGATAGGCCGCCGACGCGGCGCGTCAAGAGTTCAGTTCGAACCGGAGATCAGCGCCGCCGCGCGCGCGGCCAGGTCTTCGAACACGGCCCGCACGCCCCGCGCATCGCACAGGCTGCCACTCAGGGCGTGGTCGCCGAAAGCCTGGAACAGGGCCAGGTAGCGGTCGCCGAGATCGGCGAAGGTGGCTCCGTCGGCGCAGATGCCAGGCGCGGCGTTCGGCTGCACGGCCGCCGTCCGCTTCGTGGCGCGGAAGCACGCTCGCTCGCAGGCCACACGGTAGGCGGGTTCGTCGGCGAAGGCGGCCTTGCAGGCCTCGTCGTCTCGATGCTCGGGGGCGTAACAGCCGCATCCGGCGGTGAGGGGCTCGCCGTCCGCGGGGGGCGGCGCGAGCTCGTCGAGCAGCTTGGAGCACGTGCGCGCGGGGTTGTAGGCGGCCTTGCCCAGGCAGGCGTCGAGGCAGGTGAGCCGGTACGCGAGCTCCTCGTCGGCCAGAGCGCCGGTCAGCCCCTGGCCGTTGCAAAGCGCCTCGGGAGTACCGCTGGCCAGGGCCGCGGGGCAGCCGGTGCGGTCGCCGCCGAGGGCGTAGCAACGACACTCGTCGACGGTGCGCTCGACCAGGCAACGGTCCGAGACGAGGCACGAGCGCGTACCGCCGACGACCGCGTCGCCCACGATGCCCGCCACGATCACGCGCGCCGGGTCGGCCTTCAAGGCCTTCAGCGACGTCGCGACCTCGAGGATGGGCAGCAGCTTCTCGTCGTCGTAGGCGCACAGCTTGATTTCGTTCAGCGAGAACGGGTCGTCGTCACGATCGGAGCAATCGTCCTCGTTGGTGAGGAAGACGACGAGCAGCCAGGCGTCGTCGCGCAGGAAGTCGGGCTCGCCCGGAGCCAGGTGCTCGCCACAGGCGGCCAGGCGCTCGGGGCAGGTGCCGGCGGCGGTCGCCAGGCGCTCGGGGGTGAACAGCCGACACACGTTCGGCGAGGGCGACGTGCAGGGGTCGTTGCCGCGCTCGAGCGCCAACAGGGCCGCCTTCAGGCCGCCCTCGAGGTTCTTTTCGTGGCTGCCGCCGTTCCCCACGTTCACGAGGCACCCGAGCTTCGCGACGTCAGCCCCGGTGAGCACGGGACCGACGGCCTCGGGGCAGCCCTCGACCGGAGGAGTCGGCTGGCACCCGACGGCCCCGGGCGTTGCGAGGGAGCAATGGAACGCGGAGCCGAACACCGAGGTGCACGCGGCGTCGGTCGCGCACGCCTTGTGGCAGCGCGAGTTCACCGAGCCGTTGTCGTTGACGGTCAGGTTGATCTGCCCGCCCTCCCAGGTGCACTCCCAGCCCGGCCCGAACTCGGCCTCGAGCCCGGCGCACTCGGCGTCGACCGTACACTCCCGGACGCGGTTGACCTGGCACGCCGGCTCGTAGTTGGTCGCGTGGTCGGTACGAAAGGCTCCGCGGAAGCCCTCGCTGCGCACGTCGGTGGTGGTCACCGCGACCCGCACGTCGCCCGACGCCTGGCCCAGCTTCGCGAGGAAGCCCTCGACGGCCTGGGTGAGCGCCATCTGGTGCCAGCACATGCCCCCCGTGTCGTCGACGACCAGGAGCACGTCGAGCTTGACCGGGACGTCGACGGCGTCGCCCGCGACCTCGGGCACGTCGGGCGAGGCGTCGTCGGCCGCGCAGGCCGCCGCCAGGACGAGGATCGTCGCCAGGAGCGTGACGAGGCGTCGGGTCGGCATGGGGGTACCTCGATCAATCGGTCGACGTTGATAGCTAGTATACTCTTTCGTCATTCCGGCGAAAGCCGGAATCCAGGCTTATTCGACGACGCGGGCAGGAGGCTCGGGGGGATCGGCGTGGCGGTCAGTCGCAGGCTTCCAGCCGCAGCCACTGCGCGCGCGTGTCGGCGCTAAGCTCGACGTAGAAGTCCCAGGCCAGGTCGCTGCCCTTGGTGCAGTCGCGCTTGGTCTGGCCCGTGAGCACGTCGACCAGGCGGTACCAGCGGTGATCGCGCAGCCACAGCGCCTCCTTGAGGTCGCTCGGGATGTAGTACGACTGCGCGACGTCCTTCTCCCACAGGTTGTGGAGCACGAAGACCACGTTGCCGTCGCCCGACCACTTGATCTGGGCGAAGATGCGCTTGTCGATCTTGTTGTCGTCGCGGGTGCGCAGGAAGTGGCGCGGGCTCGAGACCAGGGCGCGGTTGCGACCGTCGAGGCGGCCGCGGATCATGCTGCGGTAGTACTCGACCAGCGCGTCGCCCCAGGCGAAGTACTGGCCCGTGCCCTCGAAGCGGCTGCGCAGGAAGTCGCTCTTGCGAAAACCCACGCCGTACGACTCGCCGAACTCCTGGCCCATGAGCAGCATGGGGGTCGACCACGTGGTGAGGCCCACGCCCCAGAAGCCCGCGCCCGTCCATTGGTTGAAGCCCGTGCCGTCGACCAGGCGGTGCTCGTCGTGGGTCTCGAGGGCGGTCATGACGTACACGCTGCCCTCGAAGCGGTCCATGTTCGTGAGCACGCGCTCGACGTGGGCGGCGTCCTTGGTCTTGCCGCCGCGGCCGTTCATGTCGAACACGTAACCCTCGGTCATCACGTCGACGACCTCGGCCATGCCCATCTGGTCGCCGAACTCCTCGGCCAGGTACACGGGGCGCGACTGGCCGCGCTTCTGCGCATAGAAGTTGGTCTTCCAGAGGATGTACTTCCACTCGTTGGGCGCCATGCCGCCGTCGCCGTCGGTGGCGTGGTCGAGGCGGAAGCCGTCGACGCCGCGCGCCACCCAGTAGTTCAAGACGTGGAACAGGTACTCGCGCTCGCGGGCGAACTCGTGCTGGTGCGCGGCGTTCTCGCCGTGGTGGAAGAGGAACTTCACGTCGCGCCAGTTGTTCGTGAAGGTGTTCGAGGGGCTGGTGGCCGGGTCGTAGCGGTTCGAGTTCAGGTAGAAGCCGGGGAGCGTGCTGTCGAGGAACTCGTCGCACGGGAACTTGGCGCGCTCCCAGTCGAGGGCGCTGCGCCACATGGTGAAGCCGCGCACCAGGGCGTCGCCCGCCAGGTCGGGGCAGCGCTCCGTGAGGCCGTCGTAGGCGGCGCGCGCGGCGCTGTCGGTGTCGATCAGGGCCTCGAGCTCCGAGGGCGTGTCGAGGATCTCGGGGTCGAGCAGGCGCGCGTCGAAGTCGGCGTCGAAGTCCCACAGATCGTCGAGGTTCTCGCCCGCGGCGAGGCGGTCGCGCACGGGCGTGGTGTCGACGTAGTCGTACATCAGGTAGTTGTGGCCGAAGTGGTTGAAGGCCACGTCGAGCATGACCTTCATCCCCAGCTCGTGGGCCTCGGCGATCACGTCTTCGAGGGCGGCGTTGCCCCAGCAGGGCTGGTCGCTGTACTCGTCACGCTCCTTGCCGATGCAGGCGCGCGACAGGGTGCCGCGGGCGTGCAGGTAGTCGCGCACGGCGTAGGGCGAGCCCAGGTTGTCGCAGGCGTCGGGGATGGCCCAGGCGTCGTTGTTCGGGAAGAGCGGCATGAGCCAGATGGTGTTGGCGCCCACGCGCTCCTTGACGTAGCCGAGCGTGATGCCGTCGCGGTAGTCGGTGGTGGGCTCGATCAGGTCGTCGAGGGTGCCGAGCCGGATGCGCTCGAGGTTCGGCAGGTCCTGGCAACTCATGCCCTCGGCGCGGTAGGGGATGGTGGGCGCGACCTTCTTCAGGCACGCCGCGCGCTGCCAGTCGGCGCCCACGTTGGGATCGCAGGCGTTGGCCGAGCGCGCCTGGATCTCGTAGAGGACGAGGCCGCCCGCGACCGGATTGGCGCTGCCGAAGACGGTGGTGTCGGCCTTGCCGGCTTCCTTGGGCGCGCAGTCGGGGCCGGGGCAGCCCACGCAGTCGGGGCCGGGGCACGTGGCGTCGGCGGGCTCGGAGGCGTTGTCGCAGGCCGCGACGAGCAGCACGAGGATGGCGAACGACGAGGCGAAGCGGAGCATGAAAGCCCTCCCCTAAGAAACCGCGCGCATTGTGGGCGGATTGTACCGCAGTTCAAGCGAAAAAGGAGGGGCCTCAGTAGGTCCCCATCAAGCACTGGGTGACCGGACCGAAGCAGTCGCCGCCCATCTGCACGGCCGCCTTGGAGCAGGCCTGGCCCTCGGTGGTGCCGCACGCCGCGGCGTCGGCGGGGCAGCACGCCTCACCGATGCACTGAAGGATCGAGATCAGGTGCTTCTGCGCCGGCTCGGTGCCCTCCTGCGAGCACGTGACCACGCAGGCGTTGTAGGTGTCGCCCTGCGGACAGCCGCCCAGGCACGTTAGGATGTCCTTGCACTCGTCGGGCCCGCTGAAGCAGCCGAAGTACTCTGCCGAGCAGTTGGCGGAGAAGCACGAGAGCGCCTGGCTGCTGTCGGTGATGTCGGAGCAGCCGGAGTCTTCGACGCACACGAGGAGCGCGGCGGTGACGGTCTCGCCCTCGGCCGAGAGCTGCGTGCGGCACTGGTCGAAGCAGGCCGCGGTGGGCTGGCCGTCGGCGCCCTTGGGGCAGGCGGCCACGCACTGCTGGTAGAACTGCTTGCACGACAGCGTGCCCGGGGGCAGGTCGGCGACCACGTCGACCGGCGTCACGTCGGGTGCGGGCGTGTCGACCGCGGCGTCGGTCCCCACGGCGTCGTTCGGGAGCGCGTCGTTGCCGAGCGCGGTGTCGTCGAAGCCGACGTCGGACAACTGGGAGTCGTCGGTCGAGGCCGTGTCACGGTCGGTGCCCCCCTGGTTGTCGTCGGCGCCACCGCAGGCGACGACCAGGCCGGCCAGGAGCAGAACCAGGGCGAAGAGACGCATGGGAACCCCGCAGCGGTTGTCGCGGGGTACTGTAGCGCAGGACAGCGGCGAGCGATAGAGATCCCCGGCCTTCACGTCTCGACTCGACCGTCCTGGACCGTTGACGCCGCCGCTCCGCCCCTTAGCTTGACTGCTATAGCTCTTCGCTGCCACGCCGGAGTGCCTGTCGATGAACACGAAGGCCCTGTTGTTTCTACTCGCGATGAGCGCTGTCGCTGCGTGCTCCTCGCCCTCGACCGGCCCGGGCGACGTGGGGACCGCCGACACCGGCTTCGACGTCGGCCCGGACCCCTCCGACGACGCGCCGGGCGTCGAGGCCGAGGCCGAGGACCCGCCGGACGCCGAGCTCTCGTCCGACACCGAGCCGGGCCCGGAGGCCGCGGAGGACGGCGATCTCGCGGAGGGCCGCGATCTCGCGGAGGTCGACGCGACGCCCGAGCCCGCGCCGGAGGTCGTCGACCTCGCCGGCGACGACGCCGACCTGCCCGCGACGTGCCCCGTGACCGCGTCGGACGTGGAGGGCCCCTACTACGTGGCGGGAGCACCCTGGACCAACGTGCTCGTCGCCGCGACCGAGCCCGGCGAGCGCCTGCTCCTGTCGGGCACGGTTCGGTCATCCGACTGCAGCCCGCTGGCCGGTGCTGTGCTCGACGTGTGGCAGGCCGACGCCGAGGGCGAGTACGACGAGAGCCCCGGCTCGTGGCGGCTGCGCGGCCGCCAGAGGGCCGACGACGCCGGCCGCTGGAGCCTCGAGACCGTGATCCCGGGCCGCTACCTGCAGGCCAGCGGCTACCGGCCGGCCCATATCCACTTCAAGGTCAGCGCCGACGGCGCCGCGCCGCTGACGACGCAGCTGTACTTCGCCGGCGACCCCTACCTGCACCCGAACGACTCGTGCACCTCGTGCGGCTCCGACGAGCCCACGCTGATCATCGGACTGACCGCGGGCACGGGCGCCGACGCCGGCACCTCGACGGGCACGTGGAACGTGGTGCTGGGCAGCTCCGAGAACTAGAACTCGACCGTGACACTGACCAACGGGTCGGTGGCCGTGAAGGTGAGCACCACCAGGCCGTCTTCGGAGCGCACCTGCAGATCGTTGGCCCCCGAGACCTCGGCGTCGACCGGCGACGTGCGCCCGGCGGCCGCCACGTAGACCTCGACGGCTTGACCGGGCGCGGTGTCGATCGACGCGGTCAAGCGCAGGTCGCCCGCCAGCCAGGCCTCGTCGTGCACCTCGACCGCGCCCCCGAGCAGGTGCCGCGAGGTGAACACCACGCGCGGCTCGGTAGGGGCGGGCCGGACCACCAGCACGCGCGTGGAGCGCGGCGGCAGCGTGGCCTCGAGGCGATCGGCGGTGCTCCACGCCCAGGTGCGGGCCCAGGCGTCGAAGACCAGCAGTTCGGCGGCGGCGGCGAGCCCCAGATCGGCCCGGTCGACCCCCACCGTGCGCTCGGTCTCGGGCTCCATCTCGTCGGCCTCGACGTCGCGGTTCAGGCCCCAGTTGAACAGCCCCAGCACGTGCCACGCCTCGGCGTCGCGCGCCACGGGCAGGTGCCACACCTCGGGGTACTCGCGCTCGAACAGGTCGAGGGGGCGCCCGGAGCGCGGGTACACGGGCAGGATCGGGGTGACGAGCGCGCGCCACTCGGGGTGCTCGCGCAGCTTGGTGTAGGGCTCGCCGAGCTTGACGATGCCGCCCGTGAGGGCCACGGCGGTGGTCCAGGCGCGGGCCTCCTCGAGGGTGAGGCCGTAGTCGTCGCGGTAGAAGAGCAGGTCGGGGTGGGTGATCCAGGCCTGGTGGTTCAGGTAGTAGCGGTGCGCCACGGTGCGGTACGTGACCTTGATGCCCTGGTCGCCGGCGCCCTCCGGGTCGCCCCACCAGGGCTCGTTGTCGAGGGTGATGCGGTTGCCGTCGGCCATCTCGAGGCACATGCCGGTCGCCGAGATCATGAGGAAGAAGGTATCCGGCGCCAGGGCCTCGCGGATGCGCAGCAGCGCGTTGCGGTAGACCTCGCTGGGCGTGACGTCGGGGTCGTGCAGGTTGACGGCGCCGAGCTCGAAGTAGGTGAAGTCGGCCTTGATCCACTTGTAGCCCCACTCCTTCGTGAGGCGCGTGAACAACGCCGTGAGCCAGTCGAGCACCTCGGGGCGCGACAGGTCGAGCACGAGCTCGTCGCCGGCCAGCCCGATGGCGGGCCCCCAGAGTTCGACGAACCAGTCGGGGTGCTCCTGTGCGAGCTGCGAGTCGGGATCGGCGCTGAACGGAGAGATCCAGAGCCCCGGGATCATGCCCTGCTCGCGGACGCGATCGGCCAGCCAGGCCAGGCCCGGGACGCCGTCGTGCGCGGGGAAGCGCTCGGGGTGGCTGTTCCAGTCGCCCTTGTGATCCTGCCAGCCGTCGTCGATCAGGAAGTGCTTCATGCCGTAGGGCTCGAAGTCGGCGGCCGCGGCCTCGAGGTTCGCGAGCATGACGGCCTCGTCGATGCTGGTGCCCAGGCCGCCGCTGCCGTGCCCTCCGCCCCACGAGTTCCAGCCGCTCGGCACCTCGGTCCAGACCTTCTTGCCGATGCGCGCGGCGTAGCGGGCCGCGAAGCCCTCGAGCCCGTCGAACACGGTGGGGGGGGCCACGTCGAGGTAGAGGAGCTCGGACGCGAGCGAGGCGCCCACCCCGCCGGGCGAGCGCACGGGCGCGCGGCCGTCCTTGTAGTACGCCAGGCCCTCGAAGCGCGTGAAGCCGGCGCGGGCTCCCTCGGTGCGCGCGAGCGCTGCGTCGTGGTCGAGGCCCAGGATGCCGACGCCCCGGCTCGACGAGAAGAAGCCCGCCACCAGGCTGCGCTGCGACGCCGGGTCGAAGATGCCCACGTTCCAGTTCGAGGCCGAGCCCGGCGGGAAGAGCAACGACTTCACGCTGCCCACCTGGTAGACGCGCGCCTCGAAGTCGAAGTACAGGTCGTAGCCGTTGTCGACGACGCGGTGGCTCGCGGGGTCGGCGCCCACGAAGAGCGCGCCCCCCGTGGCAGCGTCGGCCGCCAGCGGCGAGAGCTGCTCGACGCGAACGTCGAAGGGGGTGGAGTCCTGCCAGGCGAGGGAGCACGCCGCGGTCACGAAGGTGGCGTCGTGGCGCACGTCGACGGTCGCCTGCAGCACCGGGTCGCTGTCGCCGGCCGCCCGCACCCGCAACGTGAGCCCCTCGCCGAGGGGGTCGACGAAGGGATCGGCCTCCCACGAGCGCGTAGCGAGGTCAGCGGTGCCAAGCCGCACCTTGCCGGCGGAAGAGCTGTAGTGGGCGCGAGCCTCGGCCCGGTCGAGCACGCCCTGCCCTTCGTCGCCCTCGACCCGGAAGAGGCCGGTGGTCAGGTCGAAGCGAACGGTGACCGCGCCGCCCTCGACGATGACGACCCCGTCGATCTCGACCGCCGTGACGCCGGCGTTCTCGATCACCCGGCCGACGTCCGCGTCGGGCACGTCCTGCACGTCGGGGCCGGGCTCGGTCTCGATCGAGACCTCCCCGCGACCGTCCGAGACGTCGCTCGAATCATGCGCGCTGGAGCACGCCACGGGCGCGAGCCACGCCCACGAGAACGCGAGCGCGACGCTGACGAGAGCCTGCCGGTGCTTCATGGAACGCCCCCGAGCCTGTCGTTTCTCTCTGCAGGGATCGAGAATACAGCCGGATGACGCCCACGCCCAGATTGTTCACGCG
>CAZBRS010000052.1:0-39575 GCA_964494475.1 uncultured Myxococcales bacterium | reverse complement strand
CAGGGCCGCGTCGTCGAGCCTGTCGCGGACCGCGTCGACGATCGTCACGTCGTGGTCGGGCGAGAGCGCCGCCGCGAGGTACCCCAACCCCAGGACGGGCTGCACCGAGTCGCTGACGTCAAATGGTTTTACGAGGGCGATGCGCATGGGGCTCTCGCGCGGCGTGGCGTTCACTATGGGGGGAGGGATCCCCCCCCGTCAAGCCAATCGTCACCGGTCCAACAACCGGTTGGCCAGGGCTCCCACAACGTAACGGAACGCTCCGTGATAAGCGTGGCGCTGGAGGCGCCTTCGGATGGGATCCGGGTCGGCCAGGGCGGAGGCGAGCGTGTCTGGAGCGGCGTAGTGGGCCAGCAGCGCCGCGAAGAAGCCGGCTTGCAGCAGGGCCGGCGGATGCTCGTCGTCGATGACCCAGTTGCCGTAGTTGAAGTCTCGCAGGCTAGTCGCCAGAATGCGTCCTTCGCGGCGCAGGCGCTCGTAGCTGCGTGAGCCCAGCAGGGGCGTGTAGATGGTCATGCGAAAGATGTCGGAGTGCCGACGGCCGAGCCTCCAAGTGGCCAGGGCGCTTCGCCACGTCATGCCCGGGGCGCCGTAGAGGTGCGTGCCGAAGACGAGCACGCCCAGTTCGTGCAGCAGGCGCGATGCGCTCTCGTTCGTGGCCACGCCCGCGTTCTTGCCGACACCGGACAGGGTGGCCTCATCGTAGCCCTCGAACCCCACGACGGCCCAGAACAGCCCCGCGCGCTTCAGCCTGCGCATCAACTCCGGGTGCCGGGCGACGACGTCGGCTCGGATCTGGACGCCGAACTTCACCTGAAGCCCTCGCGCCAGGATACCTTCGGCGATACCGAGCGCGTGGTCTGGAGCGACAGCGAACGAGTCGTCGACGAAGAAGACCTCGGTGACGCCCTGGTCGGACAGGTGCTGCAGTTCCTCGACAACGCGTGCCGCCGACTTGCGCCGGAGGGGCCGCCGAAAGAACGCGGGGATGGAGCAGAACGTGCAGTTGTGCGGGCAGCCCCGGTAGGTCTCGACGGTCGCCATGGTGCCCGGCGTGTAGAAGGAAGGCGCCAATCGGCCCTCGCGATCGGCGAACGGAAGCTTGTCGAGGTCGGGAGGCTCGTCGGGCTCGGGGGTTGTGACCACGCCGCCGTCGCCGTCGAGGAACGCCAACCCCTGCTCGTGGCGCCAGTCGGTTGCGGCGGCCACGTGGGTCAGCAGGCGGGGCAGGGTCGTCTCGGCTTCATGCCGGACCACGACGTGCACGCCGTCGTCGCCCAGGTAGAAATCGGGCAGGAACGTCGGCACCTGGCCTCCGGCGATCAGGAAGAGGTCCGGGAAGAGCGTTCGGACTTCGCGGATCATGGCGCGCACCGCCTCGGCGTCGACCATGGCGACGCACGAGAAGCCGACCACGTCGGGTCGGAACGCGCGGATCTCGTGAACGAGCCTCGAGCGGCGGGGCGGCGTCGCTTGATGATTCAGGACGTACGTCTCGTGCCCCGCCTGTCGAAGCACCGCGCTCAAGATCTGCAGGTTGAGCGGCGGGGTGTTGGGGAACAGGCGCCACAGCGTGTGCACGTAGAGCAGGGGTCCATTGACCAGCAGGATGCGCAATTCGATCCTCCTCGCCGCATTTGGTAGTGGAACTCCTCGGGGCTGTCAACGACGGGCTCCGTCTCACCGGGTGCCGTTTCGCTCCAGGCCCGAAGCGCTCGATGGCCCTGACGCTTTTCCGATTGACCGGTTCCTCGCCGTTCTCTACGCTCCGCGTCACTGTGTCATGAGCGATCCCGCGAGATGAGGATCCTGTTCGTCAAACCGGTCGGGCCGCGGACCTTCATCGGCATCGACGGCCCGGACCTGGGCTTCGCTTGTCTGGCTGCCGCCCTTCGGCCCGACGGGCACCAGGTCGGTGTGCTCGATTGCGTCCACGAGCGCTGCTCGAACGACGATCTCATCGAGAGGGTACGGCGCGCGCGGGCCGACGTCGTCGGCTTTCGGATATACACGAAGGATATTCCGTCGGTTCGTACCTCCGCGGCTCGGCTTCGGCGTGTGTTTCCGGGCTTGCTGATCCTCGGTGGTGGCCCGCATCCGTCGGCACTGAGGGAGCGTGCCCTCGATCACCTGCCCGAGTTGGACGCGCTGTTCGCGGGCGAAGCTGAAGAGTCGTTGCGGCGCTTCCTCGGCCTGATGCGCGAGCGCCGGGGCGTCCAGCGCGTCGAAGCGAGCAGCGAAAGCCCTTGGGATCTGGCTCCCGCGGGGTTCGACGCCATCCCCGGCCTCGTGTACCGTGACGAAGCGGGTTGCCCCCGTGCCAGCCCGACCGCCCCGGTTGACCTGGGCGTGGCCCCCATGCCGGCGTGGGATCTTTACAATCTTAGCTCGTATCCACCCTGGGGAGCACGGGCCCGATGGCCTTATGTCCCCATCCAGACGTCACGTGGGTGTCCCCACCGATGCACGTTCTGCAGCGTGAAGCTCATCAATGGGTCGCGCCTTCGCCACCGCCCTGTCGAAGCTGTTCTCGCCGAACTCCGCTGGCTGCGCGATGCCCGGGGCATCCGGTCGTTCTCCATCGTCGACGACAGCTTCCTCGGCTCGCGGCGTCACGTTGACCGCCTGCTCGACGCCATGATCGACGCCGACTTGGGGCTCGAATGGGACGCCAGCACCAACGGCATCCGTCTGAACCAACTCGATCCCGGCCTCATCGCCCGCATGGAACGCGCTGGCTGCTACTCGGTGGCGGTCGCCGTCGAGTCGGGCAGTGATCGCACCTTGGCCCGCATGCGCAAGGGGCTGTCCGTCGCCGAGATCTCGCGCTACGTGCACATGCTGCGCGACCACTCGCGTTTGCATGTCCACGCGTTCTTCATCCTCGGTTATCCGGGAGAGACGCTGCACGACCTTCACGCGACGCTGCGGCTTGCGCGCCAGTTGCCGATCCACTCGGCGAACTTTTTTCTGTTCACGCCGCACCCAGGCACCGAGATTTGGCGGCAACTCGAGGTCGAGGGGCGGTTGGCGGGCGTCGACTACGGGTCGTACCTGTACGAGGTTCCGACGGTGCCGCTCGACGGTGTGGAGTCCGAGCACCTGGTCCTGTTGAAGAACTTCGCGTACGCGACGACCCACCTGCGCCCTTCGGTGCTGCTGCATGATCTGTCCTATCGTCGCGTCGGTCAGTCCTTGAGGTTCCTGGCGGCGGGGCTGAACGCCGTCCTGCTATCGGGCCTGCCGCGCCCGATACTCCGCGAGTCCGACCGCGAGGTGAGCCCCTAATGACCTGGCTCGATCGCCTCATCCTCCCGAAGGACGGCCTCTGGCGCTGGGCGCCCGAGGTGGTCTCTGACGCGGCCCACCGCCGCTACGCCTTCCTGGTGGGAGTGGCCACCCTCGCGGCGTTCGGTGCCTTCGTCCACGGGCACCTCGTCGAGGCCGGGATGCTCACTCCCGAGATCACGCGCTCGGTGCTCACGCAGGTGGGTTTCTCCAGCATCGCGCAGGCCACCGTGGATGCCATCGGCGGCGTGAATCCCGTCACGCCGGCCGTCGAGTTCCTCTCCGGGGCCTACTCCGTGTTTCTACTCTACACGGCGGTTCTGCCCTTCGACGATCCGGGGTCGGTGCCGGCCGTCGTGCTGCTCAGGATCCTCGTCGCCGCCTTGAACCTCGCTGGGGCGCCGTTGCTGTACGTGGGCGCCAGACGAGCGGGGCTGCGCGCACGGTCCGCCGCGTTCGTCGCGGTGGCCTACCTCCTCGCGCCCCCGGTGACGTGGAAGATCTCGTGGGACATCATCGGTTTTTCAGGCACCATGCTGGTGGCCGCCTACGTCGCGTTGCAGGCGCGGCGGAGCGTCTGGGCGCTGCTGGCGCTGTTCTTCGCCGCGGGTTCCCACCCGTTCTCCCTGTGGGCCATCACCTGGTGGGTGCTCCTCGAGTGGCGAAGCAGCGTGTGCGCGGGGGCGGAGGATCGCGTGCTGCGTCTGGGCTTCGCCTGGTTCGCGTTGCAGTCGGCGTGGGCCCTCTTCCTGGTGTTTCTCGCGCCGCTGTTATGGACCGGCACGCTGATCGGCTACATGGAGAACCACGTAGCGGAAGGGCGCTTCCTCGTCGAACGGTTCCCGGTGCATGTCCTGCTGGCCGTCGGCATGCTGGGATCCACGCTGTTCCTGCCGGTTCTGCGCGCGCGATGGCTGTGGCTGCTGGTGGCCGACGCCGTCTACTACCTGGGGACCGGGACCAACCACGGCCTCATCCCCAGCACCACGGGGGTTCTGGCCATCGCGAGCGTCGAGGGCCTGCGGTCGCTCCGGGAGGGCGCCGGCCCATCGTGGCTTCAGTGGGCCCGCGTGCCCGGCCCGCGCACCGTGTTCGCCGGAGCGGCCCTGCTCGGAGTCCTGCTCGCCATCGACGTCGTCGCGAGCCGCGAGCACCAGTACCGCCACGTCCTGATGGCCCCGGACTGGGACGGCGCCTGGATTCCCGACATCGAGCGCCTGGCGGGTCGGATTCCGGCCGAGGTCGACTTGTGCCTCGTGCAGCCAACGCTGTTCCCGATCGTCTCCGAACGCTGCCCGATCGTCATGCCCTGGACCTGGCCTGAGTCGGGGGCCCGCGTGCAGCCCTGGATGGAGCGGTTCGCGGTGGTGATCGACGCCGACCTGTACGACACGCGCCGCTATCCTCGGCGCACCATGCCGCAGGAGGCCGACGATCCGATCCGGAGGGAGATCTGCGGGCACCTGGCCGACGGGTCGTGGCACGTGGCCGTCGTGGAGGGCAGCGCCTGCCTGCTACGGCCGAGCGGCCCCGCGAGCGGTGGGGCCGCGTTGTCCTGCCCGGCGCTCTGCACCGACGGCTTGGCACCCGGCGCGGCGCCGGACGCCAGGTGAGCGCCCCCTCCTTCGACGCGCCCTTCAGGTTCCGCGCCCCGCGTTCGTTCGCCAGCGACGCTCCTCCAGCCCGTTCGCGATCTCGTCGGCCAGTCGTCGCGCGCCAAGGTACCCGAGGAGTGGTCTCGGGAAGACGGCGTGGGTGGTGAACGAGGGATATCCGATTTCGAGGAACGTGGCGCCGCGAGACACGGAGACCCCGCGCAGCTCTTGCGGCCCCAGCACTAGATCGACCGCCCGCTCCGGATCGATCGTCTCGAGGGCCTCTCGAAAGGCCGGGACGCTGGTGTCTTCGAGAACGACGACGCGCCGACCGGCCAGATCCTCGGCGTCGAAGGTCGGTCCTCGTCGGCGGCGCAGGGCCACCAGCGGCACCTGCAGGGAGAGCTCGCGCATCGCTGACACCAGGCCCGCCGCCCAGTGCGCGTCGTGCGAGACGACCACGCTGGCGCCCCGCAGGCAGGTTGAGCGAAGCTTGTCGAGGCAGGGAACGAGGTCTCCGAGTTCGCGCTCCGCGAAGACCCGGGCCTCAGCTTCTCGTCCCGCCGCCGCCCCCAGCGATGCCAGCCACGACGTCGTGACCTCCAGGCCGATGGGCAGGGGAAGCTCCAGGACGCACGCGCCCGTTCGGCTCGCGACGTGGCGTGCCAGCCCGCGCGCGTGGGGCAGCTCGATCAGGATTCCCGCCCCGAGGGTGCGCGCCAGCGCCGAGGTGTCACTGCCGTCGCACAGGGCGCCCAGGTAGACCAGCCCCAGCGCTTCGACCAACCGTTGCAGCTCCCGCAGGTTCGCGCGGTGATCCTCTTCGAGCCGATCGGCGAAGTACCCGACGACCCCGACGGCGCCAGGCGCTGCGACGCGTTCGGGCGCCAGCACCTCGACCAGCGTGGCCAGGAAGGAGAAGTACCCGTCGAGGTAATCGCCCGAGAGCGAGGCCGGCTTTACGTAGCGCACGGGTACGCTGACGCGAGCCTCGACCCGTTCGACCAACGCCTCGAGATCGTTGCCCGTCACCTCGACCATGGTCGCCTGGGTCACGA
Organism: uncultured Myxococcales bacterium; assembly: GCA_964494475.1. Lineage (GTDB taxonomy): Bacteria > Myxococcota_A > UBA9042 > CAZBRS01 > CAZBRS01 > CAZBRS01. The sequence continues at coordinate 33,634 of CAZBRS010000052.1, read as the reverse complement.
GCACCAGCGCGGGAGACCTCGCCTCGACGACCCGCTCGATCGTGGCCTCGAGCGCGGCCTCGGTGCCGAGGGGAAGGCGACCGTAGTCCACTTCGGTCTGGATGACGCGGTGCCGTCCGAGCGGATCCAGCAGCGTGCTCGTCCGATCGTGGTTCAGGGCCACGCGCTCGGACTGGAAGTAGCAGCCTTCGGGGCCATCGACCACCAGGACGATGTCGGGTACGGCGTTGACACCCAGGAAGAGGCCATCGCGGAACGGGGGGACGGTCGAAAGGTGCGACGCCGTCACGGGAGTTCCCTCCACCCTGGTAGGAAGCGCGCATAGCGCCGTCGAAAGGGATCCCGTGCTCGGCCGACCAGCGCGCGCAGGGAATTCAGCGAGCCGCCCAATCCCGGCTGGAAGTCCGACGGCCCCAGTTGCTCCTTGCCCAGCGCGCGCAGGCGCGGATCATCGACGACTTCGGAATAGACGAGCGACACGTTGGGCCGCCCCAGCGCGCTCAAGACGGTCGGCAGATCGGGCGCGACGTGGAAGCGGAAGGCGTCGTCGGCTCCGAGTCCCTCGCGCAGGGCGGCCTCAAGAGTGTCGGGCGGCCGGCGCTGCACGGCCTCGCGGAGCTCTTCGGGGTCGAGGCAATGGACCGTGACGCGGAAGCCCATCTCGAGTAGCGTGGCGATCAGCGGGATGCCCTGGGTGACCGACGGATCGGCCGGCAGGTCGGGCTGGGTCGAGAGGGTGACGAAGGCTATCTCGTGCTCCGAAGCCTGCCGACGGAGTTCGTCCCACTGCGCCGTGCCGGTTTCGTCCAGGTCGGGGAGGTCGGCGGGAACGCTACCGTTTACGGCCAGGGCGACGGCCCGCAACCAGTTGCGGGCTCCCTGCCGACCGTAGGGCATGGCCGGGGCGATGACGGGCAGCCCGCTCCAGCGTCCGATGGGCTCGAACGCCTTTCGGACGTAGGTCCACGGGTTCACCACGTTCAGCCGGGCGCGCAGGAAGCGACGGGCGTGGTCGGCCTCGAGGCCCGGGAAGAGCAGGGCGTTCGTCTCGACGCCGACCCGGCCGAGCAGCCCGGTGAGTTCGCGCACGACCGGGCCCTGGGGCAAGCCGAAGCCCACCAGGTTGACCGACCTGCCTGCCGCCGCCGGGGCAGCCTCGGCCATCTGCCGCAGCAGGCCGAGCCAGAAGGCCTGGGCCCCCTGGAACGGGTTGTGCTCCTCCATCCGGCACGACAGCAGCGCGATCGGCGCGTCGCCGGTAGCGGCGTGCTCGCGGACTACGCCGGCCACGTCGTCGCCGATGACCTGCGGCACGCAGGTGTCCATCACCACCAGCAGTCGATCCGGGTGACGGGCTCGCAGCGCAGTCAGGCAGCTGCGCAACCGGTCCTCGCCTCCCTTGACGAGGTCGACGTCGTCCAGCGCCGTCAGCGAGACGCGCTCGGACGCGGACGCATCGGGCCTCACGTCGAGGGGCGAGGTCCAGAGCCGGCGTACCGTAGAGGGACCGTGCGTGCCCATCGCCCCGCATTCGCGCTCTCCGTGGATCAGCAACTCGGCCGGCCAGCCAAGGCCCCAGAAGGCCGCGAAAATGTTCAGGTAGTCGTGACCTACCTCGCGCAGGAAGAACTGGGACTCGAGACGGGCATCGAAGGTCACCCGATCATCGACGAACGCGCGTCGGCTGGGGGCCCGGCGTCGGAACGTGGTCGCGGGTGCGTCGCAGAGCGACACCAGGAAGCCTACGTAACGTTCGACCTGGGTCTCTGGATCGGCGTGCTCGGCGGGCGAGCGCTCGTCGAGGCCCACTACGAGGGCCAGGTGCTCGGTCCGGACCACAGCGTCGGGGTGTCCGGCATCGAGGTGCAGGTGCAGCACCAGACGGCTCCGATCGCTCTCGAACTGGTAGGCCAGCGTCCGGCTCGCGCGCTCTTCCGATACGAAGACGTGGCGACCGTAGCGCGTCAGGCCGGGGACGAACAGCGCGCCCAGGCGTGAATGGAACAGCCCCACGTCGAACGTGTGGGGTTCGCTGCCGATCTCGGCCTGGAAAAGCTCGAGCACCGGGACGCGGAGTCGGGCGCGCAGTTGCTCGAGGCGTCGCGCCAGCCAGGAGGCCGCGATGGACCAGCGCGGATCGGCGGTGGCCTCCACGGGCTGCAGCGCGCCGTAGCACGCAGGGATCGCATCGGCCATCGCGTGTCTTCGCGCGACCAGGTCCAGCACGTCGGTGCCCGACGGCCCCTCGAGCGCGAAGCGGAGCGCGCCTGAGAGTTCGAAGCGCGTCGACGTGCACCGGAACCGCGATCCGCTCGCGGCGCCGGCCACCCAAGCCAGGAAGCGCATGGGTTGGAAGACGGTGGTCGCCGTGGCGCCGAGGTTCGGGAGCGTGGCGTTCACCGCAGGGCGCTCCGCAGGAACTCGTCGAAGCCGACATCGCCCAGCGGGCGAGGGATGGACCCCGGCTGCTCGGCAGCCTCGAGGCGCTCGTGGAGCGCTCGCAATCGGGCAGCGGCCACGGAATCGGGCGCGTGCTCGACCACGGTGAGCCGTTCGCGTTCAGCGGTCAGCACGGCGGGGTCGCGGGGCACACACGCGAGCAGCGGCGCGCCGATGCGCTCGGCGAAGCTCGCGAGCAGCTCCTCCTCGCGGTCGACGCCGCGCAGGTTGCCAACGAAACCGCGCAGGCGCACGCCGTTCGACTGGAGGCGAACGAGGGCCCGGCAGATGTTGTTGGCGGCGTAGAGGGACATGACCTCGCCCGACACGACCACCAGCACCTCGCTCGCGTGGCCCCGCCGGATGGGCGTAGCGAACCCGCCGCATACGACGTCGCCGAGCACGTCGTACAAAAGGATGTCGAAGCCCTGTGTGTAGAACCCGACCAGGTCGAACAGCTCGAACATGCGCGAGACGCCACGTCCGGCGCAGCCGATGCCGGGCTCGGGTCCGCCGGCCTCGACGCAGGAGATGCCGTGGCGTCCGGGGATCAGGATGTCGTCGAGGCACAGGTGCTCGCGCTTCTGGTCGTACGCGTCGAGTACGGTGGGGATGGGAAACCGATCGGTCAGCTTGTACGTCGTGTCGTGCTTGGGATCGCAGCCGATCAATCCGACGCGGCGGCCGGTGCGCGCGAACAGCACGGCCAGCGCGCTAACGACCGTGCTCTTGCCGACCCCTCCCTTTCCGTAGACTGCCAGCTGTCGCATGCAACTCCCAGCCCTTCGTGTTCTGCGCGCGAGTTTTCAGTATGGGACGATGGCCGCGGGGTTCAAGCGGATAACGGTTCGTCGCTCTCGCCGAGTCGGTGGGCGCTGCCGGTGCGAGGACCGCCGGTACGCGACGATCCCTGCAGGCGCTTCGAGCGGTGTGAGGTTCGGCCTGGCGTCCAGTGCCTGGAGCAGCGCCGGGAGCGCCGGATCATCGGCGAGTCGCTCGGTATCGAGGATGACGCGCTCCCAGTCGCCGGAAGCCAGCCGACGCGCACCGTCGCCCCCGAGGAAGTGTGACAGGTCATAGCGCTCCATCCGTGCCGGGTAGGTGATGGGTGTAGTGCGCTGACAGGAGCGGTTCAGCAGGGGCACCAACTCGTAGTTCGTGAGGCACGTCGTCGTCCCCGGGGGCACGTGAGCCTCGACCGTCGCGTCTATCGCGGTCTCGTGATCCGGCACGCGCCAGGTGTCGGCGTTCAGGGGGCTTCCGCCCCGGTCGCGGTGCCACACGGGCAGGACTACGTTCCAGGGCACGAGCAGGTGCAATGCCAGCGAGACCACGAGCCCCAGAACGGTGGCGCGACCACGCCACGTCGGTCCCAGCCGCGAGACGGCCGCCAGCCAGGCCAGGAACGTGACCCCCTGGTAGTGCCCGGCGGTAGCGGTCACGAGGCCCTGGCTGCCCACGACCACGTACGCCACGAGAGGCGCCAACACGGGCCACATCCTGCGGGTGACGAGCGGCAGGAACAGGAACGGCGCGAAGAATACGATATGGGTCGGCAGATTGAGGATTTGCTCATGGGTAGAGAACATCAGCTTGCGAAGGACGAAGTACCACGTCAGGGAGGTGCCCCCGCCGGTCGCCCGCACCACCAGCCAGGAGCACTGGAGGGCGAGGATGACCAGCAAGGCGGTTGCCGTACCGCGGTGCCAGCGGCGCGCTTCGTCGCCCCCGTCTGGCAGGCCCAGCAAGTGATCGTCGTCGCCGCGAACCGGTCTGGTGGCTGCCCAAGCGAAGCCCAGCGACGTCATCAGGATGACGGGGTGAAACAGGGCGGCGACCAGGGTCAGCCCGAGGAATAGGAGGTATCGGCAGCGCCGAAGGAACTCGAGGGAGAGGAGGAGGAGCAGGAACGTCGGGCTCTGCTGCCAGTGCGCGGTGACCGCGAACGTGAAGGGCGCGGCCAGGAAGAGCCCGAGCGCCAGCAGCGCCGCCCGAGGGGATCCGAGCATGCGCCGGGCCAGCCCGAACAGGAGCAGGGCTGCCAGGCAGGTCCAGGCTACTCCGGAGAGATAGGTGGTCCACTGCACTCCTTCGGGGCTCAAAGCCAGCACGTCGTCGAGCAGGCGGTACATCGCCGTGATTCCGGGGATGAACCATCCGACGTCGCGGCCTGCGAGAGCCGCGGCGGGGAGGTCGAAGGGGGAGGGGTCGGATTCGAGGCAGGCGTACCCTTCGACCTGGATGAGCGCGTAGGTCGCTGCGTGTTGCTCGAATGTTCGTGCGATGGAGAGCGTCGCGAGGAGGGCGTAGCCGAGGACCAGAGCGACGGCGATGGCCCCTCCCCGGTTGACGACAGGCTCTCCCGGAGACGCATCCATTTCGGACGAGCCGGTCACGGGTTGAACTCCTCGGTCGCGTCGGCGCAGCAACGGAAGCCAACGAATCGCCAGTCGTGGCCACGCAGGCTCGCGTCGGTCATCATCGCACGGTATTCGCACTTCGTCATCCAGTCTTCCTCGAGGGTCGAGTTGCGTCCCGCGAGCAGGTGGGCCCCGCCGGCGATGCGGTCGGCCAGCACCTCGCTGCTGCCTCCGAGGAGGTCTGCCACGCCGTGGTCCGAGCGGCAGGTCTCGCCGGTGCCCAGGGCGTCGCCGGGGCGTGTTCTCTGGCAATCTCGTCGCGCTCGAGCGACGAGCGCCTCGTCGATGAAGACGCGCCGTGGGCGCCACCACGCGAGGTCGGACGTCAGCGTCGACGCATGGCCGCAGGCGCAGGCCACGTACCACTCATTGGACGTGCACAGTCGACCGCCCTCGGCCCGGCAGGCGCGTTCGGCCAGGGCACCGGTCAGGTGATCGCCCTCCGACAACGTCGGCGCGTGTTCGTGCGTGTCGATGCGGAAGGGCGTCAGGCCCGGGACCCTGTAGACCACGCCGCGGCCGTCTGGAAGCCGGCTTGTCCGCACATCGCGGCAGAGGGCCAGCCCGCCGGCCTCCGACGGGGTCGCGCGCAGCACTGCCCGATCCGACAGCGCCCCGAGGCCGGCCAGCACGATCACCGCCGAGAGCAGGCCGGTTGCTCCTGCCCGAGAGGCTCGGGCGAGGCGCGACGGCAGGCGTGGCCGCGCCAGGCGGGCCGACAGCCGCCCCTGGCGCTCGACGAGGCCCAGCGCTGCCAACGCCAGCGCCACGGGGCCGAGGAACAGCGCCACCGCGCTCAGCGTGGCCACGATGGCTGGCGCCATGGTCCAGGACCGGAGGGTCGCGCGCACCAGCGTGAGTCCGGCCACCACGTGCAGGGCCAGCAGGGTCAGGGCCACGAACGTCAGCCACGACGTCGCCGACGCCCCGGGCGCCACCAGACGGGCTGCCAGGGCCGTGAGCGTTGCCAGGCCGACCGCGAGGTCCCAGGTCGTTCCCGGTGGCGCCGAGGGTGCTCCGGGGGCGCTCTTCCGCGCCGCGATGGCCTCGACGATGCGCGCTGCACCCCAGGCCGCCAGGCCGACCAGCAGGGGCAGGTTGTCGAGTATGCCGTCGACCGCGTGCGCCAGCAGTGCAGCGGCCGCCGCGGCGCCTTGCGGGCCTGGCGCCAGCGCGTCGAGCATGGGGAGGATCAGTTGGCCCAGGTGGTCGTGCAAGACGAAGGCGTACGACGACGCCGGCCCCTCGGCGGTCAGGATGCCGCGCCAGGCCAGAAAGATGAGGCCAAGCGCCGCGAACGTCAGCCAGGCGACCAGGCCGACGGCCGTCCGCGTCGTGGCATCACTGGGTGCGGCCAGGGCCAGCCCGAAGGCCAGGCAGCCCACTACCAGCAACTGGACACCGAAGAAGCCCCACCCCGTGGTCGTCTGGGTTTGGCAGGCCACGACGACGACCGTCGCCAGGGCCCAGGGCCAGGGCCACCAGCGCGGCAGACCGGGGCCCCGGGTCAGCCACCGTCCCGTCGCCGTTGCGACGGCCACGACAGCCTGCAGCAGCAGCGCGACGTACAGCAGCGAGCCGGCCATCGCATACCCGATCACGTCGGCACCTCCAGGATCTCGAGGCTGCCGCAGTTGGCGTCGACGCGCACCCGCGTGCCGTCCGGGAGTCGCGCCAGGCGCGGGTCGGTGCACACCAAGCCCGGAAGGCCCGCTTCGAGCACGTCGACGGCCACGTGCGAGAGCACGCCACCGCTGGCCAACACCACGGCGTCGCCCGCCAGGGCGGCGTCGACGAACTGAGGGCCGCCGTGGGGCAGGACCAGCACGCGCGGCCGGGCGACGCGGGCCTCGGGCCGGCTGGCCAGGTGGCCCACCACGATACCCGACGAGAAGGGAACGCCTACCAGGACCGCCCCGGCGACCAGGCCAGCCACCGGCTCCGGAGCGGTCGGTAGCTCTGGCTCGAAGCGACGCGTCGGCGCCACTGGAGGTTGGACCGCCCCGTCGTCCTCGGCGCAGAGCCCCACCAGCCCGGCTTCGGCACGCGTCAGGTCGAGGCGGACGCGGTCCCGGGCAGCGGCCAGTCGTCGCCAGCGCCGTTCCAGGTGCGAGCGCAGCCATCGCGCCAGCGGGGCGGGGTCGCTCCTCAGTCGGTCCATTGACGCGCGAGTGAAGGCCAGGGCCATCAGCAGGCGCGCCTCGGCGTGGATCAGCGACCGGGGGGCTGGCTCGCCGGGGCCGTCGTCCGGTTCGTCCGCGGCCGGTGGGCAGAGCAGCAAGCGGATCTGCCGCCACGCCGCGCGGGCGCCTCGGGTCGCGAGCGCCACGGCCTGGACCCGTCGCCACGCCGCTACGTTCAGGTAGGCCACGCCGTCGAACCGGCGCACCTCGTCCGCGTGCACCGTGGCGTTCAGCCCTGCGGCGCGCAGCCCTTCTCCGAGAGCCTCGGCCATTGCAGCGGCCCCTCCGCGCGCCGTGTCGAGGAGGTCCGATACGCGGTCGCGGTCCAACTCGACCGGCCCGCTGTTGATCCAGGTGACGCGCTCCGGCAGCGGTGGCAGGCGTCGTACCTGCAGCAACCAGGGCAGTTCGCCCCGTAGCGCGAACTCGATCTGCACGGGCCCGCCCAGCCGATGATCGAGGGCCAGCGCCTGCCCCGCCAGCCCGATCACCCAGCCCGGCGCAGGCCTCGCGTCCCCTCCCGCCATGGGTATCAAGGCTTGGTCGACCATATCGTACAGCCAGCCGGTGGCCTTCCCGTCCTCGTCGCAGAGTTCTAACGGCAGCCGATCGCCCCGGCCGTCCGGCGCTCGCGAGCCGAAGAGCCCCAACATGGAGTCGGGCACCTGGGCGTGGATCAGCACGGCGGCTTCGGCTGAGGCTGCAAGTTCATGGCGTCGGCGGTATGCGTCGGCCGTGGGCCCTCGCGCGGAGGCCAGCACCCGTCCCACGGCGTCGAGCAGCGCGACCGTGTCGTCCGCTGCGACGTCGCGCACCGACAGGAAGACGCCGGCGTGCAGGGCCTGGTCGTCCTCCCCCGGGAACGAAGAGCGCACCACCACGCGATCGGTCCCCAGCCGGCGCACGGCGCGGGGAAGGCTCCATCGCACGGTCACGGGAAGGGCTTCGAGCAGCGCCCGCGCGTCCGTCGTGGGTGCCAGCCTCGTCAGTCGCGCGCACAGCTCGCGCGTGAGCACGAGGCCTGGCGGCGTGGGCAGGTCCAGGATCAGCAGATCCGCCAGCCGACGCGCCTTCGCGCCCACGCGATCGGCGCCCACCCGCCGCGTGCGGGCCAGCGTCGCCAGGGAGATTGTCCAGCGCGGCGCGCGTCGGAGGGCCAATCGGCGCGCCACGACCTCGGCGCCGATCAGCAGCGCCGTGGCGGCCAGCAGCACCGCCCCGAACGTGGCCTCCGGGGTGGAGAAGGCCAGGCCCAGGGCCAGGGCGGCCACGCTGGCCACCAGCGCCCCGGCGACGACCGTCAGCAGGATGGCCAGCACGGGGACGATCTGGAAGGAGCCCAGGTAGAGAAGCACGCGCGGACGGCCTTCAGCCAGAGGTCGACGCGGGCGGGCCCTCGCGCTTGTCGCGCTCCCTCTTGGGCTTCACGGCGACGACGACGAGGGCCAACGGGTTGAAGGACATCATCGCGCCTCTCGACCGCCCGATCTCGGCGCGCAGCATACCGTGTCGCCGGGGGCCTCACAACCCGTATCGTCGGCGGCCTGTGAGCGCGCTGGCGCGTAATCGGGGAGCGCCCGGGGCGTCAAGGGCGGGTCCGACGCGGCAGCATCTTGCGGAGCGTCAGGATGCCCTCGCGGGCGAGGGACCAGCGGCGGGGGTGGCGTAGGGCGATGCGGGCGACGCGGCGTGGGTCGAGGAAGAACCGCCGCCATGCTGAGCGCTGCAGTCCGAACAGCTCGTCGTTGGTCATCTCGGACAGGTTGTGCTGCGTGTAGTAGTAGCACACGTCTTGCGTGTCTTCGGGGAGGCCTCGGGCGACGAGGAGATCGTGCCAGCGCTCGTAGAGCTCGGTGCCCGCGTACGGTACGACCGTGAAGAAGAGCGCCAGATGCAGTCGGCTGTCGATCGCGAACTGCACGGTTTGCCGCGCTTCCTCCAGCGTCTCGGTTGGAAAGCCCAGCATGAAGAAGCCCGTGACGAACAGCCCCTCATCGACCGCGATCCCGATGTTCTGCCGGACGCGTTCAACGTCGAGCCGCTTGCCGATGAGGGTCTGCACACGCGGCATTGCGCTCTCGACGGCGACCGCCATGTACGATGTGCCGGCACGACGCAAGGCCCGGATCAACTCGCGATCGAGCAGGTCGGTGCGCAGGCCGTTGGGGAAGCTGAGGGTGACGCGCCAGGGCAGGCGCTCGATGCCCTCGAGGATGGCCAGCGTGCGCTCACGATTCAGGTTGAACGTGTCGTCGTAGACTTCGACCTCGTCGATGCCGTAGCGCTCGTGCAGTTGGCGGAGCTCGGCCAGGACGTTCTCGGCCGAGCGAGCCCGGTACCGTTTGCCGTGAACCTGGTGACAGTACACGCAACGGTACGGACAGCCCCTCGACGTGCTGATGGGCATGTATCGCCGATGACCGATGGGCGCCATGCCCTTGTACCCGGCGTAGGCCTTGATGTCGAGGAGGTCCCAAGCGGGGAACGGCAGGGTGTCGAGATCGTCGATGGGGGTCCTCGCGGGTGCCCGCTTGATCGTGCCGGTCGCGTCGCGTGACACGACCCCTGCGACAGCGGATGGATCCTCCTGGCCCTGCAAGGCGCAGATCAGCTCGATCAGGGTCTCTTCTCCCTCGCCGATGACCGCGTAGTCGACGCCGCTGGCCAGGCAACGTTCGGGGTAGGCCGTGGCGTGCGGGCCTCCGGCCACGATCGGGACGCCCGGCAGGGCCGCGCGCGCGGCCGACGCAAGAGCCGTCAACATGCGGGCCTCGAAGGTGATGGCCGACAAACCCACCACCTCGGGTCGGAACGCCTGCAGCGCGGCGACGAACCGCCGGGCGTCGGTCTCGCCCGGTCTCATGTCGAACACTGCCACCTCGTGGCCCCGCGCGCGGAGGACGCTGGCCAGATACAAGATGCCGAGCGGCGGCACCACCGCGATCTGCTCGAACGTGGCATGCCGGGCCTTGGCGAGGAGGATGCGGGCCGTCTTCATCGCCCGTGTTCTTTGCCGGGAGCCTGACCGGGGCCGGCCTTGGTGCCGCGCCGGGCCTCGCGGCTGACGTGGCAGGTCGCGGTCACGGAGCCTTTCTCGTCGGCGGGCTTCACCTCGAAGGTGCCGATGCGTTCGCGGGTGGGGGGCAGATCGACCCAGGGGAGGGGCTTGCCGGACGGGTCGGCGGCGCCTTCGAGCGTGCAGCGCAGCGCTGGACCGCCCGCGGTGGCGATCACGACGGCGTCGCCCGCGCGGACGACGGTCAGCACGTAGTCGATCGACTCCAGGGCGCGGTCGGGATCCAGCAGCAGCCCGCGCTGGCCGTCGGCCGAGCCCACCTCCCAGCGTGGGCAGGCCTTGGCATCCTTGGCCCGGAGAGCCAGGCACGCCTGGCGCAGCGGCTCGGTCGGGCTGCGGCTGCAATCGACCAGGTCTCCGTGCAGCGCGACGCGCCGGGCGGTCACGAGCATGGCGCTGTCTTCCCAGCCCTCGAAGAGGAGGTTCGCGGACTCGTCGGGGCTGTCGAGGCGCGCCGCCAGATCCTTGCTGATGGCGTAGCCCGTCCGCTCTAGGATGGGGTGGCTCGCGCCCAGCACCACCCACTCGCACGGGTGCCGAGAGCCCACGGATCGCTTCTCGATGCGCTGGCATTGCTCGAGCAGGGCCGACCGACCGACCCGTTCGCCCACGCGGGCCAGCACGTCGAGCGCCCCCCGTCCTTCGGGCGACAGGAGGTGCCCGCCGCTCTTGTCGATGGCGTAGGTGCACACCGGGTGCAGCGGTGTCAGCGCCTTCACGGCGGCCTCGACCTCGGCCAGGCGCTGGTTCAGGGTCGTCTGCGTAACCGGCAGGCCCGACAGCGACGCCACCTGCCGGTCGACTCGGCCGAGATAGGCCTCCCGCACGGTGAGGGCCCACTGGCTCAGGGTCGCGAAGGCGTCGAGCCGCTCCGAGACCTCGACCGACAGGTCGTACCGCCGACCCAGCACGATCTGCTCCGTGTTCTGGACGGCCGAGCTCGGTTCGGGCTGCGCGGCCAGCAGGCCGAGCAGGAAGATTGCGGCGGGATGGAAGGGCATCTTGCGGACCTCACGCGTGCCCGATAGCGGGCCGAAGCATAGCGCGTCGAGGGATCGGCCACAACCGGCATTGGCGGATCACGTTCGCGTGACGAGGCGCTCGAGCAGGCGCACCAGGCGCAGCTCGGGCATGAAGCCGAACCGCAGGGAGCGCATCCGGTGGGCCGCGAGCGGGCGGTACAGGCGGGCCAGTCCCTTGATCACCGCGCTGTCGGTGTAGTCGTCGACCTTGTGGTCGTCGGCGAACAGCGACGCGAAGTGGAGCGCTTCGAAGAAGCGCGCGTCGAGCCCCGTGCCGCTGTCGTAGACGTTGCGCTCCCAGCGCATCTCGGACCAGTCGGCGACGCCGATCGGCGGCTGGAAGCCGTCGCGCACTGCGCGCGTGAACAGGGGCGTGCCGGGATAGGGGACGTAGTTGTAGATGGGAGACACGCGTACGTTGGCGTTGACGCGCGGCAGGGCCTCGTGGAGGGCCACGGTGGCGCGTACGTCGTCGAGCGTCTCGCCGGGCAATCCCGTGAGGAACGAACAGTATATTCGAAGGTCGAAGGGCGCCAGCCGCGCCACGGCTGCCTTTACGTCGTCGGCGGTCCCGTCCTTGCCGAGCAGCCGCCGCACTCGGTTGGAGCCGCTCTCCACGCCGATCGAGACGCGCTGGCACCCGCTCTCGGCGAGCAACCGCAGCTCGTCGTTCGAGAGCTCGAGGAGGTCGGAGACCTCGACGCCCTGGAGCTGCCACGTGAGCGGTCGGCCCAGGAACCAGGTCGCGATGCGCCGCGCCCGTTCGCGATCGACGAAGAAGTTGTCGTCGACGAAGTAGACGTCGTCGACGTCGAAGCGCGAGACGGCGGACTCGAGCCTCTCGAGCGCGCTCTCGGCCGACCAGGCGCGCCAGCGCGCCCGGTTGGCGCAGGCGTTGTAGCAGAACGTGCAGTGGCGCGGGCAGCCGCGACTGGATTGGAAGTAGAAGCTTCGGCGGCCCCGGTACCGCGGGAGGCAGGCGTCGACGTCGACCAGCCCATAGGGCAGATCGGGGAGCGAGTCGAGGTCCTCGATGAGCTCGAAGCCGGAGATGCGGGGGCTGCCGTCGGGCAGCTTGAGGCAGAGCCCCGGGGCCTCCAGGTCCTCGGTGCGACCTGCGACCAGGCCGTCGAGCAGCGCGGCCAGGCCCAGCTCGCCTTCGCCGCGCAGTACGTAGTCGACGTCGGGGTGGGCCAGCGTGCTGGCCGGCTCGAGCGTCGCGTGCACGCCTCCCCACAGGGTGGCCTTGCCGAGCACGCGCTTGGCGTAGCTCGCGACGGTCAGGGCCGACGCGATCGGGCTGCCCGAGAACGAGGTGACGGCCACCAGGCGCGTAGCGGGTCCGACCAGATCGCCGAGCGCTCGGCGCCAGTCGGAGACCAGCCGGGTGTCGAGGATGGCGAGGCGATGCCGCGTGGCCGCCACGCTGGCCGCGTGCAGCAGCGACAGCGGCAGACCTGGCCCGCTGCGCAGGCGGTCCCAGGTGCCGATGCGGGGCATGACGAGCACGGCGACGGGGGCGGCGATCATGGGAGCTATCGTAGAGGCTCGGTCCGGCGACGACAACCCAGAAGGGTCACGGCGCAGGCGGTTCGGCGGAGGGCGCTCGGTCGAGCACCGAGCTGCGTCCCACCAGGTCGAGCATCTCGTCGAGGTGATCCAGCCGGTAGCCGATCTCGGCGGGGTAGGCCTCGGCCACGGTCTGGACGTCGCGATGGCGGATCAGGAACTCGTCGAAGGTGCTGCGTGCCTCTTGCAGCCCATAGCGCCCGGGGGCCAGGTGCCACGGGCTGCCCGGCTCCATCTCGATGGGGATGGTGACGACCTCGGCCGCGTAGTTCGCGCGGAGCTCGTGTTGCCAATCGCGCATGCGCCGGGCGTCGTCGAGCGTCATGCCGGGGAAGAGCGTGAAGTAGAGCACCGAGGTGAGGCCCAGCGCGCGCAGGTGCCGCACGTTGGCCTCGAGCTCCTCGTTCTTCAGCCGGAACCCCTTGAACTTCGCGCGCATGGCGGGGTCGGCGACTTCGGGAGAGAAGATCACGCGCGAGCCCTCGCGGCCGAACGCGTTGGCGAAGCCCTCCCAGAAGACCGGGGTGTGCACGTCGAAGGCCTCGAACTCGACCTGCATCGTGATGGAGCCGCGGAAGACACGGTTGAACAGCACGCTGTAGTACGCGTCACTGATGGGGGGCGGGTCGTAGCTCAGGTACACGGCCTCGTACCCTGCGGTCTGCAGGCGGGTCAGGTCGGCGAGCACGGCGTCCCAGGCCCGGAACGCGGGGCGGGAGCGGCCGAAGAAGCGCCGGAAAGCGGTGGCGCTCCCGCCGCAGAACACGCAGTTGCGCGAGCAGCCGCGTCCCGTCTCGAGGTAGAAGAGCCGGCGCGGGTTCGCGTAGGCCAGGGGTTCGAGCGTTCGTGCGTCGAAGAAGTAGCGCGGGCTGAAGGTGGGGGCTCCACTCAGCAACTCGGACCGCGCGTACGAGAGGTCGCCCCAGCTCTTGGTCGTGGCGGCGAACGTCAGGGGATTGTGCCGCAGGGCCGAGCCATCGCGATAGCTGAGGTTGGCCACGCCGGACCGCGCCGCGTCGCGGCCGAGCGCGTCGACCAGGCCGAGCAGGGGCTCTTCGCCCTCTCCGCGCACCACGAAGTCGATGCCCGGGGCGCACTCCAGCAGCTCGCGGGCGAACACCGACGCGGTCATGCCCCCCACGACGATCGGCGTCGAAGGGAAGGCCGCGCGGAACTCCGCGATGGCTTGGAGCGTCGACGCCATCTGGTGGTGCCAGTGCAGCGAGAAGCCTGCCAGATCGGCCCCTCCCGCCTGGCGCACGATCTCGTCCATCGACGTGCGACCGGCGAGCAGCCTCTCGACCCCGAGGTGGACGATGCGCGCGTCGTGTCCGTGCCGTTCGAGCAGGTCGGCCAGCCCATAGAGCCCCATGGCCGGCACGTTCGCGAACACGGCGTCGAGGCGGCCGTCGCGTTCGACGAACTTCGGCACGTGGAAGAGCAGGATCTTCATGGGTCACCTCACCCGCACCACGCGTGTCTCGGGTCGCTCCCGCAAGCGCCGCGCCAGGTCGTCGGTCAACGCGAAGGACGCCGCCCCCTCGGGGGAGGGGCGGCCGGCGTGCGCCAGCGCCGTCACGCGAACGCCGTCGGCGGCCGACAGGGACGGGTGGAATCCGCCGGCCTGCAGGCGCGCGGGCGACACGAGCACGTCGCGGTCGGGGAAGACGGCCTGCAGCCGGCGGCCCGCGGCGCGCTCGACCGCCCTGAGCGTCGGGCCCGGCACCAGCAGCAGCGTGGCGTCGCGGCGCAGCACCTCGGCCGCCAGCCTCAGGTAGGTGAGCGCCGAGACCGCGTCGGGGCCGCTCACGTGGGCCCGCCGACCGATCGTCGTCGGGTCGCCGGCCAGGTGCAGCAGCCCCTCGGCCGCGGTGCCCGCGTAGCCATCGGACACGCGCGCTTCGCCGTCGCCCCGCAGCACGATGGGCCGCCCCTGGACGATGGCGTGGATCCACGCCCCGTCGCGGTAGCGCCGGTCGCCCGGTCCCCACAGCTGGGGCAGCACCGCCCACGTGACCGGCAGCCCGTGCGCGGCGAAGGCTTCGGCGAGGACGCCCCACGCCTCGGCCTTGCCACGCCCGTAGGGGTCGTCGGGGGTCAGGGGCGCGTCTTCGGGCAGGGGGCTCGGCAACCGGTGCAGGGCGCCGTACTCGGCGACGCTGCCCGCGACGACCAGGCGCGTGGGCAAGCCGGGGCGCCAGGCCTCGGCCAGCGCTCGGGCCCCGGCCCCGTCGAAGACGGCCAGATCGATCCACAGCGCGGGGCGTGTCGCGAGCAGCGCCGCGATCGTCTCCGGCGCGCTGCGGTCGGCGCGGACGACCGTCACGCCCGGTTGCTCCGGTTCGCCCCGGCGCGAGACGCTGGTCACGTGCCAGCCCGCGCCCTGCAGGCGGCGCACCACGTGGCGGCCCAACAGGCCGCTGCCTCCGACCACCACGGCGCGGCCCGGGGACTGCTCGAGCCACGACGCGGCCTCTGGCCGGGGCGGGTGGGTTCCCCCGGGGCGCGGCGGCGCCACGGGGTGGTGGTCCTCCCAGCCGAAGGCGGCCACCGTCCCCGCGTGGACTCCGGGGCAGGCCGTCGTCCAGCGGCACCTCTGGCAGGCCAGCCGTTGGTGCCAGGCCACGTCGCGTTGACCGGGCAGGATCTCGCCCGTGGGCACCCGAACGCGCGCGTTGCGCGTGCACCCGTCGGCGGACCAGGCCTCCCAGCCGGGCACGAGGCAGGGTGGCAGGTTGCGGTGGACGGCCGGCACCCCCAGGGCCTGGGCGCGTTCGAGCGCGGCCTGCACGGCCCTCCCGGCGGCGGACGGCGAGGGCAGCACGTCGGCGTGGTTCGCCAGCGCGCGCGACTGCGGGAGCATGCCGGTCACGAGCACCGGCAGGGGCCTGGCGGCGCGCGTCGACCAACCCGCCACCGCCTCGACGAAGGCGGGCAGGTGGGCGAGGGTGGGCCGGGCAACGAGCGTCGCGAAGAACAGCCAGAGCGTCGGCCGGGTCAGCAGGTTCTCGAGGGCGGCCAGCGCGCGCGTGCCGGCTCTGTCGTCGCCGGCCAGCCGCCCGATGAGCTCGGGCGAAGCGGCGTGCAGCGAGAACTGCACCGACGTGAGCCCGGCGGCGACGAGGTCGTCGAGGAAGGCGGCGTCGGCCAGCCGCAGGCCGTTGGTCGTGAGGTTCACCTCGCTGAAGCCCAAGCCGCGGGCGTGCGCGACCAGGTCGGCCAGATCGGGGTGGAGGGTGGGCTCGCCACCGATCAGCGTGACCTTGCGAAGCCCGAGCCCGGCCAGGCGGGCCAGGTCGTCCTCGAGGGCGCCGGTCTCGGGGACCGGCGTCGCGTGGTCGTCGACGCTGCAGTACGGGCACGCCAGGTTGCAGCGGTTGCCGAGGTTCAGGTACGTCAGGGGCAACAGCCGCTCGAACAGGGCGAGCACGTGCGGCGGAGGCGCGCCGAAGAGGGGCCGGTCGCGAAGGAGGGTGACGTCTTCGGCCCGCGCCGCTGCGTTCGATGACAAGGTGTCCGTCCTGCTCGGTCCGGCGTGCAGTATACGCGATATCGCGTGCAATCGCGGGGGGTGTCTTCTAAACTTCCGCGCGCTCGTAGACCGGATGATGGACGTCGCGCATGGACTCGTTGCTGGCCTGGGTCATCTTCGCCGTGGTCGTGCTCGGGATGCTCCTGATCGATCTGGGGGTGTTCCACCGCAAGGCCCACGTGATCGGGCTGAAGGAGGCCATCGCCTGGAGCCTGGTGTGGGTCGTGCTCTCGCTGCTCTTTGCCGGCGGCATCTGGTGGTGGCACGGCTCGGACGACGCGCTGCTCTTCGTGACCGCGTGGCTGGTCGAGAAGTCGCTGAGCCTCGACAACATCTTCGTCTTCATGGTGATCTTCGGCTACTTCCGGGTGCCCGCCACCTACCAGCACCGGTTGCTCTTCTTCGGCATCCTCGGCTCGCTCGTCATGCGGGCCATCTTCATCGTGGCGGGCATCGCCGCCATCGAGCGCTTCCACTGGGTCGTCTACGTGCTGGGGGCCTTCCTGGTCTATACGGGCTTCAAGATGGCCTTCTCGAAAGGCGCCGAGGTCCACCCCGAGCGCAACCCCGTGCTGCGGCTCTTCCGGCGTTTCTTCCCGGTGTCGTCCGATTACCGCGAGGGCCGCTTCTTCGTGAAGGAGGCCGCGCGCTGGGTGGCGACGCCGCTCTTCGTGGTGCTGCTCGTCGTCGAGACCACCGACGTGGTCTTCGCGGTCGACTCCGTGCCGGCCGTGCTGGCGCTGACGACCGACCCGTTCCTCGTCTACACCTCGAACGTCTTCGCCATCCTGGGGCTCCGGGCCCTCTACTTCGCCCTGCAGGGCACCATGCAGCGCGTGCGCTTCCTGCACTACGGGCTGTCGACCATCCTCGCCTTCGTGGGCGGCAAGATGTTGATCGTCGATTGGTACAAGATCGACGCGCTGCACTCCCTGGCCGTGATCGGCGGGCTCCTGACCGCGTCGGTCGTCGCCTCGCTGCTGGTGCCCGAGTCGAAGAGCGGTTCGCCGTCGACTTGACGCGTAGGTGCCCGCGAGTCCATACTCTTCCTATACATGCCGAGGATGGCGACGTGCGCGTGCTGTTGGTGACGGCCGCCGGGCAACGTTGCGGGTTGCCGGCTCCCGACGTCCGGGAGGTGCTCCGTGCGGTGCGGCTCACGCCGCTGCCGGGGGCGCCCTCCTGCATCGAGGGCGTCGTCGACGTGCGCGGCGCCGTGGTGCCCGTGCTCGATCTGCGCGCCAGGCTCGACCTGCCGCTCCGACCCCTCGAGCCCTCCGACTTCCTGGTGATCGTGCGGGCGGGCGCGCGCCTCGTCGCGCTTCGCGCCGACGAGGTCCACGATCTGGTCGCCATCGAGACCGACGCGCTCGACGTCCTGCCGAACGTGGTGGCTCGCGGGCGCTCCGTGGCGGGCGCCGCCCGGTTGCCCGATGGCCTCGTGCTCATCCACGATCCCGCACGCTTCCTGTCCGAGGTCGAGGCCGCGACGCTGGCCGACGCGCTCGACCGGGTCTCTTCCTCCGCGGGCGCACCATGAGCCTCCCGTGGAGTCACCCGGCCTTCGAGCCCATCGGCGACCTGATCCGCCAACGCGCGGGGCTCGCCTTCCTGGTCGATCGCACGGTCGACCTCGAGGCCGGGGTGCGCCGGGCCATGGAGAACGCGCGGGTCCGCGATCCGGCCGAGTACCTGCGCTGCCTGCAGGCCAGCGCCCGCGCCGTCGACGCGCTGCTCGACGAGATCACGGTGGGCGAGACGTACTTCTTCCGTGAACCCGAGCACTTTCGCCTGATCCGCCAGGCGGTCGTGCCGCCCCTGCTCGGCGGCGAGGCGGCCCTCCGGCCCATCCGGGTGTGGAGCGCCGGCTGTGCCACGGGCGAAGAGGCCTGGACCCTGGCCATCGTGCTGGCGCAGGAGGGGCTCGCCGACCGTACCCGCGTGCTCGGGACCGACGTGTCGCGCCGGGCCCTGGCGGCGGCCGAGCGCGGGCTCTACCGGCCGTGGTCGCTGCGCGCGTGCGACGACACTGCCAAGCTGGCGCACTTCGGGGCTCGCGGCGCCGACTTCGAGATCCGCGAGCGCTACCGGCCCCTGGTCGACTTCCGCTACCTGAACCTGGCCGCCGATGCGTTCCCGTCGCTCGCCAACGGCACCTGGGGGCTCGACCTCATCCTGTGCCGCAACGTGCTCATCTACTTCGACCGCGAGACCACGAAGCGCGTGCTCGGCCGGTTCTACGAAGCGCTCGTCGAGGGGGGGTGGCTCTTCCTCGGCTCGTCCGATCCGATGGCGACCTCGTACGCGCCCTTCGAGCCCGTGGTCACCGACGCGGGGGTCTTCTACCGCCGGCCCGCCGCCGGCGTCGGTGCGCGACGGTCCAGGGTGCCGCCGGCCTCGATCTTCACGTCCGTGGCCGATCGCCCGGAGGCCCCCCCCGATCCGAGCCTTTCGGAGCGCCGAGGTCGAGCCCGCGTCGCGCCGCCCGAGCCCCTCGTCGCTCCTACCGACCCGCTGCCCGCTGCGCTCGATCGGGCGCGCGCCGCTCTCGGCAGCGGCGACTACGTCGGGTGCCTGCGCCTCCTCGAGGCCCACGTCGACGATCCACGGGCCTCCTGGCTCCGCGTGCGCGCCGTGGCGGCCCTCTCGGGACCGGTCGCGGCGCTGGTCGACGCGGCCGAGACCGTCCGGCGCTTCCCGCTCGACACCCAGGCGCACTACCTGCACGCCGCGCTGTTGGCCGAGGCCGGCCGCGACGCCGAGGCCGAAGACGCGCTGCGGCGCGTGCTGTACCTTGATCATTCGCTGGCCGTGGCCCACGTGGTGCTGGCCACGCTGCTGGCGCGGCGCGCCGACCGGATCGGGGCCCGGCGCGCCTGGGAGAACGTCCGGTCGCTCTGCGCCGCGCTGCCCCCCGACGCCGACCTGCCGCTGGCCGACGGGGAGCGCGCCGGCGCCCTGGCCGAGGTGGCCGCCGTGCACCTCGCGATGCTCGATCGGCAGGAGGAGCCAACGTGACGACCGCCCCTCGCGCCGAAGCCGCCGCCGCTCGCGCCGAGGCCGCCCGCATCCTCGACGAGCGCGCGCGCGAACTCGCGCGGCCGGTGATCTCCTCCGAGGCGTCGGCCGCTGGCGCGCTCGAGTTCGTGCGCTTCGTGCTCGGAGGGACCGTCCACGCCCTCGAGACCCGCTACGTGCACGAGGTGCTGCGGGCGGGGGTGCTCGCCGCCGTGCCGTGGGCCCCGCCCCTGCTCGCGGGCGTCGTGAGCCTGCGGGGCGCCCTGCTGCCGGCGTTCGATCTGGCCGCGCTGCTCGGGCTGCCGGTGGGCACGAGCCCGGGCGCCCGACCTCTGCTCCTGGTGCTCGGCGAGTCGTCGCCCGACCTGGCCGTGCCGGTCGACGACGTGCTCGACGTCGTCCGCTTGCCGCCCCCCGACCTCTCGCCACCCCCGGCGTCCTCGTCCTCCTCGGGCTGCGCGCTGGTCCGAGGGGTGTCCCCCGATCGTACCGTCGTCCTCGACGGGGCCGCGCTGCTGGCCGATCCCCGCCTGGCCGCCGGCAGCGCCTCCCCAGAAACCCGGAGGGAACCATGAAGCTGACCATCGGCAACAAGCTCGCCATCGGCATCGGCGTCCTGCTCGCGCAGATCGCCGCCGTGGGGTTCCTGGCCGCGTTCTACGTGCGGGGCATTCACGGTTCCCTGGCCCAGGTCGTCCAGGTGGACCACCCGGCCATCGTCGCGGCCCTCGACGTCGAGGCGAACCTCGCGGGCATCGGGGCGAGCGTCTACGGCTACGTGAGGGAGCGCGACCCGGATCACGTCGAGCGCATCAAGGCGCGCAGGGCCGCCCTCGACGAGGCCCTGGCCGTGCTCCGCGCCCTTCCGCTCGACGACGACGGCCGGCGACTGGTCGACGAGTTGACGACCCGCAGCGCCGGCCTGTCCGAGAAGGTCGAGCGCGTCCTGGCCGAGTTCGCCGAACGCGAAGCGGCCCTCGATCGCTTCGAGGTAGCGCGACACGAGCTCGACCTGCTGATCGACCTGCGCATCGAGGCCCCCCTCGCCGACGTCGAGGGGCTGTCCGCCAAGCTGCGGGCCGCCATGGAGGTCGAGATCAACGTGAACGGCGTCGGAAAGGCGGTGGGCGCCTTCATCGAGTCGGCCAACGCGCGGTACGAGCGCGACTTCGACGTCGACGTGGCCGACGTGCGCGCCGCCTTTGGGCAGTACCAGGCCCTCGCCTCCGGGCCCGAAGTCGGCCCGGCGCGCGAGTTCGAGGCGTTGTTCGAGACCCTGGTCGCCGACGCGCGCGCCGCGTTCGAGAAGGAGAAATCGGTCCGCGCCGAGCTGCGCGCGTTCACGAAGCTGCGCCGCGACCTGCAGTACGGCGCGGTCGCCGGCCTGCGCGAGCTCTCTGCGCGGTCCTACAAGGCGGCCGAGCAGCAGGCCTTGCAGTCGGTGGTCGCGTCGTCCTGGGTCCTCTTCCTCGGGGTCCTGGCGGCCGTGTTCATCGGCCTGCTCACGGGCGTCGTGGTGTCGCGGAGCGTGACGCGGCCGGTCAACGAGGTGGTCGGGCAGCTCGCGTCGGTCAGCTCCGAGATCGTGGCCGCCACGGCCGAACAGAACGCCGGCGCGGCCGAGCAGGCCAGCGCCGTGTCGCAGACCGTGTCGAACATCGAGGAGATGCGCCAGACCTCCGAACAGGCGGCCGAGCGCGCCCAGCAGATGATGGACAAGGCGCGCGAGTCCGAGTCCACGGGCGAGCGCGGCCAGACGGCGCTGCAGGACGCCGTGACCTCGATGCGTCGCGTCGAGCAGCAGTCGTCGGCCGTGGCCAGCCACATCGTGGCCCTGGCCGAGCGCACCCAGGCCATCGGCGAGATCATCGCCGCGGTCACCGAGATGGCCGAGCAGTCGAACCTGCTGGCCCTGAACGCGGCCATCGAGGCGTCGCGGGCCGGCGAGCATGGTCGGGGGTTCGCCGTGGTGGCGACCGAGATCAAGGCGCTGGCCGACCGATCGAAGAAGGGCACCGCCCAGGTGCGCCAGATCCTGGGTGACATCCAGAAGGCCACCAACGCCGCGGTGCTGTCGACCGAGGAGTCCACGCGCGCCGTGAACGCGACCATCGCCGTGGTGGGCCAGGCCGGAGAGGTGTTGTTCTCGCTGGCCCACGCCATCGAGGAGACCGCCACAATCGCGGCGCAGTCGGCCGCGTCGGCGCGTCAGCAGGCCACGGGTGTGGTGCAGGTGCAGCAGGCCATGACCGCCATCGATCAGGTGGCCAAGCAGGGCCTGGTGGCCACGCGCCAGGTGGCGGCCTCGGCCCAGGAGCTCGGGGCCATGAGCGGCGTGCTGCGTGCCATGGTGGTCACCACCGCGCCGACGGCCGCCGACGAGCGCGGGTAGCGAAGGAGGCGAGAGGCGCGCATGGACCAGGCGCAGCTGCAGTCCCGGTTGATGGCGGCCTTCGTGGCCGAGCTCGAGGAGCACGTGGGCGCGCTCAACCGCGACACCCTGGCGCTCGAGCAGCATCCGACGGGCGCGCCGCGCGACGAGGTGTTGCGGCGATTGTTCCGCACGGCCCACACGGTGAAGAGCGCGGCGCGCGCGGCGGCGGTCGCGCCGATCGAGACGGTCGCCCACCGGCTCGAGGACCTGCTGGCGGCGGCTCGCGACGGCGAAGCGGCGGTCGACGACGTGCTGCTCTCGTTGCTCTTCGACCTGGCCGATGCGCTCGACGAGGCCCGGGGTCGCTTGCGCGACGCGCGCTCCCTCGAGGGCTCGGCCGTGGCCGCGCTCCTGGCGCGCGTCGACTCCCTGGCCCGGGGCGAGCGCCCGGCCCCCGGCCCGCGACGCGCGCGCGTCGCGACGCGTGCGGGCCCCACGGCGCCGCCTCCTCCGTGCCCGCCGATCCGGGCCGAGGTCACCGGGCAATTCTGCCGCACGTGCGGCAGCGAGTTGGCCTTCGGCGCTCCCTGCCCCGTCTGCGAGCGCGACGCGCCCCGCTCTGCGCCCCTCGGCGGGGCGGTGATCCGGCTCGCGCCGGCCAAGCTCGACGCGTTGCTCGAGCGGTCGAGCGAGCTGCTGATGGCCGTGCGCACCCTCGGCCAACCGGTGGCCGAGCTCGATGCGCTGCGCGAGCGCGTGCGCGGCTGGGGACGCGAGGTCGTCGAGCTCGAGCACGACCCGGCGTTCGCGTCGCCGAACGTGCCCGCGGCCCTGCGTGCGTCGCTCCAGCAGGTCTGCACGCGCTGGCGCGAGGCCGAGGCCGAGCTCGAGCGGCTGACCGCGCGAGTGGGTCTGCACCAGCACGACCTCGAGCGGCTGGTCGAGCCCCTGCTCGACGACGTGCGCCGGGCGCGCATGCTGCCGTTCTCCGAGGCCTGTCGGGGCTTCGACCGGCTCGCGCGCGACCTGGCCCGCCAGGCGGGCAAGGAGGTCGTGCTGCGCATCGAGGGGGGAGGGGTCGAGCTCGATCGCGTGGTCCTCGAAGAGCTGAAGGATCCCCTGCGCCATCTGGTGCGCAACGCCATCGATCACGGCCTCGAGACGCCGGCCGAGCGTCGCGCCGCCGGCAAGCCCGAGGCTGGCGAGCTTCACATCGGCGCGTCGCTGCAAGGTCAGCGCGTCGCCGTCGTGGTGCGCGACGACGGGCGCGGCGTCGATCGCGCGGCCGTGGCCGCCGAGGCCGAGCGCCGCGGGCTGCCCGCTCCTGCCGACGACGCTTCCCTGGCCGCGCTGCTCTTCCGTCCGGGGTTCAGCACGGCGCACGTCGTCACCGAGGTCTCGGGGCGTGGCGTGGGCCTCGACGTTGTGCGCGAACGGGTCGAGGCCATGCACGGCACCGTCGCGCTCGACACGGCCGGCGGCCGGGGCGCCGGCTTCACCCTCTCGGTGCCGCTCACCTTGTCGGGGCTGCGCGCGCTGCTGGTGCGCGTCGGGCGCGGCTTTTTCGCGCTGCCGTCCGCGGCCGTGGGCGGGCTGCTCGCCGTGCTGCGCTCCGAGATCGCGCTCCTCGAGGGTCGCGAGGCCGTCGCCTGGAAGGGGCGCCACGTGCCCCTCGTTCATCTGTCGAGCTATCTGGGCGTTCCCTCCGACAGCCTCGACGCCGCGGCGTCGCTGCCGGCCGTGGTGGTCGTGGCGGGGGAGCGCGCCGTCGTCTGCGTGGTCGACGAGCTCGTGGCCGAGAGCGAGATCACGGTGCGGTCGCTGGGGCCGCGCCTGCGCCACCTGAGCGGGCTGGCCGGCGCCACGCTGCTCTCCGACGGGCGCGTCGCGTTGATCCTCAGCGCCACGGCCCTGCTCCGCGCCGCCAGCGAAGGGAAGGGCCCCGTCGCCCTCGCGAGCTCGGCGGCCGACGGCCTGCGCCCGCGACCGCACGTCCTGCTGGTCGAAGACTCCCTGACGACCCGCAGCCTCGAGAAGATGATCCTCGAGGCCGCGGGCTATCGCGTGACCGCCGCGGTCGACGGCCGCGACGCGCTCGATCGCGTCGACGATCTCGGGGTCGACCTGGTGGTGTCCGACGTGCAGATGCCGCGTGTCGATGGGGTCGAGCTCACGCGCGCCCTGCGCGCCAATCCCCGCTTCGCCACCCTGCCCGTGGTGCTGGTCACCGGCCTGGGGACCGACGTTGATCGCCAGCGCGGCCTCGAGGCGGGCGCCAACGCCTACCTCGTGAAGAGCGCGTTCGACCAGGCCGAACTGCTCGCCACCCTCGAGCAGCTGCTATGAAGACGACGACGGGTCCCCTGCGCGTCGTGGTGGCCGACGACTCGCCGACGGTGCGTGAGCTGCTCGTCGCGATCGTGAACGGCAGCCCCGAGCTGCGGGTGGCGGCCGAGGCCGCCGACGGCGAGGAGGCCGTGCGCCAGGTGCGCGCGCTCCGACCCGACGTGGTGCTCATGGACATCCGCATGCCGCGCCTCGACGGCTACGAGGCCACGCGCGTCATCATGCGCGACGCGCCCACGCCCATCGTGCTCATCACGGGCAACGTCGACGCGCGCGAGGCCGACGCGTCGGTGCGGGCGCTCAGCCTCGGCGCCCTCTGGGTGTTGCGCAAGCCCCCGGGGCCCGGACGACCGGGCTTCGACGCGGCGGCGCGTCAGATCGTCGAGATCCTGAAGGCCATGGCCGGCGTGCGCGTGCGAGCTTTGCCCGAGCCCAGCCGGGCCCAGGCGAGCCGCCGCCCCGAGCAGGGGTCGCGCGCCGGGTGGGGCGAGCCGCGTCGCTCGGGGCCGGTGGCCATCGCCGCCTCCACGGGCGGCCCGGCGGCGCTCGGTCACGTCCTCGACGGTCTCCCGGCGGCCTTCCCGTCGCCCATCCTGGTCGTGCAGCACATCAGCCCCGGTTTCGTGGCCAGCTTCGCGACCACCCTCGGCCGTACGTCGCGCCTGCGCGTGAAGGTGGCCGAAGCCGGCGAGCCGCTCGCCGCCGCCACCGTCTATGTGGCGCCCGACGGGCGGCACCTGGGCGTGTCTCCGAAGGGCGTCGTGCACCTGTCCGACGACGCTGCCATCGACGGATTCCGGCCGTCGGCCACGCACCTCTTCCGCTCGGTCGCCGAGGTCTACGGCGCGTGCTCCGTGGCGGTGATCCTGACCGGCATGGGGCAGGACGGCGTGGCGGGGCTCGGAACCGTGCGCGAGGCCGGGGGGCTCGTGCTGGCGCAGGACGAAGCGACCTCGGTGGTCTATGGCATGCCGGGCGTGGCGGCGCGCGAGGGCCTGGTCGACCGCGTGCTGCCGCTCCCGTCCATCCCGTTGGTGTTGAAGGAGGTGCTCGATGGTGGCGACCCCTGGCGATCGCCGGCCTGAGCCGGCCCGCATCCTGATCGTCGAAGACAGCCCCACGCAGGCCATGCGCCTGCAGGTGGTCCTGGAAGACCACGGCTACCGCGTGCGCCACGAGCCGAACGGCGAAGCGGCGCTCGCGTCGCTCCGCGACGAGCTGCCCGATCTCGTGCTCAGCGACGTGATGATGCCGGCCATGAACGGCTTCGAGCTCTGCCGGGCCATCAAGGAGGACGAGCACTGCCGGCACGTGCCCGTCATCCTGCTGACCTCGCTGTCCGACGTGAAGGACGTGATCCACGGGCTGCGCGCGCGCGCCGACTACTTCATCACCAAGCCCTACGACGACGGCTACCTGCTGACCCAGGTCGAGTACCTGCTGGCCCACCCCCCGGGGGCGACCGAGCGTCGGGTGGCCGCCGGCGGCAGCCTCGAGGTCACCTTCGCGGGCGAGCGCTTCACGGTCACCTCGACGCGCGAGCAGATCCTCAGCCTGCTGCTCTCGACCTACGAGAACGCCGTGCGGCAGAACCGCGAGCTCGTGCAGATTCAGGTGCAGCTCGAGGAGCTGAACGGCCAGTTGAAGAACACCCTCCGGGAGCTCGAGCGCTCGAACGGCGAGCTGCAGCAGTTCGCGTACGTGGTCTCCCACGACCTGCAGGCGCCGCTCCGCTCCATCGCGGGCTACGTCGAGATCGTGCAGGAGGACTACGCCGAGCACCTCGACGACGAGGGGCGCGACATGCTGCGGGGCGCCCTCGACAACGCCCGGCGCATGCGCGACCTCATCCTCGACCTGCTGGCGTACTCGCGGGTGGGCTCGCGCGGCGAGGCCCTGCGCGAGACGAGCCTGCAGACCGTGCTCGACGAGGCGCTCTCGAACCTGCGCGCCAACCTGCAGGAGGCCGGCGCGACCGTCACGGTCGACCCCATGCCCCGCCTGGTCGGCGACCCCACGCAGCTCGTGCAGCTCTTCCAGAACCTGATCGGCAACGCCATCAAGTTCCGGCGCGACGAGGCCCCCACCGTGCACGTCTCGGCCCGGCGCGAGGGCGACCACTGGCGTCTGGCCGTGGCCGACAACGGCATCGGCATGGAGGTGCGCCACATCCCCCAGATCTTCGAGGTGTTCCAGCGCCTGCACCCCCAGGGCAAGTACCCCGGCACGGGCATCGGGCTGTCGATCTGCAAGAAGATCGTCGAGCGCCACCACGGTTCCATCGAGGTCACGTCCGAGGTGGGCAGGGGCACGACGTTCACCATCGTGCTGCCGGCGCCGCCGGCGGAGGGGTGAGCAGGTCGGAGGTCTACCCCCGGCGCGCCAGCAGGGCTGCGTCGAGGTCCTCGAAGCGGTGCAGCAGGCGCACACCGGTCAGGTGCTCTGCCAGCGCGTGGTCGCGTGGCAGGCCGATCCAGGTCTCGACGTGCCCGGCCAGCTCGCGCAGGCGCTCGGCCAGGCCCGGGAGGTCGGCGGCGGGGGGCGTGAGGACCACGCTCTGCAGCACCAGGGTGGCGCCGCTCTCGACCGCCGCGCGGGCCAACTCGCGCTCGGGGGTCGACGGGCCCAGGTAGAGCACGTCGTAGCCGCGCGCCGCGGCCAGCATGGCGCCCACCAGGGCTCCG
Organism: uncultured Myxococcales bacterium; assembly: GCA_964494475.1. Classification (GTDB taxonomy): domain Bacteria; phylum Myxococcota_A; class UBA9042; order CAZBRS01; family CAZBRS01; genus CAZBRS01. Next base: position 6,971 of record CAZBRS010000052.1, on the reverse strand, counting down.
AACTCGTGCAGGTGGCCCTCGGGCGTAGTCACCAGCACGCGCTCGGCGCCCCGGTCGAAGGCGGCCCTCCGGAGCAGCGCGTCGAGCACGCCGCGCACGTGGGCCGTCACCAGGTGCTCCTCGGCCACGCCCAGTTTTCCGGCGTGCCAGCGCGCGCCCACCTCGCGGAGCAGCGGCAGCACCACGCCGAGCACCAGCTCGCGCGGGCGCATGAGCGAGGTCGCCAGGGCCAGATGGTCGGCCGCCGTCGCGGCGTCGAAGCGCGTGATGGCGGCCAGGTAGGCCTCGATCAGGCGCTGCTCGGGGCCGTCGCGGTCACCGGCCTCGGCCGCCGACGAAGGCACGCCGGGGCCGGACTGCAGGGCCGTGAGCGCGGCTTCGTCCAGCGTGGCGAGGTCCATGATGGCGTGCCCCTGACCGACCAGCTCTCCGAGCAGCGCGAGCCGGCGCACGTCGGCCGCCGTGAACCGCCGGGCGTTGCCGTCGGTGCGGGCCGGCGTGACCGCGCCGTAGCGACGCTGCCAGACCCGGATCACGTCGGGGCTGAGCCCCGTCAGGCGGGAAACCACACGCATGGGGTAGAGGCCGTCGGTGGGGAGGGTCGGGGACTTCATGGTGTCATCCTAGGTCGCCCGGCTCGGGTTGTCCAGGCGCTGTCCAGAAAAGAGAGGCGAGGCGAAGCGCGGGGAGCGGCGGTGCAGGATCGGAGACCCGGGGAGGAGGCCGATGGTGCCTGTCAACCGCCGCTCCCGCGCACCGCGCTTCAGTCCGCCGGGTCGAGGCGGACGGTGGTGCCGTCGGCGAGCTGGGCGAAGAGGAAGACGCCGGACGTGTCGGAGACGGCGAACACGTTGGCGATGGTGCCGGAGGGGAGCTCGGGGATGGCGAAGATGACGTCGGGGGAGGCGTCGTTGTCGAGGTCGAAGCCCAGCGTATAGGCGCCGACGGGCAGCTCCTTGTAGTCGCCGGCCGCGCCGAAGGGGACGTTCTCGTAGAGGGGCGAGGGGTCACCCATGGCGGGGATGTTCCAGATGTCGACCTCGCCGACGTCCTTGGCGGTGTGGATGGCGCGCACGCGGATCTTGCCGGTCATGACGGGAGAGAGGTCGTCCTCGAGGGCCAGGGCCTTCAAGGAGGCCAGGGCGTCGTAGGCGACGACGGTGTAGGCCTTGTCCTCGGCGAGGGCGAGGCCGGAGACGCTGAGGACGGCGTCGTCCTTGGTGCCGCCCTTGGGGGCGATGTGGAAGTCGTAGGAGGCGGCGGGCACGTCGGCGAAGGGGGTGCCCTCCTTGTACTCGAGGTCGGCGAAGACCGGCGTGGCGCCGTCGTTGGCGAGGATGTCGACGGCGGGTGCGTCGGGCGACAGGTGCAGCACGCGGGCCTTGGCGGTGCCGACCTGCGCGGGCGTGGGGTCGAGGCGGACGGTGGTGCCGTCGGCGAGCTGGGCGAAGAGGAAGACGCCGGACGTGTCGGAGACGGCGAACACGTTGGCGATGGTGCCGGAGGGGAGCTCGGGGATGGCGAAGATGACGTCGGGGGAGGCGTCGTTGTCGAGGTCGAAGCCCAGCGTATAGGCGCCGACGGGCAGCTCCTTGTAGTCGCCGGCCGCGCCGAAGGGGACGTTCTCGTAGAGGGGCGAGGGGTCACCCATGGCGGGGATGTTCCAGATGTCGACCTCGCCGACGTCCTTGGCGGTGTGGATGGCGCGCACGCGGATCTTGCCGGTCATGACGGGAGAGAGGTCGTCCTCGAGGGCCAGGGCCTTCAAGGAGGCCAGGGCGTCGTAGGCGACGACGGTGTAGGCCTTGTCCTCGGCGAGGGCGAGGCCGGAGACGCTGAGGACGGCGTCGTCCTTGGTGCCGCCCTTGGGGGCGATGTGGAAGTCGTAGGAGGCGGCGGGCACGTCGGCGAAGGGGGTGCCCTCCTTGTACTCGAGGTCACCGAAGACGGGCTCGGCGCCGTCGTTGGCGAGGATGTCGACGGCGGGGGCGTCGGGCGACAGGTGCAGCACGCGGGCCTTGGCGGTGCCGACCTCGGTGTCCGGCGTCGTCTCCTCGATCGTCTCGGGCGAGGTCTCCTCCGTGGTGTCGGCCGTGGTGTCGGGGTCGGTCAGGTCCGACGCTCCATCGTCCGAGCTGCCGCAGGCCACCGCCAGCAGCACGGTCAGGGTCATCAGCAGGGACAGGGCCAGAGAGCGAAGGCCGCTCTGCGGTAGAGCCAGGACGTTCACGTCGGTCACGCTGCGCTTCATGGGATCCTCCTCGGGGGGGCCGTTCGGCCCGTTTGTTTTCTTCCTGTCGGTCAAGCTAGGTGCCCCCGGTCGAGTGTCAATACGTTGTCCAAAAAAAATATGGACACGACATGGAGAGCCCCCGGCGAGTCCTGCTCCGCAAGCGTTGTCGTCCGGCGCGCGCTCACGTATGCTGACCGGGCATCCGCCGCAGGAGGGACCATGCGCTGGGCCACGAGCACCCCGCGCCTCGCGCGCGTCCTGTCGCTGTCGTTCGTGGGGCTCGCCGCCTGGGCGTGCGCCGCAGGCGCCGAGCCGAGTGGCGAACCCCTCGACGCGATCGAGGCCGTCGACGGCCGGCCCGACGTCGCAGACGACGGCCTGCCGCCCCCCCTCGATTCGCCCGTCGACCTGGTGCCCTGGGCGCGCCTCGCGGCCAGCGGCCTGCACGCCCCCGCGGGGGTTCCCTGGCCCCGCGAGGCGCGCGACGCGGTGGCGACCGTGCGCGACGGCCACGACGACACGGGCTGGTGGGTGCCCCAGGGGCAGCCGAGTTGGCTCGAGCTCGATCTTCAGGTCGCGTTCGGCGCCGCGCTCGCGCTCGACGCCCTCACGGTGCGGCTGCAGGGCGAGCCGCCCACCGACGGCGAGGTCGATTTGCTCGCGGCCTGCGGAGCCGAGGTCCTCGCCACCCGCGCCTGGCCCGACCCGACCGTGCCCCTCGACCTCGGGGGGGCCTCCGCGGGGTGCCTGCGCCTCCGCTGGACGGCGCCGGGCGACCTGCGCGTGGTCGAGGCGTCGCTCACGAGCCGCGACGGGCGCGTGGCCCTGCCCCCACGGGGTGTGGGTTCGCTCGCCCAGCCCGGCACGTCGTTCGCGAACCACGGCGTGGTCGAGGGCTTCTACGGCGTGCCGTGGTCGTGGCGCGAGCGCCGCCATTTGCTCGTCGCGCTCGCCCGGTGGGGCCTGACCTCGTACGTCTACGCGCCCAAGAACGATCCGCTCCATCGCGACCAGTGGCGCACGCCCTATCCGGCCGAGGCGCTCGCGGGCTTCGCCGATCTGGCGGCGCTGGCGTCCGAGCTGGGCCTCTCCTTCCTCTTTGGCGTGAGCCCCCTCATCGACTTCGATTTCTCGTCCGAGGCCGACTACCAGGCGCTGCTGACGAAGCTCGCGTCGCTGCAGGACGCCGGCGCGATCGGGGCGTGCCTGCTGGCCGACGACATCGAGCTCGAGGCGGCCGTCGACGTGGGCGCCGACCTGGGCGCCGCGCACGCCGCGCTGGCCAACCGGCTGCTGGCCGACCTGCGGGCGCGTCGCGCCGACGCGCGCCTGTGGTTCGTGCCCACCGCCTACAGCGACGCGCGGCGCGACGGGTGGGAGGGCGGACCGGCCTACCTCGAGGCCCTGCGAGCCCTCCACGCCGACGTGCCCGTGCTGTGGACGGGCACCGACACGTTCTCTCCCGAGCTGGCGGCTGCCGACCTGGCCGCCGTGCACGCGGCGCTCGGCCGCGAGCCGCTCATCTGGGACAACTTCTGGGCCAACGACGGGGGCGACGGCTTCTTCGGGCGGCTGCTGCTCGGGCCGCTCGGGGGCCGGGCGCCGGACCTCCCGAACGCCATCGCCGGGCTGGTGCAGAACCCTTCGATCCAGGGCGCGTCGACGCGGTTGGCGCTCGGCACCTACGCGGCGTGGCTCGCCGATCCGGCCGGCTACGACCCGGTGGCGGCGCGCCGCGCGGCCGTCGAGGACGAGCAGGCCTTCGCCTTCGGGGCCGGGCGCTCCGCCGCTGTCGACCGGGAGATCCTCTCGCGGCTGCTGGCCGTCTTCGACGCCTCGACCCTCGACACGCCGCGCTACGCCGCCCTGGCCGAGGCGGTCTCGGCGCTGCACGGCGCGCTCGCGGCCGACGGGCTGCCCACGGCCGAGGCGCGCGCGCTGCTGACCCTGTTGGCGGGCCTGGTCGCGCTCGGCTCGGATCTGCACCACTCGGGCCTCGACGCCGATCTGGTCGACGACGTGGCCGTGCCCGTCGAAAAGGCGCGGTCCGAGGGCGAGCTGGGCCTGGCGGCGATGGCGCTGCTCGGCGAGCGCCTGGCCGGTCGTGACGGCGCCGACGCGTTGGCGCTCGCGAAGGAGGCCGCGTTCGCCAGCAAGACCAACCGCTTCCAGCAGGAGCCCCGGCTCGAGGAGGCGCTGTTGAAGCCGGTGGGCGCCGTGCCCGCCGTCGATCGGGGCTTTGCGGCGCCGGGGCTCGGAGACGCGCCGCCCGCTTGCCGGGCAGGTGCGTCGCTCGCCTGGCGGCCCTTCGAGGCCGGCGCCGAGCTCGCGATCGCCGGGCTGCCGGGCGCCACCCTCGCGGACGGCACGATCCGCTGGCGGCCGCCTCACGCGGGCGCCTTCCGGGCCGTGGTGGTCGGCGCCACTGCGTTGGGGTGGGCCTCGCGAACCGACGTCGTGGTCTGCCGCTGACGCCCGGGCTGCGGGCCCAGAGCCTGCAGCGCCACGCGCTGCTAGGAGCCGAGGCTCACGCAGTTGCCGCCGGCGGCTCGGCTCTTCGCGACGAGCGCGTTGACCCGCGCCACGAGCACGCCCACCGAGTCGTTCTTGCGCGCCGAGGTGGCGCCCACGCTGACCGTGACGCGGGCGCCTTCGCCGTAGGCCTGGTGCTGGCCCTGCTCGATGACGCGGCGGAAGCGCTCGGCGCCCGTCAGGAGCGTGGGGTCTCCCACGTTCGCGAGCAGCACCAGGAACTCGCCCTCGCCCCAGCAGCCGATCAGGTCGGACGAGCGCGCCGCGTTCAGCAGCGAGTCGGCCACCAGCTTGACGAACTCGCGGCGATGCACCTCGCCATAGCGTTTCGCCAGGCCCGGCCAGTCGTCGATGGCCACCAGCATGGCGGCGAAGGGCCACCCGTAGCGTTCGATCTCGGCCAGGCGCGAGACCAGCTGCAGCTCGACGAACAGCCGGCTGGCGGCGCCCGTGGCGTGGTCGATCAGGGCCTGCTCGCGGAGGTCGTCGGCCTGGCGCCGCAGGATGGTCTTCTCGGAGTCGTCGCGGAGCAGCACCACGGTGGCGCCCGGGCCGCCCTGGCTCGGAGGCACGGCCGCGGTGCGCACCTTGATGGGCACGAGGTGCCCGGCGGCGTGGCGGGCGAACCCGTCGAGGTCGCGCGACCTGCCGTCGGCCAGCGTGGCCGCGATGGGGCCGGCGCCCCCCGCCAGGGGGTTGCCGTGGGCGTCGAAGAGCTCGGGGGGCGTGGCGCGCGCGGGGTCGGAGGCGCGGATCGAGGCCGACAGGCCCAGCATCGCGGCGGCGGGCGCATTCCAGCTCACGAGCTCGCCCCCGGGCCCCACCAGCAGCGCTCCGTCGAACAGGTGCTCGAGCAGCGTGTCCCAGCCGACCGCCTTCTGCATGGTCCCCCCCGGTTCGTTCGTGCCTCGCCCTGAACGGAACCAGATTCCCGGATCGAATGCAACCCCCACCACGCGGCGCGTGCGCCGATCGATTGCATGCGCCCGCTGTTCCTGCTATCGCTTGGGGCGTCACGCCGACGAGGGGGCTCCCATGATCACTGGGCTGGTGACGCCGCGCCCGATCGCGCTGGTGCTCTGCCTGGCCGTGCTCGCCGTGGTCGCCTGCGGCGGAGAAGGGCAGGGCGAGCGCGAGCGCGAGACGTGCACGCCGGGCGAGACCAAGGCCTGCTCGTGCCCCGACGGCAGCGCGTCGATCAAGGTCTGCGGCGAGCAGGGCGACAGCTACTTCCCCTGCCAGTGCCAACTGCTCCAGGACGTCGGCGGCGACGCGCTCGTCGACGGCTCGACGCCCGACCTCCACCTCGACACGCCCTCCGACCCGGGCGGCGACCCCGCGCTCGACCTCGGCTCCGACGCGTGCCAGCCCGCGTGCGCCGAGCGGCAGTGCGGCCCCGACGGCTGCGGCGGCTCGTGCGGCGCCTGCCCCGCGGGCTCGTCGTGCGACGCCGACGGCCGCTGTCACTCGGCCGACTGCGGCGCCGCGCCCGTGACGGTCGCGGGGCAGGTCGTCACGACCCTTGGCCCGCTCACGTTCGACAGCGTGGCTGTGTCGGTGCGCCACAAACAGGACGTCGATCCCTACGAAGACGGGTGCCTGGTCGAGATCGTCGTCGACCTGCGGCGCGGCGTGGGCTGCCACCTGATGCTCCGGGCCGCCGAGGTCGTCGACGGCGCCGGGGACCTCGAGATCCGCGAGGCCACCCTGTCGGCCGACTCCCAGTGCCCGGGCTTCCCCGACGACAGGGAGGGCGAGTACGTGCTGGCCACCCTCGAGCACGCGGGCGACATCGATCCGGGCCTCTCGAAGGTGCCCGACGCCAACGCCGCGTCGTCGTGCTTCCCGGTCGTGCTGCCCATCCGGCTCGCGGCCACGCTGACGCGGGTGTCACCGGCGCCGTCGCAAGACCTGGTCCTCTCGGCGAGCACGCTGGTCGTGAGCGGCGACGTCACGTCGCAGGGCTCCACCACCGCGTCGTGCCCCTGCAAGTGGAGCTGCGCGGGCCGCGTGTGCGGCGACGACGGCTGCGGTCGAAGCTGCGGCGACTGTGCTTGCGGCGAGGCCTGCACGAGCGGCGCGTGCGACTTTACGGCGTGCGACGTCAAGACCTGCGGCCCCGACGGCTGCGGGGGCTCGTGCGGCACCTGTACGCAGTGGCCCGGCTCGTACTGCAAGTCCGACGGCAGCTGCGGCTGCCAGAAGC
>CAZBRS010000051.1:36749-40019 GCA_964494475.1 uncultured Myxococcales bacterium | reverse complement strand
GATGGCACCGGGGGGCTCGTGATCCACGGCGGCCTCGGCAAGATCGATCTCGAAGGGCGGGTTTTCGACGTACGAGCACGCAAGGGCCCGGCCTGGGGCCAGCCCCAGGAGGGCCAGGAGCACGAGCACCGAACTTCTGCTCGCCACAGCCGAGCCGATCATATGGCGTCTCTCTCGCACCAGTCGAGAAAGCGCTCGAGCACCTCGACCTCGGTGAGCGCGTCGAAGACGCGGCCGATGTCGATGACAGGATAGAAGTGCGCGACCAGGTTTCGAAGCGATGCCCACCCCATGAGGTCGGGCACCCAATCGGCGGGGATGGCGCCCGCGCGCCCCAACTCTTCGAACGCAGCTCGGTAGGTCTCGGCCGTCAACTGGCGACGGCGGCAGGCGGCCAAGGCCTCGTCGACCGATGCCTGGATCGCGATGAGCACCGCGTGGAGCACCATGCGTTCGGCGTCTTCGTCGATGAGCAGGCGTTCCCTGGTGAGGGTGCTTCGATAGCGGCGGATGGCCGCGATGGCCTTGCGACCAGCGAGGAGTCGCGACTCGCGAACGGGGCTCATGACGCGGCCTCCAGCGCGTTGATCGCGTTGACGGCGCGAAGGTCGAGCCAGTCACTGCGCGCCCGCACGGCCAGGTCGAGCGCGGTGCCTTCGTGGCGCTCGACGAGCAGCCGCCCCTTCTCTGTCACCTCGGCCAGGAAGGCCGGTGCGGCGTCGTTCAGCGGCACCACGTCCAGTTCGAACGCGGGCCGGCCCACGGCTGCCCACAACCGACTGGTCAGTCTGGCGACATCGAGCAACGAAAACGGCTCGTCGAGCCAGACCGCGATATCCAGATCTCGAAACGCGGCGCCGCCGAGGAACGAGCCGAATACGAAGGCGACTTGCACGGAGCTTTCGAGGACGAACGCTGACGCGAGGGAATCGAGCCATCCGTCGCGTTCCCTGGGGGAGAGGTGATAAAGAACCATGGAAGAATCGAGTCGCATGCCGTCAGGATATCGGCGGCGATGCGAACTGTCCAGGACCGTGACCAGGCCCAACGCTCGCCCAAGGAACGGTTCAGCCTACGGGCTACGTCCCCGCGCTGTAGTCGTCGCGGTAGGCGAGCTGCTCGGGCGTGAGCGCGTCGATCGAGATGCCCATGGTGGCGAGCTTCAGCGCGGCCAGGGACTCGTCCTGGCCTTCGGGCACGTCGTAGACCTGGTCCTGCATGTCCTTGCCGTCCTTGGCCAGGCGGCAGAGCGACAGGTACTGGTTCGCGAAGCTCATGTCCATGACCTCCGAGGGGTGCCCCTCGGCGGCGGCCAGGTTCACGAGGCGGCCCTTGGCCAGCAGGTAGATGCGGCGGCCGTTCGGCAGCACGTACTCCTCGTTGTCGTCGCGGATGTCGCGCTTCGACGCGGCCAGGGCCTCGAGCTCGGGGATGTTGATCTCGCAGTCGTAGTGGCCGGTGTTGCAGAGGATGGCGCCGTCCTTCAGGCTGGCGAAGTGCCGCTTCACGAGCACGTCTTTCATGCCCGTGGCGGTGATGAAGATGTCGCCCTCGCGCGCGGCCTGGTCCATGGTCGCGACCTCGAAGCCCTCGAGGGTGGCCTTCAGCGCCTGGATGGGGTCGACCTCGGTGACCAGCACGCGGGCGCCCATGCCCCGCGCGCGCAGGGCCGTGCCGCGGCCGCAGTGGCCGTAGCCCGCCACCACGAACACCTTGCCCGCCAGCAGCACGTTGGTGGCGCGCAGGATGCCGTCGAGCGACGACTGGCCCGTGCCGTACACGTTGTCGAAGTCCCACTTGGTCTCGGCGTCGTTCACGGCGATGACCGGGTAGAGCAGCTTGCCGTCGCGGCCCATGGCGCGCAGGCGGTGCACGCCCGTGGTCGTCTCTTCGGTGCCGCCGAGGATGCCCGGCGCCAGCTCGCGGTGCTGGCTGTGCACGGTGACGATGAGGTCGGCGCCGTCGTCGAGCGTGAGGGTAGGCTTGAAGTCGAGCGTGCGCTCGATGGCCCAGTAGAACTCGTCGCGGTTCATGCCGTGCCAGGCGAAGATGCTGAAGCCCTCGGCCGCCAGAGCCGCCGCGATCTCGTCCTGGGTCGACAGCGGGTTGCAGCCCGACCACGAGATCTCGGCGCCGGCCGCGCGCAGGGTGCGGATGAGCACCGCGGTCTCCTTGGTCACGTGCAGGCAGCCGGCCACGCGCATGCCCTTCAGGGGCTGCTCCTTCAGGCCCTGCTCGCGCAGCTTCATGAGCACGGGCATGCGGCTCTCGGCCCACTCGATCTTCAGCTTGCCGGCCTCGGCCAGGCCGAGGTCGCGCACCTTGTAGGTCCGGGTCTCGTTCATGGGTTCTTCCCTTCGTCGTTGGCGGGTGCCTCGAGCGTGGCCAGCAGGGTGACCACCCAGTCCTCGAGCACCTCGAAGTCCGTGAAGACCTCGACGCCGTCGTCGTTGGTGGCGACGATCGTCGGGGTCCCCTGCACGCCCAGTCGGCCGCCCTCGGCCGCGTCGCGAAGCAGGAGCGCCTGGATCTCGCGCGCCTCGAGATCGGTACGGAAGCGCTCTACCGCAAGACCGAGGGCGCTGGCAAGCGCGATCGCCGCCGGCTCGTCTACGTCACCGCTCCGGCGGTACAGGGCCTCGAACATGGGCAGCCAGGCGTCCTGCCTCCAGGCGGCCAGCGAGGCGAGCGCGCCGGTGGGGAAGCGCTCGAGGATGCCCGTGGGGAACTGCTTGACGCACACGCGCACGGGCAGGTGCTTCACGAGATCGTACAGCCGGAAGCGCAGCCCGCGGCAGGAGCCGCAGTCGAAGTCGAGGAAGGCGGTGAGCGTGAGGCGCGCCTCGGGGCGGGCCAGGCAGGGCGTATAGGTGAGGTCGGGCCTGGGGTGCAGCGCGCGCAGGCGCCGCAGCTCGTCGAGGCGACGGGCGGCCGGCAGCAGCCCCGCGACGGACCCGAGCACCTGGCGGAGCAGCCGGCGCTGGGGCGCGAGCTCGGGGCACGTGAGATCCTGGCGCACGCCGTCGGCCCACGAGAGCTCGGGGCTGCAGGGGTGGAACACGGCCTCGAGCAGCTGCTCGCCCATGCCGGCAGGCGCGGGCGCGACGGGCGCCGCGACGGGCGGCGTCGTGACGAGCAGGAGGAGCGCTGGGAGCCACGAAGGGAGCATGCCGCGGGGCCTCCGGGTGCGCCGAAGTTGTACCGATCGCGCGGGGCCGTGTCAAACGGAAGCGCGGGCGCGAACGCCTTTCCCCGCGCGCGAAATTCGGA
>CAZBRS010000051.1:0-36649 GCA_964494475.1 uncultured Myxococcales bacterium | reverse complement strand
CGAGCGCCAGAAGGCCTGACGACCCGGTACATCCCCAGCACCAGCTCGCCCCGGGGTGCGCACCAGGGAAAGTCGAGATCCTGCTGCATCGAGGCGTGGCGCACGTCCTCGCGGTGGAAGGCCTCGGGGATCTCGGGGTTCCGCACGGGCACCCGGCGCAGGAGGAGCGGCTCGAGGTCGAAGCCCGCGCGCAGCGCGGCGCAGGCCGGGTGCTCGCCCTGCTCGGTGCACGCCCGCAGGGCGCAGCGGGTGCCGAGCCAGGCGTAGACGGGGCGGGTCCAGTCGGGGCGCGCCCGCCAGTCGTCGAGGGAGCGCAGGTGGGCGTCGAGGCCCCGCGCGGGCAGCAGGTACTCGGGCAGGTGAAGGTGGCCGGGCTCACGGGGGAGGTCGGTGCCCGCGCGCGCCAGCAGCGTGATCGAGCCTTCGGGGAGCCGCGCCACGGCCTCGCCGAAGGCCTCGTGCTCGTCGTCGGCGTTGGTGCGCTCCCAGAGCCGAGGCACCGTGGCCAGCGCCGAGGCCAGCACGAGGCCTAGCGCCAGCACCACGGCCACGAGCCGGCCCCCGCGGGAAGGTAGCCGAGGCGCGAGGCGCTGCCAGCCCCCCTCGAGCCCGAGCGCGGCGGCCAGCGTGAGGAGCGCGAGGCCCGGCACCTGCAGGCGGGGCACCGACAAGAAGGGCAGATCGGCGCGCGCCGCCGCGAACCAGGCCGCAGCCAAGCCCAGGAGGGCCAGCGCCCGGCGCCGGCCGGGGGCGCCGCAGAGGAGCGGGGCCGCGAGCGCCAGCGCCGTGCTCGCGAGCGGGAAGAGCGAGGGCCAGAACGCGGCGTTGCAGGCCCAGAGGCCCTGGCCCACCACGTCGACCACCCAGCGCGACCAGGCCGCGTGGAGCTGCGGCGCGTTGCCGGCCGCCAGCTCGAGCTGCACCTGGCCCCAGAACTGCCAGCCCCTCGACACCGCCAGCACCAACAAAGCGCCGGCGGCGAGCAGCAGGGCCGGGAGGGGCGCGCGGGACGGGGTGCGGCCCAAGAACCAGAGCCACGCCACCGACAGCGGCGCGAGCACGATGGCCTCGGGGCGCGCGAGCACGGCCAGGCCCAGCGCCGCCAGGGCCGCCAGCAGGCGCCAGGGCCGCGCCGATTCGCGGTAGAGCAACGCCGCCGCGAGGCCCGTGAACGCCCAGAGCGTGGCGGGGACGAGCAGGCTCTCGGAGGCGGCGTCCTTCACGAAGAGCGGCGTCGCGGCCAGCAGGAGCCCGCCGGCCGCGACCGCCAGCCGTCCGGCGCCGAGGAGCGCGAGCAGCAGCGCGGCCACGAGGGGCAGCAGCGCGCCCAGCGCCTGGTCGAGGGCCACCCAGGCCACGTGGGAGGGGCCGGTCGCCTGGAAGAGCAGGTGATAGGGCAGCCAGGCGGCCGGACCGTACTTGGGCACGCCCTCGAGCGCCGCGGCGTCGGCGACGGCGCGGTAGCCCATGTAGTACGTGACCAGGCGCTGGGGCGCGGCCGCGCGCAGGCCGAGCGACACGACGAAGAGCGCGAGCAGCGCGAATCGGGCCCGCCGGCCGCCACCCAGCGCGTCGACGAGCGCACGGCCACCGACCACCCCGAGCGGCACCGCCAGCGCGAGCAGCACGAGCAGCAGCAGGAAGGCCGCGCCCACGCTGGCGCGGTCGAAGGGCGACCCCGCCGCGGGGACCCCGCCGGAGCCGACCTCGGCCGTCGGCAGCGCGAGCCCGCCGGGGTCGCGGGCCGCGATCCGGGCCGCGACCGCGCGCGCCACCCCGGCCGCCTCGGGACCGCCGCCCGGCCCGGCGTACGCCACGTCGAACGAGGGCGTGCGCGCGAACGCCGGGGCCTCGTCGTTTCGCGGCGAGACCCGGATCTCGACCGGGGCGGCGGCCGGCTCGGCGGACCGCGCAAAGCGCAGGCGCAGCACCCCCTCGAGGCGCACGTCGACCAGGCGATGGGCGCCGCAGCAAGGCCCGGGATCGTCCGCCACGCCGCCGAGCAGGCGCGCCGTCCAGTCGTCGACCGGCGCAGCCGCCACCCGCCCGACACCCAGGCCAAGCGCGAACGCGAGCGCGAGGACGATCGTCGACAGCCACGAAGAGCGCACCGCCTGCACGATGGAGCATTCCCTGCGGTTCCCGAGATCGCTATCTTACACCGGCGCGGTCGGCGGGCGACAGGCCCCGCGCACGGCAACGGGGGAGAACACGATGCGGCGAGCGACGGTGCTCTTGTTCCTGGCGGGGCTGCTCGCGACCCCGGGCTGCGGGGCCTCGGACGAGGCCGGCGAGGCCGGCGAAGCCGGCCCCGGCGACGCGGTCGAGAGCGGCGCCGCGGACTCCACCGAACCCGACGACGCCGAGGTCCTCGACACCGGCCACGCCGCCGAGACCACCGACGCCACCCCGGACGCGCTCGACACGGCCCCTCTGCAGGAGGTCCTCACCGAGCCGATCCACGAGAGCGGGCTCATCGTCCCCGAAGACGCCATCCCCTGCCTCGACTGGGACACGCAGACCCCCGAAGCCGACTGTAACCACCACGGCTCGTCGGTCACCGTGCTGCCCGACGGCACGGTGCTCGCCACCTGGTACCACGGCACGGGCGAGAAATCGAAGGACTCGCGCCTGCTGTGGGCGCGAAAGCCGAAGGGCCAGCCCTGGCAGGCCTGGCAAGTGCTGTACGACGATCCCGGCCGCGCCGAGGGCAACCCGGTCGTCTGGCGCTCCGAGCGCACCGGCGAGCTCGTGGTCTTCTTCGTCACGCTGTACGGCGACTCGTGGGACCAGGGCAAGATCCGCGCGATCCGCAGCGCCGACGAGGGCGCGACCTGGAGCGAGCCGACCACCCTGCGAGACGAGCTGCACTGGATGACCCGCAACAAGCCGCTGCGCCTCGCGACCGGCGAGCTGCTCCTGCCCACGTACGACGAGGCCTTGTACGACCCCTCCTTCCTGATCTCCAGCGACGACTTCGCCGCCGACTGGACCGAGATCCCCTTCGAGGGCGCCCTGCTCGTACAGCACCCGCACCAGATCCAGCCCACGATCATCGAGCGCGACGACGGCACGGTCTTCGCCCTTCTGCGCAACACGAACCCCGTGGTCCCCCAGTACGCGTGGGAGATGACGTCGGCCGACGCGGGCCGCACGTGGAGCCTGGCCACCCCCTCGGTCATCCCGAACTCCAGCGCCAGCCTCGAGATGATCCGGGCGCGGCGCGGCGTCGTGGCGCTAACGTTCAACAACTCGGTCACCGGGCGCTGCCCGCTGGCCGTGGCGCTCTCCGACGACGGCGGGCACACCTGGAGCACCGTATCGAACGTGCTCGACGCCTGCCTGCTCTCGGGCAGCAGCTACGGCTACCCCTCCATCGCCGAGGATCCCACCGACGGCTCGTTCTGGATCACCTACACGCACGATCGCCGCACCATCGGCTGGGTGCACGTGACCGAGGCCTGGCTGCGCGCGCACGTGGCCCCGCTGGCCCGCGAGCCCGCGAGCTGGGGCGCCCTCGAGGACCTGGCCGCGCCCGACCGCGAGACGCTCGAGCTCGCCTTCACGGGCGAGCCCGACGCAGCGGCCGCGGCGGCGCCGGGCGCCTACACCGTCACCTCGGCTCACGGCGCGCTCGCCGTGCTGCACGTGACCTACGACGCGACCGCGCGCCGCGCGACGTTGACGACCGCGCCCCAGCGGCTGGGCGTGACCTACACGGTCACCGTAACGCCGACGGTCGGCGCGCCGCCCACCGGCACGGTGCTGGCCGCCGAGACCACCCGCTTCTGGGTCAGCGACCCCGACGACGAGTCGTGGAGCCAACTCTACGCCCAGGCCCGCCGCGTGGCCGCGGGCGAGCACGTGGTGATCTACGCGCTCGACGGCGAGTGGGTCGAGGAGCCCGACGCCCTGGCCGCCGAGTTCGACGGGCTGATCTACCCGATCCTGACCGGGCTGCTGTCGCCGGCGCCCGACCTCGACGGCAACGGTCGCATCGTCATCGTCGCCCAGCAGGGCGACTTCGGCGGCTACTTCAACCCGCTGAACCAGTACCCCGAGAGCGTCACGCTGTCACGCTACGGGCTGCACTCGAACGAGATGGAGATCATCCACCTGAACCCGGCCATCGGCGGCTGGGCCTACGGCACGACCATGGCCCACGAGTTCCAGCACCTGCTCTACCACTCGAAGCACGATCTGTTCGACGGCTACTTCGAGTACCACGACGAGGGGCTGGCCGAGTGCGCCGTGCACGCCGTGTACGGCGAGAACGAGATGGCGGTGCAGATGTACCAGTGGGATCCGAGCGGCCTCATCGGGCAGGGCCTGTCGCTGGTGCACTGGACGTACGCCCAGTACGAGAACTACGCGATCGCCTACCTGTTCTGGACCTACGTGATGGCCCAGATGGACGAAGGGATGACGGGCTACCGGCGCATCTTCGACGTGCCGAGCGGCCACCCCCAGGCGATCTCGGCTTTCCTCGGGGACGCACTGGGGGCCGATCTTCCCATCACCCACCTGCTGTCGCTGGCGGCGCTCTGGACCCAGTCGCCGAGCGGCCCGTTCGGCTATCGCGGGCACCTCGACCTGGCCCCGGGGTCTTGCCCCACGGTGTTCGCAGGCACGTCGAGCGTGGCGCTCGAGCCCTTCTCGGGCACGTTCTTCCCCCTGGCCGCGAGCCCCGTCGACTACCCGGGCACCCAGGGCTCGCACGTCCTCTACGTGGGGCTCGGCGCGAACGGCGCGGTGGATCAGGACGCCCCCTTCGACGTGGCGGGCGGCGCGCTGCTCACCTACAACCGGGCCTTCGAGTTCCAGGCCTGGGAACCGGAGCCGAGCGGCCCCGACGTACCGGCCGAGCCCTACGGACCCTCGTGGGCGCCGCTGGCCGCGACGAGCCGCCCCGACGCCTGGCTCGTCCGCCCCGACTGGTACGATCCCCCGCCGCTCCTGCCCGACCAGACCCGCGCGTGGTCGCGCTGGCGGGCGACTACGGGCTACAGGCTCCTAGGCGCGCCCGCCGACGTCTGGTAACGTGAACCCGCAGTCACGGGTCGCGAGCCCCCGCCCATGCCCCGCTTCCGGCCCTACCGCATGTACCCCGGCGCCCTGCTGGGCCAGGAGGTGTGTGCGTTCCAGGCCCTGGTCGAGATGATCGCCGAGGCGCGCTCGGACCTCGTGGTGCTCATCCACGGGGACCGCGACTGCGTCAACGTGCTCGACAAACCGGGCTTCGCGGCGAAGAGGTTGCACCGGCGGCTGTTCTCGACCCACCTGACCGACACCGACCTGGTGGCCGGCAGGGGGCCCTCCAAGCTGGCCGAGGCGCTCGACGTCCTCGCGGCCGAGCTGCGGCCCCCCTCCATCCTCGTGCTCACCACCTGCTCCACGGCCATGGTGGGCGACGACGTGATGCTCGTGGCCGCCGACGCCACGAAGCGCCTGGGCCTGCCGGTGCTCGCCTGGCGCACGCACGGCCTGGTGCCGAAGTCGCCCGCCGAGATGATGGACACGTTCTACGCGCTGATGGCCCGCGGCGCGCGGCGGGTCGAGCACGTCACCCGGTCGACGGTGAGCCTGGTGGGCTTCGAGCGCGAGCAGGGGCCGGCGCTCCGGTCCATGCTGGGCGAGCTGGGGCTGCACGTCGAGCTCGTGGTCGACGAGCAGAGCTCCGCCGCCGACTTCGCGCGCCTGGGCCAGGCCGCCCTCACGGTGCACCCGGGGCCGAACCTGCTGCTCGAATTCCGCCGCCTCTGCGAGGCCGAGCTCGGCACGCGCTCGGTCGAGGTGCCGCTGCCGGTGGGCGTGGCCTCGACCGACGCCTTCCTCGCGCGCATCGCCGAGGCCGCCGGCCTCGAACCCACGCGGATCGAGCAGGCCCTGGGCCACGAGCGCCGACGCGCCGTGGCGGCGATCGCGGCGTTCCGCGCACGCCACGCCGGCCGCACGCTGCGGGTCGGCTGCAACGTGGGCTCCCAGCTGGCCTATGCCACGCGCCTGGTTGCGGCCGAAGGCCTGCCCGACCTGCCCTTCTTCGTTGAGCTCGGGTTCGAACCGACCATCTTCGTGCAAGGCCCCGATGATTCCTCGAACCGCGAGCGCGTGGCGCGGGTGCTGGCCGACGTGGGCGCGCCGCCCCGCTTCGTGATCTTCCGCGACCCCGGCGCCCTCAGGCAGGTGCTGCGCGAGCACCCGGTCGACCTCTTCCACGGCGCCGACTTCCTGCACCACGAGGTGGCGGCGGCGGCGGTGCCCTTCCTGCGGTTGCTGCCCGCGGCCTTCGGCCACGGCTACGACGAGGTGCCCGCGGCGGTCGCGCGCCTCGAGCACCTGCTCGGCTCCGACTACTTCGAACGGCTCGCCGGCCCCCCGCCGGCGACGCCCCTGGGAGACGCATGACCCCGTCCGCCCTCGACGCCTACACCATCCGCCCCTCGAGCCACACAACGCTGCTCGGCGCCTACCTCGCCGTGCATGGCATCCCCGATGCGCTGTGCGTGCTGCACGCGGCCACCGGCTGCAAGGTCAAGACCGTGCGCCACGTGGTCGAGCACGACGCGCTCGCCGACGCGCACAACCGGCGGCGCTACTCCCAGCTCGTCGACGACGACGTGATCAGCGGCTCGACCGCCCAGCTCGAGGAGGAGATCGAGCAATGGACGGCTCGCCGGAAGGCCGGGCTGGTGGTCATTCCCCTCTCCACGCCGGTGCGCCTGCAGAGCCGCCAGCTCGACGACGTGATCGAGCGAGCCGAAGCCAGGACGGGCGCGCACGTGGTGGTCATCGGCGATCCCGGCCCGGCCTCGGACCTGTACACGGGCTTCGAGCTCACCCTCCGGGCCGTGCTCGAGCGCTGGGAGTGGCCGGCGGCCGACGCCCCGCTCCGCGACGACGAGATCGCGATCTACGGCAACCTGTTCGACCGGTACGAGCTGGACCAGGTGGCCAACGTCTCCGAGCTGCGCAAGCTGTTGCTGGCCCTCGGCCTGAAGGCGCGGGCCGTGCTCACCTCGGGCGAGCCCTATGCCACGCTCGCCACAGCCGTGCACGCCCGCCACCACCTGCTGCTCCCTCACGCGGCGCGCCTGTCCCCCACGCTCGAGGCCCGCGGCTGCGTGCCCATCGCCACCGCGCTCCCCATGGGCGTGGGGGGGACCCGCCGCTGGCTGGGCCAGGTCGCCGCCGCGGCGGGGGTGCCCGAGGCGCGCGTGAGCCCGATCGTCAACGCCGAGCTCAAGCGCGTGCGCCCCCTGCTCGACGCCGCGCGGCGCCGCCTGGCCGGCAAGCGCGTGGCCGTGTTCGCCGACGCCCCCCTGGCCGCGGGCCTGCTCGCGCTGCTCACCGAGGTCGAGGCCCGTCCCGCCGTGGTGGGCGTGCTGCACCGCAGCCCGGGCGGACGCGCCGACGTCGAGCGGCTCCTCCGCCAGGCCGGGGGCGAGGGCCTGCCGGCCGACCTGGTCTGGCTCGAGGATCCCCTGCCGCGCGAAATCGAGGCCCTGGTCGACCCGTCGGGGGCGTCCGACACGAGCGCAGTCGGGCACCTCGACCTGGCCATCGGCACCGCCACCGAGAGGGCGCTGCTCGCGCCCCACGCGCCGCCCTTCCTCGAGCTCGGCTTCCCGTCGACCGGCCGGCACTACCTGTACCCGTCGCCCTGGCTGGGCTTCAACGGCGCGCTGCGCGTGCTGCAGGAGCTCGTCCACCTCGAGGCGCGCTGAACGGGGCGCGAGCGGCGCGACGCTTGCTTTTTGGTAACCATCTCGTTAGTAGACGACGCGGCAACATCGAGAACCGCGACGGCAGGGGGACGATGAGCGACGCGTCGACCGAAACCCACCCCTCGGATCCGGGCGCTCCCTCCCCGGCGCCGGTATCGCCCCGGCGGCGATCCCTCGTCGGCAGGGTCGTGTTGGGGCTCGTGGGGGTCGTGCTGCTGGCGTTCGTTCTGCTGCTCCCCTACCGGGCCCGCATCGCGTTCTCCGACGCCCTCGGGCGTTCCATGAACGCCGCCTACGGAGCCCTCGTCGGGCTGGTCCGCTGGTTCATCGGACGACTCCAATGACGACGAGGTCGACCCGGGGCTCGTGGCCCGGCGACGCCCTGGCGATCGCGCGAACGGCCGTGGGGTGCCTGACGGCTCTCTGGCTTCCCGCCGCCGCCCTGCTCTTCACGGCCCGGAAGACCCTGGGCACCGAGGGCTGGCTGGCCGGCGCTGCGGCGCTGGTCTGGCTCGCCCTCTCGTTCGCCTGCCGCGGCCGGCCGCCCCGACTCCCGGCCCTCGCCCGCTGGGCGCTGGCCCTGGCCCTCCTGGCCCTCGGCCTCGCGGGGTACGGGAACTGGTTGCAGGCGCACCACGCGCACCTCCAGCGCGCCACCGAGGCCGAGCTTCCCATGCCCCCGGGAGCGCATCACGCGTTCTCCCGCGACGAGTTCGGCAAGCGCGGTGACCCGGGCCGCGATCGACCGGCGGGGGTCCCTGTCGTGGCGCTGGTCGGATGCTCGATGATCTTCGGTTCGGGGGTCGCCGACGCCGACGCTCCGCACGTTCGCCTCGAAGAGAGCCTGCGTGTCGATCACAGGCTCGAGACGCGCGTCTACAACTTCGCCTCGTCCATGGAGGCGACCAACGCCATGACCCGCCTCGTGCGAGAAGCGCGCGAGCGGCTGGCCCCGGACCTCCTCGTGGTCTACCTCCCGGGGCACCACGCGGCCGCCCCCTCGGGCCTCGACGAACGGCGCGAGCTGCTGGCAACCAGCCCCCTGTTCCGGCTGTTCGTCGCGGCGCACTGGGAGATGCTCTACGCGCGGCTGATCCCCGCCGCCGGGGCCGCGTGCTCGGCCGCCGACATGGTCTGCCAGGTGCGCGAGAACCTCGACGCGTTCCTCGACGCCGCCGCCGGGACTCCCCTGCTGCTCGTCCCCGACCTGCGCGACGCCTCGCACTTCGACAGCCCCTTCCCGGACAGCGCCGAGGACGTCGCCCTCCAGCGCATGCTCGCCGAATGGTTCGGCGCCCACCCCGACGTCGCCGAGTTCGACGTGTCGTTCGACGAGACCTGGGCCGCGGCCGGGACCCTCCCCGACCGGCACTGGAACGCCGAAGGCATTCGGACCACGATGGCCATCCTGGCCCGGCGGGTCGCCCCCCTGCTACGAGGAGCCTCGAGATGAGCCCGACCGGACGCGCCGCGATCCTGTTCTCCGGAGGCACCGACTCGACGGCCGCGTCGGCCCTGATGGCCGAGCAGTTCGCCGAGATCGACCTGCTCACGTACACCCGCGTGGGGTTCAGCGACGCCCGGAACGCGCGCAACAACGCGGCCCGCCTGGCGCGGCGCTTTCCCGACCGCGGCATTCGCCACGCGGTCTGCGAGACCACGGCGCTGGCCGAGCACCTGACGATGAACAAGCGCTGGAGCTACGTGCGCCGCTACGGCTTCTTCACGCTCCAGCAGTGCGGCTTCTGTGCGCTGGCCAACCAGATCGGGACGATGGCCTGGTGCCTCCACCACGGGTTCACGGACTACGCCGACGGCATCACCCACGACTGGCCCTTCTTCCCGGGGCACATGGACCGGGTCATCGAGCTCTTTCGCGAGTTCGCGAGCGGCTACGGCCTGACCTATCACACCCCCGTGCTGTCGTACGACGTCGATCCCGCGGTCCCCTACATCACCAAGGCGGTCGCGCCCGGCCAGGCCCAGCGGCCGCCGGCCACCGCGAACACGACCGGACGGCTGCTGAAGCGCCTGGGCCTCTCGGACACCGAGAACTACAAGGGCACCGAGCGCGATCGCCAGTCCCAGGCGCGCTGCTACCAGTTCGTGCTGCCCAACCTGTTCATCTACTGGGTCTACGGCGGGCCCGAGCGCTGGCCCGAGTACGAGCGCACCGTCCTCGCCTACTTTGGCGAGTTGCTCGACGACGCCCGCGGCCTGCTCGACGGGCTCGCGACGGGCCGTGACGAGGGGGGCCTGTTCGCCTACCTGGCGAACCCCGCCGAGCTCGTGTCACCGGACTCGGGAGAGTAGGCCCGGGAGAATCTCGAGCACCTTCAGCGCGATGCGCCGGTGCCCCTCGGCGTTGGGGTGGATGTAGTCGCCGGGGACGAAGAGTTCCATGTCGGCCCGGTCGCCCCCCAGAAGGGAGGCCGCGTCGACCACGGGCGTACCGGTCTCGTCGGCCACACGCTTCATGATGGCGTTGTACGTTCGCGCGTCGCGCGCACAGCCGTGGATCATGTGTCGCACGGCCTCGGCGTAGTCGGCGCGCGCCCCCTCGGTGTCGCCCAGCGCATCGCGCGCCTGCGCGCGCAGCCGCCACGCCCGCCGATGGAACGGGTCCTGCGCGACCGCCTGATCAGCCAGGCTCCTCGCCCCGGCGGCGTCACCCAAGACCAGCAGCTTCTCGATCTCGTCGAGGCGCTCCTCGATGCCGGGCGGCGCGTCGGGCACCGGCTCGGGCAGCCGGAAGGGCATCTGGAGGAAGACCGTCGCGACGCCCAGGCGGCGGCCACGGTTGACGAAGCCCCGCAGGTTCTCCTCGTAGTCGGCGGGCAGGACGCGCACGAACGCGTGCGTGAGCAATTCGCGGGGACGATCCGGATCGATCCGGCGCGCGACCGAGCGAAAGACCGCCCTCCGTAACGCCTCGAACGGCGCCCACGCGGACAGGGCGTTGCGGAGGGTTGCGCTCGCGCCGCTCGGAGCGACCGACGACCGGTCGTCGTGCCCATCGGGAAAGAAGAAACGGAGCTGCTCGACGTCGTTCACCACGAAGCTGACGATGGCCACACGGAAGGGAAGCCAGCGCTTCGTCAGGTCGTAGAGCCGTAGCCCCTGCCACGACGAGTAGCCGATCTGCCCGGCGTTGACCACGCGCGCGCCGAGGCCCTGCTCCGCCAACCCCCGGGCCAGGCGGGCCGGCCACGCCTCCGAGGCCTCGACCCCGTACCCGAAGTCGGGGCTGGCGCCGAACGCGGCGATGATGGGCGCCTCCGGTGCAGGCTTCGGAACAGGCTCCGTGGGGTCCACGCGAAACCCGTGCTCGTCGGTGACCACGCGCGTGCCCTCGAACAGGACGTCGAGGTTGGCACGTTGCCGCCAGCGCAGCCCCGGATCGATCTGGAGCAGCGCCTGGATCTCGAGGAGCCTCTCGAGGTCACGGCAACGGCGGTCGGCGGGCTCGCAGATCGGGCGCGCGCACCCGGACGCGAGCGCCAGCAGCAAGCACCAAGCCCTCACGGACGCGAGCCGGGGCATCAGGGGATGAGGCTGTAGATGGCCGGCAGGACGTTGTAGCCCGTGAACAGGTTCAGCACCATGCTCGCGACCACGATGACGAGCAGCACCGGCGCCAGCCAGTACCGGCGCGTCTGGTGGATGCGAAACCACGACCACGCAATGAACTCGCGTCGGTTCGCGAACCGGCGGGGCTGCGCGTCGGGGGGATTCTCGGGCTCCGTCGGACCCGAAAGGCTCTCGTCTCGAAGCATTTCTTCTTGCATTGCGCCGTCCTCCGTACGGCGCAATGGTTAGCCCAATTTGACTCCCAAGTCAAATGCCAAAACGCCACGCCGCGCCATGGAAGTCGGCGGTGAGCGACGCGGGCAGCAGCAGGGCCGCCTTCAGGAACGACTCAAAATCGGGAACGTTGTAGACGTTGACAGCATATCCCCATTGATCCAGCGCCCGGAACACGCTGCGCCGGGTCTCGGTCTTCCAGTTGACCGAGAAGCGCGTGAGGCCCCAGGCCGCCAGGGCCTCGAGCACGGTCCTCGCCAGGTCGGGGGCGCCCAGCACCAGGGGCGCCACGAAGTCGATGGGGCACTGGCGGATGGCGCCGGGGTGCTCGGCCGCCAGGCGTCGGAACCCGGCCTCCTTCAGGTGGTGGATAGCCGCGTTGAACCACAGGTCGGCGTCGCTGAAGCCGTAGCGCCGCACGGCCTCCAGCACGTCGTCCACCTCGAGCGACTCCTCCTTGAGGTCGAGCTTCACGGCCTTGCCCGCGCCCTTGAAGGCCGCCAGCGCCAGCTCGAGCGACAGGGGCTCCTCGCCCGCCGCCCAGGGCACGTCGTCGAACGACGGCCCGCGCACCACCAGCCGACCGCCGGGCTCGCGGCGCACGTCGCACTCGCCCCAGCGGATGGGCGAGCGCAGGAAGGCGTCGAGGCTGCCCGGCTCGTTGACCGCGCGCCACACGAGCTGCACGCGCCGGGCCAGGTCGGCCTCGAGCTCCGAGGGCGTGACGATCTCGCCGACGGCGTAGTCGTGGCCGCGCACGGTGCGGGGCGTCGCGCGCTCGTCGCTCTCGAAGATGGTGTCGGCGTGCAGAAAGAGGATTTCGCCGAGGTCGTCGGCCGTGGCCATGGCCTCGAGGTTGGCCGGCTCGTTGTCGACCGCGGCGATCACGCGGTAGCCCAAGCGATGGAAGTACCGGAGGCCCTCGGCCTTGCGGGCCTGCACGCCCTGCTCCCAGGCGCCCGGGTTCATGACCAGCAGCTCCGACGAGAAGGCCACGCGGTGCAGCGCGCCCAGCAGGTTCAGCGACTCGAGGGTGAGCGCCCGCAGCGCCTCGGGCCGGCCCGTGTTCAACCCCACCGCCGTGTTCGGCTGCAGCTGGAACCAGCGGAGGACCTCCATCACGCCCCGGAAGGGCCGGTGGCCCGCCAGCACGGCCTCGCGGCTCCACAGGTGCGCGCGGTACCACGCGCGAATGGCCTCGGCCTCGTCGATGGGGATCGCCCGCGCCGCCAGCAGCGGCTCGACGTGGTTCTCGTGCACGGTGATCTCGTCGGGTCGGAGCCCGTGGAACCAGCGCGTGCCGTGGGCGCGGTCGTAGCCGAGCAGCACGTGCGCCACGGCGGCGCGCATGTCGAGGATGGTGCCGTCGATGTCGAAGACCAGCATCAGCCTGTCGCCGGGGTGCTTCCGGTGCAGCGCCTCGCAGTGCGAGGCCAGGGCGCGCATCCAGGTCATGGGGGTGCTCCCGCAGGGGACGACCGGGCGGCATTGTAGGCGAGTTCGGCGCCGGTGGCTACGGCTTGAGGCCGCCGGGGTTTCGTGCCAGAATCCCGCCGGGGAGAACGATAATGAGCTCACCGCCCGGAGCACGCGTGCTCGTCGTCGCGTTGTTCCTGCTGGTGGCGGGAGCCCCGGCCCCGGCGCTCGCCACCGCGGAGGGAAGCCGCCCGCAGCGCCGGTGCTCGTTCGATGAACCGCGCGGCCCCGAGCAGGCCGACGCCATCGTCCAGCGCTGGCTGGGATCAACGGCCGGCGGGCGGGCGTGCGAGGGCCAGGTTCGCGTCCAGGCGCGAACCCTGCAAGTCGAGCTCGCGTGCGATCGAGCCTCCTCCATCACCACCTTTCGCCTGGGTCCGGGCTGCTCGGTGGGCAGCTCCACCTGGCAGGATCCCGTGGACGCGGCGCCGCCCTTCTCGCGCGTCGAGATCGCCGAACTCGAAGCGCTGCTCCGCGACTTCGCCGTCAGCGAGTTCGTCCCGGGCTCGCCGTCCGGCTGGGTCCACCTCCTGCGATCTCGACTGGGCGCGACGGACGACCCCGGGGTCCGCCACCTCGCCGTAACGCTCTATCCGCTCGTCATCAACCCGGCGTTGTGGATGCTCTTCCTGGCCTGCTCGGCGTTCATCCTGGCGCGGGACGTGCGCCGCCTTGACGTCCGCTCCAGGCTCGCGCTGGCGGGGACGGTGGTGCTGGGCGTCGTCCTCAGCCTCACGGCGGGCCCCTCGACGCTCGGCGATATCGGCCACCGCACGAACCATGACGCCTACGCGAGCGCCCACACGGGGTTCGGCCTGTACGGCCTGGGCGTCGAGAGCCTGCTGTACCTCGTGTCGTTCTTCACCGAGGCCTCCGATCGGACCCTCGCCGCCCTCAACGTGGTCGCGGCGGCGCTCAGCGTGGTGGCCCTCCACGGCCTGGTCCGCGTGCTGAACGGGAGCCCCCGATCGGCCCTCACCGCGGCCCTCTTCCTGGCCAGCAGCCCGCTCTTCCTCCGGTTCAACCACACCTTCGAGCGCCTCCCCGTCTACCTCCTGCTGGCGCTGGTGGGGCTGGTGACCCTGCTCACGTTCCTGCGGCGCCGGCGCACCGTCGACCTGGTCGCGTCCATGGCCGCGTTCGTCCTGGCGGCGCAGTGCCGCCCCGAGGGGTTCACGATCCTCCTCCCGGCGGCAGGGCTGGGAGCCGCCGCCTGGCACCACGTCAGAACCATGGACCGGGCCTCCGCGTGGCGCCTGGGGCTCGCTGCCTGCCTCACGCTCGCGCTGCTGGCCGTGCCCGTCTACTACATGGTGGTCGACAAGCTGCCCGTCGCCGCCGAGCAGCTCGCGCTCCGCAGGCACGCCTGGCATCCGGGCAGCAACGTGTTCCTGAACGGCAGCTACACGCCGCTCGCGTGGACGCTCCTGGCGGTCGTCGGGCTCTGGCTGGGCGACGGGCTGCCCTGGCGGGCCCGCGCCTGGCTGCTCGCGACCGCGCTGCTCCTTACCGAGCTTTTCAGCGCCTACGCGATCGATCCGTACCATCGGTCGAACGCCCGGTACTACCTGGCCTCGCTGCCGTTCTACTACATCCTCGCTGCGGCAGGCCTGCACGGGGCGCTGTCGCGCGGACTTGGCTTGTTGCCGGCCGGCGTCACGGCTCGTTTCTCCACGGGCATCCGGCTGGTCTCGACCCTGGCCGTCGCCGGCCTGTCCATCGGCGTGGGCCCCCGCATGCTGGCCAGGACCACGGTCGATCAGGAGTACGCGTTCCTCGCGGAGAACCTGAAACGGGTGCCCGCCGGCTGCACCATCGTATCCGCCGCGGCGCTCGAAGACGGAGGCTACCTGGCGAGCAGCGCCTCGGTCAACGCGAGCGGCCGGGAGTACCGGTGGCGCGACCTTCCCATGCTCCAATCGTTCGCGACGCCCCAGACGCTCACCGACGGCGACGCCTGCGCCGTGTTCTACCTGTCCGGCAACTGCTCCATCGAATGGTGGCACGCTCCCGGATGCGAGGAGGACCCCACGAGCGCCTGCCGACCCTTCCTGGTCCACGCCGGGCCGGCGCTCGCCGAGGCGCGCCTCACGAACGTTCCGTTTCGCGGCGAGGTCTACCGGGGCGAGAGCGTGAAGGTGGGGCTGTACTGGCTCACGCCTCCCGCGGGCGACGGGAGCCGAAGCTCGAATGCTCAGGAGTTCAGCCCATGACCATGCAGAGAGCCGACGCCGCCGCGACCACCATGCTCGAAGGCTACAACTGCGCCCAAGCCGTGCTCTCGGCCTGCGGGCCCGGCCTGGGGCTCGACCGCGAGACCTGCCTGCGGCTCGCGGCGGCCCTGGGCGGGGGGCTGGCGCGCTCGGGCAACGCCTGCGGGGCCGTGACGGGGGCGCTCCTCGCCATCGGCCTCGCTCGCGCCGGCGCGAGCCCCACCCCCGAAGCCAAGGAGCTGGCCTACGGGCCCGCCGGCGTCTTCCTTGAGCGCTGGCGCGCAGCGCACGGCTCGCTCCACTGCCGCGATCTGGCCGGCTGCGACGTGTCGACCCCCGAAGGCCTCGCCGCCTTCCGCGCGACGAACGTGCACGACACCACCTGCACCGACCTGGTGCGCGACGCGGTCAGGCTGGTGGACGAGGTTCTGGGGTAGGTTGCTGGCCTGGGTCCAGCTCGATCCTCGCGCGCTCCTCATGAAGCCAGTGACGGAACTGCTCTTCGCTCGGCAGTTCGAGTTGATAGCGAGTCACGAAGAGCCCCTCCTCTCCTGCCGTCGCGAACCGAACGATCTCCGCGTCCCGCTCGGCACATAGCAGAATCCCGACAGGCGGATTCTCATCTGGACGCGCGACGCACTCGGCGAGGTAGTTCAGGTAGAATCGCAATTGGCCCGCGTGTTCGGGGCGAAACTCGCCGAGTTTCAGGTCGACCGCTACGAGACAGCGCAGGCCTCGGTGAAAGAAAAGCAGATCCAGAAAATGGTGTCGGTTGCCAACCGTGATTCGAAATTGTCGGTCCACGAAGCAGAAATCTCGTCCGAGTTCGAGAAGGAATTGCTGCAAGTGGTCGATCAACGCCTGCTCCAAGCGGCCCTCCGTGACGATCGCGCGACGGTCGACGCCCAGGAATTCAAAGACGTAGGGGTCGCGGAGCAAGGTCGCGGGGGACTCGGCGACAGTACCCCGACGGGCCAGCGCGAGCACCTCGTCATGGTTCTCGCTGAGGCCCGCGCGCTCGTAGAGCATGCTATCCCGCTGGCGCTGGAGTTCCCGAACTGACCAACGCTCACCCACACAGTGCAGTTCGTAGAAGGCTCGGCAGCCCACGTCGTCGACTCGCGACAGTTCGAGCAGGTGGGAGAATGTGAGGCTCATAAAGAGCCGCGCGTGCCATTCCTCGTCACGCCAAGCGAGTCCGGGCTGCTCTCGGAAACGAGCAACGAGACTGGGGAACGACGGCAGCGGCGATTCGGCAGACGTCTGCCGAATGCCGGGTCCGGGGAAGAAGGCCAGGCGGAGGGCAAGGCTCGCGCCATCGAGCCGGGGATACGCCAGGGCGACCTGCCTGAAGTTCCTCAGGTTGCGGGCTGATAGCCCCTGACCACCAGCTGCGGCCAGCGAATCTGCGAGTTGCTGAAGCAGCCGCTCTCCGTACGTCGCGCGCTCCTCTCCCGCCTGTTCGAACTCGACGAGGCTGGCTCCGATGAGCCAGTTGCGCAGGCACAGGACCTGCTGCAGCGTCCGGCCCGCGGCAAGGCGCGCCGCTGCGTCGAATGCGGAAATGCGCTCTACCAGATGAGAGAAATTCATGCGTCGACCCTGGTCCCGTGAACACGAAGCCACAAGGCGCCCTCAGGCCATCGCACGTTTCATGCCGGGAAAGACCGCAAGAAAGCTCAGTAATTTCATGTAGCATCGGAGCAACGGACGGTCCGGCGCGGTCCATCGGTGGCACGTCGGACCGAAACGCGAGGCTCACTCCTCCTCCCCGCCCCGAGCCCTCACGCCGTACTTGCGCATGAGCGCATGGAAGTTCGGGCGCAGCAGCCCCACGGCCTCGGCGGCGCGCGTGACGTTGCCGTCGTTGGCCTCGAGCGCCTTCAGCAGGAAGGCCTTCTCGACCTTCTCGTAGACGAGCTCCTTCACGCGCCGCTTGGCCTCCTTCAGCTCGTCGGCGGTGGTGGGCACGTCGTCGAGGCCCAGCTCTTCTTCGACGGCCGACGTGCGCCCGCCGATCTCGGGGGGCAGATGCACGACGTCGACGTACTCCTTGTCGACCGTGGCCACGGCGCGCTCGACGATGTTCTTCAGCTCGCGCACGTTGCCGGGCCAGTGCCAGGCGATCAGCTTGGCCATGGCCGCGGTCGTGAAGCCCTGCAGGGGTGAGCCCGTGTCGGCGCTCGCGTGCTTCAGGAAGTGGGTGGCGAGCAGCGGGATGTCGTCGGCCCGATCGCGCAGCGCCGGCAAGGTGATGGGGATGACGTTCAGGCGGTAGTACAGGTCCTCGCGGAAGCGGCCGTTCTCGACCAACTGGTACAGGTCGCGGTTGGTGGCGGCCACCACGCGCACGTCGATCTCGAGCTCGCCCTCGGCGCCCACGGGCCGCACGCGGCGCGACTCTAGCACGCGCAGCAGCTTGCCCTGGAACTCGAGCGTGAGGCTGGCCAGCTCGTCGAGGAAGAGCGTGCCTCCGTTGGCTTGCGCGAAGAGCCCCGGCCTCGCCTGGGTGGCCCCCGTGAACGCGCCCTTCACGTGCCCGAACAGCTCGCTCTCGACCAGGCCCGCGGACAAGGTCGACACGTCGACCGGCACGAAGGGCCCGCCGGCGCGCGCGCTGTGGTCGTGGATGGCCCGGGCGAGGAGCTCCTTGCCCGTGCCCGACTCGCCGTAGATGGTCACCGTGAAGTGCGAGGGCGCCACCTTCAGGATCTGGCGCCGGATGTCCTCCATGGCCTTGGAGCGCCCGAGCAGGCTCATGCCCTGCTTCAGGCGGCCGAGCTCGGCCTTCAGCTCGCGGTTCTCGGCGCGCACCTGCCGATCGTCGAGGGCACGCTGCACCGCCACCGCCAGCTCTTCGGGCGTGAACGGCTTGGGCACGTAGTGGAAGGCGCCCTTCTTGATGGCCTCGATGCTGGTGGGGATCGTGGCGTAGCCCGTGATGATGATCACGGTCACGTCGGGGCGCAGCTCCTTGATCTGCTCGAGCGCCTCGAGGCCCGACACGTCGGGCATCTTCAGGTCGAGCAGCACCACGTCGTAGTCGCCCTCGACGGCCCGGCGCACCCCCTCCAGCCCCGACGGCTCGTAGGTGACCTCGTGCCCCTCGGGCTCGAGGATGCGCCGGCACGTGAGCCCGATGGAGCGCTCGTCGTCGATGACCAGGATGTGCGCGGTCAAACGCTCGCTCTCTTCGTTCATGTCGTCCCTCCGCTCGCCCGCGGCAGCGTGACCCGCACCACCGTGCCCGCGCCCTCCGTGCTCTCGAGATCGATGGTGCCGTCGTGCTTGCGCACGATGCCGAGGGTCACGGAGAGCCCGAGCCCCGTGCCCTTGCGCGCGCCCTTGGTGGTGAAGAAGGGCTCGAACACGCGCGCGAGCACGTCCTTGGGCATGCCCTTCCCCGTGTCGCGCACCTCGGCCACGACGAAGCCACCCGACGAGTCCTCGTCGGTCGACAGCGTGACGGTGCCACGAGTCTCCATGGCCTCGGCGGCGTTGGTCACCAGGTTCGTGAAGACCTGCTGCAGCTGCTTGGGATCGGCGTTCACCCACTGCGGCTCGCTCGAGAGCCGCGTCTCGAGCTGCACCTTGTCCATGCCCTCGTACTTCCGGGTGAGCACCAGGGTCTCGCGGATCACCTGGTTCAGATCGACGATCTTCTTCTCGCTCGGCCGCTCGCGCGCGAAGTCGAGCAGGTTCTTGACGATCTCGCGGCAGCGCGTGGTCTCGGCCACGATGACGTCGAGGTCTTCGCGGCGTGGATCGTCGGGGGCCAGCCCCTTCTCGAGCAGCATCGAGAGGCTCAGGATCGACGTGAGCGGGTTGTTGATCTCGTGGGCCACCCCCGCGGCCAGGCGGCCGATCGACACCTGCTTCTCGACCATCGAGAGGCGCTCGTCGGCCTGCTCGCGCAGGCGCATGTCGCGCTCCTTGATGGCCTTGACCATGAGGTTGAAGGCGCTCGCCAGGCGGCCGAGCTCGTCGGTCGAGTGCAGCCGGACCTTGAACCCCAGGTCGCCGCCGGCCACGCGGTTCATGCCCTGCGCCAGCTCGCGCACCGGGCGGATGAGCCACGCCGACACCCACCAGGTCATGACGAAGCCGAAGACCATGCCGAGCGCGATCAGGCCGCTGAACAGCGTGACGGTCTGGCGCTGCATGTCGGCGTAGACCTCCTCGCGCACGCCGATGCCGAGGATGCCCACGGGCCGGTCGCGGAAGTCGCGCAGGGGGAGGTAGGCCGTGTAGTAGGGGGTCTGCACCACGTCGGCCGAGCCGAGGAACATGCGCCCCCCCTGGAGCACCTGGCGCACGACCTCGGGATCGGCCCGCGTGCCCAGCCACTCGGCGCCCATGGTGGTGGCCACGCGCTTGTCGCCGAGGAAGAGCGTGGCCGCGTACCAGTCGCGGTGCCCCGGCCACAGGGCGTCGATGGGCGCCGCCACGAGCTCGGCGTGATCGTTCAGCAGGGCGGCCAGCAGGACGACCTCGTCGCGCCCGGGCACGGGCGCCCCCGCCACCAGGAAGAGCCCCTCGGCCGGCGGGTCGCGGTACCCGAGCGCGGCGATGGTCTCGCGCGCGAGCGGCAGCACCGAACCCACGGCGCACGCCCGTTCGCGAACACGCGCCGCGAACGCCGCCAGCGGGGAGGCCCGATGCGCCACCGGATCGAGGACGAGGGCGCGCTCGCCCTTCCCGTCACGACGCACCGCCGTCACCCCGGCGTCGGCCTCGAGGACCGCGACGTCGAGCACGGTCTCGGCACCGGGCAACCCCATCGCCAGGCGCAGGGGCTCGCCCGCCCGCACCCGGTCGGCCTGCGCCGTGGCGAGCAGCCGAAGGCGAGCCAGGTGACCCGACAGGCTGATCTCGGCGACCTGCAGGCCCACCTCCATCTTGGCCGTAGCCAACTCGACCACCTTCTGTCCGAAGACCAGGTTGCCGATGAGCATGGTGCACGTGGCCGACGAGACGATGAGCACGGCGAACGCCGCGATCAGTCGCCCGCGCAGGGAGAGTCGGCCCACGAACTGGAATCGCGAGGTGTATCGGATTCTCATACGTTGGCTCCCGCTCCCGGAGGGGTTTCGGGGTCTCGAGCGAGCTCAGACTAGCACCACGACAGGCGATGCGTCAAATCGTATGACGTTCGTATACACCGCAAAGCGGGCCTCGATGGCCCGGCGCAACGGGTCCAGGAGCCCGCGTCTCGGCCGCAAATCCACGCAAACACTGCGATTGACCACCGCGCGGGCCGAAACGTCAGCGTGTAGATTTCTCATACACCGGTCTGCCGCCGCATCGCGCCAGAGACCGCGTGCGACCACGTTACGTGTTGTTTTGAAACGATTTTCTCCCACTGTGGGGAGACTTGGCACGCGCCTTGCTCTAGTGCTCAGCGTCGAGCGTGAACGGAAGGCCGGGGCGCTCGAAGGATGAAACGAGAAACGGACCCCAACGCGGGAGGATGATCATGAAGAAGGCGACGGCGTACGTGAGCGACGTGATCCTGGGCACCACGGGCGAGGTCATCAGCTGCGCGGACCAGAAGAAGAAGATCGCGGCCTACGCGGCCGAGAACGGCATCGAGATCACCGCCTGGTACGAGGACGGGATCTACGCCGAGTCGCTCTTCGACCGTCCGGGCCTGAAGGCCCTGCTGGCCGACGCGAGCGGCGCCACCTCCGTGCTCGTCGAGCGCGTCTGGTGCTTCAGCCGCAACTGGAAGGAGCTGCGCGACGTGATGGCCCGCTTCGAGCAGAAGGGCGCGCGCCTCGAGTCGGCCACGACCCTGTGGGACTGCGTGAGCCAGATGGCGCGGCACCACTACACGACCGGCGGCCTGATGCCCCGCGAAGGCCGCGCGGTCGAGGTCATCGAGACCGCGACCGAAGGCGCGCGCGTGCGCCGCCCCGCCCACCTGCACTTCCTGGGCATCAAGCGCTCGGTCGCCGCGTAGGCCACGCTCCCCGCCGCGATCGCGGCCTCGGAGGCTTCCATGACCGATCTGTCGCAAGCCACCCGCCCCCTGATGTGGAACATCGAGGGTGCCTGGGCCATGTACGCGCTTTTCGCCGTCGCGCTCGGCGTC
Organism: uncultured Myxococcales bacterium; assembly: GCA_964494475.1. GTDB lineage: Bacteria > Myxococcota_A > UBA9042 > CAZBRS01 > CAZBRS01 > CAZBRS01. The sequence goes on along the minus strand of CAZBRS010000051.1, from coordinate 15,338 downwards.
TTCGGCTACGGACTGTGGCGCCGCGTTCGGGAGTGGCGCCGCGGCAAGCCGAGCAACGAGCGCCTGGGCGACTGGGGCGTCCGGCTCTGGCTGCTCACCAAGGAGCTCGTCCTCCAGACGCGCGTACGCGGCTCCGGCCTGCCCGGCCTCTTCCACAGCCTGGTGTTCTACTCGTTCGGCGTGCTGGTCGTGACCACCGCCGTAGTGGCCCTGGACTACGACTTCGGCACCAGCTTCTTCCAGGGCTGGCTCTACGTCTTCCTCACGGTGGCCTCCGAGCTGGCCGGAGTGCTCGTGCTCATCGGCATCGGTATGGCGTTTTGGCGCCGCACCGTCGCGAAGCCCGACACGCTGCCCAACTCCCCCATGCGTGACCTCCTGCCGCTCGTGCTCATCGCGCTCATCGTGGTCACAGGCTTCCTGGCCGAGGGGCTGCGCATCGCCGTGAACGGCGACCCGTGGGTGGGCCTGTCGCCCGTGGGGTACCTGGCCAGCCTGCTCTTCGGGGGGCTCTCGCCCGACGCGGGCTCCGTGGCGCACCAGGGCCTGTGGTGGGGCCACACCGTGCTCGCCATGGGCTGGATCGCCTGCCTGCCCTACACCAAGTTCGTGCACCTGCTGGCGCTGCCGACCAACGTGTTCTTCGCCAAGCTCCGCCCCCGCGGTGAGCTCTCCCGCGTCAACCTCATCGAGCTCATGAGCCGCGAGGACGCCGACGAGGAGGTCTTCCGCATCGGCCTCGAGAAGCCCGCCGACTTCACGTGGAAGCAGCGCCTCGACTTCGACGCCTGCATCTCGTGCGGGCGCTGCGAGGAGATCTGCCCGTCGCACAAGGTCTACCCCGACTTCAGCCCGCGCGCGTTCATCGCGAAGTGCAAGGACCTGGCCGACGCCAAGACCAACGGCGAGACCCTGGTGGGAACGGGCTTCGACGAGGAGTACATCTGGCACTGCCGCACGTGCATGGCGTGCATGGAGGTCTGCCCCGCGTGCGTGGACCACGTCGACACGATGATCGAGATCCGCCGCAACGAGGTGCTGTGGCAGGGGCGCATGCCGGCCGAAGCCCAGCAGGCGCTGAAGCTGCTCGAGAACAAGCGGAACCCCTTCGGACCCCAGGGCGACCGCCTGGCCTGGGTCAAGCAGCTCGACGTCCGAATCGTGAAGCCGGGCGAATCGGTCGACGTGCTCTACTGGATCGGCTGCTGCATCGCCTTCGATCCCACGAAGCAGAAGATCGCCAAGGACGTGTGCAAGCTGCTCCAGCGCTGCGGGGTCGACTTCGGCATCCTGGGCGGCGACGAGAAGTGCTGCGGCGACCCGGCGCGCGTGCTCGGCGAGGAGCGCCTCTTCCAGGAGATCGCGACCGAGCAGTGCGAGGCCATCAAGAGCCGGAGCTTCAAGGTCATCCTGACCTCTTGCCCGCACTGCTACAACGTGCTGAAGAACGAGTACCCGCAGTTCGGTGGCAACTTCAACGTGGTGCACCACAGCGAGTTCCTGCACGAGATGCTGTGGGCCGGCGACCTGAAGCCGCGCCTGGGCGTGGCCCGCAAGGCCGTGTACCACGACCCGTGCTACATCGGTCGCTACCAGCGCATGTTCGAGGCGCCGCGCGAGGTGCTGAGTTCGCTGCCGGGCATCGACCTGGCCGAGATGCGCCACCACGACGAGAAGAGCTTCTGCTGCGGTGGCGGCGGCGGACACTTCTGGATGGACCTGAAGACCGGCGAGCGCATCAACAACCTGCGCGTCGACCAGGCCACCGAAGCGGGCGCCGACACCATCGTGACCGCGTGCGCCTACTGCAAGCAGATGCTCGACGACTCGATCAAGCTGCGCGACCTGACCGACGAGATCGAGGTGATCGATATCGCGTCGCTGGTGCTCGAGAGCCTGCCGGCCGAGCAGGCGAAGAACGAGGACGCCAAGGCCTCGACTGCGAGCGCCTGAAACGGTTCCAAGCGTCCCGCGACCGGCTGATCCGCCGCCCGGAAACCCCCACCCCCTCAGGGCAAGCGAGATCAGCCGGCCGCGGTCGACGCGACCTCCGCTCCCCGTTTGAAGCGGCGTTCGTTTCTGCCTATACTGGGGCGACCGCGAACCGACCCGTCGAGAGTGGCGCGTGGACTTCGACCGCGATCGTACCAAGCAGGCGCCGGGAAAACCCGAGGCGCGCTCCGAGCCCCGCGCCGGCCTTTCGCCGCGCGCCGACCGGTTGCGGCAGGGCACGCGGGGCGGGTTCCAGCAGGCGCGCGGCGCCCTGGGCTTCGCGGCCCACGACGACGCGGCGGCCTGGGGGCTCACCCCCGACGGTGGCGCGCTCCGGGCCACCATGCCCCTGCCGGGAGTGCTGGCCGACCTGGCCCCGGCGGGCAGCGTGCTGGCGGGCGGAGCCCCTCTCGACCTGTTCGACTCCGAGGCCGAGCGACGGCGCAAGGCTCGCGAGCGCCGACTGGTCGACGGCCTGAAGACGCGGGCGCCCGGCCTGCTGTCGGTCGGCGAGGCGCTGGGCACCGCGGCCGACCACCCCCTGGCCAACGACCGCGCCGTGGGCGCCCTCGACCGCGGCTTCCGCCCCGTGCGGGCCACCTCGCACGGCGCGTTCTCGGGCTCGGTCGAGCTCGCGCTCGGCGGCAACGGCCGCCGGGTCGACGTCGGCACGGCAGAGGTCGCCGGGCTCGTCCACTTCGCGCTGGAGAACGGCGTCGAGTGGGTGTATGACGAAATCGACAAGGTTCGGGCGTGGGCCGAGCGCCATCGGCGGGCTCCCACGGACGATCCTGGCCCCGCGCCCCGAACCTGACGAGGCTCCCTTGGACCCCGATGTTCGCCATCTCCACGAGGAGCTCGCGCTCCAGCGCTTCGATCGCGCCCGCCACCTGGTCGAGCGCGTGCAAACCGAAGATCGCCAGAAGGCGCTGCTGCTGCAGGCCGAGATCCTCTTCGCCAAGGGCCGCGCCAACCGCGCGCTCGAGACGCTCCTGAAGCTCGAGGAGGCCGGCTTCACCCCCCCCGAATGGCACGCGTGCCGCGCGCGCATCCACCTGGCGTGGGGCCACCCCGAGGGCGCCGTCGACGCCGCCCGCCAGGCCTTCGAGGCCGAAGACGACGCAGACTATCGGCTGCTGCTGGCCAAGGCGCTGGCCGCCGCCGGTCGCGAGGCCGAAGCCATCGCCCTGCTCGAGGCCTCGCCCTGCACGGCGAACGCCGAGACCTGCCTGCTGAAGGGCGACCTCTACGATCACGCGGGCGACGGAGCCCGCGCCCACAACGCGTGGCTGTCCGCCTTCCAGCGCGCGCCGTTCAACGCCGAGCCGCTCCGCCGCATCGCCCGCCGCAGCCTGGCCACGGGCGAGCTCGAGGCCGGCGCGACCATGCTCGAGGAGTTGGCCACGATCTCCGACCTGGCGGGCCCCGAGGCCTTCGCGCTGGCCGCGCGGCTGGTGCTCCTGCTGGGCGACGTGGCGCGCCTGCGGCGCCTGATCGAGGCGCGCCTCACGCGCGACGACGCCGACGCCGACGACCTGCTCTGGGCGGCTCGGCTGATGCTCGCCGCCGACGAGCGCGCCGACGCCACGGCCCTGCTCGAGCGCGCCGCCCGCCTGGGCCTGTCACCCGAACAGACCGCGACCTTGCGGTTGCAGGAGGGCGTGGCCCGCTGGATCGACGGTCGCCACGACGACGCGGTCGCGCTGCTCGAGCGCGCCCTCCAGGGCGCCGACGATCCGGCGCCCGCGCTCCTGAACCTGGCGTTCCTGCTGCTGTCGCGGCCCAAGACCCCTCCAGCGGGGCTCGTGCGCAGCCTGCTCGAGCGGGCCCGCGCCGTCGGCGCCAACGAGGCCGACGTGGCCGTGCACGAGGTGCTCGGCCTCTTGAACGAAGGGCGCATCGAGCAGGCCCGCGACCGCTTCCGCGTACTGGTCGCCAAGGGCCTGGTGGTCCCCGGGAGGAGGAACGCATGAACCTGACCGACGCCATCCTCGCGCGGCACAGCACGCGCGTGTTCGAGCACCAGCCCATCCCGAAGGACGCGCTGGTGCAGCTCGTCGACTGTGGGCGCTGGGCCCCGTCGGGTCGCAACGAGCAGCCCGTCGAGTACGTGGTGATCGACGATCCGAAGGCCATCCGCGAGGTGGCCGAGGTCACCGACAACGGGGGCTTCGCCGTGAACGCCGGCGCGCTGATCGTGGTCGTGTCGCGCGACGTGAAGTACTTCCTCGAAGACGGGGCGGCCGCCACCGAGAACATCCTGCTGGCCGCCACGGCGCTCGGCTACGCGAGCTGCTGGATCGCCGGGGACAAGAAGGACTACTCGGGCCGCCTGCTGGCGCGCCTCGAGGTGCCCGACGACTGGAGGCTCGTCGCCATCGTGGCCATCGGGCGCGAGGCTCCCGACGCCCCCCGCAAGGTGCGCGAGCGACGCCCCATCAACGAGATCCTGCACTGGGACCACTACCGTGCCCGATGATCGCCGCGGCGGCTTCGATCGCCCCACCCTCGAAGGCATGATCCGGCCCGACCGGCGCGAAAAGCTGCTCGGCGTCCTTCGCCAGCGCCTGAACAGCCCGGCCGTGGTGCTCGAGGACGTGTGGGACCCCCACAACATCGGCGCCGTGCTCCGCACCGTGGAGGGCCTCGGTCTCCACCGCGTGTTCGTGATCGAGGCGAACTCCACGTACGAGCCGCGCTCGCAAGTGACCCAGGGCGCCCACAAGTGGCTCGACGTGCGCCGGCACCCGTCGGTCGAAGCGTGCGTGGCCGACACGCGCGCGCTCGGCTACCGCCTGCTGGTCACGCGCATGGACGCCCCCGACACCCTCGACGACCTCGACTGGTCGATCCCCACGGCGGTCGTGATGGGCAACGAGAAGGACGGCGTCACGCCCGGGCTGGCCGCGCTGGCCGACGGCGCCTTCCGCATCCCCATGGCCGGGTTCAGCCAGAGCTTCAACATCTCGGTGGCCACGGCCATGATCGTGAGCCAGGCGGCGCTCTGGTTGCGCCGGCACCCCGAGGCCTGCCGCCACCTCGAGGGCGTCGAGCTCGCCGAGCGCGAGCTCGACTACCTGTACCTCAGCCTGCCGGTCAGCCTGCGCGATCACCTGGAGGGCGACGACCCTCGCCCCGACGTCAGCGGCTCGGCTCCGAACTGACGCCGACATCCGGCGACACCACGATTCGGGCGTTCTTGCGCAGATCGTCGAGCCAGCGGCGCCGGGCCTCGGTCAGGTGCCCGGCGCAGGCCTGGCGGCGCACGTCGTCGCGCACCTCCCGCTCGGAGAGGTCGCGCCGGCGGGCGGGGTTGCCCTCGAGCTTCAGGTAGAGGCGCACGCCGTCGTCGTCGACCAGCACCGGCGTGCGCTGACCCGCGACCAAGGCCACCACGGCCGCGGTGTCTTCGGGATGCCAGCGGATCGGAGGGGTGCGCTCGGGGTGCTCCGGCTGGACGAAGAACGTCCACAGCTCGGCGGTCGGGAGGGCGCCGACGGTTGTCGCCACGGCCTCCCAGCGCGCTGCCGCCGCCTCGAAGGCGTCAGCGCCGCAGCGCTCGTCGTCGGCGAGCGCGTCGGCGAGCGCGGCCTCGAGCAGCCCCCCCAGCTCGGCCGTTGGCTCGATCGACGTGGCCCGGAGGGCGCCCACCGCGTGATGATCGGGGTGCACGTAACGGGTCCGGTGCGCGCGGTACCAGGCCTTCAACTCGCTCTCGGGCAGCGCGGCGCAGAAGCGCTCGGGCGCGAAGTGCTCGTCGAGGAAGCGCTCGCCGGCCTCGATCGGCGGGAGCGCGCGATAGGGCTCGAGCGTATGGGCCTCGGAGGCCGCCAGCAGCACGTCGACGAGGCCTTCGATCGCCTGGCGGCGAGCGGCGGTCGCACCGCCCGCAGGGACCCGACGGTCGACCTCGGCGTGGGTGAGGACGAGGCCGTTCACCTCGAGGGCCGCGGCCGACGATGAGCCCACCGCGCCGGGCCCGGCGGCCTGCGAGGGCGCGACGGGTCGGTCGCACGCGAAGGCGAGAACCAGAAGCGGCAGCAAGCGCCACGGCGACCTCACCCCCTGGCCCCCTCTCCATCGACCCATCAGTGCCCATACCACGCTGGCGCATGCGAGGTGCCGTCGGTGGTCAGCGCGTGCCCCTCGAGGGTGTTCACGTCGACCACGTACAGGTCGGTGGCGTCGCCCGTCTTGGTCGTGACCACCACCCGCAGCCCGTCGGGCGACCAGTCGAGCTCGCCCGGCACCACCGTCTTGCCCGCGAAGGCGTCGCGGGTCTCGGTGGCCAACTGGCCTTGCTCGTCGGCGCCGAAGATGACGAGCTTGCCCTGCTGGTCGACGTAGGCCAGGTAGTCCCGGGGCGCCACGGCCACGCGCGAGCCCTGCTTCGCGGCGTCGTCCCAGAACAGGCCGGGCGCGTCGAGGGTCGTGTCCGATTCGCCACCGAAGAGGAACGTGAGGTGGCCGCCGTGGTCGAGGTGCACCCAGGGCACCACGCGGACGCCGCCCGACAGCGTGACGGGGGGCAGGAAGTGGCGCACGTCGGTCACGTCGTCGGGGAGCGGCACGACGGTGAACGTCCCGTCGGCCGGATCGTAGTCGACCAACTCCGTGTAGGGCTCGTCGACGCCCTCGGTGCCGAGCCGACGCCCCGAGCGCACGGCGCTGAAGCCCACGCCGTCGGGACGCCAGGTGAAGCCGTCGAGGCGATCGTTGGCGCCGCTGCCGCGACCGTTGGCGTTCTTCGGCTGGTGCATGCCGCCCGACGCCAGGTAGGGCAGCACCGCGCCCCAGTAGTCCTCGTTGCCCGAGGCGTCGTGGGCCACGCGGCGGAAGACCAGCGTGCCGTCGACCCCCGGCACGTCGACGACGAAGCCGCCGCCCTGGTTGGTGACCACCGTCTGCCCGCCGCGCGTCGAGCCCACGGTGGCGTCGGGCACGGCGATGAGCGCGCCGGCCCCGCCGGTGGCGCCCTTGAAGAAGCCCTCGATGCGAATGCCGATGCTGGGGACCACGATGCCCTCGGCCGCGTTGGGCGTGGCCATGAAGCACGAGCGCGGCTCGAGCCCCGCCACGAACACGTTGGTGCGGTACGTCGAGTGAGCGGAGTAGAAGTCGGAAAGGAACGCCACGCGCGTGCGGTCGGGCGACCAGGCCGTGGCCAGGATGCGCGCGCCGTCTTCGACCAGGCCGGTGAGCTCGAGCTCGCCGCCGCTGTCGGGGTCCATCACCACCACCTGGTCGACGCCGTCGACGGTGCGCGCGAAGGCCAGGAAGGGGTTGGTCCACGCCACGCGCCCGCCGGTCGCTTTCAACTCGGGCTTCTTCACGTCGGTCGGCGTCGCGCTCTCGATCAGGCACGTCGGGGCGGGCTCGGGCTCGGCGCCGTCTTCGCCGCCCGTGGTGTCGAAGTCGAAGGTCTGCTGCACGACCACGGTCTTGCACTCCTGCACCGTCTTGGTGCCGTCAGCGCCGCCGCAGGCCGCCAACCCAACGATCGCCACGACCATCACCATCCCGGTACGTAGGGGCACGGCGTGCCGTGCCCACGCGGCGTGCCGTGCCCGACGGCGACCCCCCACCAGCGCGCCCAGGGCCAGCAGCAACGCAACCGCCGCCCCCAGCGAGCCCGGTGCGTCGAACGTCTCCACCGCGCACCCGCCCGACGTGGGCACCTCGGTGTCGGTGCAGACCTGCTTGGTCGTGGTGCTGGTCCCGTCGGGCAGGTTGGCGCCGTCGCCGCCCCCCGCCGCGTCGCCGCCACCGCCGCCGTTGGCCTGCACCTGCCCGTCGGCGAAGCCGCCGAGCACGTCGGCCCAGGGCCCGAGCGGCTCGATGACCTCGCCGCTCTCGGTCACGATGACCTCGGCGCCGTCGGGGGCCACGTAGCCGGTCTTGGTCCACTTGACGATCTTGCCGCCGTCGCCCACGAAGAAGGCCTCGCCCCCGTTGCAGGCCCACACGTCGAGGAACATGCCCCCCGAGCCGCCGTAGCCGGGCTCGTAGGCCCACGTCTCACCGCCGTCGGTGGTGTGCAGGGCCAGGGGGTTGTTGCCGAGGCCGCCGTCCTTCTGCCCGGCGGCGCCCACGAGCCAGCCGTTCTTCGTGTCGGCGAAGTGGAAGCCGGCGAGCGAGAAGATGGGCCGGCCGCTCGGGTGGGCCGGCAGCGTGACCTCGGTCCAGGTGGCGCCGTGGTCCTCGGAGCGGAACAGGTGGTCGACGTCGCCGTCGAACCCGGTCAGGAAGCCCAGGGACGGCGTGGGGAACCACACGCTGCCGTACGAGTACGGCTGCTTCGAGACGATCACCGTCCACGTCAGGCCGCCGTCGGTCGAGCGCAGCACGGCGCCTTCGTCGAAGAGCGTGACCTCGCCCGTGTCCTGGTCGGTCTCGGTCTTGCCGCCGACCATCCAGCCCTCCATGGGGTTCGCGAAGTGGAGGCCGGCCATGGCGGCCTCGCCGGCGTCGAACGTGACGGTCTGCCACATGGCGCCGTTCGGCGTGACCGACAGCTTGTCGCCGAGCGCGAAGCCCGGGGAGCCGCCGGCCCCGAAGAACAGCTTGTTCACGGACTGCGAGGCGTTGGCGCTCGGGACCTTGAGCCAGGACGAGCCGCCGTTGGTCGTCTGCATGACGGGCGAGCCGCCGAAGTCCATGCCGCCCAGGTAGCCCACGTTGGCCGTGACCATCCACACGTCGATCCAGAAGGCCATCATGCCCGACTGCGGCGGCTGGCCGTTCTTCCAGGTCTTGCCGCCGTCGCTGGACAGGAACAGGACCGGCGAGTCGCCCTGGCCCCCCTTGCTGGTGCCCACGACCACGACCGTCTTGCAGTCGCCCGACGAGACGGCGAAGTTGTTGTTGCCGTCGCCGAACTGGCTCTTCAACTCCTCCCAGCCGGCCTCGGCTCCGCGAGCGATGAAGAGCAGGCTCACGAAGGCCACGAGCGCAAATCGACGCATGGGATCCTCCCCGGGAAGCGCCCCTGTCGGGCGCGGGCGCAGTATAGCCCACTCGCGAAGCCGCTTCACGGTTGATCTTTCTGCCCGCTCATGCTAAATGGACGCGCTATTTTGTTTGGGCCGGAGACACATGGATCCCGTCGTCCTCAGAGACAAGCTCCTCGCGCTGGTCGAGCCGGCCGTGCGCGACGAGGGCTTCGAACTGAACGACGTGCAGATCGGTGGCGGAAAGAACCGGCCCACGGTGCAGGTCTTCGTCGAGCGCGACGAGGGCGCGGTGAGCATCGACGACTGCGCGGCGGTGAGCCGCTACCTGTCGCCGCTGCTCGACGCCGAGGGCGTGATGCCGGGCCCGTTCGTGCTCGAGGTGTCGTCGCCCGGCATCGAGCGGGCGCTGCGCACGGCGCGCCACTTCGAGCGCGCGCTGGGCCAGAAGGCCAAGATCGTCGTCGAGGGGGCCGGGTTCGTGGGCGGCATCATCCGCGACGTGCGCGACGGTTGCGTCGTGGTCGTCGAGGGCACCACCGAGCACGTGGTCGAGTTGGCCGACGTGAAACGCGCCCACGTGTGGGTGACCCCCGACGAGTTGTTCGGGCGCTCGCCGAAGGGCGGCCCCGCGAAGGGCAAAGGAAGGTCGGAATGAGTGCCAAGGCTAAAGTCGTCGTGAGCGAAACGCCCAGCGTATCCCTGGCCGTGCTGATCGACATGGTCAGCAAGGAGAAGCGCATCGAGATAGAGGTCCTGGTGCAGGCCCTCGAGGAGTCCATCCAGAAGGCCGCCCAGCGCATCTTCGGCGAGGGGCGCGAGCTCGAGGCCGTCTACAACGAAGAGACCGGCCAGATCGAGCTGTACCAGTACATGGTCGTGGTCGAGGCCGACCCCGAAGACCCGGACAAGCAGATCCCCATCGACAAGGCCATGGCCTACGACCCCGAGTCCATGCCCGGCGACGAGCTCGGCTTCCGCATCTACTATCGCGAAGAGGACAAGCAGCTCGCGAAGGCCGAAGACGAGCGCTACGGCGACATCCTGGGCGTCAAGACGCACCTCAAGACCTTCGGACGCATCGCGGCGAGCGTGGCCAAGCAGGTCATCTTCCAGAAGATCCGCGAGGCCGAGGGCAAGGTCATCTACGACAAATACAAGGATCGCATCGGCGAGTCGTGCACGGGCACCACGCGCCGCTTCGAGCGCGGGGCGGTCATCGTCGACATCGGCAACGTCGAGGCCATCCTGCCGCGCGAAGAGCAGATTCACAAGGAGTCCTACCGGCCGGGCGACCGCATCCAGGCCGTCATCATCGACGTGCGCCGCTCGGGCAAGGATCCCCAGATCGTGCTCTCGCGCACGAGCCCCCTGGTCATCCAGCGCCTGTTCGAGAGCGAAGTGCCCGAGATCTACGAGGGCATCGTGCGCCTGGTGGGCATCGCTCGCGACCCCGGCGAGCGCACCAAGATCGCCGTCACCTCGTCCGACCCCGACGTCGACCCCGTGGGGGCGTGCGTCGGCATGAAGGGCAGCCGCGTGCAGGCCATCGTGCAGGAGCTGCGCGGCGAGAAGATCGACATCGTGCCCTTCAGCGCCGATCTGGTCACCTTCGTGTGCAACGCCATCGCGCCGGCCGAAGTGTCGCGCGTGCTGGTCGACGAAGACAAGAAGCTCATCGAGCTCATCGTGCCCGACGACCAGCTCTCGCTGGCCATCGGCAAGAAGGGCCAGAACGTGCGCCTGGCCACGCGCCTCGTCGGCTGGACCATCGAGATCTTCACCGAGTCGCGCATCGACGAGATGAAGCAGCTCCTGAAGGGCAAGCTCGAGAGCATCGACGGCGTCGACGAGACCATGGTCGATTACCTCCTGAAGCTCGGCTATCACAGCCTCGAGAGCCTCGAGGACATCGACGAAGACGAGATCGGCATGATGCCGGGCTTCCGCAAGGAGGTGCTGGTGCGCGTGAAGGAGACCGCGAAGGCGGCCCGCGCCGAGCGCGAAGCGAACGATCCCAAGCACAACCCGCCCGCGCCGGCCGCCCCGGTCGCGCCGGACGGCGCAGCGCCGGTCGAAGGCAGCCCGGTCGAGGGCGCTCCGGTCGAAGGCGCTCCGGTCGAAGGCAGCCCTGTCGAGGGCACCCCGATCGAGGGTGGCGTTGTCGCGGAGGCCCCGGCCCCCGCTCCCGAGCCCGTTACGAACGAGTAATTCCGGTTAGGCGGTTGTCTCATGGCGAAGAAGAAGGTCTGGGAGCTGGCGCGAGAGATCTCCGTGGGTCTGAACGAGGTGCTCACCGCCTTGAAGGACCTGGGGATCAAAAAGGCGAACCACCTCGAGTTCCTCGAACCCGAGGAGGAAACGCGCGTCCGCTCGTACTTCCAGGACAAGAGCGCGCGCTCGGCCGAGACGACCGTGGTGTCTCGCAACGTGGTGCGCCGACGGCGCACGACCGAGGGGATCCCGGGTCAGGTGCCCGAGGCTGTCCCGGCCATGGCCGTGGCCGCACCCGAGGCCGAGGTTCCGGCGACCGAGGTCACCGAAGTCCCCGCCCCGGCGCCCGAGCCCGAAGCCGCCGAGCCCGCGGTCGTCGAGCCCGCTCCGACGCCCGTCGAAGCCGCTCCGGCGCCCGTCGAGGCCACGCCCGTCGCGGCGGTCGCGCCCGTGACGCCGGCCCCCGCCGTGGCGCCCACGGTGCCCAAGCCCGCCGTCCCGGGTTCTCCCGCCGCGGTCAAGGCCGCCGAAGACGCCAAGGCGGCGGCGGCGAAGGCCGAGGACGACAAGAAGAAGAAGCCGCTCATCAAGGTGGTCGAGGGCAGCGAAGAAGACGATCGCGGTCGCAAGGGCGTCGACAAGAACGCCAAGAAGGGCCGCCGCATCGTCGTCGACCGCAGCAAGCGTCCGGCCAACCTTCGCCGCGCCATCTTCGAAGACGCCGACGGCGAGGGCGACGACCGGACCATGCCCGTGGTCGAGGAGCGCGACACCGGCCGACGCTCGCGCCGCATGGCCCAGCGCGGCAGCAGCCCCCTTCCCACCAAGGCCGAGAAGCGCGTCATCCGCTTCGAAGAGTTCATCACCGTCTCGGACCTGGCCCACGCCATGTCGACCAAGGCGGGCCGGCTCGTGAAGCGCCTGGTCGAGATGGGCGTGATGGCCGGCATGAACGCCTCGCTCGACCTCGACACGGCGACCATCATCGCCGAGGAGTACGGCTTCACGGTCGAGCGCATCACCAAGGCCGAAGAGAAGTACCTGGTCGACCAGGAAGACGCGCCCGAGAGCCTGCAGACGCGCCCGCCCGTGATCACCATCATGGGCCACGTCGACCACGGCAAGACCAGCCTGCTCGACGTCATCCAGAAGACCGACCTGGCGGCCCAGGAGGCCGGCGGCATCACCCAGGCCGTGGGCGCCTACCGCGTCGACGTCGAGAGGGGCACGCTCATCTTCCTCGACACGCCCGGCCACGAGGCCTTCACGGCCATGCGCGCGCGCGGCGCCAAGGTGACCGACATGGTCATCCTGGTGGTCGCCGCCGACGACGGCGTGCAGCCCCAGACCATCGAGGCCATCCACCACGCCCAGGACGCCGGCGTGCCCATCGTGGTGGCCGTCAACAAGATCGACAAGGACAACGCCGACCCCGAGCGCTGCCGCCGCGAGCTCGCCGAGCACGGCCTGCTGTGCGAAGACTGGGGTGGCCAGACCGTGTTCGTCGATGTCTCGGCCAAGCAGAAGAAGGGCGTCGACACCCTGCTCGACCTCGTGCTGCTGCAGGCCGAGATGCTCGAGCTCACGGCCAACCCCGAAGCCCTCGCCTCGGGCTTCGTCATCGAGTCGCGCCTCGACCGTCAGACCGGCTCCACGTGCACCGTCATCGTGAAGCGCGGCACCCTCGAAGTGGGCGACCTCTTCGTCGCCGGCGCCTGCATGGGGCGCGTGCGCTCCATGGTCGACGAGCACGGCGCGGCGGTGAACACGGTGCGCCCCTCGTACTTCGCCGAGATCACGGGCCTCGCCGAGGTCCCCCAGGCCGGCGACGTGTTCTTCGTGGTCGAGACCGAGCGCGAGGCGCGCGAGATCGTCGAGAAGCGTCAGAACCTGCAGCGCAAGTCGCTCGTTCGCGAGCGCACGCGCCCGACCCTCGAGTCGCTGTTCTCCGACATCCAGAGCGGCGAACTGCAAGAGCTCAAGCTGATCGTCAAGGGCGACGTGCAGGGCTCGGTCGAGGCCCTGAAGGGCGCGCTCGACAAGCTGCCCAGCAACAAGGTCGTGCTCAAGGTCATCCACGCGGCGGTCGGCGGCATCACGGCCTCCGATATCCAGTTGGCGGCGGCCTCCGACGCCATCGTGGTGGGCTTCAACGTGCGCGGCGACGTGGGCGCGGTGAACCTGGCCTCCGACGAGGGCGTCGAGATCAAGACCTACGCGGTCATCTACGACCTGCTCGACGACGTGCGCGCGGCCATGGAGGGCATGCTCGCGCCGCGCCTCGAAGAGAAGCCCATCGGCTCGGTCGAGGTCCGCCAGATCTTCACCATCCCGAAGGTGGGCATCATCGCGGGCTCGTACGTCCTGAGCGGCAAGGTCGTGCGCAACTCGAAGGTGCGCCTGTACCGCAACGACATCAAGGTGTACGAGGGCAAGATCTCGTCGCTGAAGCGCGTCAAGGACGACGCGCGCGAGGTCGCCGCGGGCTTCGAGTGCGGCATCGGCATCGAGAACTACAACGACCTCAAGGTGGGTGACGTCCTCGAGGTCATCGAGATCTACGAGGTCAAGGAGACGCTCTAGCCTCCGCGGTCGCCCCTCACGGTCCCACCATGCTCGTCGGCGTGCTCCGCCTCGAACTCACCGTCCACGACGCCTTCAGCCTGAAGGAGAAGCGCAGCGTGGTGCGCCGCGTGATCGACAAGGTGCGAAACCGCTTCAAGGTGGCCGTGGGCGAGGTCGAGGATCAGGACATCCTGACCTCGGCCGTGATTGGGGTGGCCCTCGTCGGGAGCGATCGACGCGTGCTGAACTCGGTGATTGATCGTATCGTTGCCTTCGTAGACCAAGAGGGGAGCGCCGAGCTCACCACGTACGAGTTCGATATCTTCGAGCCGTGACGGAGCCCGCGCACGCCCGGGAGGAGTCCGATGGGACAGAGCTACCGCAAGGAACGCGTGCAGTCGGAGATGGCCTCGATCCTGAACACCGTGCTGCGCTTCGAGACCAAGGATCCGCGCCTGCAGTCGGTGTACGTGCTCGAGGTGCGCGTCACGGGCGACCTGCGCTTCGCCCGCGTGTTCTGGCGCACCGAAGACGGCACCCCCGACGAAGACGTGCTCGAGGCCCTCGAGCGCGGCAAGGGCTTCTTGCGCAAGCAGGTCGCCGAGAAGCTGCAGATCCGCTTCGCGCCCGAGCTCTCGTTCCTGCGCGACACCACGCTCGAGCGCGGCGAGCGCGTGCTCGACCTCATCCGGGAGGTGACTCCCCCGGCGACCGAGGAGACCAGCGACTGAGCCCGCGAGCCGCGATCGAGAAGATCCCCTTCGGCGCCAGCGGCATCCTGCTGGCCGACAAGCCCGGTGGCATGACCACGTTCGATCTGATCCGCCGGCTCGAGTGGCGGTTCAAATTCCACCGCATCGGCCACACGGGCACCCTCGACCCCCTGGCCACCGGACTGGTGGTGCTCTGCGTCAACGAGGCCACCAAGCTGGCGCGCTACCTGGGCGAGGGGCCCAAGGTCTACGAGTGCGGGCTGCGCCTCGGGCAGCGCCGCGACACCCTCGACGCCGACGGGCTCGTGGTGGCCACGGCGCCGGTGCCCGCGCTCGAGGCCAGCGACGTGCAGGCCTCGCTCGCGCGCTTCGTGGGCGACGTGAGCCAGGTGCCGCCCAGGTACTCGGCCGTCAAGGTCGATGGCGAGCGCTTGTACCGCGCCGCGCGTCGGGGCGAGGAGGTCGACGCTCCCGCCCGAACCGTGCGCATCGACGCCATCGACCTGATCGGCGGCGCGGACGCCGACTGGAAATTCCGTGCCACCGTCTCGCGCGGCACCTACATCCGCACCCTGGTCGACGACCTGGGCGTGGCCCTCGGCACGTTCGCGTACGTCACCAGCCTGCGCCGCGTCGAGAACGGCGGCTTCCACGTGAGCCAGGCGGTGAACACCGAAAAGCTGCAGGGCGCCGAGGCCCTGGCGGCGGCGCTCCTCCCCTCGCGGTCCGTGATGCAGGGCTACCCGAGCGCCAGCCCCGACGAGGCCGCGCTCGCGCTCTTCCGGAACGGCGGCTTCCTGCCCTGCGCGCCCGAGCTGCCCGACGGCCAGCCCGTCATCGTGCTCGACCCGGCGGGCGAGCTGGTGGGCACCGCCGCGCCCTTCCTGACGAGCGAGGGCGAGCG
>CAZBRS010000050.1:19187-40765 GCA_964494475.1 uncultured Myxococcales bacterium | reverse complement strand
GGCCACGCACACGCGTTCTCCGGAGGCTGCGCAGGCGCCGACGCCGCAGGCGGTGGGGGTCACGAGGTAGTCCTCGTCGGTCGAGCCGTCGCAGTCGTCGTCGCTGGCGTTGCAACTGGCGTCGTCGAGGGCCGGGGTACCGGCGACGCACGAGTCGACCTCGACGCCGTCCACGCACGCGGTCTGGCCGGCCGCCGCGCAGGCTCCCACTCCGCAGGTCGTGGCCGTGGGCACGAAGTCGTCGTCGGTCACGCCGTCGCAGTCGTCGTCGCTGGCGTTGCAGGTGGCGTCGTCGAGGGCGGGGGTGCCGGCGACGCACGAGTCGATCTCGAGGCCCGCCGAACACGACAGCAGGCCGGCGCTGGCGCAGGCGCCCACGCCGCAGGCGGTGTCGGTCACGAGGTAGTCCTCGTCGGTCTGGCCGTCGCAGTCGTCGTCGCTGGCGTTGCAGGTGGCGTCGTCGAGGGCGGGGGTACCGGCGACGCACGAGTCGACCTCGACGCCCTCCAGGCACGCGGTCTGGCCGGCCGCCGCGCAGGCTCCCACTCCGCAGATCGTGCCGGCGGGCACGAAGTCGTCGTCGGTGCTGCCATCGCAGTCGTCGTCGATGGCGTTGCAGACAGCGTCGGCGTCGCCCGACG
Source organism: uncultured Myxococcales bacterium (assembly GCA_964494475.1). Lineage (GTDB taxonomy): Bacteria > Myxococcota_A > UBA9042 > CAZBRS01 > CAZBRS01 > CAZBRS01. The sequence continues at coordinate 40,124 of CAZBRS010000050.1, read as the reverse complement.
TGCCCGGCGTGCACGACGTGCCTTCGACCCCGTCGGCGCACACGGTCGTTCCGAAGGCCTGGCACGCGCCCTCGCCGCACTGGACGACGCCGGGCACGTAGTCTTCGTCGGGGGAGCCGTCGCAGTCGCCGTCGACGCCGTCGCAGGTGGCGTCGTCGGGGCCGGGCAGGCCGGCCGTGCACGTGTCGGACAGGGTGCCCTCGGTGCACGCGACGAGCCCCGTCGCCGCGCAGGCGCCCACTCCACACGAGGTGGGCACGCCCACGTAGTCTTCGTCGTCGAGCCCGTCGCAGTCGTCGTCGACGCTGTCGCACGTGGCGTCGGCGGCCGCGGGCACACCGGCCGTGCACGTGTCGAAGGGCACGCCGGCCACGCACGCCGTGGCGCCCGTGGCGGCGCAGGCGCCCACGCCGCACGCGGTGGCAGAGGCCACGAAGTCTTCGTCGGTGGGGCCGTCGCAGTCGTCGTCGAGGCCGTTGCAGATGTGGTCATCACCGGCGGGGGTGCCCGGCGTGCACGACGTGACGACCTCGCCGGCCTCGCAGGCCGTGGTCCCGATCGCCTGGCAGGCGAAGTCGCCGCACGTGAGCTCGACGGGCGCGTAGTCCTCGTCGGTGGCGCCGTCGCAGTCGTCGTCGACGCCGTCGCAGGTCGCGTCATCGGGCGTGCCCTGGCCGGGGGTGCAGGTGTCGACCTCGACGCCCGCCTCGCACTTCCGCTCGCCGGTGGCCGCGCACGCGCCCGCGCCGCAGGTCGTGGCGGTCGCGCCGGCGTCTTCGTCGGTGGAGCCGTTGCAGTCGTTGTCCTTGCCGTCGCAGTCGTCGGTGGCCAGCCCGTCGGGCACGCAGGAGGCGCGGCACTGGCCCTCCATGCACGTGGCCCCGGTCTGGCAGAGGCCGCAGACGCCCCCGCAGCCGTCGCCGCCGCAGGTGCGGCCCTCGCACGCGCGGGAACACACACACCGGCCTTCGGCCGTGCACGCGCCGGAGTAGCCGGCCGTCGTCTCGCAGTCGGAGCCCGTCGCCCGGGGCGCCACGTCGCACAGGGAGGCTTCGGCGTCGCACACCGTGCGGTGGCAGCCGTCACCCACGAGCGATGGGCACTCGCCGTCGACCTGGCAGCCGGCGAAGTCGGACTTGGCCATGCAGAGGGTGAGGTCCTTCGCGTCGTCGGGCGCCACGCAGAACTGGTCGGGCTTGCACTCGGCGGGCGTATCGCAGGTCGTGTAGCACTTCTCGGCGAAGCAGATGCCCCCGCCGCAGTCGGTGTTCGTCTCGCAGTTCTCGTCGATGGTCTTCTTCGGATCGTCGCCGCAGCCGAAGGCCACCAGGACCAGCAACGCCACGAGGACCGTACCCATCGTCGCCTTCATCTTGGACTCCTGCTGCAGCGATCTTAGACCGGGGTCTGCTCGTTTTTCGACTCTAGAGCCTTCGGCGCGAGGAGGGAAGAGGGCAGTCCACTGGTTAGCGCGAAGGCGTCGCCCGTTCCGGCATGCTGGGATGGATTCCCACGATTCGACACCGGCAAAAAGACCGTTGCTGGCGTGTCAATATCGCTTGGTGCGCGGTCGCGAAGCGGCGTCAAATTTTTTGCTAGAAACCCCTTGACGGTGATCCGGTGGGAGTTTAGGGTGGGCTCGTGGGATGACAGCTTGGGAGCAATCGGTGACTGACGGGCGGCCGCGCATTACGCCCTCCTTGACCTGCACCGGGCAGCACTCGCGCGCTCTGGACGACAAGAGCCGCGTGCCGTGGCCGGCGACCTGGCGAAACGCCGGGCCCGGCCTGCAGGTCTCGGAGTTGGTGCTCATGCCGAGCCCGTTGCTCGATTGTGTCCGGGTCGTCAGCGTCCCGGCGTTCGAGGAGATCCTCGGGAAGGTGGAGCAGATGGCCGCGTCGAACGTGACCGCGCTGTTCTACCGCAGGGCCGTGATCGGCAATGCCCATCGCGTGTCCCTCGACTCGGCCGGCCGCATCGCGGTGCCCGAGTCCCTGAGGGAGCTCTTGAAGCTTGGCCGCGAGATGGTGCTGGTGGGCCAGGGTTCGCACGTCGAGCTCTGGAACCCGGAGGCCTGGAGCAAGGAGCTTGCCAGGCTGGCCGAGGCGGGCCCGTCGTACCTGGAGCGGTTGGCGGAGATGGGGCTCTAGCGGCGGTAATGGGCGCGTTCTCGAGGGGGGGCGGGTGTTCCACATCCCGGTGCTGCTCGAGGAGGTGCTCGAGCTCCTGAGGCTGGCCGAGCGGGCCGTCTACGTAGACGGGACCCTCGGCGGCGGGGGGCACGCGCAGGGCGTGGCGAGGCGATTCGGCGCGGGCGTGGTCGTGCTGGGCATCGATCGGGACCCGCAGGCGCTGGACGAGGCGGCATCGATCCTGAAAAACGTGAGTGAGCACGTGGTGCTCCGGCATGGGAGCTACGCGGACGTGGCCGCGTATCTCGCCGAGGCCGGGCTCGACGGGGCGGATGGGGTGCTCGTGGACCTCGGTGTTTCGGCCTTCCAGTTGGCGACCCCCGAACGGGGCTTCTCGCACGATCGCTCGGGCGTCCTCGACTGCCGCTTCGACCCCACCCGGGGCGTGCCGGCCTACGAGTGGATTCGCCGCGCACCACGCTCCGAGCTCGTCCGCGCCCTCGAGACCTGGGGCGAGCTGCCCCGCCCCGAGAAGGCCGCCGACCTCCTGCGAGAGGCCGTCGCGCGCGAGCGCCTGACCGACACCGTGGCCATCGCCCGGCGCATCGACGCCGCCGTGCGCGTGCCGGGTCGCGCCGTGCGGGCCTCGACCCTGGTCTTCCAGGCCATTCGCATCGCCGTCAACGGCGAGCTCGCCGAGCTCGAGCGCTTCCTGGTCGAGGCGCCCGCGTGCCTGCGCCCGGGGGGAACGCTCTGCTGCATCTCGTACCACTCCCTCGAGGACCGGCTCGTGAAGGTGCGCTTCCGCGAGCTCGGCCGCACCGACGAGTTCGAGCTCCTGACCAAGAAGCCCCTCGAGCCGACCGAGAACGAAGTGCGGAGCAACCGGAAGGCGCGCTCGGCCCGTTTGCGCGCGATCCGGAGGAGGGCGTGATGCAGCGGCGCGACTGGATCCTCCTGGCGGCGATGGCGGGCTTGTTCGTGCTGGTCACGACGCTCGGCATGGTGCGCGTCTGGTACAACACCCAGGAGATGTACGCCGGAGTTCGCCTGGAGCAGGCGCGCCGCGACCTGCAGAAGGCCGACTCCGACGGCGTTCGGCTCGGCCTCGTGCGCTCGTGGTTGAAGCAGCCCGACGAGCTGCGCGAGCGCGCCGAGCGCGAAGGTCTCGGCGCCGTGCCTCCCTCGCGCATCGTGCCCATCGAGAAGGGAGGTCAGCCGTGACGCTCCGTGCGGTCGCCCTCGTCGCCCTGCTGCTCACGGCCTGCTCGACCGACCGGGAGAACAAGGCCACGGCCAAGGCCGATTACCACTACCAGCTGGCCTCGGGGTACTACTTCGACCAGAACTCGCCCATGGCGATCCAGGAGCTCGACACGGCGCTGGTCCTGAACCCGCGCCACGAGCAGGCCCACTTCCTGATGGCCTTCATCAGCATGGGGCGCCGCCAGTACACCCAGGCCATCGTGCACCTGAAGAGCGCCCTCGAGATCAAGCCCGACTACTTCGAGGCCCGCGAGAACCTGGGCGCCGTCTACCTGGCCATGCAACGGTGGGACGAGGCCATCGCCACGCTCGAGCCCCTGCTGGTCGAGCACCTCTACGCCACCCCGTACCTGTTGCACAACAACCTGGGCTTCGCCTACCGGAACAAGAAGGCCTACGACGAGGCCATCCGGCACTTCTCGCAGGCGGTCTTCCTGAACCCGCGCTTCTGCCTGGGCCTCTACAACCTGGGCGAGACCTTCCTGATCAAGGGCGAGACGGCCGACGCGGTGCGCCAGTTCAAGAAGGCCATCGACAAGTGCCCCACCTACGCCGACCCCTACTACAAGCTCGCCGTCGTCTTCGAGAAGCGCGGTCGCGAGACCGAGGCGCTCGACTACTACCGGCTGTGCATCAAGCACGGGGGCGAGTCGCCCGTGGGAGAGCGCTGCCGCACCCGCGTCGAGGGGGACGTGCTATGAGCGAGACCCTGCGTTCGTGGCGGCTGGGAGTGGTGGTCGGCCTGGTGGTGCTCGCCTTCGTGGGCCTGGCCTGGCGCGCGGTCGGCGAACAGCTGAAGGGCGCTCCCCTCTACCAGCGGGTGGTGGTCGACCAGTTGGTGAGCGAGGGCACGTCGGTGCCCTATCGCGGCGAGATCATGGACCGCGACTACGAGACCCTGGCCACCTCGATCGACGTCGACACGGCCATCGCCGAGCCCATGAGCATCAAGGACAAGGAAGGCTTCGCCGACTCGGTCGGCTCCCTGCTCGGCGTCGATCCCGAGCTGGTCTACCAGCGCATCAAGGGCGACGGCACCTACGCCCTGCTGAAGCGCCGCATCTCGCCCGAGGAGAGCGACAAGGTGCGCAAGGCCATGAAGGAGATGAAGGGCCTCTTCCTGCAGGGCGTGCCCGAGACGGTGCGCTTCTACCCGCACCTCGAGCTGGCGGGCCAGGTCATCGGCTTCGTCGACTTCAACCAGGTGGGCGTGAACGGCATCGAGCGCCGCTACGACGACGTGCTGCGCGGTGAGCGCAAGCTGTTCTTCCGCGCGCGCGGCCGCAACGGCATCGCGAGCCGCATCCTCGGCGACGACCTCGGCACCGTGGTGCCCACCGCGGCCAACGTGGTGCTCACCATCGACAAGGATCTGCAGTCCATCACCGAGAAGGTGCTGGCCGAGGAGGTGCTCGTCAACCGCGCCGAGGGCGGCATGGCGATCGTCACCGACGTGCGCACGGGCGAGATCCTCGCCATGGCCAACTACCCCTTCGTCAACCTGAACTCCTACGACATGCACGAGGAGTGGGTCTGGAAGAACCGCGTGGTCACCGACGTGATCGAGCCCGGCTCCACGTTCAAGCCCCTCACCTACGCCATCGCCCTCGACGCCGGGGCCTTCTCGCCGAGCGAGGTCTTCAACCTCCCCTACGTGCTCGCCATCGGTCGCAACAAGGTGCACGACGCGCACCACAAGAGTCCGCTCACGGGGCAGGGCGTGCTCGCCGAGTCGTCGAACATCGGCACCTCGATCATCGCGCTGCGCCTCGAGAAGCACCTGTTCCACCAGAAGCTGCAGGGCTTCGGCATCGGGCAGCGCGCCGGCATCAACATCGCAGGCGAGGCGACCGGCTTCCTCTCGGACCCGGACTCCACCGATCCCCGCTTCGAGAAGTGGAGCCGCTTCCGTCAGGCCTCCATCTCCTTCGGCCAGGGCGTCAGCGTCTCCACGCTGCAGCTGCACTTCGCGCTGGCCACGCTGGCGAACAAGGGCAAGCGCATGAAGCCGCTGCTCGTCAAGGAGGTGCTCGACAATCAGGGCAACGTGCTCGAGCGCGCCAAGCCCGAGGTCCTGGCCGAGGTGGTCAGCGAGAAGGCCGCCGACGCGACCATGGACGCCATGGAGGAGGTCGTGGGCCCCGACGGCACGGGCGGGCTCGCCTACCTCGACTTCTATCGCGTGTGCGGCAAGACGGGCACCGCGCAGATCGCGTTCCGCGGCCGGTACCTCGAGGACCGCTTCAACGCGCTCTTCTACGGCGTCTTCCCGCGCTGGGCACCGCAGTACGCCATCACGGTGGTCATCGAGAAGCCGACGCTGCGCTACTACGGCGGCGAGGTCGCGGCCCCGGCGTTCAAGCGCATCGCGCAGGGCCTCATCGAGGAGCGCAAGTTCTACCTGGTGCACGGGAACGAGGCGCGCGAGAAGCTGCGGGCCGTCGTGGCCGAGACCGGCAGCCAGGCCGCCGTGGCCGCGGTGCCGGAGCCGTCCGAGGGCCAGGGCGTGGTGCCCGACTTCCGTGGGCTCAACCTGCGCGAGAGCCTGGCCCTGGCCAACCGCATGCGCGTGCGGCTCGACCCGGTGGGCGAGGGGCTCGCCGTGGCCCAGTCGATGGAGCCTTACACCGAGGTCGACGAGCTCGCGACCGTCACGGTCGAATACGAAAGGACGTTCTAGCCCATGCAGCTCTCCGTGCTGCTCGATCGCCTGGCTCCCTGGATCGTCTCGCTCGGCGGCGATCCCTCGGTGGCGCTGACCGGCGTGGTCGACGACTCGCGGCGCGTGCGGCCGGGGAACCTGTTCGTGGCCCGCGCGGGCGGAAAGACCGACGGTCGTCGCTTCGTCGGCCAGGCGTTCGACGCGGGCGCGGCGGCCGTGCTCAGCGACGGCGAGCCCGTGGCCGAGGCGCGGGGCATCCCGTGGATCCGCGTGAAGGACGTGCGCGTCGCGGCGGCCCACGCGGCCGCGGCCTTTCACGGTGATCCTGGCGAGACCCTGGCCGTCGACTTCGTGACCGGGACGAACGGCAAGACCTCGCTCACGTACCTCTGCGAGGCCATCCTGGCGGCCGCCGGCGTCTCGGCCGGCGCCATCGGCACGGTGTCGCGGCGCTTCGCCGGGCGCGAAGAGGTCTCGGCCATGACCACCCCCGACGCGCCCGACCTCCAGGCCGCGCTCGGCCAGATGCGCGAGGCCGGCGTGGAGCGCGTGATCATGGAGCTGTCGTCCCACGCCATCGATCAGGATCGCTGGGTGCCCATCCCCTTCCGCGTCGGCATCTTCACGAACGCCGCCCGGGACCACATCGACTATCACGGGACCCTCGAGGCCTACCACGACGCGAAGAGGCAGGGCTTCACGCGCGTGCTCGCGGGGAGCCGGCGCTGCGTCGCGGCCGTGATCAACGTCGACGACGCACTGGGTCGCGAGATCGCCGCGGCCTGTGCCTTCCGGGTGATCCGCGTGTCGCTGGACGGGCCGGCCGACGTGCGGGTCGAGCGCGCCGACTACGGCATCGGCGGCACCACGCTGCACGTGCTGGCCGAGGGGCGGCGCTTCCTCGTGCGGAGCCCCCTCGTCGGGCGGCACAACGGCTACAACCTGGCCTGCGCGGTCGGCTACGGGCTGGCGCTCGGGCTGTCGCCGGCGGTCATCGCCGCCGGGCTCGCCGCCGTCGCGCGCATCCCCGGCAGGCTCGACGGCGTGCTGGTGGGCGGCGAGGCGCGCGTGCTGGTCGACTACGCCCACACCCCCGACGCCATCGAGAACGTGCTGCAGGCCCTGCGCACCGTGAGCTCCGATCGGATCGTCATCGTGTTCGGCGCCGGCGGCGATCGCGATCGCGGCAAGCGGCCGCTGATGGGCGCCGCGGCCCAGCGCCTGGCCGACGCGTGTCTGGTCACGTCGGACAACCCCCGCAGCGAGGAGCCCGCGGCCATCGTGGCCGACATCCTGGCCGGCATGACCCGCGACGAGCGCGTGCTGGTCGAGCTCGACCGGCGCGAGGCCATCCGCAAGGCCGTCGCGATGCTCGACGGGCGCACGGTCGTGTTGCTCGCGGGCAAGGGACACGAGACGTACCAGATCGTGGGCGACCGCGTGCTCGACTTCGACGATCGCGCCGAAGCCCTGGCGGCCCTGCGGGAGCGGGGGCTCGCGTGAAGACCTCCACCCTCGTGCGCCTGGCCGGCTCGCTCGGATACCGTTGGGATACGCTCCCGGCGGGAGACGCCGAGCTGCGTGTCAGCCTCGACTCCCGCCAGGCGGGGGACTCGTCGCTGTTCGTCCCGCTGCCGGGCGCGCGGGTCGACGGGCACCAGTTCCTGCTGGCGGCCGCCGAGGGCGGATGCCGCGTCATGCTGGCCGAGCAGCTCAAGGTCGACGGCGGTACGCGCGCGGCGCTCGCCGAGCGGGGCGTGGCGCTCCTGTGGGTGGCCGACGTGCTGGCCGCTCTGCAGGCCCTGGCCGGTCGGTACCGCCTCCTGTTGGCCGGACCCGTCGTCGGGCTCACCGGCACCTCGGGCAAGACCACGACGAAGGAGATCCTCCGTCACGTGCTGGCGGGGAGCTTCCGCGTCGCTTCGACCCACGGCAACCACAACAACCACCTGGGGCTGCCGCTCTCGATCTTGAACGCGCCCGAGTCGACCGAGATCGGCGTGTTCGAGGTCGGCATCAGCCGGCCGGGCGAGATGCGCGAGCTGGCGGCGTTGCTGGTCCCCGACCTGGCGTTGCTGGTGTCGGTGGGCGCGGCGCACCTCGAGGAGCTCGGCTCGGTCGACACCGTGGCCTCCGAGAAGCTCGAGCTGCTCGCGGCCGTTCCGGCGCACGGCGTCTCGTGGGTGCCCGACGGCAACGCGGCGATCGACGCGCACCTCCGCAAGGTTCGCGCCTCCGTTCGCCGCGTGGGCGAGGCCGCCGCGTGCGACGTGCGGATCGAGGAGCTCACGGCCGGCCGCGTCGTCGTCGTGCTCGGCGGCCGTCGCGCCGAGATCGTGCTGCCCGACGCCGGGGCGCACGTGCTCCGCGACGCCGCCTTCGCCGTGGCCGTGGCGGTTCACCTGGGGTTGCCGCTGCCCGAGGCCGCCGCGCGCGCCTCGACGTTCGCCGGGGTCGACCAGCGCGGACGATGGGTCGAGGTGCGCCAGGCGCTGCTCCTCGACGACAGCTACAACGCCAACGTGCTCTCCATGAAGGCCTCGCTGTCGCTGGTGGCAGAGAAGGCGCGCGCCGAGGGACGGCGCCTGTTGGTCCTGGCCGGCGAGATGCGCGAGATGGGCGCGGCGGCCGAGGCGGTCCACCGCGAGGTGGGGCGCGCGATCGCCGAGACCGGCGCGGCCCTGGTGGTGCTGGTCGGCGGACAGAACGCGGCCTACCGCGCCGGGCTGGCAGAAGCCGGCGCCGCCGCGCAGGTGACCGACTTCGCCACGTCGGACGAGGCCGCTCCCTGGGTGCGCGCGGCGCTCCGCCCGGGCGACCTCGTGCTCTTGAAGGGAAGCCGCGGCGTACACATGGAGACCATCCGCAAGGCGCTCGAGGAGGCCGTCTGATGTTCCTGCTCTTCTACGACTGGCTGAAAGACGTGATCCCCGGCGCGAACGTGCTGCGGTACGTGTCGTTCCGCGTGCTCATGGCGACGCTCACGACGCTCGTCACCTCCATGGTGCTCCTGCCCGAGTTCATCCGCCGCCTGCGCGAGAAGAAGCTCGGGCAGTCCATCCGCGACGTGGGCCCGAAGACGCACCAGGTCAAGGCCGGCACCCCCACCATGGGGGGCACCGTCATCCTGATCGCCGCCGCCGTGTCGGTCCTGCTGTGGGGCGACCTCACGAACCCCATGATCCTCATGCTGCTCTTCATCCTGCTCACCTTCGGCGCCATCGGCTTCGTCGACGACTACCTGAAGCTCAAGTTCGCGAACTCGAAGGGCCTGCCGGGTCGCTACAAGCTGCTCTTCCAGTTCCTGTCGGCCGGCCTCGTGATGGGCGTGTTCCTCACCGTGTACGACGCGCCCCTCGGCTTCGACCACCGCCTCTACATCCCGTTCCTGCGCTCCGACCGCTACTGGATCGAGCTGCCCGAGTGGCTGTACTTCTTGTTCACGCTCGTGGTCATCGTCGGCACGTCGAACGCGGTCAACCTGACCGACGGCCTCGACGGCCTGGCGATCGGCCCTTCCATCGTGGCGCTGACCACGTTCACGGTGCTGGCCTACATCTCGAGCGCGAAGCTCGGCAACTTCGACATCTCGCGCTACCTGCTCATCCCCCACGTGCACCAGGGCAGCGAGCTCGCCGTGCTCTGCGCGGCCCTGATCGGCGGCGCGGTGGGCTTCCTCTGGTACAACGCGTACCCCGCGCAGGTCTTCCTCGGCGACGTGGGCGCGTTGGCCATCGGAGGCGTGCTCGGCCTGCTGGCCATCTTCGTCAAGTCCGAGTTGCTGGCGCTCATCATTTTTGGTGTGTTTTTCCTTGAAGCCGTCAGCGTAATCGTGCAGACTACCAGTTACAAGCTAACCGGCAAACGAGTCTTCAAAATGGCGCCGATTCACCATCACTTTGAACTCAAAGGATGGCATGAAAGCACCATCACCGTGCGATTTTGGATTGTGTCCATCTTGTTGTCGATCGTTGCGCTCGCCAGCATCAAGCTGAGGTAGGGGGAGCGAGCATGAGCCTGGCCACCACTCAGCGGCGCGACGCCTTCTCGATCGACTTCCGGCTGCTGGCCATCTTCCTGTTCCTGATGGGGCTCGGCACGGTGCTCTACTACGCGTCGGGGGCTTCGGCGTTCGACTCGTTCTGGGCGCTCATGGGCCGCAAGTTCGCGCACCTGGCCGTGGCCATGGGGGCCTTTGCGATCGCCTGCGTCGTCCCCTACAGCCTGTACGAGCGCCTGCGCGGCACGTTGCTGCTGGTCAGCCTCGGCCTGCTCGTGCTCCCGCTGCTGCCGGGGCTCGGGCACGCCAAATTCGGCGCCCAGCGGTGGGTCGACCTGGGCGTGTTCTCGTTCCAGCCGGCCGAGTTCGTCAAGGTGACCTTCGTGCTGTACCTGGCCGGCTTCGTCACCCAGAAGCGCGAGAACCTCCGCTCGTTGTGGGCGGGCCTGCTGCCGTCGTTCTCCGTGGCCGCCATGCTCTTCGTGCTGTTGCTCCTCGAGGGCGACCTCGGCACCGCGATCATCCTCATCGGCATGGTCGCGGTCCTGCTCTTCCTCGGAAACGCCCGCATGGGCCACCTGCTCACCATCCTCGCGCTCACGGCGTTGGGCGGCTGGGCGTACGTGCAGTCGTCGCCCAAGCGAATGGAGCGCCTCGAGTGCGCCGCCGATCCGGACCAGTGCTCCGAGGAGTCAAAGTGGCAGACGCAGAACGCGCAGTGGGCGTTCGGTTCGGGCGCCGGGACCGGCGTCGGGCTCGGCAAGGGCCTGCAGACGAACCAGGGCTTCCTCCTGAAGGCGCAGTCCGACTTCGTCTACGCCGTGGTGGGTGAGCAGATGGGCTTCGTGGGAAGCTTCGTCGTGCTGCTCGCCTACCTGCTGCTCTTCCTGGTGGCGGTCAGCGTCGCGGGCGCCTCTCCCGACGCCTTCGGGCGGTACGCTGCGCTCGGGCTCGGCGTGATGATCACCTTCCACGCCGTCGTGCACATGGGCGTGACCATGCGCGTTCCCTACGTGCCCACGAAGGGTCTTTGCCTTCCACTGGTCTCGGCGGGCGGCTCGTCGCTCATCGGCCAGGCCTACGCCATGGGCGTGCTCATGAGCATCTCGCGCGCCGGGCGCGGCGTCTGGCGCGAGGCGGCGGAGCGCGGCAGCCAGACGGGCCTTTGGAAGCGCCTGCAGAGGGAGGAAGCCTGATGTCGGCTCAGAGCACGCTGCGCGTCGTCATGGTCGTCGGGAAGACCGGCGGACACGTGTTCCCCGCCCTGGCCGTGGCCGAGGCGTTCAAGTCGCGCGTCGGCGACGTCGAGATCCTGTTCGTGTGCCCCGATCGCAAGCTGATCACCGATCTGGTCGAGAAGTACGGCTACAAGACCGTCACCATCCGCGCGTCGCGCGTCGCGGGCGGCTCCTTCAAGGAGAAGCTCGAGGGCCTCGCGAACCTGACCCTCGGCGTGTTCGACGCGCGGCGCGTGTTGAAGGAGTTCCAGCCTCAGGCGGTCATCGGCTTCGGCTCGTTCCTCACGCCGCCCATGATCCTGGCGGCGCGCTCGCTGGGCATGCTCACGGCCATCCAGGAGCAGAACTCCGTGCCCGGCCTCGCGAACCGCGTCTGCAGCCGCGTGGCCGACCTCAACTTCCTCAGCTTCGAAGACAGCCGCAAGCACTTTCCCCACGGCAAGAACCTGGTGGTCGGAAATCCGGTGCGCGCCGACATCGTGGCCGCGCGGGTCGAGTCCGAGCCGCCCGCGCCCTTCACCCTGCTCATCCTCGGGGGCAGCCAGGGCGCGCGCTTCCTCAATACGCGGCTGCCCAAGGTCGTCACGCGCCTGCTCGACCACCGCGACCTGCGCGTGCTGCACCAGACGGGCGGCTCCGACTACGCCATGGTCGAGAAGCTCTACGCCGGCTACGAGGATCGGGTCACCGTGCGCGACTTCTTCGAGGACATGGGAGAGGTGTACGCCAAGTCGCACCTGGCCATCTGCCGGGCGGGGGCGGGCGTGCTCTTCGAGCTCGTGACCGTCGGCGTGCCCGCGCTCTTCATCCCCTTCCCCCACGCGGCGGGCAACCACCAGTTCGAGAACGCCAAGGCCCTCGTGACGCACGGAGCCGGCCTCATCATGACCGAAGACGAGTACGACGCGCGCCGGGTCGAGGAGATCGTCGAGGAGCTCATGGACGATCCGCTGCTGCTCGACACCATGCGGCGCAAGCTGCACGTGCTGGCCAACCCCTACGCGGCCGAGCAGATCGTCGAGGCCCTGACCGACGCCGTCGCCGCTCGCGGTCGGAGCAAGTCATGAGCGGGCAGACCCGGAGTCGACTCTTCCACGGGCTGCGCATCGCGGCCGCCGGCGTCACGCTGGTGGTGGCCCTGGCGCTCCTCGCCCGCAGCGTGATCCTGACGGACACGTTCCACCTCGCCAAGATCGACGTGATCGGCGCCGACATGGTCGACGAGGCCGAGGTCGTGAGCATGCTGCAGCCCTGGATCGGCACGCACGTGCTGGCGCTCGACCTCGACGCGATGGGTCGGGACGTGCTGACGCTCGGCTGGGTGCGCGACGTGCGCCTCGAGACGAACCTGCCCGACCGCGTCGAGGTGACGCTCCTCGAGTACCAGCCGTCGCTGGTGGTCAAGCAGGGTCGCGACCTGTGGTACGTCGACGACGAAGGGCACGCGTTCGCGGCCGTATCGCCCGATCGAGGGCGCGACCTGCCCGTGCTCACGGTGCCGAACGACGACACCGTGCAGTTCGCGAAGGTGGTGCCCGAGGCGCTCGGGCTGCTCGACCACCTGACGGGCTCGCCGCTGGCCGAGCGGGTGAGCGGCGTGCACTACGACCCGGACCTCGGCTACAGCCTGGAGTTCGGGTCGGTCGAGGTCTACGCCGGCTGGGAGCTCGAGGCCGTGACCGTGGAGCGCGTGCGCCGGGCGCTTTCGTGGCTGCCCGAGGGCGCGCGGGTGCCGGCGGCCGTCATCGGCGTGGCGGGCTCCGACGATCTGGTGGTGCGCCTGTTCGGCGGAATTCCAGAAGAAGTTCGCGTAACCGCGAAGTAGAAAGGGGCGGCAGGATGAAGCGAGAAGAGCTGTACTCGGGGATCGACGTCGGGGCGCAGTGCGTGCGCGTCGTGGTGGGCCAGCGCAAGGCGAACGACGAGGTCGACGTGCTCGGCGTCGGCGAGTCCAAGCTCGGCACCGAGAGCACGCAGGCCAACCAGGAGGTGCTGGTGGCCGCGGTGAGGCGCGCCGCCGACGAAGCCCGCAACATGGCGAGCGCCCCTGTCCGAGAGGTCACGCTCGGCGTGCCCGGCACGTTCCTGAAGGGCGTGAACTCCAAGGGCGTGGTGCGCGTGCGCAACGAGCAGATCACCGACGACGACGTGCTGCGCGTGCTCGAGCCGGCCAGCGCCATCCCCCTCGGCGAGGGCGCGCGCGTGCTGAAGCTCTTCCCGCAGGACTACATCGTCGACCACCGCCCCGGCGTCAAGGACCCGCGCGGCCTGCACGCCGTGCGCCTCGACACGCACGTGCACGTGATCGTGGGCAACCACAACCAGATCGAGAACCTGCGCTCGGCGGTCGAGAAGGCCGGCATCAGCGTGCGCGACACCGTGCCCCACGCCGTGGCCTCGTCCGAGGCCGTGCTGCACAACGGCGAGAAGGAGCTGGGCGTGCTCCTGCTCGACATCGGCACCCACGCGACCGAGGTGGCCGTGTGGCTGAACGGCGCGCTGCACTTCACGACGGTGTTGGGCTTCGGCGGCGCCGTGCTCACGAAGGACATCTCGAAGGGCCTGCGCCTGCCCCAGATGCAGGCCGAGGACATCAAGCGTCGCTACGGCACCGCCATCGCCGGCCTGGTCGAGGAGGACGAGCTCATCGAGATCCCCACGGTCACGGGCGAGTCGACCGAGCGCAGGCCCCGCAAGATCGTAGCCGAGATCATCGAGCCCCGCCTCGAAGACGTGTTCACCGAGGTGGCGCACATGTTGAAGGAGACGGGGCTCGAGAGCGAGATCCGCGGCGGCTGCGTGCTGACGGGCGGCACCGCAGAGTTGCACGGCATCGCCGACCTGGCGCGCGACGTGCTGGGCCTGCAGGTGCGCATCGGCAAGCCCGAGGCGCGCAACCACATCGGCGGCATGGTCGAGTACATCCGGTCGTCGTCCATGGCGTGCGCGGTCGGGCTGGTGCTCTACGGCGCCCGGGGCGTGCGGGGCGGCCTGTACGTGCCGTCGGCGCAGACGGGCGGGCGCTTGCGTCGCTTCCTCGAGAAGGTCGCGGCCACTTTCTAGGAGGTTTGGGCCCCGGGGTGAGGTGACCCCGGAGCCCTGTTGGTTTCGGTTTGCGAAAACGTGAGGGCAGAAGGAGGGCAGGGATGAATCGGGACGGGCGGCTGAACTTCGACATCGCGGAAGGCATCGGCGTCAAGCAGGGGCAGGCGGCGACCAAGGGCAGCGAGGAGCGCTTCCAGGTGTGCAACCCGACGGTGATCAAGGTGGTGGGCGTGGGCGGCGGCGGCAACAACACGCTGAACACCATGATCGAGCGCGGCGTCGAGGGCGTGGAGTTCATCGCCATCAACACCGACGTGCAGGCGCTGGCGCGCAACAAGGCGCCCACGCGCATCCAGATCGGCGACCGCATCACGGGCGGCCGGGGCGTGGGCGGCAAGCCCGAGAACGGGCGCAACGCGGCCAACGAGGACAAGGCCAAGATCGAAGAGGCCCTGATGGGCGCGAACCTCGTGTTCGTGTGCACGGGCCTGGGCGGCGGCACGGGCACCGGCGCCGCGCCGGTGGTGGCGAAGGTGGCGCGCGAGGTGGGCGCGCTGGTCATCGCCGTGGTCACCCGGCCGTTCTCGTTCGAGGGCAACGTGCGTCAGCGCAACGCCGAGCAGGGCATCCTCGAGCTCACCGACGCGGTCGACGCGCGCATCGTCATCCCCAACGATCGCCTGCTGCACCTGGTCGAAGAGACCACCAGCCTCGACGAGGCCTTCGGGCTGGTCGACGGCGTGCTCTACAACGGCGTGAAGAGCATCTCGGACCTCATCGTGGGCGTGGGCCGCATCAACGTCGACTTCGAGGACCTGAAGACCATCATGAGCGAGCGCGGAAAGGCCCTCATGGGCCTGGGCTACGCCACGGGCGAGAAGCGCGCGCTGCGCGCCGCCGAGATGGCCATCAAGAGCCCGCTCATCGAGGACAACTCGATCGAGGGCGCCACGGGCATCCTCCTGAACTTCACGGGCGGCAAGGACCTGGGCCTCATGGAGGTGGTCGAGGCGGCCAACCTCATCCGCGAGAGCGCCAGCGAGAACGCCAACATCATCTTCGGCGTGGTCACCGACCCGGCGCTGAAGGACGAGGTTCAGGTCACGGTCATCGCCACGGGCTTCGACCGCGTGGTGGCCGAGAGCTACGACCACGACGTGGCCGAGCTGCCCGAGCCCGAGGTCATCGAGGCCCCCGCCCCCCAGAGCTACGTGCGGCCCCAGGACGACATGTCCGCGCGCAACGGCGGCATGGGCGGCTGGTTCGGCACCAAGCGCTGGAACAGCCGCACGGGCTCGGCGCTGGTCAACAACGTGCCCAACCGCTACTCGGTCAGCGAATACTCGACCAGCGGCAACGACAAGCGGCGCTACCGGCGCATCAGCGACGACTGGATGCAGGACTGAGGCCTCCCACGCCCGACGACTGGACTCCTGATCGAGCCTGCCCCAGAGGCCGAAAAATACGCTGTTACATCAAGTAGTTGTCCATCTCCATGGCGCCGTGGAAGACACCGAGGACGTCGACTTCGTCGTTGCCACGAAGCAGGTACGCGATGCGGTAGTGGCCGTAGAGCAGCAGTCGGATCTCGCCTTCGGCCGCGCTCCGGCAGACTTGACCGAGCCTCGGAAACGTTTTCAACGTACGTGCACGTGCGAGAATCCCCTCGACGACCCGGTCAGCCGCTCCGCCGTTGTCCGCGGCGATGTATTCGTGAATCGCGCGTAGCCACTCGTACGCTTCGGGCGTCCATCTCAAGACCGCCATGAGCGAATCTTCGCCTCCATGTCCTCGTCCGAGATGACACGACCTGCGCGGACATCGTCCATGCCTCGCTCCACCATGCGCTCGAAGGCCAACTCGCGCAGGATCTCGTCGCAGGTCGCGTCGTCCGGTTGCTCCTCGATGACCTCGATCAACCGAGCCTTCAACGCCGACATCGCACCCTCCGACCCGATTTCGACCTGAATCGTGCGCCCATCCGCCCGATGGGTCAAGCCCGCGGGCTCGCCCACGGGTCCCTTCAGAAGTACACCTCGCTCATCACGTGGCTGGGCGGCACGCCGCGCTCCAGCAGCAGGTCGGTCGCCTCTTCGATCATGCGCGCGTTGCCGCAGAGGAAGCACCGCGTGCCCGGCCGGAGCGTCGCCGTCCGCAGCCAGTTCGTGACGCGGCCGCGGAAGGTGGAGGGGTCGGTCCCTTGCGTCACGCAGGACACCAGGCGGTCGGCGGGGTAGTGGGCGGCCTCGTAGCGCTCGTCGTCGTGACGCACGCCGTGCACCAGTCGCCAGTCGAGGCCGGGGTGGCTCCGCGTCATCGCGTGGAAGGGCGCGACGCCGGTGCCCGTGGCGAGGAACAGGCAGGGCGAGCGTCCCACCCAGCGCGGATCGAGGACCATCACCCCGCCCGGGCCGACGATCTCGACCTCGGCGCCCGCGCTCAGGCGCCCCAGGGGTGGGGACACCTGCCCACCCTCCACCTCGCGCACCAGGAACTCGAGCTGCGGGTCGTCGACGCCGCTGTAGACCGAGTAGTCGCGCTCTCCCTGGCCGGGCAGCGACAACGTCGCGTGCTGGCCGGCGCGGAACTCGAAGCCGTCGCGCCGGAACGTGAGCACGAACGCCCGCGGGCCCACGCTCCGCGCGCCCTCCAGCCGATGGCGAGCCACGCTGCCCCCTCGTCGGTGTACAAGCCTGCCGCGATGCACTATACAGCACCTGCGAGGCTTGGATGACCGACGAACGTCCCCACCTGCTGACCACCACGCCCGACGAGCTGCAGTCCCTCCTGGGGGCCTGGGGCCAGCCGGCCTACCGGGCCCGGCAGGTGGGCGAGTGGCTCCACGGCCGGCGCGTGCTCGAGCCCGAGCGGATGGCCAACCTGCCCGCGGACCTGCGCCGCCGGTTGTCCGAGCACTTCGACACGTCGCTCCCGGCCGTCGTCGACCGCCTCGAGGGCGACGACCTGTCGACCAAGCTGCTGCTCGACTCCGAGCGCGGCGTGATCGAGTGCGTGGTCATGCGCTACGACGATCGCACCAGCCTGTGCGTGTCCTGCCAGGTGGGGTGCAAGCTGGCCTGCCGGTTCTGCCAGACGGGGCGGCTCGGCTTCGTGCGAAACCTGTCGGCGGCCGAGATCCTGGCACAGTTCGCCCTGGCCGAGGCCCTGGTGCGCGACGAGGGGCGCACCCTCTCCCACGTGGTCTTCATGGGCATGGGCGAGCCGCTCGACAACTACGAAGAGGTGCGCGTGGCCGTCGATCGGCTGACGGCCCCCGGCATGTTCGCGCTGAAGCCCGCCAACGTCACCGTCTCGACCGTGGGGGTGCCGGACCTCATCCGGCGCATGGCCCGCGAGGTCACGTGCTCGCTGGCCATCTCGCTGCACGCGGCGCGTGACGACCTGCGCTCCGAGCTCATGCCCATCAACCGCGTGCACCCGCTCGAAGAGCTGAAGGCGGCCCTGCTCGACTACCGGGCGGCCACCGACCGCACCATCACCTTCGAGGTCGTGCTCATCAAGGGCCTGAACACCGCGCCGCGGGACATGAAGGCCCTGGTGCACTTCGTCCACGGCCTGCGGGCCAAGGTGAACCTGATCCCCTTCAACCCCTTCCCCGGGCTGCCGTACGAGCGCCCCGACGAGCCCGAGATCCGCGCGTTCCAGCGCTACCTGTCGGAGCGCTCGATCCCGGCCCCCGTCCGCTACAGCCGCGGCGGCGAGATCTCGGCGGCCTGCGGCCAGCTGGCGGCCAAGAAGCTGGCCGAGCTGAACGAGCGCCCGGCGCGGGAGCGGCTGTTCCCGAAGGGGTGACCCGCTGCCCCTTCCATAACCGGCCCCGCGGGCTATACTCCGCCCGTCAATCGCGTCGGATCGCGTCGTGTACCTCGTCTACCTCGACTCCCCCGACGCCGTCGATCGCGCGCAGGTCGGCGGCAAGGGGCAGAACCTCCGGGCGCTCGTGCGCGCCGGGTTCCGCGTGCCCGACGGGTTCGTGGTCACCACGCGCGCGTTCACCGAGTCGCTGCGCGGCCGCCTGGGCGGGCGCCTCTCGCGCGACGAGGTGCGCGAGCGCATTGTCCAGATGGAGCTGCCCGAGGGCGTGCAGCGGGCGCTCGAGACCGGCTACGCGGGGCTGCTGGGGCGGGGCTGGAGCGAGTTCGCGGTGCGCTCGTCGGCCGTCGACGAGGACCAGCTCGACCAGTCGTGGGCCGGGCAGCAGGACAGCTACGTGCACGTGCGGGGCTTCGAGGCGATGGTGCTGCACGTGAAGCGCGTGTGGGCGTCGATCTTCGGCGAGAGCAGCCTGTCGTACCACAGCCGCGACGGGTTCGCCGCGTCCGAGCCCGCCATGGCCGTGGTGGTGCAGGGCATGGTGCGGGCCGACGTGGCCGGCGTCACGTTCACCGTGAACCCCGTGAACGGACGGCGCGACGAGATGGTGCACACCTCGTCGTACGGTCTGGGCGAGACCGTGGTCTCGGGCGGCGACGCCGACACCTTCGTGGTCGACAAAGGGACGGGCGCGCTGCGGGCGCGGACCATCGGCGCCAAGCGGCAGATGGTGGTGGCGGGGGTCGCGAACGGCACGGCGCTGGCCGAGGTGCCCGAGACGCGGGCCACGCTGGCGTCGCTCTCCGACGATCAGGTGCGCGAGCTCACCGAGATCGGGCGGGGCGTCGAGGCCACCTTCGGCGGCCCGCAGGACGTGGAGTGGGCCTGGGAGGGCGGGCGCCTGTTCGTGCTGCAGGCGCGCCCCATCACGGCGGGCAAGGACCTCGGCAAGAAGAGCGCGCCGGAGGGTGGCGCGGTGTGGACCAACGCCAACGTGGGTGAGGCGCTGCCCGGGGTGGGCACGCCCTTCACCTGGTCGATCATCGGCTCCTTCTCGCGCATGGGCTTCGAGCGGGCGCTCGGCGCGCTGGGGCTCGACGTGCCGACGGCGCCGATGGTGCGCAACGTCTACGGGCGCGTGTACCTGAACCAGACGGCGCTGCTCGAGGCGCTGTCGAGCATCCCGTTCTTCTCGCCAGAGCGCGTGCTGCAGGCCGCCGGGGGCACTCCCTTCCGCGAGGAGGGCTACACGCGCCGCAGCTCGTGGCCCTTCCTCCTGAGGTTGCCCGTGAAGGCGCCCCAGCTCGTGCTCAGCCAGTACCTCGTGCCGGTGCAGGCCGGCGTCTGGGGGCGGCGCGTGCGGCGGCGGCTGGCGCGGGTCGAGGCCGCGTTGGCGCGCCGGCCCTCCAAGCGCGAGGTGGCCGACCTGCTGGACCGCTTCACGGCCGAGGTGTTCACGCCCACCGGTACGCTCATGCTGGGCGCGGCGTCGAACGCGCTCTCCAGCTACGTGCTGGTGTCGCTGGCGGTGGCCCTGTTCGGCGGGCGCGATCTGGCGGGCGTGGAGATGCGCCTGTTCTCGGGGCTCTCGAACCTGAAGAGCGCCCAGCCGGGGCTCGTGCTCCTGCGCCTCGCGCGCATCGTGAAGAACCAGCCCGAGCTCCATCGCCTGTTCCGTGGGCCCTCGACGTCCGACGAGGTGGTGCACCGCGTGCGCTCCGAGGCCGCGTTCAAGGAGTTTCGCCGCGAGTTCGAGCGCTTCCTCTCCGATCACGGTCATCGCGCGCCGCTCGAGGCCGAGATCGCCACGCCGCGCTGGGGCGATCGCCCCGACACCGTGGTCGACCTGCTGCGCTCGTACCTGCAGACGGGCGAGCCGCCCGACCCCACCAGCTTCGTCAAGGCCCGCGTGCGCGAGCGCGGCAAGGCCGAGGCCGACGTCAAGGCGCGCGTGGGCGCGGCGGGGCGGCTGCTGCTCGCGGTGCTGCTGCCCCGGGCCCAGGAGGCCAGCCGACTGCGCGAAGAGCTGCGCGACCTGGTCGTGAAGACGCTCTCGCTCTACCGCAAGCTGGCGCTCGAGGCCGGGCGGCACCTGGTCGACGAGGGCGTGGCGGGCTGCCCCGACGACGCCTTCTTCCTCGGCTACGAGGAGGTGCTGGCCTACCTGCGCGGCCAGCTCGACGTTGACCTGGCCTACCGCATCGCGCTCCGGCGCGGTCAGTTCGAGATCTTCACGCGCATGCCCGACCCCCCGTCCACGTTCTACCAGGCGGGCGCCGACCTGGTCACCGAGCACCTCGAGGTCGCCGACAGCTCGTCGCGGAGGCTCGAGGGCATCGCGGGCAGCCCCGGTCGCGTCACCGGGCGGGCGCGCGTGCTCGGGTCCATGACCGACATGGGCCGGCTCGGGTACGGCGACGTGCTGGTCACGCGTCAGACCGACGTGGGCTGGACGCCGCTCTTCCTGGTCGCGGGCGCCGTGGTCACCGAGATGGGCGGCCCGCTCTCGCACTCGTGCGTGGTGGCGCGCGAGTACGGCAAGCCCGCGGTGGTGAGCGTCAAGCAGGCCACCACGCGCATCGAAGAGGGCGCCATCGTCACGGTCGACGGCAACACGGGCGAGGTGTTGTTGCACGACCCCGCACCCCCTGCCGGAAACCCGTCCCGTACCCCCCTCTCCACCTGATGGAGAGGGGTTGGGGGTGAGGTTCCTACACGGAGAGGGGTTGGGGGTGAGGTTCCTACACGGAGAGGGGTTGG
>CAZBRS010000050.1:0-19087 GCA_964494475.1 uncultured Myxococcales bacterium | reverse complement strand
AGGTTCCTACACGGAGAGGGGTTGGGGGTGAGGTTCCTACACGGAGAGGGGTTGGCGGTGAGGTCCCTGCAGGGAGAGGCGCAGGGGGCGAAGACCCGCTCTACCGCGCCAGGCGCCGGTCGATCTCGGCCACGTCGCGCCGGGCGGCCACGTCGTCGGGCTTCAGATCGAGCGTGATCAGCATCTCGCGCAGCGCCGCGGGGTAGTGGCCCGCCCGCAGCGCCAGCGCCCCCAGGTTGTAGTGCAGGCGATCCGAGGCCGGCCAGGTTCGAGCGGCCTCGGTCAACACCCGCACGGCTTCGTCGAGGGCGCCAGCGTCGAAGCGGGCCGTGGCCTCGGCCAGCGTGTCGCGCACCACGGCGGGGGCCGCTGACGCCTGCAGGCGGGGGCGCAGTTCGTGCAGGTGGCGGGCGGCCACCTCGCTCCGGGCGTCCAGCGCCAGCGCGCGCTCGTACGCCGCGGCGGCCTCGCGCAGCAGGCCCAGCCGCTCGAGCAACAGCGCGCCGTTGACCACGTTCACGGGGTTGTCGTGGGCCACCCCCAGGTTGGCGCGCACCGCCTCCTGCGCCGCGAGCGGGTGCCTCGCCTCGTAGTGGATGGCCTTCATCAGCTGGTAATCACCGACCAGGGAGCGGGCCAGGAAGTCGAGCGTGCCCTGGCCCGACCAGTCCTCCAACTCGGGCACGCTCCAGTCGGCCCAGCGTACGTCGGGGCGGGGCGATCCATCGGTCGGGTGCAGGCGGTAGACGAGCCCCTCGTCCAGCAGCACGAACTGGGGGGCCCCCAGATCGAAGAAGTGCGTGAAGAACACGGGTCGCTCGGAGGGCTCGATCGGGAGGGAGGAGAGCACGTTGATGCCCTGCATCACCAGGTTCACGTCGGGCCTCTGGCCCCGCACGTGGTGCAGGTACGACAGGGGGAAGAGCTGGTTGTCGCCGTCGGCGATGAGCACGCTCTTCGGGGGCAGGCGCTCGAGGACGCGCTGGTTGAAGGCCTCGGCGAGCGTGAAGCGCGAGCGGTCCATACCGGGCGCAGCGAGGGCCAGGGGCGCGAGCGCCAGCGCCGGCAGCAGCCACGCGCGCGAACCCTTCGCGGCGAAGCGCGCGGCCAGCGCCTCGGCCCCGACCCCGGCGAGCAGGACCAGCGCCGCCAGGGCGGGCAGAACATAGCGATCCCACTGGAAGATGTCGTTGGCGCTGCCGTGCGAGACCACCAGCGCCACGGTCGACGCGATGACGACGAGCAGCGCGATCAGGCTCCAGGGCGCCGTTCGACCGAGGCGCCAGGCGCCCAGGCCGGCCAGCGCGAGGCCGGGCCACGTGAGCTCGCGGGGCAGGATGGCCGCGTAGTGGCCGAGCGCGCGTCCGATGTCGGCGCTCGAGCGCACCCACGCGCGCTGCCAGTACTCTTCGCGCGACAGGTAGCGCACCAGGTTCGAGAACGTGGAGGGATCGCCCCAGTTCTGGGCCGGGGCGAACGACGAGGCGATGGGCACGTAGAGGTACAGCGCGAGGCCCGGCAGCAGCCAGAGGCAGGCACGCGCCCGTTGCCGCCAGGCGAGGCGCCGGTCGGCCAGGCCGAGCAGCAGGGCAGGGCCGAGCACGACCGAGACCGTGTGGACCGCGAGCGCCAGGCCGGTGAAGAGGAACGCGAGGGCGAGGTGGCGGCTGGCTCCGCCCTGGCGGAAGCGCGCCAGCGCGAGGCCTGCCAGCAGCAGGAGCAGCAGGTTCGGCGCGTAGACCCGCGCGACGGTGGCCTCGGCCCAGAACGTCTGCAGGCCGGCGAGCAGGACGGCCGCGAACGCCGCCGCCGCGCGTCGGGCCCCGAGCGCCCGTACCACCTGGAAGAGGGTCGCGACCGCGGCCCCGGCGCAGGCCGCCGAGAACAGGTTCATGGCGTACGCCGGCGAGACGAAGCCGAGCACGGCGATCCACACGCGGCCCGCCAGCAGGTAGAGCGGGTAGCCCGTGGGGTGCGCGAGGCCGAGGGTCGCGGCGGCCGTGACGAGCTCACCGCTGTCGCCCACATAGACTCCGGGCGCTGCCTGGAGGGCGTACAGGAAGGCCGCGCCGAACCCCAGACCCGCCGTCAGGAGCCGGTCGTGCGTGGCGTCGTTCATTGCGGCTGCGGAGCGCCCTGGAGCAGGTCGCGAAGGATGGGGAACGCGCGTTCGCCGGGAGCGTAGGTGCGGGCTTCGATCAGCGCGAAGAAGGGTTCGAGCGTTCCCCTGGTCACGAGCCCCGCCAATTCAGGAAGGAGGTGTCGCGCCGCGCGCTCGCGCTTCTTGCTTCGCGCGAGGAAGCGCTCGACGCGCGCCAGGCGGGCTGCGAGCTCACCCACCAACTCCGGGTGCGCCGCCAGGACCGCCTCGTCGGCGCACGCGAGCGCCACGCCCGTGAGCGCCCGTCGGGCGCCGATGGTCTTCAGGAAGAACGAGCGGTACAGCCACAGGAGCAGCGCAAGCGCCACCAGGACCTGCCCGAGCGCGAACTCGAACTCTCCGGTGCCCGGACGGACCGTGAAGGGCCAGATTTCGATGGCGCCCGTACGAGTGTTGGGGACGACGACGGCCACGGGCGGCTCCTCGACGGCGGGGAGGACCGTCGGCAAGGGCGGATGAATCCTCGGCACGAGGGGCAGGTCCTTCGTCTTCTGGGCGAGCGTGTTCAAGGGGTTCTCGACGACCGAATCGCCCTGCGCATCGCTGGCCTTGGCGGACGTGGGCTCGGCCTTCGGGGCCGTGGCGGGCGCGGGCGCTCGAGCTGCAGGCCGCTGCTTCTCCGCCGGGACGCTGACCTCGGTGCTCACCGCGGGCGCAGCGAGGTCGAACTCCTGTTGGGCGAGGAGGGGAGTGGCCGTCAGGGAGGTGGCCACCAGCAACGCGAACGCGAGCGCGTGGTTCATGGCTCCTCGGGGGCCTCACTTGATGAGATCGCGGGCCGCTTCGATGTCGCTCAGCTTGATGAAGAGAGTTCCCGACGTGCCGGACGTCGGGATGCTGCCGTACATGTACTCGATGTTGATGTGGTGCTCGCCGAGCGTGCGCCCCAGGTCGGCCAGCGCGCCCGCGCGGTTCTCGAGGTCGACGGCCACGATGTCGGTGTCGAGGACGAGCACCGCGTGCTCGCCGAAGAAGTGGAGCGCCTTCTGGGGCTTGTCGACGACCATGCGGACCACGGCGTGGTCGACCGCGTCCGAGACCGTGAGGCCGAGGATGCTGATGCCTTCGGCCTTCAACCCTTCGGAGACCGTCGCCAGCGTCCCGGGGCTGTTCTTCAGGAAGATGGAGAGCTGCTTGACGAGCTTCATCGCGGTACACCTTTCATTTCGGCCGCAGGCCTTTCATGGGGACTTCTGGATCAACCGGGCCATTTCTTCGCGCGCGAAGTCGACGAAGGGTTTCTCTTCGGGCAGTGCCTTGGCGACGTCGAGGTAGCGCTTCCAGGTCTGCACGGCCTTCTCGTTCTCGCCCTTCTCCATGTGCGCGTACGCCAGGTTGTAGAGCGCCAACGGGAAGTCGGCCCGTGCCTCGAGCGTTTTTTCGTAGGCGCCGATCTCGAGGTCGGTTTCTTTCAGGCGGTTGTAGACGATGGCCATGTTGAACCACGCCTTGTAGAAGCGCGGATCCTTGTCGACGGCCTTGCGGTAGGCCTCGAGCTCGGTGGCCGTGAGCGCCCGGCGCTCCTCGTCGGTCGAGGCCTCTCGGGCCTTGCGCCCGTGGACGAGCCCGAGGTTGAAGTAGGTCTCGACGGCGTCGGGATCGGCTTCCATGGCCAGCTTGTAGTATTTTTCGGCGTTGGCGAGATCGTCGCGCGACGCGTACAGGATGCCGAGGTTGTTCATGGCGTCGGTCGAGTCGGGCTCGACCTTCAGGACGGCGAGGTAGCTCTGCTCGGCCGCCGTCTTGTTACCGAGGGCCTCGTAGGCCATGGCCAGGTTGTAGTGGGCCTTGGCGTACCCCGCGTCTTCGGAGATGGCCTTCTGGTAGGCCTCGATCTCCTGCTGGAAGAGGCCCTGCTGGCTGAGCGCGATCCCGAGGTTGTACCAGGCCTCCTTGTATTCGGGCTTGATGCGCCCGCAGGCGCGGTAGGCCTCGGCGGCCTTGTCGAACAGCCCTGCGTTGAACATCTCGTTGCCGAGGCGGAAGTACTCCTCGGGGCTCTTGTCGGTGACCGTGAGCGTGGGGCTCGGCTGACCGGGGGCGAGATTCCACGAGGCGAGCAGCACCAGGAGCAGGGCTTTCATCGTGACGATGTCCCCGAAAACCGCACGAATACTGCGGCACTCTAGTGCAAGGGGGGGGTCTTGTCAACATGGGCGCCCGATTCTACAATGGTGGTTCCAACTGGCACGGGTGCTCCACGTGGAGCGCATCCTCATCGGCAGGGAGATCAAGTTTCGCCTGCTCTGGTTCGTGGTGCTGAGGTACGTCGCGACGGTCGCGGTCGCCCTCCTGCCCCTCGCGAACCTCGTGCTGCCCGCGCCGGGGCTCGACGTGTCGTTCGTCGGGCCCCTCGTGGGAGCGCTCCTCGTCTACAACACCGCCGTGCTTCTGGTCATCAACGGCGTGCGCTTCAGGCGCTGGCGGCGCTGGGGGCTCGCGTTGGCCCATGTCCAAATCCTGATCGACTTCGCCCTGCTCTCGGTCATCGCGCACTACACCGGCGGGGGCGCGAGCCCGGTGCTGTTCTTCTTCGTGTTCCACGCCATCATCGCCGCCATCCTGTTGTTGCCGTTCGAAGCCTACGTGCACGTGGCGCTCGGCGTGACCATGGTGCTCTCGGCCGTCCTCCTCGAGTACGCGGGCGTGCTCGACTACCATGGCCTCGCGTTCGTCGCGTCGCGACCCTGCCTCGATTCGTGGTACGTGCTGCCCAAGCTGTCGTTCTTCACGGTGACCATGTTCCTGTCGGTCTACATGACCAGCTCCATCGCGCGCGAGATCGGCGCCCGCGAGAAGCTCGTCCGCGAGACGGTGGCCCGGCTGCAGCAGGCCAACGAAGCGCTCCGTCAGCAGGAGAAGACGCGCTCGCAGTTCGTGCGCACCGTGGCGCACGACCTGAAGGAGCCCCTGGCCTCGGTGCAGAGCACGCTGAAGGTCGTGCTCGACGGCTATACGGGCGAGGTGAACCCCAAGGCGCGCGACATGATCGCGCGCGCCGAGCGCAGCACGTCCAAGCTCATCGGCATGATCCGCGACATGCTCGACCTCGGCCGCATGCGCGTGGGCTGGCTCGGCAACCGCAGCACCTGGGCCGTCGAGGAGCTGGTCAAGGCGGTCGACGACAAGCTGAGGCCGCTCGCCGACGAGCACGGCCAGGCGCTCACCCACGAGATCGTCCCTCCCACCCTCACGCTCTCGGCCAGCTTCGACGCCTTCGAGCAGGTGCTCCTGAACCTGGTCTCGAACGCCCTGAAGTACTCGCCCCACGGCAAGCCCGTGCGCGTGCACGTCGAGCGCCAGGGCGCCATGCTGCGCCTGGTGGTCGAGGACGAGGGCATCGGCATCCCGCCGAACGCGCGCGCCCAGCTCTTCTCGGAGTTCTTCCGCGCCGACAACGCCCGGCGCCTCACGCGCGACGGCACGGGTCTGGGGCTCTCCATCGTCCGCTCCATCGTGCAGCAATACGGCGGCACCATCGAAGCCGAGAGCCCCTACGACGGCCGCCTCGACGGCTCGCGCTTCGTCGTCCGCATCCCCTGGAAGGAGGTCGCCGCGTGACGCTCCCCTCGTCCGTGACGCTGCGCGACGGGCGCCGCGCCATCCTGCGCCAGGCCCGCCCGTCCGACGCCGAGAGGCTCACCGTGCTGAATCGGGCCATCCTGCTCGAAACCGACTTCCACATCCGCGAGGCCGACGAGTACGGCGCCGACGAGGAGTCCGAGCGGCGTTTCGTCGAGCAGATGGCCGCCAACGCCGACTCCATGTACCTGCTCGGCGTGGTCGACGGCGAGATCGCGGGGCTCCTGCTCTTCCAGCGCGAGCGCTACCGGCGCATGCGCCACGGCGGCGGCCTGGGCGTCGCCATCCGCCTCGAGTGGCAGAGGCTCGGCCTCGGCTCGGCCATGCTCGAGGCCTTCCTGGCCTGGGCGCGCAGTCGACCCGGCATCGAGAAGATCAAGCTCGAGGTCTTCTCGACCAACGGCGTCGCGCAAAAGATCTACGAGCGCCTGGGCTTCGTGGTCGAGGGCGTGCGCCAGGGCGACGTGCGCGTCAAGGGCCGGCCGGTCGATCTGATCCTGATGGCCAAGTACCTGTAGGGGCCGACCGGTGGGTCTGCCCCGAGGTTCCCTTCAATAGATCTTCAAGATCTCCGACCCCGGGTAGTACGCCCCCAGGATCTTCTTGTAGCCGTGCCCGGCCTTCGCGCGGCCCATGGCGCCCATCTGGCAGAGGCCCACGCCGTGGCCGAAGCCGCCGCCCCGGAAGGAGAGGGTGTCGCCCGCGAGGTCGACCACGAAGAGCGACGAGCGCAGGGCGTTCTTGCCGCCGAGCAGCTTGCGGAGCCGCAGCTCGCCCTCGACCGTGCAGGTCGTGCCGCCCGCGGTGAAGGCCATGGCGGTCGCGCGGCCGGAGCAGCCGCGCTTCGTGACCTCGAGCTTCTCGAGGCGGGCCCCGGTCGCGCACCCGGCCGACGAGGGCAGGGCGGCCTCCACGTCGCGCCGGGGCACGCTGCGCGTCCAGCGGAAGGTGTTCTTGGCCTGCGGCAGCTCGCTGGACCACGAGCGGGGCGGGTGGTCGAGGTAGTCGGCCACCCGCTCGGGGGGCACGCCGCCCTCGAAGCCGGCGGGCACCTCGGGCAGGTCGGCCACGCAGCGCAGGGTGGGGTCGGGGTCCTGGTCGGACCAGGCGTTCTCGTTGGCCTCGGTGAAGCCGCCGCTGTCCGAGTGGTAGTAGGCCTGCACCAGGGCCCCGCGCGCGAAGATCATCTCGCCCTTGGTGGCGTCGACGGCGTGGTCGATGCCGGGCGTGCGCTGATCGAGCCCCTTGTAGACCTGGCAGTCGACGTCGGAGCAGATGTGGAAGGGGTCGGCCTCGTGGCGCAGCCCGATCTTCGACAGGATCTCGCCGCGCGCCGTGACGGCCTGGGCCTTCAGGGCCTCGGGGGGGGCGCTCGCGAAGATTTCGCCGGCGACCACGCCCTTCAGGAGCGTCTCGGCGTCGACCGTGTTGGCCGCCACCAGGCGCCCGTCGCGGCCGAAGGTCACGTAGACCTCGCCGTCGTAGCGCAGGTCTTCGTGCTTGTGCCACGCGAAGCCCCGCCCGAACTCGACGCCCCGCACGGTGAGGCCCGCCCGGTCTCGGGGCTCGAGGCTGAAGACCGACGTGGAGCGCAGCGAGCCGGGCATGCCCTCGATGAACACCTCCATCTCGCCCGACGGCAGCGTGTCGAGCAGCGCGCGCACGCCGTACTCGCCCGGCGTGGCGGCGGCGATCTCGGCCACCAGCTTCTCGGCCTGATCGCGGGCCTCGAACGTGCGATCGATGCGCAGCTCGACCCGGCGGTTGTCGAACATCTTTCCGAAGTAGCCGAAGACGCGGCCCTTCTCGACGGCCTTCACGGCGTGACCCTGCTGCCGCCAGGCCTCGGTGCGCACCCGCAGGGCCTCGAAGTCGCCCGCGTGCAGGGTCTCGACCACCACCACGTAGCGCACGACCGCCGCCGTGCCCGAGCGTTTGACCACGCGCAGGCTGACCGGACGGTCGAGCCACCATTCGAGGCCCCCCGCGTCGGCCGCTGAGATGCGCACGGGGCCGTGCGTCTCGAGCCGGACCTCGTCGACCCCCGAGAGCAGGCCCACGCGCACGATGGGCACGTTGTCGGCGGTGAACGCGAACATGGGGGAGTACAGGGCCTGCAGGCGGTCCTCGGCGGTCAACTCGGCGCGGGCGGGCGCGGCGGCGGCGAGGACGAGCAGGAGCGGCAACCAGCGGATGGTGCACATGGGCGGTGGCGAACCCCGCAAGGAGCTTTGCAGAATACTAACGGAACGCCGCCCGCCGAGGCGAGTTTTTTGGTTGAGAGGGCCCCCCGCCGATGCTAGATTGCCTTTTCTGGAGGAGGCCCCGCCGATGGCGTCGAAGCAGCGCTACCAGGTCGTGCAACGCGTCGACGTCGGCGGTATGGCCGAGATCTACCGCGGCAAGAGCCTCAGCCTCCAGGGCATCGAGAAGACCGTCGCCATCAAGCGCATCCTGCCCGCGCTCACCTCGAAGCCAAAATTCGTGACCATGTTCCTCGACGAGGCGCGCCTGGCCATGCGCCTGAACCACGCGAACATCGTGCAGGTGTTCGACGTGGGCCGCTCCGGGGGCACCTACTTCCTGATCATGGAGTTCGTCGAGGGCGCGAACCTGAAGCGCGTGCTCGAGAGCGTGCTCGAACGCGGCGAGCGTGTGCCCATGCCCCTGGCGCTGTTCATCGCGTCCGAGGTGTGCAAGGGCCTGCAGTACGCCCACGGCGTGCGCGACGACCAGGGCCGCCACCTGCGCATCGTCCACCGCGACATCAGCCCCTCGAACATCCTCTTGTCCGGATCCGGCGAGGTGAAGGTCACCGACTTCGGACTGGCCAAGGCCATGACGCACGTCGAGCTCACCGACCCGGGCATCATCAAGGGCAAGTTCAGCTACCTCTGCCCCGAGGCCATCCAGGAGAACGCCGACGTCGACCACCGCGCCGACATCTTCAGCCTGGGCATCATCCTGTGGGAGATGGTGGCGGGTCGGCGCCTCTTCGTGGCCGATACCGACACGGCCATCCTCGACCTGGTCGAGCGCGCCGAGATCCCGAGCCTGCGCAAGCTCGTGCCCGACGTGCCTCCCGAGCTCGAAGACGTGGTCAACCGGGCGCTGGCCAAGAGCCCCGCCAACCGCTTCTCGACGGCCGCCGCGTTCGGCGACGCCGTGGTCGACATCCTGTTCAAGCGCAACATGAAGGTCAGCTCCCAGGACCTGGCCGACTACCTGCGCGCGCTGAAGACGGTGCAGGGCGAGGTCGGCGCCGACGATCCCGTGCAGCGCATCCGCAGCCTGCTGCGCGAAGAGGTGCTGAACCTGTCGATGGTCGGCTCCGAGAAGCGCGGCGCCCAGGTGCTGGTCGACGGCAGCAAGCCCATCGTGGGCGAGCTCATGCGCCTCGAGAAGTTGAAGACCGCGTCGCAGTTCCGGAACATCTGGGAGGTCGACGCGACCGAAGACGTGAAGAGCTCCGATCTGCTCTCCCAGCGTGATCGCTCTTCGTCGCTGGGGGCCGACACGCACCGCACCGCCCTGTTCTGGCTGGGCGGCCTGACGGCCGTGTTCCTGGTCTTGTTGGTCGTGTATCTCGCGACGAGTTGATTAGAACCAGAACGTGGCGCCGAGCAGGCCCGCGAGGCCGGGGATGCCGAAGTGCACCTCGGTGGTGTCGGCGGCTCCGCCGGTCAGCACGGGGCCGTTCTTGGGCACGAAGTCGATCAGCAGGCCGACCTGGGTGAAGACCGAGAAGTGGCTCGACAGGAAGTACTCGGCGATGAGCGGGATCTCGAGGTTGAAGTGCACCGCCGAGTCGGCGCCGCCCCGGTAGGCCGCCATGTAGTCCTTGTTCGCGATGCCCACGTTGGCGCGGATGGCCACGCCCAGGTTGGCGTCCTTGGCGCGCGCGAAGTTGAAGCGACCGCCGAGCGAGAACTTGAACGCGAGGGGCGACACGTTGCTGGCCGAGATGTAGTCGAGCCCCAGCACCGCCTCGAGGCCGATGAAGCGCGACACGTAGTACTGGATGTCGAGGCCGCCGACGCCGCCGAGGGTCGTGACGTAGCCCAGGCCGAACTTGCCGGGCAGATCCTTGGCCGACGCGACGGGCGCCGCGAACGAGAGCATGAGGAGCACAGCGAGGGCACCGAACAGTCGTTTCATCCGTTCCTCCGCAGGAGTTGTACGCTACGCAGCCAGTCTATGCGGGCCCCTCGGCTTGTCAATCGGTGGCGCCGGCCGCCTTTACACGCTACCCTTATTCTGCTACAACGTCGGCGCCTTGGCGGGTGCAAGGGAGCACGATGCGCAAGATCCTGGCCGGCAAGCTCCACGGAGCCACCATCACCGAGACGCGCCTCGATTACATCGGGAGCATCTCGATCACCAACGAGCTCGTCACGGGCGCCGGGTTGCTGCCGCTCGAAGAGGTCCACGTGTGGAACCTCTCGAACGGAAACCGCCTGACGACCTACGTGCTTCCCGTCCCCGAGCCGAACACCATTCGCCTGAACGGCTCGGCCGCGCACAAGGCCCGCGCCGGCGACGTGGTCATCATCGCCGCCTACCGCTGGGTCGACGAAGAGAAGATCGGTCGCTACCGGGCGCCGGTGCTGGTGCTCGGTCCCGAGAACGCGATCCGCCAGCGCATGGAGTACCTGGTCGATTCCGAGGCCGGGGCGTTCGAGATCCGAACGCTGTAGGCCCCCCCCCTCCGCCACCGAAGGAAGCCGCCATGGCCACGATCGTCCTCGGATCCCTCACCGTCGGCCTGGTCCTCCTGGCCGTGTTCCTCGAGTCGCGCGCCTCCCGGTCCTCCAAGGCGGCGGCGCTGCACCTGCGCGAACGCGACGAAGCGCGCGCGGCCGAGGCGGCGGCGACCCGCCGGGCCGAGAACGCCGAGAAGAAGCTGCCCGGGCTGCAGAAGGAGCGCGACGAGCTCGCGCGGACGATCGACGAGAACAAGGCCGCGCTGCAGCGGGCCACGCAGGATGCGAAGCGCTTCGAGCGCGAGGTGCGCAAGGTGCGCGACGACGCCGCCGACAGCATCGCGGCCGCGGCCCACTACGAGGCCGAACTGAGGGCGCTCCAGAAGGACGCGGCCGGCTCCGGCGACGAGAAGCGGCGCCTGCTCGAGCAGGTGGCCGCGAAGGACGCCGCCCTCAAGGACGCCGAGCGCCGCGAGGTCGAGCTCAAGCGCGCCGCCGAGCGCCCGGTCGAGCGCCCCGTCGAGCGCGCTCCCCGGCCCGAGCCCACGGGCGACGCCACCCGCCAGGCCGAGCTCGAGGCCGAGAACGGCGCCCTGCGGGGCAAGTTCGGCGACCTGAAGCGGCGCACGGCCATGGCCGTGGCCGAGCTCCGGCGCTACCGCGGCGCCTACGAGTCGCACCTCCGGGCCTACCGCCTGCTGAAGGCCGAGGTCGATCTGCTCGAGGCCGAGGTCACCTACCTGCGCTACGGCGAAGACGGCTACCCCGAGGCGCCCGTGCGCGTCGACGACGAGCTCGACGACGGGCCGGCCGCCGCCGACGGGCCCGCGCCCGAGGCCGTGGCCGAGGCGGCTCCCCAGGCGGCTCCCGAGGCGATCGTCGAGGCCGCTCCGATCGAGGCCCCTCCCGCGCCCGAGAGGGTCGCCGAGCCCGTTCCCGAGCCCGAGGTTCCGGTCGCCTGAACCTCCTTGGTCTTTACCGTAGATCGGGCGGCACGACCAGCCGACTTCCCGCCCCCACGCCGTTCCGCTTGCACCACCCGCCGTTGACCTCGAGCACGTAGCGCGAGGGCTTGCCCGCGCCTCGCGACGTCTCGTCGAGCGGTCGCGCGTTCTCGACCACCCCCACCACCAGGCCGTCCTGGTCGGCGAAGACGAGGTCGAGGGGGAGCAGCGTGTTCTTCATCCAGAACGTCCAGTCGTCGTCGCCGGGCATGACGAAGAGCATGCCGGCGTCCTGCGCCAGCTTCTTGCGGAACATGAGGCCGCGCGAGCGCTCGGCGTCGGTGCGCGCCACCTCGGCCTGCACGCGCAGGCGGTTGCCCGAGGCGGTCTGGACCACCACCTCGACGGTCGACGGGGCGGTGGGGGTTCGAGGCTCGGCGCGCGGGGCGACGGGCTCCGACGAGGCGTGGGGGCCGGGCTCCATGGCGCGGCACGCCGGCGCAAAGGCCAACACCAGGCACACGCTGAGGCAGGGCAGGCCGCGCATGGTCCTCCGGGCGTCAATCGATGGGCAGGATGGTCTCGAGGTACGTGCGGGCGTCGGGCGAGAAGTGCTCGGGCCCGTCGGGTCCGAGGCCGCTGCGCTCCAGGAACGAGCGCGCGGCGCCGGCGTCCATGATCCAGCCGGGGTTGTCGCCCAGGTTGTGGTACTCGCCCTCGATGTTCGCGAGGCCCAGCGAGTGACCGATCTCGTGGCTGACCGTGTTGCCCACCAGGTTGCCGAGCACCTCGACGGCCCGATCGAGGGCCTCGGCGCGGGCGCCGCCGCCCACGACCTCGTCGCCCGTCGCGGGTTCGCCGCCCAGCTCGGGGGAGAAGGGCCCGAACACCTCGTCGAAGAGCGGCGTCGACAGGTCCGACGCGTCCTTGCCGGGCCAGTTGGGGCTGAACGCCAGGAACGAGTCGAGGAAGACCCCGCCATAGGCGTAGAAGCCCGCCTCGTCGCTGGCCGCGTTCATGCCCCCGAGCACGTCGTTGAAGCGCAGGTTGCCGGTGTCCTTGCCCTCGGTGTTGTCGAGCCCCAGAAGGCCGGCCCGGTTCGGGTCCTGGCCGCCCACCTCGATGACGGCGTAGTCGACGTAGTCGGTGGGCCGCGCCTCGACGAAGGCGATGTTGATGCCGGCGTAGTCGGCCGTGCAGCGCGCGCGGATGGCCTCGCGCAGGCGCACCTCGGCCGCCGCCAGCCCGAAGTCGGCCAGGCTCTCGGCGAAGCCCGGGAGGTACTTGATCAGCACGACCTGCAGCGGCTCGGCCACCTCGAAGCCCACGTCGACGGGGGCCCCCTCGATCCAGTCGAAGCCGTTGACCAGCACCGGCGCCACGCTGCCCGAGAACGAGCCGGCCACCGCGCCCAGCCCCTCGAGGGTGCCCTTGGCCCCGCGCGTGACCCTCAGCACCCAGTCGATCTCGCCGGGCGCCGGGAAGTCGTCGGGCACCAGGATCAGGCGCCGCGTGCCCGTCCATTCCTCGACCGCGCCGCGGCGGGGCGCGAACGTGCCGTCGAGGGCCACCAGCGTGGTGGCCTCCAGCGCGTAGTCGGTGGGCACGAAGCCGGTGCCGAGCACGCGGAGCACCTGGCCCCGGCGCACGGTGCGGGGCTGGACGCCGAGGACCCGCGAGGGCGTGATCTCGAGCGCCACCGTCGACGCGGGGAAGGAGCGGATCTCGTCGTTGGCGTGGTTCTGGAGGGCGAGCGTGCCCGTGAACCGGCCGGGGCGCACGCCGAAGAGGTCGACCGTGAGCAGCAGCGCGGCCGTGTGGCGATCGATCACGTCGAGGGGCACGGCCAACCCGCGCACGCTCCGCACGCCGGGCATTGTCGAGAACGTGTAGTCGCCGTCGATGATCGCCACGGTGTCGCCCTCTGACGCCTGCAGGAAGCCGCCTCCCCGCAACGTGAGCACGTCGTAGAGGGCTCGCGGCGGCACCCCCTCGGGGGTGAACGACGGGTCGAGGTTCAGCGCCACGGTCCAGGTGAGGGGCAGCCCGGAGCTGCTCTCGGAGAGGTCGGCCAGCACCCGGCGCACGATCCGGAGCGCGACCTTTCGACCCTGGCCCAGGTTGGCCTGCACGAACGCGCGCGAGGGTCGCAGCGAGAGGTGCGCGTCGTCGACGCGCGTGACGGGGCCCTCGTCGAGCAACTGGCCGGAGGGGCTCTCGAGGCGATACCCGTAATCGGCCAGGCCCAGGGCGAGGACGCCGTCGGCCTGCACGGTCACCACCGTGCCCGGCAGCACCTCGGAGGGCCCGGCGGCGAGCAACGCGAGGGGCGTGACGAGGTCGGACTTGGCCGCCCTCGAGCCCTCGCAGGCCACGATCAGGAGCAGTGCGAAGCCGAGGGCCAGGCGCATGGGGACCCGTGCTCGTTGCCGCTGAAGGATATCGTAGCCGCGGTCAGATGGCGAGACCGTACAGTTCCTTGGCTCGCCGAGCCTGGACGGCGTGATCGACCATGGGCGGCGGGTAGGCGACCCCGGCGGGCACGCCCGACCTGTCGAGGGCGTGGATCTGCGTGGCGGTCAACCCCGCGAGCTCGGGCACCCAGCGCTTGATGTACAGGGCGTCGGGATCGAAGCGCTTCGCCTGGAGCCAGGGGTTGAAGACCCGGAA
This sequence comes from uncultured Myxococcales bacterium, assembly GCA_964494475.1. GTDB lineage: Bacteria > Myxococcota_A > UBA9042 > CAZBRS01 > CAZBRS01 > CAZBRS01. The sequence goes on along the minus strand of CAZBRS010000050.1, from coordinate 5,027 downwards.
CCACGGCTGGGCGTCGCACCCCGTGCCCGCGACCCACTGCCAGTTGCCGTTGTTGACGGCCGGATCGTAGTCGACCAGGTGGCGCGCAAAGACGCGTTCGCCCTCGCGCCAGTCGACGTGCAGATCCTTGACCAGGAACGAGGCGGTGACCATGCGCACCCGGTTGTGCATGAACCCCGTGGCGGCCAGCTCGCGCATGCCCGCGTCGACCAGCGGGAAGCCGGTGCAGCCGGCCGTCCACGCGCCCAGCAGCTCGGTCGAGCGGTTCCACGGGACGCGCGCGAGCTCGTCGCGGTACGGCGTGCCGAAGACCTTGGGGGCGTGCCACGCCACGTGCGTGAAGAAGTCGCGCCAGTGCAGCTCGCGCAGCAGGCCGTGGTCGGGGCCCAGGGCCTCGGCGAGCGTCTGGTGGACCTCGCGCACCGAGACCGTGCCGAACTTCAGGTGCGGGCTCAGCAGGCTGGTGCCTTCGACGGCCGGGCGGTCGCGGGTGGCGTCGTAGTCGACGAGCGCCGTGGCGCGCGCGAGCCGCGCCAGCCCGTTGGCGCGACCGCCGGGGTGCCACGCGTCGGGCGTCGGCGCGAGGACCGGCAAGGTGATCTCTCCGGGCAGGGCAGCGGCGGCGAGGCCGCCGGGGCGGAGTGCCTCCGGCAGGCGCATAGGGCGGTTCTTCGCGGCGCGGTGGAAGGCGCTGAACACCTGATAGGGACCACCCGTCGCGGTGGCCACCTCGTCGGGCGCGTGCAGCAGGGCGTCGTCGAACGACGCGAACGAGGCCCCGAAGCGGCGGCAGATGGCCAGCATGGCCCCGTCGCGCGCCAGGCTGAACGGCGTGTAGTCGCGGTTCACGACCACGCCCTGCACGTGCCCGCCCACGACCAACTGGTTGACCACGGCGGCGGGATCGCCCTCGAACACGTGCAATCGGCCGCCGCGCGCGCGGAGCTCGCCATCGAGCTCCTGCAGCGACTCGTGCAGGAAGCGGAAGCCGCGGGCGCTGAAGTAGGGGTGGCCTTTGCTCTGGCGCGGATCGAGCACGAAGCCCGCCACGACCTCGGCCGAAGACCCGAGCGCTTGGTTCAGCCCCGTGTTGTCGTGCAGCCGCAGGTCGCGGCGGAACAGGAAGAGGCAGCGTCTCGTCGGCTCCATGGAGCGTTCTCCGGTGCGGATGGCGTCGACATTACCAGCGCGGGGCGTCGCTTGCAATCCGGGCTGTTTCGGATATCCTGGCGCCCGATCGAGAGGTCACTCCAGGAGGCGACGATGGCACGATTCGGCTGGGCACTGCTCGCTCTTTCGCTGGTGGGGCTCCTGAGCTGCGACGCGGCGTCCGACGCCACGACCGACGGGGCGACGAACCCCTTCCTCGACGATCAGGCGCCCTCGGGCAAGGAGGACACCTTCTACCTGAACCCCGACGGCATCGAGGTCGAGGTCGACCTCGAGGGCGACGTCGTGGCCGACTCGTGGCAGGTGCGCAAGGCGCCCGCCATGCTGGGCCAGTTCGCGCTCACCTACCTGCGCAAGAACGGCGAGTTCTACCTCGAGTCGCTGGCCGAAGACTCGTCGTCGTCCGAGCGCGTCGAGTGGCAGATCGACGGCGCCTGGCTCACGGCCGGCGAGACCAGCGGCCTCGACGCCGCCAAGCTCACGCACTGGCGCCTTCGGGGCGTGAACGCCGTGCTGCTGCACGGAGCCGCGGCGGGCGTCAAGGTGGGCAGCACCTTCAAGGCGCCCGTGCCCGTCAAGCCCGGCTCGATCATGTCCGACGCGGGCGAGACGTGCGCCGACAAGGACGACCACATGGGCCTGTCGCAGTCCATCTACTGGTACCAGTGGAACCCCGACAAGGCGACCTGCAAGGTGGAGCGCCAGGATCTGAGCATCACCGTGTCGAAGATGTTCACCACCAAGGACGTGACGTACCCCGAGTACGACCAGTTGACCGCCGACAAGAAGATCACCGTGGTCGTGCTCTTCGGCCTGATCGGCGACGACATGGTCGAGACCGACACGGGCTTTCGCGGCCTGAACGAGATGGCCCGCTGGCTCGGCGAGGCCGACTTCGTCGAGGTCACGCCCGCCCCCGTGGGCCGGCGCTTCGCGAAGACCGTCGGCGGCGTCGACTTCGAGTTCGACCTGTACAGCCCGCGCGAGTTCAGCGGCCTCGGCGACAGCGCGCACTTCGACAACTTCCAGACCGCCCTGTCCGAGCACGAGATCGTGGTCTACGACGGGCACAGCATGCTGGGCGCCAGCGACTTCTGGAAGCGCCCGTCCTACCCCGCGTTCTACCAGATCTTCCTGTACGGCGGCTGCCTGGGCTACGAGTACTACGTCGAGCCCATCCTGTCGGGCAAGGGCGGCTGGGACAAGGTCGACATCCTGTCGAGCGTGGTCGAGGTGTCGGCGGGCGCCAACGAGTTCGCCGGGCCCATCCTCGCCAAGCTCATCTACACGGCCGAGAACGGCTTCGCCGTGTCCTGGAAGGACCTGCTGACGGCCGTGCGCAAGCGCGTCGGCGACTCCACCTTCGGCGTCAGCGGCGTGCGCGACAACTGCTTCACGCCGGCGGGCTCGCGCTGCGGCGGCGTGGCCGACGACGCCACGCGCTACGAGGACGTGACGGCCACCGAGATCCCCGACAACCAGACCCAGGGCGTGGTGCGCGTGATCGACGTGCCCGACGGCGTGATGGCGAAGAGCGTCACCCTCGACCTGCAGATCGCGCACTCGTGGATCGGCGACCTGCGGGTGACCCTCGAGCACGACGGCGTCGAGGCGCCGATCTGGCAGAACACGGGCGGCAACACCCACGACCTGCGCCAGAGCGTGACCCTCAAGGACTTCGCGGGCAAGAGCGCCTCGGGGCGCTGGACGTTGCTGGTGGTCGACAGCGGCCAGGGCGACGCCGGCACCCTCGAGTCGTGGGCCCTGGACATCGTCCCGTAAGGGCAACCCTTGCGGTTGCCCTCCTGATCACCCCCCCGGCATCTTGCCGCCCAGCAGATCGGCCACCGGCCGCGTGGCATCCAGGCGATCGAGCACGATGCGCGCCACGGCCGTGATGGGCGCGGCCAGCAGCATGCCGGGGATGCCCCACAGCATGCCCCAGAACACCAGCGAGAGCAGCACCGTGATGGGGTGCAGCGACAGCGCCGAGCCGAGGAAGCGCGGCTCGATCACGTTGCCGAGCACCACCTGCACGGCGGCGGGCAAAGCCGCCACCAGCCCGATCGTGAGGGGCGACTCGAACTGCACGAAGGCCACGGCCACCGGGAGCAGCGTGGCGACGACCGCGCCCACCGACGGCACGAAGTTCAAGCCGAACGCGAGCAGGCCGAACACGAAGGCCAGGTCGAGCCCCAGCGCGGCCAGGATGCCCCCGATCAGCACGCCCGTGACCACCGACGACGCCACCTTCACGACCACGTAGCGCTTGATGCGCTCGTGGATCTCGAGGGCGAGGCCCGTGCGCTCGCGGCGCGGCACGTGGCCGGCCACCAGGTAGATGGCGAAGATGAGCACCAGGAACAGCGTGGTGAGGGCGCTCACGAGCTTGTCGAGGGCCGAGAACACCAGCGACGAGAGGGGCAGGTCGGCCACGCGCGCCTTGAGGGCGTCGACGTCGACGGGCACCCCCAGCCCGGCGGCCAGGTCGAGCAGGCCCCTGCCCGCCGACATCAGGCGCTGCTGGTACAGCGGGCCCTTCTCGGCCAGGCTCTCGACCGACGACACGATCAGCAGCCCCGCGACGAAGACGAGCGCGCCGGCGGCCAGCAGGGCGGCCATCACCGCCAGGCCGTGCCGCACGTGCAGCCGCACCTGCAGCACGTCGACCAGCGGCGACACCAGGTAGGCCACGAAGATCGACAGCGTGAGGGGCACGAGCACGGGGCCCATGACGTAGAGCGCGGCGCCCACGGCCACGGCGGCCAGGATGACCAGCGAGCCGGTGACGATCGCGGGGATCTGGGGGCGCGGGGGCTCACCGTTCACGGCACCTCCTCGGACGGCGGGGATCGATTGAACTCTACGATGTTCGAAGCGGCGCGGCCAGTATTCGACCATTCCCCCTCGGCAGATTTGGCCTTATGGTGTCGCGCCGACGTGAACGGCTGGAGGCCCGAGGCATGGCGACGACCGGAGATCCCTGGCACGACCTGTGGGCGCCCCTCGGCGCCATCGCCGCCATCGCCCTGGTGGCGACCGCGTGGTACCTGGGCTGGCTCGGCGAGGTGGCCACCGCGGTCATCCTGGTGCTGGCGGTGGTGGGCGTGGCGTTCGTGGCGCCGCTCATCGTGGCCGAGCTCGCGCTGCCCTCGAGCCTGGACCGCGCGCTGTACGCGCTGGTGGCCCTGGGCTCGGCGGCCATCTTCATGGCCGAGGCCGGCGTGCAGCTCTTTCCGGGCGAGCCCCTGGCCACGTTGGCCTTCGATGGCCAGGTGCGCGAGCAGGCGCTCCAGCGCCCCGACGGCGGCGCCCTGCGCGTGATCGCGCGCGCCGACATGGCCCACCAGGCGAGCAGTCGCCTGGCCTACCGGGTGATCCTCAAGTCGGCGGGTGACCGCCAGCCCATCGAGGGCGCCTTCTCGCGCCGCTCGAGCGGCGGCGGGGCAGGGGGCGTGACCGCCCTGCACAGCGCGCTGTCGCACCTCGTGCCCCTGGGGGGCGGCGCCGGACCCGTCACCCTGACCGTCGCGGCCTGGGAGTCGCCCACCACCAAGCTGTACCTCGACGTGTACCCCGCGCGCTGCCCCCACCGCTGGCTGCTCGGCCTGCAAATCGGGCTGCTCGCCCTGGCGCTGGTGGTGCGCCGCCGCATCGGGCGCGTGACCACGCGCATCTGGCTGGTGCCCTCGGCCCTGTTCGCCACGCTGCTCGCCATCTACCTGCCCGGGGCGCTCACCCCCGCCGAGCCGGTGATGCCGCTCTTCGGGATGATCGTGCTGTCGGGCGTGGGGGGCGCGCTCGGGGGCGAGTTTTTGGGGTGGGTGGTGCTGCGGGGGCGGTCGGCCCTGTAAGGG
>CAZBRS010000049.1:0-41118 GCA_964494475.1 uncultured Myxococcales bacterium | reverse complement strand
CGTAGACCATGGCGGTCTTCTTGATGACGCCGGTCTCGTTCATCTCGAGGAACAGGTCGTTGCCCTCACGGGTGCGCTCGCCGACGCCCGCGAAGCACGACACGCCGCCGTGGAACTTCGCGATGTTGTTGATGAGCTCCATGATGACGACGGTCTTGCCGACGCCGGCGCCGCCGAACAGGCCGACCTTGCCGCCCTTGGGGTAGGGCGCGAGCAGATCGATGACCTTGATGCCGGTCTCGAGCAGCTCGACGCGCACCGACTGGTCCTGCAGCAGGGGCGGCTCGCGGTGGATGGGGTCGCGGCGCTTGGTCACCACGGGCCCCGCCTCGTCGACGGGGTCGCCGATCACGTTCAGGATGCGGCCCAGCACCTCGGGGCCGACCGGCATGGTGATGGGCTCGCCGGTGTTCTGCACGCGCAGGCCGCGCTGCAGGCCGTCGGTGGAGTCCATGGCGATGGTACGGACCATCCCCTCGCCGATGTGCTGCGCCACCTCGAGCACGAGGTTCCACTCCCGGTCGTTGATGGCCGGGTTGGTCACGCGCAGGGCCGTGTAGATCTCGGGCAGGTCGCCGGATGGGAACTCCACGTCGATGGCGGGTCCCATGATCTGGACGATCGTGCCTTCCTTGTGCGCTTCACTCATCCGTGCCTCCGTCAGCCCTTCAACGCCTCGGCGCCGCTGATGATCTCCATGAGCTCCTTGGTGATCGCGGCCTGGCGCACCTTGTTGTACTGGAGGGTCAGGCGATCGATGAGATCGCTCGCGTTGTCCGTCGCGGACCCCATGGCGGTCATGCGCGCGCCCATCTCGGACGCGGCCGATTCCAACAGCGCCCGGTAGACCTGCACGTTGACCTGCAGGGGCAGGATCTCGGTGAGCACGGTCTCCTGGGTTGGCTCGTACAGGTAGTCGACCGGCGTGTCGAGGGTCTCGACGGGCGCGGGTTCGATGGGCAAGAGCTTCTCGACCACCACCTTCTGCGTGATGGCCGACTTGTACTCGTTGTACACGAGGTACACGGCGTCGAGCTCTTGCCGCGTGTAGTCGGCCACGATGTCCTGGCCGATGAGCTCGGCCTTCTCGAAGTTCAGGTTGGTCAGCACGTCGTGGTAGTAGCGGTCGATGGGCACGTGGCGGCGCTCGAAGTACGACTTGCCCTTCTTGCCCACGACCGACACCGTGATGTTGGGGATGGCCTCGCGGTTCTCGCGGATGAACCGGTCGGCCGCCTTGCTCACGTTGCTGTTGAACGCGCCGCAGAGGCCCTTGTCGGAGGTGAGCACGACCAGCCGGATGCGATCGACCTCGCCGTGGGTGTTCAGGAGCGCGAACAGCGTGCGGTCGGTGCGCGCCGCCAGGCTGTGGATGATCTCGTCGAGGCGCCGGGCATAGGGCCTGAGAGCGCGCGCGGCGTCCTCGGCCTTCTTCAGCCGCGCCGCCGCGACCATCTTCATGGCCTTGGTGATCTTGCGCGTGCTGCGAACCGAGGAGATTCGCTTGCGGATGGTCTTGAGGGTTGCCATCGCTTACGCCTTGAAGATGCCCTTGAACTCGTTCACGGCTGCGACCACCTTGCCGCGCAGCTCGTCCGCGAGATCCTTCTTCTCCTTGATCTCGGTCATGATCTCGGGGTGCCGGTTGTCCATGAAGTCGTACAGCTCGACCTCGAAGCGCCGGAGCGCCGACGTCGGGTACTCCATCACGAAGTCCTCGGTGGCCGTGGCCACGAACAGGATCAGGATCTGCTTCTCGATGGGCAGCGGCTTCGACTGCGGCTGCTTGAGGATCTCGACCAGGCGGTAGCCGCGATCGAGCTGGCGGCGCGTGGCCGGATCGAGATCGGACGCGAACTGGGCGAAGGCCTCGAGCTCGCGGAACTGGGCGATCTGCAGGCGCAGGGGTCCGGCCACCTTCTTCATGGCCTTGACCTGGGCGTTGCCGCCGACGCGCGACACCGACAGGCCGGCGTTCACGGCGGGGCGGATGCCCTTGTAGAACAGGTCGGGCTCCAGGTAGATCTGGCCGTCGGTGATGGAGATGACGTTGGTCGGGATGTAGGCCGACACGTCGCCGGCCTGCGTCTCGATGACCGGGAGCGCCGTGAGGCTGCCGCCCGACTTCTTGACGCGCCGGACCTCGACGCCCAACTCCTTGGCCTTCGCCTCGGCCGCGTGCTTGCCGAGCGGGCCCACGAAGCGGGTGGTGCCGGCGACGGGGGTCTCGTCGCCCGCGGGGGCGCCGGCCTTCACGAGCACGTACTCTTCGGCCATCTTCGCCGCGCGCTCGAGCAGGCGCGAGTGCGCGTAGAACACGTCGCCGGGGTAGGCCTCGCGTCCGGGGGGACGGCGGAGCAGCAGCGAGAGCTGACGGTAGGCCTGGGCCTGCTTGGTCAGGTCGTCGTAGAAGATGACCGCGTGCTCGCCGTTGTCGCGGTAGTACTCGCCCATGGCGCACCCGGCGTAGGGCGCCAGGTAGAGCATGGGGGCGAGCTCGGAGGCCGTGGCGGCCACGACGATCGTGTAGTCCATGGCGCCGTTGCGCTCGAGCAGGTCGACGATCTGCGCCACCGTGGAGCGCTTCTGGCCCACGGCCACGTAGATGCACACGACCCCGGTCTCTTTCTGGTTCAGGATCGTGTCGAGGATGATGGCCGTCTTGCCGGTCTGGCGGTCGCCGATGATCAGCTCGCGCTGGCCGCGGCCGATGGGCGTCAGGGCGTCGATGGCCTTGATGCCCGTCTGCAGGGGCTCCTTGACCGGCTGGCGGCCGATGATGCCCGGGGCCTTCAGCTCGACGCGCCGGAACTCGGTGGTCTCGATGGGGCCCTTGCCGTCGATGGGCTCGCCCAGCGCGTTGACCACGCGACCCAGCAGCGCGCGTCCGGCGGGCACCTGGGCGATCTTGCCCGTGCGCCGACCGACGTCGCCTTCCTTGACCTTGTGGACCTCGCCGAACAGCGCGACGCCGACGTTGTCCTCTTCGAGGTTCAGGACGAGGCCCTTGACCCCGTGCGGAAACTCGAGGAGCTCGCCCGCCTGCGCATTCTGCAGCCCGTAGAGGCGCGCGATGCCATCGCCCGCGCTGATGACCATGCCGGTCTCGCGGATGTCGACGGACTTCTCGAACCCCTCGATCTGCTGGCGGATGACCTTGCTGATCTCGCCGATGTTCAGTGCCATGGTTGCCCCTATCCCTTGCTCAGCCGTTCCTGCAGCCGCGCCAGGTTCGAACGCAGGCTGAGGTCCATCTCGACGTCACCCATACGGACCACGACGCCGGCGAGGAGCGCGGCGTCGGTTTCTCCCTGGATCTCGACCTTCTTGCCCGAGCGCGCCTCGAGCATGCGCTTGATGGGCGCGAGCTGCAGGGGCGAGAGCGGCGCCGCCGAGACCACCGTGGCGTGCAACCGCCCTTCGGCCTGGGCCAGCAGCGCCCCGAACACCTCGCCCACGTCGGCCAGCATGCCCACGCGCCGCCGTTCGACCAGCAGCTCGATGAAGCGCTTCGTCAGCGGCTGCAGCCCCAGGCGGGTGGCCACCTCGGCCACCAGGTGCGTGCGGGCGTCGCCCTTCAGCGCGGGGTTCGCGAGCGTGGCGCCGAGCTCGGGCAGCTCGGCCAGCAGCGCGGCCAGGTTCTCGAGATCGGCCAGCGTCGCCTTGCGTTTCAGCGCGTCACCCGTGGCGTCGTACAGGGCTCGCGCGTAGCGCCGCGCCGCAACCTTGTCACGCATTCGGAGCCCTCCACTCGACCTTCTCGAGGCGCGCCACCGCGTCGTCGGTCCAGCGGCGGCGGCCGTCGTCGGTCATCGAGGCCTGGATCTCGACGCGGGCCTTCTGGAAGGTCTCGTCGATGAGACGGTCCTTCAACTCGTCGGCCAGCTTGCGGCGCTCGGCGTCGATCTGGCGATCGGCCTCGGACACCAGGCGCTTCGCCCGGGCGTCGGCCTCGGACACCACGCGATCGTGCTCGCGGGTCGCCTCGTCGCGGAAGCGCCCCTCGAGCTTGGAGCGGTCGGTCTTCAAGGCCTCGAGGTGGCCGTGTTTCTCGGCCAGCACCTTCTCGGCGTCGCCGTGGTCGGCCGTGGCCTCGTCGATGTCCTTGCGGATGCCCGCGGCGCGCTCGACGATCGCGGCCGTGAACTTCTTTCGGGTGAGGAAGACCAGCAGCCCGATCAGCACCAGGAAGTCGATGATGTAGAGCCCCTGGGTGCCGAAGGTGAACCCGTGTTCTCCCCCGGACGCCAGGGCCGTCGCGGGCAGGAGCCAGGCTCCGAGGATCGTGACGCCCCGGCTCATTTGGTCACCTGCTGCACCAGGAAGGTGCGCAGGGCCTCGGCCTCGGAGGCCAGGGCCTTCTCGGCCTCGGCCTGCTCGCGGGCGATGGCCTCGGCGCCGACCGAGCGACGGGCGTCGGCGTCGCGCTTGGCCTGGGCGAGCAGGTCGTGCTCTTCTTTTCGGGCGCGATCGCGCGCCGCCTTCTTGGCCTCGGTCCCCTCGCCGACGATGGTCGCGTACAGTTGCTCGTAGTCGGCCTGGCGCCCCGTGGCCTGCTCGCGCAGCCCCGTGGCTCGCTCGCGCATGCCCGCCGTTCGTTCGCGTCGCAGATCGCGGACGCGAAACAACGGCTTGAAGACGAGAACGTTCAGTGCCACAGCCGTGACGAGGAAGATCGCCAACTGAACGAACAGCGACCGGTCCAGGTCGAGGAGAGCGGCCACCATCATGCCATCGAGCATGGGTTCCTCCGCCGATTGGTCGGCAAGGTACCATCCGCGCCGCAGGTCGTCAAGTCGGATACTGCGGTGCGTCAGACTGCGTTCCATGGTAAGTAGATGGGCGAATCCTGCCTCGGGACCGAGGGCGTCGATGGGCTTGGCGCGCGCGTGCTTCCTGCTCTCCGTCGGCCTGGCGCTGGCGCCGGGGCGGTTGGCCGCCGCGGTCGACGACGGGGCCTGGGTCGAGGCGCTCGCGATCACGGCAACGACGGGCGAGATCGCGCTGGTGCCCGTGGTGCGCGACGACGCGGCGCCGGCCGTGGTCGAGGCGCTCCTGCCCCTGGCCGAGGGGCGGGAGGTCGCCGCCGGCTTCGTGCTCGAGGGCGTCGAGCTCGGGCGCTTCGTACGCCTGATCATGACGCGCAGCGGCGAGAGGTTCGAGGCCGCCGTCTATCCAGCGGTCGCTCTGCGGGCGCCCCGGTGCGTGTCGGGGGCGCTGGGGGTCGTGACGCAACCGGTCGAGGGCGACGCCGCGGTGGCGGCCGCGATCTGCAGCGCGCTCGAGGGCGCCGACGCCGAGAAGGTCTTCGCGCGCGTCATGGCGAAGACCTCGCGGCCCGCCCCGCGGGCGGACGCGGCGCGCGCAGAACCGCCGTCCCGCGTCATCGGCGAGCTGCTCGGAGCGACCCACGCCGCGCTCGGGTTCCACGCCGCGTTCCTGGCGTTGCTGGGGCTCGGGGCCGTCGCGGGCTGGAGGGTGGCGCGGAGGGCCTTCACGGCTGCCCAGGTGGCCGGTCTGCTCGGGGCCGTGGCCGTGGCCGCGCTGCTCCGCCTGGTGCTGCCCGAGACCACCACCCTCAAGGAGGCCTATCCCTTCCGTGGCTTCGGGGTGGTGTCGTTGCCCTTCCCCGGGCTCGGCGTGCCCGCCGAACTGGGGATGCCCGTGGCCCACCACGCGGTGGTGAACCTCTTCTGGCTGCTGACGGGGGGCGTGCTCCCCGTGGACCAGGTCTTCTTCGCGGTGGGCCTCGCGCTCGCCTCGCTCACGCCGCTGGTGCTCGCCCTGGCGCTCGCGACCTGGGCCCCCATCTGGCGGGGGCCGATGTTCGCGGCCTGGGCGCTGGCGCTGTTGCCGCTGCACGTCAAGTACGCGGCCTCCGAAGCGGTCACGGTGCCCTCCGTGTTCTACCAGGCCATGGCCCTGCTGGCGTTGGGGGCGTGGGCGAGGAGGCCTCAGCCCCCAGCCCCGCGCGCGGTCGAGAACTCCCCCTCTCCCTCGATGGAGAGGGGGCCAGGGGGTGAGGTCCTCGTCCGTGGGCCCGGGGCTGGCGTCACGTTGGCCCTCCTCTTCGTCTCGCTCTGGATGGTCTTCCTGGTGCGGCCCGAGAACCCGGTGCTGGCGCCGCTCTTTCCCCTGGGGGCCTGGCTGCTGGCGCGGGGCTCGTGGCGCGATCGGGCGCGGGCGGCGTGGCCCGTGCTCGGCGTGACGGCGCTGGCCCTGGCGCCGGTCATGCTGCTCGTGCTGCAGGGCGGCCCGGCGTCGGGCACGGGCGCGAACTTCCTGCGGGAGGCGCCGAACCTGGTCGGCCGCCTGCTGCCTCCGCACCACGCGTGGCTGCGCTTCGACCTCACGCCGGTCTATCTGCCCGTCGCCGCGCTGGCGGGGGTCGCGTGGCTGGCTTGGCGCGAGCGAGGTGGGCTCGCGATCCTGCTCGGTGGGCTCGCCCTCCTGACCCCCGTGTACGCGGCCATCACCTCCGACGTGCTCCCGTTCGGCGAGGGGCGCTACCAGGTGAGCCTGGCTCCCTACTGGTGCGGCCTGGCCGGCTTCGGGCTGGCCGCGCTGGCCGATCTGCCGCTCGTCGGCGCGGCCCGGCGCGCCGCGCTGGGGCTCGGGGCCCTGGCGATGATCGCGACCTCGTTCGCGCTCGCGCCCCTCGTTCGCGACGCTTCGTATGCCCCCCAGGCCGAGTTCCGCTTCTTCCGGCGCGAGGTGCGCCCCCGCCTCGAGGCGCGGCCCCCGGCCTGTCCCGTGCTGCTCGTACCCACCGGGGAGGAGCGCTACAAGGACGCCGAGGGGGACGACTTCGTGCAGATCGTGGCGAAGCCCCCCGACCTGGCCGTGGTCGACCGGCGCGGGCTCGAGAAGCTGCAGATGGGGGGCGCTCGTCCGGCGTGCGCGCTCTTCTACCGCGGCCTCTACTGCTACCGGGCGCGTGGGCCGCAGGAGGCCGACAACCCGGAGTGCCGAGCGATCCTGGGTTCGCGCGGGGTGACCCCGCAGGTCGAGATCACGGTGCCGAACCGACCCTACCACCGCGAGGTCGACCCGACGTCCGCGGAGCGCGGCGAGCTCACGTTCGGGCTGTACCGCGTCGACCTGCCCCTGGCGCGGTGACGGGTGCGGTGCCGGCCCGCCGGACCGCGCCGGACCGCGGCGCGTGGTCCGACGGAGCGCCCCGGCGCGGCGAATCCCGAGGGTTCTTCGAGGGCGGCGGGTTGGCACGGGCCCTGCACCCTTGCCGGCGTCGGCGATGCGGGGTAGAGAGCGGGCGCGAGTTCGCTCCTTGGGGAGGTGAACGTGCGAACGGTCGTGGTGGCCGAGAAGCCGTCGGTGGCGCGCGATCTGGCCAAGGTGCTCGGGGCGCGCGGGCGCGGCGAGGGGTTCCTCTCGGGCGACGGCGTGGTGGTCACCTGGGCCATCGGGCACCTGGTCCGGCTGCCCGAGCCGCACGAGGTCGACGCGCGCTGGAAGTCGTGGCGGCGCGACGAGCTGCCCATGCTGCCGCGCGAGTGGCCCCTGGTGGTCGAGCGGCAGACGGCGTCTCAGTTCGAGGTGGTGGCGGCGCTGCTGAACGATCCCGAGACCACCGACGTGGTGTGCGCGACGGACGCCGGGCGCGAGGGCGAGCTCATCTTCCGCTACCTGGCCGAGAAGGCGGGCTGCGACAAGCCCGTGAAGCGCCTCTGGATCTCGTCGCTCACGCCCGAAGCCATCCAGGCCGGGTTCGCGTCGTTGAAGGACGGGGCGGCCTTCGATCCGCTGGCGGCCGCGGCGCGCGGGCGCAGCCGCGCCGACTGGCTGGTGGGCATGAACCTCACGCGGGCCTATACCTTGGCGGCGCGGGCGCTCGCGCCCCGCACCGAGCCCCGCGCCGAGGGCGACGAGGCCGCGAAGCCCGAGGTGTGGTCCGTGGGGCGCGTGCAGACGCCCACCCTCGCCCTGCTCGTCGAGCGCGAGGTGGCCATCCGCGAGTTCGTGGTCGAGGCGTACTGCGAGGTCGTTGCCACGATCCAGCCGGCTCCGGTGGCGGGATCGCCGGAGCCGCTACCGGGGGAGGAGCCCCCCGGCTTCGAGGCCATCTGGTTCCGAGACCGCGCTCCGGGCGCGGCGGGCGAGGCGCTCCGCGAAACGCGCTTGCCCGCCGACGGGGTCGAGGCTCGGGCCATCGTCGAGCGCGCGCTCCGAGGCGCCGCGGCCGTCGAGTCGGTCGCGCGCGACGTGAAGCGCAGGCCCCCGCCCCTGCTCTACGACCTGACCGAGCTCCAGCGCGACGCGAACCGCCTGTACGGCTTCTCGGCCGCGCGCACCCTCGAGCTGGCCCAGGCCCTGTACGAGGTGCACAAGGCGCTGTCGTACCCGCGCACCGACAGCCGCCACCTCACCGCCGACGTGGCGCGCACCCTGCCCCGGCTCGTCGGCGCCGTCTCGGCGCCCTACAAGCGCCACCTGGCTCCGGGAACGGGCCAGCGCCCGCTCGGGGCGCGTTTCGTCGACGACGCCAAGGTCTCGGATCACCACGCGCTGCTGCCCACCCCCACGGGGTTGCCGGCGGCCGTGCCGAAGGACTCGGACGAGGCCAAGGTCTACGACCTCGTGTGCCGCCGCCTTCTCCAGGCCTGGCACGACGACCACGTGGCGGCCGTCACCACCGTGATCACGGCCGTCACGACCCCCGGCGACGAGGGGGTCGGACCCCTGACGGATCGCTTCCACGCCAGCGGCACCAGCGTCGAGCAGGTCGGCTGGCGCGTGCTCGAGCCCAAGGTCGCCCGCACCAGGAAGGACGACGACGAGCCGGCGGCGGTGCTGCCCCCGGGGCTCGAGCCCGGCCGGCCCTGCCACGTGCCCGCCGCCGAGGTGAAGGACAAGAGGACGCGGCCGCCCAAGGGCTACTCCGAAGCCAGCCTGCTCACCGCCATGGAGACCGCCGGCCGCACCCTCGACGACAAGGAGCTCTCGGACGCCATGCGCGAGCGGGGGCTGGGCACGCCGGCGACCCGCGCCGCCATCCTCGAGACCCTGCTGGGGCGGGGCTACATCGAGCGCAAGGGCCGCGTGCTGCGCGCCACCGACAAGGGCGTCGAGCTCATCCGCGTGGTGCACGACGACGTGAAGAGCCCCGCCATGACCGGCGACTGGGAGCATCGCCTGCGGCGCATCGAGCGTGGCGAGGAGGGGCTGCCGCGCTTCCTGGCCGACATCGAGGCCTGGGTGACGCACGTGGTGGGGGGGGTGGGCACGCGCGAGTGGCAGCGCGAGGTCAGCCGCCCCCGGGCCCCGAAGCCGTCGCCGCCGCCCACGACCGGCGCGGCGCGCACGCCCGTGCCGCCCGACAAGCTGAAGCGGCTGCTGCGCGACACGTTCGGCATCCCGTCGTTCCGTCCGCACCAGGAAGACGTCTGCCGCGCGATCACCGAGGGGCGGAGCGCGCTGGTGGTCATGCCAACCGGCGCGGGGAAATCGCTCTGCTATCAACTCCCCGGCCTCGCGCGCGGCGGCACCACGCTCGTGATCGGCCCCCTGATCGCGCTCATGGAGGACCAGGTGGCCGCCCTCGAGCGCCTGGGCCTCCGCGCCGACCGCATCCACTCGGGGCGCGATCGCGAGGCCAGCCGCCGCGCCTGTCGGCTGTACGTCGACGGCGTGCTCGACTTCCTGTACGTGGCCCCCGAGCGCCTGGGCGTGCCGGGCTTCCCCGAGCTGCTCGCGCGCCGGCCGCCCAGCCTGGTGGCCGTCGACGAGGCGCACTGCATCTCGCACTGGGGCCACGACTTCCGCCCCGACTACCGTATGCTGCGCGAGCGCCTGCGCGACTTTGCCGGCGGTGCGCCCGTGGTGGCCCTCACGGCCACGGCCACGCCCCGCGTGCAGCAGGACATCGCCGAGCAGCTCGGCATTCCGGCCGCCGAGCGCTTCATCCGGGGCTTCCGCCGCGACAACCTGGCCATCGAGCTCGCCGAGGTGTCGGTGCCCGAGCGCACGGCGCTGATCAAGCGCGTGCTCGGCAACGCGAAGCGCCTGCCGGCCATCGTGTACGCCCCCACGCGCAAGCAGGTCGAGGCCATCGCCGCGGCGTTAGCGGGCGACGTGAAGGTGGTGGCCTACCACGCCGGCATGACCTCGCAGGCGCGCGACCAGGCCCAGGGCGCGTTCCTCCGGGGCGACGCCGACGCCATCGTGGCCACCATCGCGTTCGGCATGGGCATCGACAAGCCCGACGTGCGCACGGTGCTGCACGCCGCGCTGCCGGGCAGCCTCGAGGGCTACTACCAGGAGATCGGGCGCGCCGGCCGCGACGGCAAGCGCAGCGCGGCCATCCTGCTGCACTCGTTCGCCGACCGCCGCACCCACGAGTTCTTCCTCGGCCGCGACTACCCCGAGCTCGACGTGCTGCGCCGGGTCTGGGAGCAGCTCTCCGATACGCCCGTGGCGCGCGAGGGCTTGCGCGAGGCGTGCGAGGTCGAGCTCGACGTGTTCGAGAAGGCCCTCGAGAAGCTGTGGATCCACGCCGGCGCCGTCGTTCACGCGGACGACACCGTGACGCGCGGCCGCGCCGACTGGCCCACCCCGTACCTCGAGCAGCGCACCGCCCGCCTCTCGCAGCTGGACGAGATGGTCCGCTTCGCGCGCGGCACCGCCTGCCGCATGCAGGATCTCGTGGCCTACTTCGGAGATCGGAACGACTCGGGCGAGCCCTGCGGCCTCTGCGACGTGTGCGCCCCCGACAAGACGAGCGCGCGCCGCCTGCGTCCGCCCACGCCGCTCGAGCTGCGCCTCCTCGAGACCCTCGTGCGCGCGCTCCGCGTCTCGGGCGGCACGGCCCTGGGCACGCTGCACCGGCGCGAGCTCGAGAAGCTGGTCGATCGCAAGGGCTTCGACGTGCTCGTGTCGGCCCTGGCGCGCGCCGGCTTCGTGCTCATCGAGGAGACCTCGTTCGAGCGCGACGGCGAGGTCGTGGCCTTCCGCAAGGCGCGGCTGACGACCGGGGGGCACGACCTCGCGGCCCTGCGCGAGCAGCTCACCGCGCGCGTGCGGCTGCCCGAAGAGGGGCTGGTCGCGCCGGCGGTCACGCGCCCGCTCCGTCTGATCGATCGGCTGGCCGGCGCCGAGGCCGAGGCGCCCGAGGTGACCCTGGCCGACGTGCCGCAGGTCGTGGTGCTGGCGCTGAAGGCCTGGCGGCTCGACGAGTCTCGCCGCAAGGGCGTGCCGGCCTTCCGCGTCCTGACCGATCGTGCGCTGCTGGGCATCGCCGCGGCCGACCCGGGGAGCGACGAAGAGTTGGTGCAGGTGCGCGGCGTGGGCGCGCGCTTCGTGAAGCAGCACGGGGCCGAGGTGCTGGCGCTGCTGCGTCGGGTCGCCACGCGGGCGTGAGAAGGCGCCCGCTACTCGATCGGCTGCGGCTTGAACTTCTCGTACAGGTCGCCGAAGCGGCCGTCGGGGTCGAGGCGTGCTTTCGCGGCCTGGTAGCGCGGCTTCGAGTAGATCTGCCAGAACGTGGCCTCGTCGTAGTGGTTGCGCGAGATGAGGGTCTTGATGCCGTCGAGCTCGAAGACCTTCTTCTCGAGCACCTCGGAGGCGTCGACGCGCGGGTCGTCGTTGCGCTTGCCGTACACCGCCGCGTCGATCAGCAGCGTGTCGGCCATGCGGGCGGCCCGCTCGTCCGAGATCCAGGGGTAGATCTCCGTCACGCGGTAGGGGACGATCCACAGCGGCCAGAAGTCGTAGTCCTTCACGTACCAGTGGAAGAACTCCTCGAAGCGGCGCGCGGGCAGGAACACGTCGACCACCACGTCGGGGCGGCGCTTCAGGCGCAGGATGGGGGCGAGGCGCTCCGACCACTTCAAGAGGTTCGTCGAGCCGAGGAACGGGCGGCCGATGGTCGCGCGGATCGGCCTCCACTGCAGGGGTGGCACGGTCGCGGTCATCCAGTGGGCCTCGCGGTCGTACCGGAAGCAGTAGTCCCAGGTGGTCAGCCAGTCCTCGGCCAGGCGAGCCGTGCTCTTGTAGAAGATGCCCGTGCCCCGGTAGCTCGAGAGCTTCGGCGCCTGGTCGACCAGGCGACCCAGGCACAGCACCAGCTTGTCCGGCGCGTGCACGATGCCGTCGACGAAGTCGTAGTCGCCGACGGCGCAGCGTTCGCGCAGATCGGCCAGGAAGGCGGGGAACGTGGTGTGGGTGCGGTAGGTCAGGTGCACGAAGGCCTTCGCGGGGACCAGGCGGAACGTGGCCTTCGTCAGGCGCGCCAGCGTGCCGTAGGAGCCGTGCACCATCTCGAACAGCTCGGGCTCGTGGTCGCGCGACAACGTGAGCACCTCGCCTCGGCCCGTGAGCACCTCGTACTCGAGGCAGCTGTCGTGGAACCCGCCGTGGCGGTAGCTCATGGACTCGAGGGAGCAGCCGGCGATGGCGCCGCCCACCGTGATGGTCTCGAGCTCGGGGACCACCGTCGGCAGCAGCCCGTGCTCCAGCGTCGCGCGCGCCAGGGCGGCGAACGTGAGGCCGGGCTCGGCCGTCGCCGTGCGGGCCGCGACGTCGATCGCCAGCAGTCGGTCGAGCGCCGTGAGGTCGACGCGCGGTCGCCGATCCTTGCGGTAGGGGTCGGGCACGAAGTGCGAGACCGACGACTTGCGGAAGGCCAGAGCACGGCCCTCCGTCTTGGACCGGCGCACTTGCTCGGCGGCCCGGTCCACGAGCGTCGCGTGTTCTTCCATTCGGACCCCTCCGGCGGCCAAAAAAAGAAAGCCGGAACCTACCATATATCGGGCGGATCCTGTATCCTGCACGTTGGAATGTCGTTGCGACTCGCGGGGGAGGGAACATGGTCCGCAGTATCGTGCTCGCGTCGTGGTTCGTCGTGGTCGCTTCCGTGGTGGCCTGCGGCGGTGGGGCCGTGGGGTCGTCGGATCAGGTCGACGAGGCGCTCTCCGACGGCGCTCCTGGCGATGGACGCGACGAGGTGGTCCCCGAGATCCCCCTGGGCGAGATCCCCTCCGAGGTCGTCGAGAACCTCGACGAGGCGACCGACACCTTCGACGTGCCCCCTGACGAGGTCGGCGAGACCACGAGCTGCGAGCCGCCTTACGCCGGGTGGCAGTGTCCGTGCAGCGAGGGCGACGACTGCGCCAGCGGCTACTGCGTCGAGGGCCCCGGCGGCCGCGTGTGCAGCCTGCCGTGTGTCAACAGCTGCGATCTGCCGGGCTGGGAGTGCCGCATCCTGCCCGACACGTGCCCCGACTGCCAGTCCATCTGCATGTACGCGCTCCTGCGCCTCTGCCAGCCCTGCACCGCCCACGCCGACTGCGCCGTGGGCGAGAACGCCCCCGATACGCGCTGCCTCTCCTACGGCGCGTCCGGCAGCTTCTGCGGGTCGCCCTGCGACGCCGCCACCGATTGCCCCGAGGGCTACGAGTGCGCCACCGAGACCCCCCAGGGCGGACCGAAGCAGTGCTGGCTCTCCGAGGGCACCTGCACGTGCAACCCGTGGGCCATCGAGACGGCCGTGTCGACGACCTGCCAGGTCAGCAACGCGGCCGGCGCCTGCTCCGGCACGCGCTACTGCGCCGAAGACGGCCTCACCGAGTGCGACGCGGCGACGCCGAAGGCCGAGACCTGCAATGGCAAGGACGACGACTGCGACACGGCGATCGACGAAGATCTGCCCGTCGAGGCGTGCGAGGTCACGAACGCGTTCGGCGCCTGCCCCGGCGTCCTCGAGTGCCAGGCGGGCGTGCCCAGGTGCGTGGGCCCCTCGGCCGTCGCCGAGACGTGCAACGGCAAGGACGACGACTGCGACACCCAGACCGATGAAGACTTTCCGGATCTCGACGACGACGGCCTCGCGAACTGCGTCGACCTCGACGACGACGGCGACGGCGTGCTCGACGACGGCAACTACTCGGGCTCCGTGGGCGACAACCCCTGCGATCCCGGCGAGACGGTCGACTGCGACGACAACTGCCCGTCCGACGCGAACCCCGACCAGGCCGACCTCGACAACGACGCCAAGGGCAACGCCTGCGACAAGGACGCCGACGGCGATGGGTACGTGAGCCGGGTCTACAGTGACGGCACCGACTGCAACGACCTCGACCCCGCGGTGCACCCGGGCGTTCCCGAGACCCAGAACTCGGCGCAGGCGTGTCAGTACTGCAACGGCAAGGACGACGACTGCGACGGCAAGAGCGACGAGGGCTGCTACGACACCGACCTCGACGGCACGCCCGACTGCGTCGACGGCGACGACGACGGCGACGG
This sequence comes from uncultured Myxococcales bacterium, assembly GCA_964494475.1. Classification (GTDB taxonomy): domain Bacteria; phylum Myxococcota_A; class UBA9042; order CAZBRS01; family CAZBRS01; genus CAZBRS01. The sequence continues at coordinate 26,859 of CAZBRS010000049.1, read as the reverse complement.
TGTGCCCGACGACGGCAACGGCAGCGGCGTCGTCGGCGACCTCCGGTGCCTCTCGGGCCAGACGACGGGCTGCGACGACAACTGCCCTCTGGCCGCCAACGCCGACCAGTACGACGGCGACAACGACGGCCAGGGCGACGCGTGCGACGCCGACGACGACAACGACGGCGTGCCCGACGACGGCGACGGCAGCGCGGTGATCGGTGATCACCTCTGCACCAAGGGGGCCAACCAGAGCTGCGACGACAACTGCCGCACGGTGGCGAACCCGCTGCAGATCGATCTCGACGAAGACAAGGTGGGCGACGCCTGCGACCCCGACGACGACGGTGACGGCGTGCCCGACGTCGTCGACAACTGCCCCAAGGTCGCGAACGCCACCCAGAAGGACTGCGACAGCGACCTGATCGGCGCGGCGTGCGAGGCCGACGACGACAACGACGGCGTCGTCGACACCGACGACAACTGCCTGTGCCTCTCGAACTCCGACCAGACCGACCTGAACGACAACGGCGTGGGTGACGCGTGCGACGGCGACGACGACAACGACGGCGTGCCCGACGGCGTCGACCTCTGCCCCACCGTCCCCGATCCGCTCCAGGCGGACGCCGATCTCGATGAGCAGGGCGACGCGTGCGACGCCGACGACGACAACGACGGGGTGCTCGACGACGGCGACGGCACCGGGCTCGAGGGCGATCATCTCTGCGTCGGGGGCGAGGTGGTGGCGTGCGACGACAACTGTCGTCTGGTCCCGAACCCGGCCCAGCCCGATCTCGACCTCGACGGGCAGGGCAACGCGTGCGACGCCGACGCCGACGGCGACGGCGTGGCAGCGGCGGCCGGCGACTGCAACGACGACGACGCGACCGTGCACCCGGGCGTCGTCGAGGGCCAGCCGAGCGACGAGGCTTGCGTGTACTGCAACCTGGTCGACGACGACTGCGACGGGTTCACCGACGAGGGCTGCGTCGACACCGACCTCGACGGGATCCTCGACTGCCTCACGGGCGACGACGACGGCGACGGCGTGGTCGACGGCGTCGACAACTGCCCCAAGGTGGCCAACTCCGAGCAGCACGACCTCGACGTCGACGGCCTCGGTGACGCCTGCGACGCCGACGCCGACGGCGACGGTGTCGCCGTGCCCGACGACTGCGACGACACCCGGGCGCTCACCTACCCGGGCGCGTTCGAGGCCTGCAACGGCGTCGACGACGACTGCGATCTCGCCGTCGACGACGGTTTCCCGAACTCCGACTCCGACGACCAGGCCGACTGCGTCGACGACGACGACGACGACGACGGCGTGCCCGACGACGGCGACGGCGGCGGCGTGGTCGGCGATGCGCCCTGTGCCGACGGCCAGACCGCAGCGTGCGACGACAATTGTCGCGTGGTGCCGAACCCCGACCAGGGCGATCTCGACGGCGACACCCTGGGCGACGCGTGCGACGACGACGACGACGACGACGGCGTGCTCGACGACGACGACGATTGCCCGCGCGTCGTGAACGGTGACCAGACCGACACCGACTCCGACGGCCAGGGAGATCTGTGCGACGACGACGACGACGACGACGGCGTGCCCGACGACGGCGATGGCAGTGGCGTGCTCGGCGACGCTCCGTGCGCCGACGGGCAGGTCGCGGGATGCGACGACAACTGTCGCACGGTGGCGAACCCCGACCAGGGCGATCTGGACGGCGACACCCTGGGCGATGCCTGCGACGACGACGACGACGACGACGGCGTGCCCGACGATGGCAGCGGCTCGGGCGTGGCGGGCGACTATCCGTGCGGCACCGACGAGACGGTGGGCTGCGACGACAACTGTCCGCGCGTGATCAACGAAGACCAGGCCAACCTCGACCGCGACGCCGCGGGCGACCTCTGCGATCCCGACCAGGACGGCGACGGCCACGACGGCCCGATCGCGGGCGGCGACGACTGCAACGACCGCGACGCGACCGTCAACCCGTCGATCGTCGAGACCCAGACGGCCGAGGGCGAGTGCGGCACGTGCAACCTGGTCGACGACGACTGCGACGGCCAGATCGACGAGGGCTGCTTCGACGCCAACAACGACGGGACGCCCGACTGCCTGTCGGGCGACGACGACGGCGACGGCGTGGTCGACGGGCAGGACAACTGCCCCAAGATCGCCAACGCCGGCCAGGAGAACCAGGACGGCGACGGCCTGGGCGACGTCTGCGACCCCGACAAGGACGGCGACGGCTACCCGGTCGCCACCGACTGCGACGATACGCGCGCGCTCACGTATCCCGGCGCCTTCGAGGCCTGCAACGGCGTCGACGACGACTGCGACGGATCGACCGACGAGGGCTTCGCCAACGCCGACGGTGATGCGTCCGCCGACTGCGTCGATTCCGACGACGACAACGACGGCGTCCCCGACGACGGCGACCTCTCGGGCGTGGCGGGCGACCACGGGTGCGTCGGTGACGACCTGGTCCCCTGCGACGACAACTGCGCGCTCGTGCCGAACCCCGGCCAGATCGATCTCGATCTCGACGGCCAGGGCGATGCCTGCGACACCGACGACGACGGCGACAACATCCCGGACCTGACCGACAATTGCCCGCGCGCCGCGAACCCGGCCCAGATCGACCGTGACCTCGACGGCCAGGGCGACGTCTGCGACGCCGACGACGACAACGACGGCATCCTCGACGACGGCGACGGCGACGGCGTCAACGGGAACACCCCCTGCACGGGCGGCGCGGTCGCGGCCTGCGACGACAACTGCGCGGTCGTCCCCAACCCGAGCCAGGCCGATCTCGACGGCGACGGCAAGGGCGACGCCTGCGACGGTGATCTCGACGGCGACGGCGACCCCAACGAGACCGACTGCGACGACTACAACCCGGCCGTGAAGCGCGGGGCCGCCGAGGTGTGCGACGGCGTCGACAACGACTGCGACAGCAAGACCGACGCGGCCGACGCCGCCGAGCTGCTCGCGAACGACCTGCAGGCGTGCGAGATCCAGCTGGGGGTGTGCGTGGGGGCCACGAAGCGCGCGGCGCTGTGCCAGAACGGCAACTGGGCCACCTGCGACACGGTCGCGTACACCACCAACAACGGCGCCTACCAGGCCCTGGCCGAGTTCTCGTGCGACGCGCTCGACAACGACTGCAACGGCGTCACCGACGAAGACTTCTCGGTGCTCACGGCCGACGGCAAGACGCTCACGGGCATCGGCAAGGCCTGCGGCACCGGCGCCTGCGCCGGCGGCTCCACCGTCTGCCTCGACGATGACTCGGGCATTCGCTGCTCGTCCGAGGTCGCCATCGCGGGCGAGGTCTGCAACGCCGCCGACGACGACTGCGACGGCAAGACCGACGCGGCCGATGACCTCGACCTGCTGGCCGCCGACGGGCGCGACTGCGAGAACCAGGCCGGCGTGTGCGCCGGTTCCCGCAAGCCCGCCAGCCGCTGCGTCGGGGGCAGTTGGCAGCCCTGCACCGACACCATCTACGCCGGTTGGTCCACGCTCTACCAGGTCGGGCGCGAGGCGGCCTGCGACGACCGCGACAACGACTGCGACGGCGCGAGCGACGAAGACTTCTCGGTGACGGGCGGCGACGGCACGGTGTACACGGGAGTGGGGGCCTCGTGCGGCGTCGGCCTCTGCGCCGGCGGCGTCACGGCGTGCCGCTCCGACCGCATGGGCGTGCTCTGCACGACCGCGGGCAACGCGGTGTCCGAGGTGTGCGACACCTTCGACAACGACTGCGACGGCAAGACCGACAGCGCCGACGGCGTCGACCTCGTGACCCACGACGGCCGGCTCTGCGAGAACCAGGTCGGCGTGTGCGCCGCGACCCAGAAGCCCGCGGCCCTCTGCGCCTCGGGCGAGTGGCAGGCCTGCACCGACGTCACGTACGGCGCCCTCCGGCCCGACTACCAGGCCGGGGCCGAGGTCTCGTGCGACGCCAAGGACAACGACTGCGACGGGGCGAAGGACGAAGACTTCTCGATGGTCGCGCTCGACGGCCGCTCGTTCTCGGGGGTGGGCGTAGCGTGCGGCGTCGGACGCTGCGCGAACGGCCTCACGCAGTGCGACGGTGGGGCCGTGGGCATCGTCTGCTCGACCGAGTTCAAGTCGTTGCCCGAGACCTGCAACACCCAGGACGACGACTGCGATGGCGCCATCGACGCCGCCGACGCCGATCTGTTGACGAACGACCTGCGCCAGTGCCTGAACCAGAGCGGCGTGTGCGCGGGCTCGACCAAGCCCGCGACGCTCTGCGTGGGCGGCGCGTGGCAGGGGTGCACCAACGACACCTACCTGGCGCACGACGGGGCCTACCAGGTCGGCGCCGAGGCGACGTGCGACGGCAAGGACAACGACTGCGACGGCGTGAGCGACGAAGACTTCCAGATCACGCTGCTCGATGGTTCGGTGGTGGTGGGGGTGAACCGAAGCTGCGGTCAGGGAGTGTGCGCGGGCGGCCTGACCACGTGCAACGCCCTGGCCAACGGCGTCGTGTGCTCGACGGAGCACAAGGCCAGGCTCGAGGTGTGCAACGCCTCCGACGACGACTGCGATGGCAAGACCGACTCGTCCGACGGCGCCGACCTGATCGCCAACGACGGGCGCGCGTGCGAGAACCAGACGGGCGTGTGCAGCGGCGCGAAGAAGCCCGCCGGGCTCTGCCAGTCGGGCTCCTGGGTGCCCTGCGACGCCACCGTGTACTCCACGCACTCCGGCGGGCTGTACGACGGCGTCGAGGCGCACTGCGATCTGCGCGACAACGACTGCGACGGCCAGGTCGACGAGAAGGCCTACGATCTCTGTGGTGGGGGCTCGACGCGGTGCATCTACGGCGCATGCCTCTCCGACGACGTGCTGGTGCCCGCCGGCTCGTTCTGGATGGGCTGCAACCCCACTGTCGACGACACGTGCGCCGACACCACCCTGACCGCCGAAGAGAAGGCCTATCACGAGGCCACGACGGCCGCCTACTGGATCGATCGCACCGAGGTCACGGCCGAGATGTACGAGTCGTGCGCCTCGGCGGGGGGCTGCACGGCCGTGTCCGACAGCACGTGCAGCGAGGGCGGGGCCAGCACGTACGGCCGCCTGCGCCAGCACCCGATCACCTGCGTCACGTGGACGCAGGCGGCGGCGTTCTGCGCCTGGAAGGGGCGGCGCCTGTGCACCGAGGCCGAGTGGGAGAAGGCGGCGCGAGGTGGCTGCGAGTTCTATGGCAATTGCCAGTACGATTCGCGGCGCTACCCCTGGGGCAACGACGGCCTCGACTGCGCGCACGCCTCGCTGGCCGAGGGCGGAACGGGCTGCGGTTCGGGCTTCACGTCGCCCGTGGGTTCGCGGCCGGCCGGCGCCAGCCCGTACTCGCTCCTGGACCTCGCGGGGAACGCCTGGGAGTGGGTGACCGATCGGCGCACGCCCGACTACGATACGCCCCTACCGCCCGCCGAGTTCGACGCGGCGCTCGGCTACGACCGGACCCGGCGCGGTGGCGGCTACACGAGCTGCCTCGATCTGCGCGTCTCGGCCCGCGACGCCTACCCCGAGGGCAGCGGCCGCGCCGACCTCGGGTTCCGCTGCTGCCGCAATCCGTAACGGTCTGTCGCGGGGCTCACAGCATCGCGTCGAGCGCCAGCGACACCGCCATGCCGATCATGAGCAGCGCCGACAGGATCTCGGCGGGCCGCTGGTGACGGCGGACCCAGCCCGACGCGCCCATCCCGACCAGCAGCAGCGCCGGCAGCGTGCCCAGGCCGAACACAGCCGTGAGCAGCGCGCCTTCCACGGGCCCGCCCGCCGGGAGCGCGCGGGCGAAGGCCGCGTAGCTGAGGCCGCAGGGCAGCAGGCCCAGGAGCAGCCCCGCGGCGACGAGGGCGGCCGTCTGCCGTTCGCGGTAGGCCCGCTGCATCAGCGCCCCCACTCCGGGCCAGCGCAGGGGGGTCAGCGCCAGCAACTCTTCGAGCGGGCGAACGATCCCGAGGCGCCCGAGCCCGAACGCCAGGAGCAGCGCCGCCGCGACCAACGAGAGCGCCACCTGCACCCCCGGCAACTCCCGGAGCGCGGCGCCCTGCGGGCCGAGGCTCGTCATCCCCGCGCCAGCGGAGCCTGCGAGGCCTCCGACGATCGTGTAGGTCGTCACGCGTCCGAGGTGGTAGGCCAGGTGCGCCGACGTACGCCCCGTGCGTCCCGGGAGCGCGAGGACCAGCGGTCCGCACATTCCGACGCAGTGGGCGCTGCCGAGCAGGCCGAGCGCGAAGACCGAGCCGAGGTCGGCGAGGGAGGGGGTCATGGTCCATCGTTACCGCGCTTTCGCTTGAAAGGGCAAACGCGAAGTGGCTAAATCGCGGCGACGATTGGCGAACGAAGAGGTCGGCCATGCTCCTCACGGGACGCACGTTTCGGGTGGTCGCGCCGCTCCTGCTCCTCGCGCTCGGCGCGTGTCGCGGCCCGGAGCCGTCCCGAAAGGACGGACAGAAGGCCGGCCCGCAGCCGGCCCTCACCCCCATGGACGCCGCCGGCCACCTGGTGCTCGACAGCGCCGATCGCTGCCCTGTCTGCGCCATGCCCGTGGCCGAGCACGCCAAGCACGCCTCCGGGTTGCAGCTCGGCGACGGGACGACCTTCGTCTTCTGCGGCAACGGCTGCGGCCTGAAGGCCTGGCTGCACCCCGAGGTCTTCCTGGGCCGGGACCCCGCAGACCGCAAGCGGTTGGTGGTCCGCGACTACCTCACGGGCGAACCGCTCGACGCGCAGGCCGCGACCTTCGTGGCCGGCTCCGACGTGGTGGGGCCCATGGGGCGCGCGCTGGTCGCGCTCGGCGACGCCGAGGCCCTGGCCGCGTTCCGGGCCCGTCACGGAGGCAGCGCCGTGTTCCGCGTCGATGAGCTCACCGATGCGCGTTGGCTCGAGCTGACGGGCCGTCCGATCCTGCCTTGACATGGGGCGGCTCGACCTGGCCTCCTGGGCCGCACGCGACCTGCGGCGTCGCCCCGGGGGGGCGTTCGTGCTGGCGCTCGGCGTGGCGGCCGTGACGGCCGTGGTCGCCACGGCGCTCGCTCTGCACGCGGGGCTCGAGCGGGCGGCCGCCGACGCGACCGGGCGCGAAGCCGCCCTGGTCGTACGGCGCGTCGACGAGGGGCGCTTCGTGCCCTTGCCCGCCGCCCTGGCCCTGCCGTTGGCGCGAGCCATCCCCGGCGTCGTGTCTGCCCGCGCGCTGCCGATGCCGGGGCTCGGGGGGGGGCTGGCCGCCGGCCTGGCGCTCGAGGTCTTTCACGAAAGCGAGGCCGACGCCCTGGCGGTCGAGTTGAAGCAGGCCTTTCCCTGGCCCGTCCAGGTGACGTCGCGAGCAGCTTCGCGCGGCACCCTGCTCGCCGGGCTCGGTCGCCAGGGCGCGTTCGTGCTCTTCCTGACCCTCCCCGCCCTGCTGGCGCTGGCCCTGTTGGCGCTGGCGGTGCTGCGCGAGCGCCTGGGCGCCCGACGCGAGATGGCCCTGCTCAAGGTGATGGGCTGGACGGGCGCCGATCTCGTCGCCCTGCACGCCTGGCGTCTGGCGCTCGTGGCCACGCCGGCGTTGTTGCTGGGGTTCGGGGTCACGACGTGGCTCGTGGCCTGCCCCGGCGGAGCGTGGCTGGCGCGCCTCTGCCTGGGGCTCGACGAGGCGTCGCCCGTGGCGTGGTCCGGTTGGGGGGGCCTGCTGGTGTCGTTCGCGCAGGCGGGCGCGCTCGTGGTGGCGCCCCTGCTGCTCGCGACGCTGCTGCCCGCCGGGCGGGCTGCGGCGATCGATCCTGCTCTGTGGCTGGGCGAGGAGGCTCCGTGAGCCAGGAGCTCCGATGTCAGGGGGTGGGGCTGATCCGGCGCGGCGGGACCGACCCCGAGGCGTGGGTCTTCCGGTCGCTCGAGGCGCGGTTCGCGCCCGGTGAGGTCGCGTGGCTGGTAGGTCCCACGGGCGTGGGCAAGAGCCGCCTGCTCCACCTGCTGGCCGGGCTGCTGCGCCCGACCGAGGGGGAGGTGTGGCACGGCGAGGCGCCGATCTCGCGCTGGATCAGCGCGCACCGCGATCTGTGGCGCCGCGGCGTGGGGGTGTTGCTGCAGGCGCCCACGCTGTGGCCCGAGCTCACCGTGGCCGAGAACGTGCTGCTGCCGCTGATCCCGCGAGGGCTCGCGCTCTCCGACCGGAGAGACCGCGCCGCGCGGGCCCTCGAGCAGGTGGCCGCCGGACCGCTGGCCCCTCGGCGCGCCGACGAGCTCTCGGGGGGCGAGCGTCAGCGCGTGGCGTTGGCCCGCGCCCTGGTGGGCGAGCCCGGCGTGCTGTTGCTCGACGAGCCCACGTCGCACCAGGACGCCCGGCACGCCGCGCTCGTGACCGAAGCGCTGGCGGCCGCGGCCAGGCGGGGCGCGGTCGTGGTCGCGATCACCCACGACGAGCAGCTCCGCGCGGAGGGGGTTCCCTCGGTCCGCTGGCGCCTCGAGCCGGGCGGCCTCGTGAGGGTCGGGTGATCGCGCACCCCCTGCTCGTGGTGATCGGCGTGGTCGATCTGGCCGCGCTGGTCCTGCTGGCGGTCGCGGCCCGAACGGCGCTGCGCGTCGTGCTCGCGTGGGACCCCGCCGCGTCGGCGCCGGGCCAACTGGCGCTGGAGTCCGAGATCGACGCGACGGCTCCCCTCGGACGGGCCGCCGCGTGGCTCTGGCTGGGGTCCTGCCTGGCCTGGCTCGTCGCGGTCGCCGTGGTGCTCCCGACCCTCGTGCCCGGGGCCATGTGCGGCACGGGCGTGCTGCGGGCCATGCAGACGGCAGGTCCCCGCGCGTTGATCCTGCGAGGGGCCGGGCTCGGCGTTCTGGGTGTCTGGAGCCTGCTCGACCGCCTCGACAGCCGGAACCCGCGGGGCCTGCTCGTGCCGACCACCGCGCGAACGTTGCTGCTCGCGCTGCCCCTGGCGGCGCTCGCGTTCCTCGATACGGTGCAGGGCTTCGTCGCCCTCGACCCGGCCCATCCGGTCGATTGCTGCACCGTCGTCTATGGGGGCGACCGCGTGGGGGCTTCGCTGCTGGCGCCGGGGGCGCCGCTCGAGCCGATGCTGGTCGCCCTCTGGGCGTCGGCCTCGGCCCTGCTGCTGGCCGTTGCGTTCGGCCGACTGCGCTCCCGCGCACGGCTCCCGTGGGGCGGTCGCTGGCTGGCATTGGCCGCCGTCGCGTGGGCAGGGCTGACGTGGGTGACCCTGGAGCGCGTGCTGGTGGCCTACCACTACGGGGTGCTGGAGCACCACTGCCTGTGGTGCCTTCTGAGGCCCGAGAACCGCGCGCTGGGCCTGCCGCTGCTGGCGGGCGTGGCGGTCGTGCTGGTCGAAGGGCTGGCAGCGGTGGTGCTGGACCGCGTCGCCCGCGGGGCCCCCGACGTTCGGTCCCACGCCGTCCGACGCGCGCGCCGGGGAGTCGCGCGCCTCCTGCTCGCCCTGGCGCTGGTGCTCGCCCTGGCCGCGGGCCCCGCGCTCCTCTGGCGGCTGCGCTTCGGGGTGTGGATGTAGGGGCGATCCTCGGATCGCGGTCAGCCCGGGGTGGTCGGGGTCGAGGCGGTGGCAGACGTCTTGACCAGCTTGCCCGCCGCGCGGCACTCGAAGGCGGCGGCCTCCTCCACGTCGGCCATCGCGAGGGGCCTGTCGTGCTCCCTCGCCCGGTAGGCGCCCCGCAGCAGCGCGTTGCGGATGTTCCCCCCCGAGATCTCGAAGCGCGCCCCCAGGCGTCGAAAATCGAGCGACCCGTCGGTCGGCACGCTCGCGGGCAGCAGGCGGCGCCACAGCTCGGCGCGCTCGTCGGCCGCGGGGAAGGGAAACTCGACGTGAAACTGGATTCGGCGGCGAAACGCGGGGTCGATGTTGCGGTCGAGGTTGGTGGTCAGGATCGAGATGCCGTCGTACGCTTCGATCTCCTGGAGCAGGGTGTTCGTCTGCAGGTTCGCGAAGCGATCCATGGACGAGCCCACCTGAACGCGCTGGGAGAACAGCGCGTCGGCCTCGTCGAAGAGCAGGATGGCCTGGACCGCCTGGGCGGCCTGGAAGATGCGCTCGATGTTCTTCTCGGTCTCGCCCACGTACTTGTCGACGAGCTGCGAGAGGTTCACGCGGTACATCGGCCGCCCGATCTCGTGGGCCAGGATGCCGGCGGCCAGGGTCTTGCCCGTACCGGACTCGCCGTTGAACATGGCCGCGATACCGTGTCCGCGCACCAGGCGCCGCCCGAAGCCCCAGTTCTCCAGCACCCACAGGCGATGCCGGCACGCCGCCACGAACTCCTCGAGCTGCTGGCGGGCCTCGAGCGGCAGGACCAGGTCGGAGAAGCTGAGATCGGAGGGGACCTTCACGGACAAGCGCTCGAGCTGAGGCGGCAGCAGCGCCCGGGCGGCGCGCTCGAGCGCCTCGTCGACCGAGGGGTCTCCCTCGCCGTCCTCCAGGTCGGCCAGGCCCATGGCGACCGCCACCCCGATCTGGTGCGCCGAGAAGCGGTACTTGCGGGCCAGCACGTCCAGGGTCGCGGCGTTCGGCCTCGCGGCCTGCCCCGTGCGGCGCTCGACGTCGGCCAGTCGCTGCTCCCAGAGGGCCCGCCGCTCGGTCGGGTCGGGAGGCTGCAGGTACACGACCATGAGGGCCCCGTCGGTCAACGACGTCTCCACGCGTTCGACGTCTTGCACCGTGACCACGGTCAGTCCCGGCCTCGACTGGAGCAGGGCCCGCAGGGCCGAGCGTTCGGGCGCCAGGGGTTCGAGGAGCCCGTCGATGTCGTCGAGGACGAGGAGCGCTTCGTGGAACGCCGCCACGCGCGCGCTCGCCCGGAGCGTGCGCGCGACGGCCCCGGGCTCCGCCGCGGCCACGAGCGCGGGGATCGACACCCGCGCGACGCGCTTGCCGAGGCTCCCGGCCAGGGCCCGCGCGATCCCGGTCTTTCCGGTCCCCCGGGCACCGGTCACCACCACGTAGCCGGCCTCGGCGTTGTCGTCCGAGCCCGCGCGCTGGCCTTGGACCAGGAGATGCAACCTCTCTTCGCAGCCGGCGTCGAGGCGGCAATCGGCCAGGGTCTCGCGCGGCTCGGAGAGGTCGAGGAATGCGCGGGCCCAGGCGGGGACGGGCCCCTCTCCCCAGAGCCAGTCGACCACGTGGGGCGCCGCGTGCACGGAGAAGCGCCCCACGTCGGACGCGGGGCCGGCCTCGGACGGGCCGTCGATCTCGACGCAGCCGCAGGCCTCGAGGCGAGCCCCGGGGGAGAGCGCCGCGCGGACGTCGAGGCGCTCGGGGCCGCGGCGTTCGAGCGCGTCGGCGACCTCGTCGACGCGGGGCACGGACCGGTCGGGACGCCCGTCACGCAGCAACTCCGAGAGCTCGGGGTAGACGGACCACGCGACGAGGAAGAGCAGGAGCTCGCGCTCGAGGGCGTCGAGGCCGAACTGGTCGGCCAACGCCTCGAAGGGGCTGCCGCGATCCAGATGCAGCGCCGCGAGCTCCCGGTCGATGGCGTGCAGGCGGTCTTCGGCCGCGCGTCGCTCGCCTTCGTCGGCGGCCGACGCGAACCGAACGTGGGCCACGCACCGACGACAGAAGGCATCGAGGGAGCGTCGCCGGCTGGCGGTCGAGGTCACGTTCCCTCCCGGGGGCGGACGACCAGCGTGGCCTCCATGCGCCCGTCTCCGTCGGTGACGTCGTCGAGGACCAGCAGGACTCCGGGCGCCTCGACCGGGGTGCGCCCCGTCAGGATTCGGAGCAGGCCCGCGCCGGCTTCGGGTTCGAAGACCCGCACGTGGGCCTGGGGCACCTCGCGCATTCGGCCGTCGGCGCCGCGTGACAGGGAGTACCGGGCCGTCTCGAGGACGATCGTCCTGCCGAAGACGGTGGCGCGATCCGGGCCGGCCGGGCAGAGCCGGAGCTTCGCGCTCCCATCCGGGAGGTGGGCCACCGGGGCGTTCGTGGGGTGGGGCGACGGGTTCATGGCGGCTCCTTCCGGTCACCCGACGGTGCCGAGGGCGAAGATGTCCGCGAGGCATCCGACGGGCCACAAGCCCTGTTGCCACAGGCGCACGAGGGGTGCGAAGGGATCGGCCGAGTCGGGCTCGGCCAGCAGCCACAGCGCATGGCCGCAGAGGTCGGCGCGGGCCGCAGACGCTACGCCCGCGGCCGCAAGGAACGCCGCCTTCGCGCCGTTGTCGGCCTCGTCGCGGGCTGCGTCGAGCGCTGCGGCAGCCCGGCGCCAGGCCGGGTCGGTGTGCGCCGCGTGGGCGAACAGGTCGCGCGCCACGGCGAACACCTCGCGGTGGGCCTCGTCGCCGACGGCCTGCCGGACCTGTCGGGCGACCGCGTCGATGGGCGCCAGGGTCCGGTCGAGCCAGGCCCGTACGCTGCGCCTGGCGAGGAGTCCCTGCTCGCCTGGATCGGGGCCCTCGCCGGCGGCTGGACCGTCTGCGGCGGCGGCCTCTTCGATCGCGCGGCCCACGGCCCGATCGTCGTCGCCCCTGACGGAGGCCTCGAAGGCCGCCCGCCACTGGCGGGCCCAGTCGTGGGGGGGATCGGCGTCGCCTCGCGGCTCCGGGGTTCCGTAGGGCGCCGCTGCCGCCCACGCCGCGGCGTGCGACAGCGTGGTCACGGGCGTGAACAGCCGCCGCGGCGGGCATCCGAAGGCTCCCAGGGCGCGCACGTGAGCATCGACCGCGCTCTGGAGGTGCCCCACGCCGGCCGCGGTGCCCTGCAGCCAGCGGACCGCGGGCAGCCCGTCGTGAAGGCGGAACAGCGCCTCGTGCCGGGGCCCCAGCACCGACCGTTTCAGGTCGGGGCCGCCGAGGGCTCGCAGGTGAGGATAGCGGAACCCGATCCAGACCAGGTAGTCGCGGCGCTCGTCACGCAGCAGCCTCTCGAGGCCGCCCGCGCTGTCGACGCTCCCCTCCGGCCACGCGCTGTCGAACCACGCGAGCCCGTCCTCGCACGCCTCGAGGGCCTCGAGGTCTCCCCGTTGGACGTCGCCGGTCATGGCGTCCCGGCGGTCGGGGTGTCCGCCACGGGCTCGATCCGGATCTTCGCGAACGCCTGCTCGGGTCCCGCGGGATCCTGTCGAGCCACCCCGCCATCGAGCAGTCGCAGGCGCCACCGGCCGTCGTCGACCGGGACGGCAGGGTCCAGGATCACGGTTCGGACGGCGCCGCCCACGTGGACCTCGACCGTGGCCCGGGGGCTCTCGCGCCGGACGCCGTCGACCTGGACGAAGCGCTCCTTGACGTCGACCAGGTGCAGGCGCGCGTCGCCCACCGAGGCGTCGGGGTCCGAGAGGCTCCACAGCATCACCTCGGTCGGCGCGGGCAGGGCCTCGACCGCCGCCGGCGCAGAGGGACGGCTGCAGGTCCAGCCCGTACACAGCACGAGGGCGGCCACGGCCAGGGACATCGGTGCGCCGTTTCGCATGCGGGCTCCGCTACTTCTTCAGGGTCTTCAGCTCCGGCCACTCCAGCCCCGAGGCCAGCTTGGCGAGGTGCGCCTTCTTCAGCGTGCCGTCCGAGACCCGGCCCTGGATGAGGGCGAGCCAGGTCCCTTTCATCTTCGAGCCCTTGATGGCGGTCTTGTCTTCGGCCGTCAGCGCCGTGACCTTCTTGTCGACGTCGCCGGCCGAGGGCTTCTCTTTCTGCAGCTCGGCGTAGAGGTCGTCGATGCGGGGCGAGTTCACCCAGTTGACGCTGTCGGGCTTCTTCATGGCCTCGACGACCTTGCGGAAGTCTTCGTTCTCCCAGCTCGCCGACACGTAGGGGTACTCGGCGTACAGGTGCTTGAAGATGGCTCGCTGGCGCTTGTTGGTGAAGGCCACCGTGAACCCGGCGACCTCTTCCGACGCGGCCGAACCCGCCGCGGCGCTCTCGGCCTTGAAGGTCTGGTCGACCCAGTACGCCCGGAACTCGCTCTTGTACCGCTCGGCCGACGCGCCCGTGTGCTTGTCGGCGTCGTGCTGCACCTCGTGGACGATGGTGCCCTTCAGCTGCTTGTCGCCCTGATCGACGGGCTCGACGATCGCGATCTTGCCCGCCATGCGCCAGCCGCCTGTGTTGGCCCCGTCGATGTCGATGTTGCGCAGGCTGGCCGCGTCGTCCTTGTCGTAGGTGGAATCGGCCGGGACCGCGGCCTCGACCCCGAAGCGCGCCACGTTGGCGGGCGCAGCCTGTCCCGCGCCCTGGACGCGCGCATCGGAGTCGTGCGTCTTGGTCAGCGCGTGCAGGGCCGTCTTCTTGGCCTCGCCGATCCACTGGGCCGAGTTCGGCCACTTGACGCCGTAGTCGGAGTCCTTCTTCTTGTCCTTGGCGTCCTTCACGCCCGCGGTGATCAGCTCGTCGAGCTTCTTGACGTTGCGCTTGTGCTTGGCGATGGCGGCCGCGTAATCGTAGCCGCCCCCCTGCTGCGCCTGCTGGTCTCGCTGCTCGGCCTGCTGGGGCTGGGGCTCGGCCTGCTGCTGCTGCGCCGGCTGGTTCTCGGTCTGCTGGTTGGGGGTGACCGTCATGGGATCCTCCACCGGTGGATGCCAGGGCCGCAGCGGCGAGGGGACTCGAGCGGCTCGTGCATTCAGCGTTTTCTGTCCGATGTCGTCATTGTCGGAAGAGGCCGAGCCGTTGTCAAGGCCACGCGGCCGGAGGCGCCAGGGACGGGTCGACGGTCGGTCGGGTTCCTCTCCCTGGCTCGCCCGAAACGTTGTTCTCGGCGAGCCTGTCAGCGGGCGAGGAAGTAGGCCGCCGCCAGGGCACCGACGGCGACCACGAGGCCGACCAGCAGGCCCGCGACGAACCCGCCCTTTCCGTGGGGCAGATCGCGCTCGTCGACGAAGACGGGATCCGAGGGTCGGCGCGTCGGTTCGACCGCGGGCGCCGGAGCGACGCGGGGCGTGGCGGCGGGGCCCAGCAGGCCGTCCATGGCCGCCAGCGCGGCCTGGTGCTTCGCCCGGACCTGGGGCGGCAGGTCGTCCTGGCTGCCGTAGGTCCGTCCGTCGATCGTGACGCTCTGACTGGACGACTGGAAGCTCGCCTGGCCCCCGCCCCGGGCCTCGGCCTGCGCCAACAGGGCCTGGGCCTGCTGCCAGAGCGCGCGGTCCGCCGCGGGCATCGCGTCGACGCTGGCGTAGGTCTTGCCGTTGATCGTGATCGACGTGGACATCGTCGCCTCGGAGTGCGTGGAACCCCTTAAGTATAGCGCGGAGCGCTCGACAAGGAGAGCCCCGCGTGCGCGGTGACGCTTTGCAGGAAAGAGGTGTAGGGAGAAGAGGCCCGGGGAACCCCGAGCCGTCAGGACGGAGTCGGGACTACGGCCGCCGGAAGAGGCCGGCCGCGCCCATGCCGCCGCCGATGCACATGGAGATGACGCCGTACTTCATCTTCTGGCCGAGGCCGTCGCGGCGCTTCATCTCGTAGAGCAGCTGGGTGGCCAGCTTGGAGCCGGTGCAGCCGAGCGGGTGGCCCAGGGCGATGGCGCCGCCGTTGACGTTGACACGGTCCATGTAGCCCGGGTCGATGCCGATCTTGCGGCACGAGTACAGCGCCTGGCTGGCGAAGGCCTCGTTGATCTCCCACAGGTCGATGTCGGCGACCGAGAGCCCCGTCTTCTTCAGGAGGTCGGGGATGGCGTAGGCGGGGCCCACGCCCATCTCGTCGGCCTTGCAGCCGGAGACGTGGTAGTTCTCGAAGTAGGCCAGGATCGGGAGGCCCTTCTTCTTGGCCATCTCTTCGGACATGACCAGCACGGCGGCGGCGCCGTCGTTCATCTGGCTGCTGTTGCCGGCCGTGACGATGCCGCCGGCCTTGAACACGGGCTTCAGCTTGGCGAGGCCTTCCATCGAGGCGTCGGCGCGGGGGCCTTCGTCTTCGGTGTGAACCTTGTTCACGAAGGTCTTGCCGTCTTCGCTCCAGGCCTTGTAGGGCACGGGGACGAGCTGCTCGGTGAAGAGACCACCCTTCTGGGCGGCCACGGCCTTCTGGTTGCTCCAGACCGCGAACTTGTCGAGCTCTTCGCGGGTCAGGTTGAACTCGGCGCCGTAGCGGGCGACCACGTTCTCGGCGGTGAGGCCCATGGAGGTGTAGACGTCGATGGCCTTGTTGGCCACGTCGAGGTCGACGGAGATCTTGTTGCCGCCCATGGGGATGCGGCTCATGTGCTCGACGCCGCCGGCGATGATGCAGTCGTTCCACCCGGCCATGATACGGCTGGCGGCGATGGCGATGCTCTCGAGGCCCGACGAGCAGAAGCGGTTGATGGTGAAGCCCGGCACGCTGTCGGGGAAGCCGGCGTAGAGCCCGATGACGCGGGCGTAGTTCATGCCCTGCTCGGCCTCGGGGAACGCGCAGCCCAGGATGATGTCGTTCACTTCTTCGTGCTTGATGCCGGCACGCTCGACGACCTTGTTGAGGACCAGGGCGCCCGTGTGCTCGGGACGGGACCAACGGAGCTTGCCGCGCGGCGCCTTTCCGAGAGGCGTGCGGGCGGCGGAGACGATGACGGCCTTGCTCATGGCTTTCTCCTTCCTTTCCTTCGTCCGCGGCCTAGTTCCGCAGCGGCTTGTTCTTCTGCAGCATGTAAATCATGCGTTCCTGGCTCTTGGGCTCGCCGCACAGGCTCATGAAGGCCTCGAGCTCGAGCTCGAGCAGCTCGTCCTCGGTGCGCAGCGTGTCCTTGCGCACGTAGCCACCGCAGAGCACCTCGGCCACCTTGGTGGCGACCTTCTCGTCGTGCTCGCTGATGTAGCCGCCGTGGCGCATGCCGTCGAGGCCGACCTTGAACGCCGCGATGCCTTCTTCGCCCGGCAGGATCAGGAAGTCGGGCTCCTTGGGCGGCGTGTAGCCGCCGATGGCCATGCCCAGCACCATCTGCTTGGCGTCGTGGACCAGGCGGTCACGGTTCAGGATGACGCGGTCGGTCGCGCGCAGGATGCGCATCTCGCGCGCCAGCTCGGCGCTGAAGCTGACCTTGGCCATGCCGATCAGCTCGAACACCTTCTGCACGTAGGGGAAGCGATCGACGTTCATCTGCGGGGGAATGCCTTCGAGGTAGCGGATCAGCAGCTCCTTGGTGCCGCCGCCGCCGGGCAGGAGGCCCACGCCGACTTCGACCAGGCCCATGTAGAGCTCGCTGTGCGCCAGGATGGCGTCGCCGCCCAGGCACACTTCGCAGCCGCCGCCCAGCGTCATGCCGAAGGGGGCCACGACGACCGGCTTCTTGGCGTAGCGCATGGCCTTGTTGGCGTACTGGAAGCCCTTGACGATGCCCTTCACGGACTCCCACTCGCCCTGGGTCGAGGCCATCCAGAGCAGCATGAGGTTGGCGCCCACCGAGAAGTTGTCGGCCTGGTTCGTGACCACCATGCCGTTCCACTTGTCTTCGGTGTTCAGCAGGTTGGTGCCGTAGTTCATGGCCTCGACGATCTCGCCGTCGATGGCGTTCATCTTCGAGTGGAACTCGAGCAGCAGGACGTCGTCGCCGATGTTGATCAGCGAGGCCGACGAGTTCGTGTAGACGACCTCGTGGATGTCCTTGGCGTACTGGATGACGATCTGGGTCTTGGGCTGGGGCTCGGGGAGGTACGTGTTGGTCTTGATGTCGAAGAACAGGCGCTGGCCCTTCTTCGCGTCGTACTTGTACCAGGTGCCCTCGCCCTTGGTGAGCACGGCCTCGACCACGGGGGCGATCGCCAGGCCGTCGGCCTTCATGCGCTCGACCGACTTGGCCACGCCGATGGCGTCCCAGGTCTCGAACGGGCCCTTCGACCAGTTGAAGCCCCACTTCATGCCGTTGTCGATGTTCACGACGTCGTCGGCGATCTCGCCCAGGCGGCGCGCCGTGTAGGCCAGCGTGCGCGACAGGGTCTTCCAGGCGAACTGGCCGTACTTCTCGTCGCTGGTGATGAGCCCGTTGATGCGCTCGCCCAGCTCTTCGGTGTTCTTGGCGACCGTCAGGAGGTCGGACTCGACGCGCGGCGACAGCTTGTAGTCGCAGGTGTGCCAGTCGAACTCGTAGACGATCTTCTTGCCGTCGGGGCTCTTGTCCTTCTTGTAGAAGCCGCCCTTGGTCTTGTTGCCGAGCCACTTGTTCTCGACCATCTTCGTGAACCACGACGGCACCTTGAAGACCTCGCGCTCCTCGTCGTTGCCGAGGTTCGCGTAGCAGAAGTCGCCGATGTGCTTCAGGGTGTCGAGGCCGACCAGGTCGACGGTCTTGTAGGCGGCGGTCTTCGGGCGGCCCATGGGCGGACCGGCGATGGCGTCGACCTCGCCGATGGAGAGGTCGAAGGTCTCCATCTCCTGCATGGCGCAGAACATGCTGTACACGCCGATGCGGTTGGCGACGAAGTTCGGGGTGTCCTTGCCCCACACCACGCCCTTGCCCATGCGATCGACGGCCCACACGGCGACCTTCTCGGCCACGGCCGGCAGCGTCTCGGGCGCGCACACGAGCTCGAGCAGCTTCATGTACCGCGGCGGGTTGAAGAAGTGCGTCACCATGAAGTGCTGCTTGAACCCGAGGTCGAAGCCCTCGAGGATCTTGGCGAGCGGCAGCCCCGACGTGTTGGTCGTGACGATGCCGTCCGGCTTGCGGACGTCGGCCACCTTCTTGAACAGGTTGCGCTTGATGTCGAGGTTCTCGACGACGCACTCGACGATCAGGTCGCAGTCCTTGAGCAGTGCCAGGTCATCGTCGAAGTTGCCGGTGGTCACGAGCTTGGCGCACTTGTCGGAGAAGAACGCGGCCGGCTTGGCCTTGAGGGCCCCCTGGAGTCCGTTGAGGGCGAACCTGTCACGGTTCGCCTTCAGCTTCCGCTCCTCGTCGGTGAGGTTCGGCGGCACGATGTCCAGGAGGACACACGGGAGGCCGGCGTTGGCGCAGTGGGCGGCGATACCTGCCCCCATCACGCCGGCGCCGAGGACGGCCACCTTGTTGATCGTTCGGCTCATCGAGGTCCCTCCACGTCAGTTGGGTTGACGAATTCCCCAGGTGACGCTAGCACCCCTGCCGCAGTGTGTCAATACGCGGCCTTCGCGGGGTGAAAAACGCCGCAAGGCGGCCTCTGTGGCGGTCGCGGGGCTTGACGCACGGCGGGTGCTCCCGGGAATGGACGGGTTCCGGGGCCCCGTCGCGCGCCTTGCGGCGCCGTCCGGCTGGAATTAAATTGATATCCATGAGTTCCAACGTGGTCGCGCCCGCGTACGAGTACCACGGTCGCAAGTCGGCGGCGCTGCACCCCAGCGTCTTCCCCTGCCTGGGCGACGTCGCCACCGTCAACGTGATCACGGGCGCGTCACGTCGGTCGCTCTTCTCGGGCGCGAAGCGCTACCACGCCGGCCTGCCCGTGGTCTACACGGACCTGCCCCGCCAGATCGCCGACGACCTGCATCGGTTGGCGTTGCGGGGTGCCCTGCCGCCGCTCGTGTTCTTCGGCTCGGCCTCCGACGCCTTCGGCGAGACGCCGCTGGTTCGCGAACTGGCGCTGCAGGCGCTCGGCCACGTGCTGCGTGCCGGCGTGCCCGTGGCCTTTCGTACGCGGGGTCCGGTGGAGCTCCCCTTCCTCGAGCTCTTCGGCCGGCACCGCGCCCTGGTGCACCCGCAGGTCGTCGTGTCGTCGTTGGCCGAGCATGCCCGGGAGGCCTTCGAGCCCGACGATCCGCGGCTCGAGCAGCGCTTCGAGACGTTGGTGGCCTTGCGCAAGGCCGGATTGACGGTCGACGTGGTGCTGAAGCCCCTGGTGCCGTTCCTGGCCGACGACGAGGCGCTGCTCGATGGGATCTTCGAGCGGCTGCTGCGAGAAGGCGTGAAGCGCGTCTCGGGCGTGGTGCCCACCCTGCACGCCAGCGCGCTCGAGGCGCTGGGAACGACCGTCTCTCCCGTGATGAAGGGCCTGCTGCTCGGCGCGTACGGCTTGCGGCAGATCGGCGAGCTTCCTCGCGCCCGTGGGGGAGGCCCGCGCGAGCCGGGCGTGCACGTCCCCGAGGCGCCGCGCCAGCACCTGCTCGACGCCGTGGCGCGCGTGGCCCGCCGCCACCGGGTCCGCTTCGCGCCCTGTCACTGCTCGGGGCACGACCCGGGCGCGTGGGGGTGCTTCACCGGGTTGCCCGTGCCGCGCGACGGCTCGGAGCCGAAGGGCCCGCCGCAGCAGGCTGACCTGATCTAGCTTGGATCAGTCCGATGGCGCGGCGGCCCGGGCCGCGTCGATCTGCGCGCACACGTCGGCCTCGACGCGCCCGATGGCGTAGTGCGCGTAGCGCAGCAGCCCGGGCCGCGCGAGGTGCGAGAAGGCGTCGCCGTCCACCCAGGCGTGCTCCAGGTCGGCCCCGTGGATCGCGCGGAGGTCGGGGCTGGCGTCGACGAACGTGACCCCGGCCTCGCGGGCGGCCCCCGCGACGACCTCCGGCACCAGCGCGGAGTAGCGCTCGCCCGCGGCGTCGGGGAACATCGCCTTCCGGTGGGGATGGAAGAACGCGAACACGCGCCCGGCGCCCAGCGTGTGCCCGAGCTCCGCGAACAGCTCGCGCACGGCCGCGTCGAACTCGGCCACGACCTGGGGGTGCGTGCGGCGCGCGTCGGGTGAAGCCAGGGGGCCCAGGAGCGTCCAGGCCTCCTGATCGCCCAGGTCGTCGCGGCCGAGGCTCGGCAGGACGTAGCGGTCGTGGAGCCACCTCCCGATCAGGCGCACGACGTACGACGCAGACCCCTGGTACCGGCGCAGGCGCTCGGCCATCTTGATCGCGTACGGATCGCGCTCGAACGGCACGGCGAGCAGGCGGCCCGTGCCCGGCTCGCGGAGCTTGGCGAAGCTGTAGCGGTACCACTCGTCGCCCGGATCGGTGCTGTCGATGTTGACGAACGCGAGCAGCGGTCGGAACCGAGCCGCGAGCAGGCGGCCCTTCAACTCGTACAGGCTGGGGGAGTAGGACTGCGTGGCTCCGTTGACGGCGGTGACGCAAACCCCGCAGCGCTCGGCGATGCGATTGGCCAGGACCGACACCAGCACGCCGTCGGCCAGCCACGAATCGCCCAGGAAGAGGAGGACCACGGGATCGGCACCCTGGCAGTCGCCATGGCTCGACTGCATCGCGTCGTCGTCCCGGGGCTGGTACTTGTGGTGGAGGATCGAGGATCGTCGCGCGACGAGGTTCTCCCACGCGTCCAGAGGGACCAGGGTCTGGTTCCGCAGCGCGACCTCGGCGATCGTCAGCGCCAGGACGAGGCCGGCCAGGACGAGGACGACCGCGCGTCTCACGGGGGGCCTCCTTCGTCCTCGGCGCGGCGCACGAGCCACAGGCAGGCCGCGACCCCGGCGATCAGCGCCACGTGGTTCACGAGGTAGAACAAGGCCTCGATCGCGAACGGCAACGGCCAGAGGGCTTGATCGGCGCCGGCGATGTCGGGAGCCTGGAGCGCCGGGGGCGGGACCGTCCCCGCCAGGGCCGGTGCGAGCGTGAGCCCCAGGGCCAGCAGCATCGGGACCAGGCCGACGAGCGCGCTTCGAACCGGCCTCATGGCAACGCCTCGAGGTAGGCCAACCAGGCCGGGTCGACGTCCTGGGCCAGCGACACCTCCATCACCTGGGCGAACTGGGGCAGCGAGAGGTCGCGCGCGCTCGGCAGGGTCCACAGGACGCGAACCAGGCCCTCGCGGCCCGCTTGCCCTCCCTCGAGGATCGCGCCGCCGTTCGGCCGGAGGCTGGCCTCCAGGCCGGTCACGGCCATGACGCGGGCGTCGAGTTGGTGGCCGAAGCCCCGGAGCGGGAAGATCGCCACCGGGGAGTCCGAAGGCGGCGCGGCCTTCAATTCGAGGCTCAAGGCGCGGCAGTTCAGCCAGATTGGCAGCGGCGGAGCATACCAGACGGAGCCGTCGCACGTCTGTGGCGTCTCGCAGCCGACGTAGGCGAGCGACCCCGTCCAGCGCTCGACCGCGCGGCCGTCTCCGTGGTCGCACGCGACGGTGACGTCGCGCCCGTCGAGCGACGGGTCAACCGGGACGACGAGCAGGTCGCCGCGCACGCCGCGATCGATTCGGGTCCACCCCGCGGGGACGGGCGCGGGCGGCGGCTTCAGCCCCTTCCACACCTGGACGAGGGGCAGCCCGGCGGGGTCACCGGCCGAGGCCGGTCGGTGACGTGGCAGCTTCAGGTGCAGGTTGCTGGAGAGGTTCAGTCGCTCCGGGCCCCCGAGGCGCACGAAGGCGTCCTCCAGCGACACGATGCCGGCGCGCCGCAGCGGCGGCAGCAGGGCCTCGAGGTCTCCGTAGGTGAGGAAGGCGCTGGAGTCGAGCCCCGTCGGCGTCGGGAGGCCGAAGGTCAGCGCCAGGGCCACGCCGAGGGCGCCTTGAGGCAGCCGGGCGCCGAGCCGCGAAAGGCCCGGCCGGGGTCCTGACGCCAGGAGCCGACCGAGGCCCTGTCCGAGCAGCAGGCTGGCCTCGACCAGCGCCAGGCCGGCGACCAGCCGCATGGCCAGGATGTACGGCTTGGCATAGTGGGGCGAGAACCAGGTCGCCGTGCCCACGCCACAAAGGACGAGGCTCGGCACCACGCCCAGGCTCAGCAGCGCACGGGTGGCGGGGCCCAGGGAGCCGCGCAGGCGCGCGGCCACCAGCAGGACCAGCCCGCCCCCCCCGGCCAGGAAGAAGAACGTGGAGGGCTCGAACCCTCCCTGAACATAGGCGGCCCCGCCGCCGCCGCTCCCGAACGCCGCCAGGGCCTTCGGCCACTCCAACGCGGCGTCGCGCGACAGCAGCAGGATCGAGCCGAGCATCACGGCCGAGCCTCCCAGCGCCACGCGGAGCGGTCGCGCCCGGGGGCCTCCAGAGGTAGAGTCCGGCCAGCACCGGGAGATACAGGCCCCCGGCGGCGTGTCCCTGGATCACGAGGGAGAACGACAGGGCGGCCGTCAGCCACGCCCAAGCGCTGCGCGTGCGAACCGCCGTGACCGTCGCCACGACGAGCGCGGCCGAGGGCAGGGGGCACTGGATGGCGGCGAACATGTCGCTGAGGTCGGACGACGAGCCCGTGGCGGCGAACACGGACGCCACCACGGCCGCGCGCAGTCGTCGCGAGAGCCAGTCGCCTCCGAACAGACGCTCCTGGAAGAACACGAGCAGCACCTGCGCCGCGACGAAGAGCGCCAGGGCCAGCAGGTAGACGTCGGGCACCGACAGCCCCAGCCACTCGGCGGTGGCCAGGTGGAGCACCCACATGCCGCTGTGCGACAGGAAGCGCGTCGACGTGCGCGCCCCCTTCAGGAAGCACGTCTCGCCCTCGAGGCACTGGTGTGCCAGCAGGAAGTCGCGGCTGGTGTCCCCGTTGAGGGGGGGATCGAGGCTGTGGATGCCCCGCGCCGCCGCCGTGTAGAGGAAGGTCGCCAGCGCCGCGTAGAAGACCACGTCGACCGCCAACCGGAGGGCTCGCCGTTCCGTCACGACGGGCCGGAGGGGCTTCGAGCCGCAGAGGCAGTTCGAGGGCTTGGCCGGCACGCCGACACCGTCTGCCAACTGCCACCCCTTCGTTCCAGCCGTTCCTTGGGCCCCGAGTATGGTTGCGCGCCGGGATCCGGTCAAGCAGGGGGGGCCTACCGTGCGCCGAACTTCCGGTCGACGCGGACCCCGCACGCGGCCAGGAAGTCGGTGGGGACGCGTCCTCCCACGAGCACGATCGTGTCATCGTTCGGCAACGGCGTCTGGTCGGATCCGCCGCGTCGGAGGGTGACCGATTCGCGTTCGATGCGCGTGACGGTCGTGCCGCCCTCGAAGCGTACGTTGCCCGCGGCGACGGCCGCGACGAAGCGCTCGCGGTTGGCGGCCTTGGGCCGGGACAGCGTGGCCTGCCGGTACGAGAGCGTGGGCCAGGCTCCGGCCTCCGCCAGCGCCAGGCACGCCTCGACCGCGCTGTCGCCACCTCCCACCACCAGCACGTTGCGCCCGCTGTATTGCTCGGGTTCGAGCAGGCGGTAGGTCACGGAGGGCAACTCCTCGCCGGGAACGTCGAGCGTCTGAGGCGTACCGCGTCGACCGATGGCCAGCAGGACCGAGCGCGCCCGCAGCGTGCGCCGCGTCGACGTGACCACGAAGTGGTCGTCTTCCCGGGCCACGGCGTCGACCCGCTCGCCCTCGGAGACTCGGACGCCGGCGCGACGGCAGGCTCCCACGAAGAGGTCGAGCAGGTCCTCCTTCGAGATGGACGGGGTGTCGACGCGGCCGTGGGTGGGCAGGTCGAAGGGCCAGGTCATCACCACCTTGCGGCGCGGGTAGTGCAGGATGGCGCCCCCGAAGGTCTCCTGGTCCAGCAGCGCGAGGTTCAGATCGTGCTGGCAGGCCGCCAGGGCCGCGCTCATCCCAGCGGGGCCCGCGCCCACGATCACGAGGTCCAGCACGTCGCCCGCGCCGCGCGGCCGGTGGGCCGCCAGGTGGGCGATGGCCTGGGCGCTCTGGATCACCGCGTTGCGGATGAGGCCCATCCCGCCGATCTCGCCCGTCAGGTAGAGCCCGGGCACGTCGCTCTCGAAGGCTCCGCTCACGTTGGGGATGTCGACGCCGCGCTCGGCCGTGCCGAAGACCAGCGAGATGGCGTTGGTGGGGCACTCGGCGGCGCAGCGACCGTGGCCGATGCAGTTGGTGCCTTCGAGCAGGCGCGCGGCGCCGTCGACGACGCCCAGGATGGTCCCCTCGGGGCAGACCGCGATGCACGCGGCGCTGCCCAGGCAGCGGTTCAGGTCGATGACGGGGTGCAGCGAGGGCGGCAGGTGCAGCCCCTCCAACTCGGCGCGGATGCGGCGGCCGAGGTCGGTCTGCGCCCGGATTCGGCGTCGGCGCACGAGGCCGATCTCGAGCCCGATGAAGAGCGCTCCGAGCACAGCGGTCGTGCCGGCGACGGCGTACCAGCCCGCCTCGGCGTACACGTCGACGTCGGTCCACGTGACCAGGCTGGCGATCACCACGTGCACGCTCGCGGCGGTGGCCATCAACATGGCCAGCGGGCGGTGCACCGCCCGCCAGGCCGAGAGACCGCGCCGCAGGCGGTTCGAGCCGCTCACGCGCGCCGCGATGGCCGCTTCGTCGCGCTCGCCCTTGGCGATGACCTGCGAGATGAGCTCGTCGACGGTCGACTCCTCGCCCTGGGCGGTGTGGGGGACGAACGCGTACAGGAAGCGTCCGGCGAGCCCGGTGAACGCGAGCGCGAGCAGAGACCAGAGCGCGGCCTGGTGGAAGACGTTGCCGGACGAGAAGGACGCGTGGAACGTGACGAGCGCCGCGCCCAGCAACCCCGTCGTGACGTGCAGCGCCATCCAGCGACGCAGGGACCCCGCGTGCCGTAGCGCCGGCAGGTGGCGGCGCAACAGGTAGGCCAGGTTCGCGAGGATGAGCAGCGCCCCGGCCAGGCCGAGCACGTGGCCCCAGGAGCCCGAGGCTCGCAGGGACTCGTGCAGCGGGTGGTCGAAGCGCCCCTCCTCTCCCGTGAGGCTCAGGAGGTAGTAGTCGCCCCCGACGTGCCACAACCAGGCCACCAGCGCGAGGCCGGCCGTCCAGGTGAGCACCAGGGGGAGGGTCCTTCGGGCTTGCACGTGTTGCACGGGGTCTCCCGGGGCTCGAGACGTTAGAAATAGGCTCCGATCTGAGCCAACGCGGTCCACAGGGCCACCTCGTCACCGAACACGCGCTCGATCTCGGCCGCCGCGCGCAGGCCGTGGGGCAGGGGCAGGTCGAGCGTGGCCCCGGCGGCGTGCTCGAGCCCCGCGGCGTCGACCCCGCGGTAGGTGTAGGCGAGCACGCGGTAGCGGGCGCCGAGGTCCAGGGCGCCCCACAGGTCCACGTCGGCCTCCACGTCGCCCGCGTGGGCGCGCAGGAACCTGCCGTCGTCGAAGCGGTAGCCGCCCCCGAGCCGCAGGGCGGGCAGCGGCGACCACCGGACGCGACCCGCGGCCGACACGCCCGTGCCGTCGCCGGGCTGCAGGTCGAGCCCGCCCTCGGCCAGGACGCTCCACGAGCCGCCCCGACCGTAGCGCACGCCGAGCGACGTCAGGTGCAGCCGACCCGAGGTCGTCCAGGCGTCGGCCCCGAGGAGCGCCAACAGCCGCAGCGAGGGCAGCGGGCGAAGCGTGCGCCAGCTTGCCCGCACCTCGAGCGCGGGGAGGGGGGTGACGCTCACCGAGGCGTCGGCGCGCCCCACGTCGACCTCCGGGCGCCCCTGCAGGGCGGGAGCGGGCAGCCAGTCGAGCCGCGCCCCGGCCGTGGCCTGCACCCAGCGGGGCAGGTGGGCGCGCACGCGGGCTTCGACCCAGGTCTCGTCACGCTGGCCGTCGTACGTGCTGCCCGCCACCACCACGCCGTGGTCGAGCCGCCACGCGCCCGCGTCGTGGCGGCCGCGCAGCCACGCGCCGAAGGCCGACGCGGCCGGGTCGGGCGCCAGCGTGCCCGGATCGGGCCGGAGCCCGCCGAAGGCGCCCAGCGTCCAGGCTTCGCCGAGGCGCGCGTCGACGGCGGCGCCATCGACGGTGGGGGCGCCGCCCAGGGGGGCGGTCGCCAGGCGGCCCCCCGCCAGCGCGACCTGCTCGCCGGGCATGGTCCAGCGCAGGGCGGCCTCGCGGATCGCCCACTCGGGGTAGCGGGTGGACCACGGCGTGCGATCGGAGTCGTGCAGGAAGCGGCGCTGCCAGGCGACGCGGTGGTGCCAGGCCAGGGGCACGTCGCCGAAGCGCGCCACGTCGAGCGTGGAGCGGATCCAGGGCTGCACTCGCTCGAGGCCCTCGCCGCTCTCGGCCACCAGCCATGCGCCGGCCGTGACCGAGCCGCGCACGGCGGAGCGGTCGTGGCGGGGTGAGGCGGACGAGGACGGGGGAGTACAGG
>CAZBRS010000048.1:0-41550 GCA_964494475.1 uncultured Myxococcales bacterium | reverse complement strand
TCCTGGGTGCAGGGGTTGTTGTCGTTGCAGCTCTTCAGGCTGCCGCTCATGCAGTTGCCGTTGAAGCACACGTCGTTCTCGGTGCAGAAGTTGCCGTCCTCGCAGAGCGAGTTGTCGGCCTTGTTCGGGTGGTAGCAGCCCGAGGCCGGGTTGCACAGATCTTCGGTGCAGGTCTTGCCGTCGTTGCAGTCGAGGAAGGCCTGGCCCGTGCACACGCCGTTGTTGCACACGTCGCCCGTGGTGCAGAGGCTCTGGTCGTCGCAGGCGTTGGTGTTGGGCGCCCAGGTGCACGTGCCGTCGACGTGGCAGAGATCGTCGGTGCACACGTTGCCGTCGTCGCACAGGCCGTTGTCGGGGCCGCCCTGGCAGTCGTTGTCGAGCCCGTCGCACACCTCGACCAGGTAGGGGCTGACCTGGGGGTTCTTCGGGTCGCAGTCGCCCACGTCGGGGGCCGTGTCGTTGTCGTCGTCGGGGTCGCAGGCGTCGCCCTGGGCGTCGCCGTCGAAGTTGGCCTGATCGGTGTTGAAGTCGAGGGGGCAGTTGTCGATCTCGTCGGCCAGCGTGTCGTCGTCGTCATCGGCGTCGACGCAGTTGGCCAGCTTGTCGCCGTCGGTGTCGGGGAACTCCTCGTCGGTGCCCCCGTCGCAGTCGTTGTCGGTGCCGTCGCAGATGTCCTGGCCCGGGGTGGGCGCGTTGCACGTGCCCTGGCCGCCCTCGCCGCAGAGGATGACGCCGGGGCAGGTGCCCCACTCGTTGTGGCTCGAGCAGGGCTCCGGGGTCGTGATGTTGTCGACGATGGCGTCGCAGTTGTCGTCGGCCCCGTTGCAGATCTCCTGCTCGGCGGGCGCGGCGTCGCAGGGCTCGAGCCCCGCCAGGGTGCACACGCGCTCGCCCACGCAGGTGCCCCAGTCGTTCGCGTACTCGCAGGTGGTCGAGAGGTTGTGCTCCCGGGCCCAGGTGCTGCACTCGCAGGTGCCGTCTTCGGGCAGGCACTGCTTGCGGGTCTGGCCGTCGATGGTGACGTTCTGGCAGGTGTAGCCCGCCGGGCAGGCGACGGTCTCGCAGGTGCCGCCGCAGAACTTGCCTTGTTCGGCGATCTCGACGCAGAAGTTGCCCTCGCCCGTGAAGGTCGACGAGCAGTCGCTGTGCTTGTGGCAGGGGTCGCAGAGCGTGGCGTGGATGGGCACGCAGATGTAGGTCACGTCGGTGCCCTGGTTCGAGATGGCCTTGCACGTCCACCCGTCGGCGCACGAGGCCACGCACAGCTCGGTGCACACCTGCCCGTTGGGGGTGGGCAGGCAGAACGAGGCCTCGCAGTCCTCGTTGCCCGTGCAGGGAGCGCCGAACTGCCCGGCCTCGGGAGTGGTGTCGGCCGCGAGCTCGTCGTCGGGGCTGGTGTCCTTGCCGCCGGGCAGGTCGAAGCCGGCGTCGGCGCCGCTGTCGAGCACCGACAGATCGAGCGGTTCGGTCGTGTCGCGGTCGCCCGGGGTGCTGGCTTCGCTGCCGCAGGAGACCACGAACCAGAGGGCCGCGCCGAGTCCGAGCCACGGGAAGAGCTTCGTTCGCATGAGCCTCGCCTCGCTGGATGCCGATGCTGCGGTAGTGTAGAGGGATCGTCTTGAAAATCAAGGATTCCTCGTGGACCTGTCGCGCGGCGCGACTTGACAGGCGCGTCGCGTTGGGGAATGTTTAGGCCCATAGTTCACCGGCGGGCGGTGCCCATGCGATCCCTCCTCCTCCTCGGCCTGCTCGCGCAGGCCAGCGCCTGCGCCTACAGCTACGACGCAGCGGGGCGTTTGTATCCGCCCGACACGTCCTGTGACGAGGTCGCCGAGTGCTTCGGCGACCAGGATCAGGCCATCATCACGTGCGTGGGCCAGCTCCCCGACGACCCGCCCGACTACGACGGGGCCCTCTGGGGCTGCTTCGAAGCGTCCGGTTGCCTGGTCACCGAGCCCGACGGCGACGCCGAGATCACCACGCGCGCCGGGTTCGAGGCGTTCCTCGTGGCGTGCATCGGCGCCGAGATCGACGGCGGCCACCCCCTCGACGCCATCTGGCGCGACACCTTCTGGGCCGAGCTCGAGGCCTGCCTGGTCGGCGCCGACGCCAGCCAGGAGCTCACCATCGACGTGTGCTACGAGTAGTCGCTACGCCGGCCCCTGGATCACCCCGCCCCCCAGCACCTCGTCGCCGCGGTAGACCACGGCGGCCTGGCCCGGCGTGACCGCGCGCTGGGGCTCGCCGAAGCGCACCTCGAGCCGGGGCCCCTGCACGCGCACGTCGGCGGGCGCGGCGCGGCTGCGGTAGCGGATCTGCACCTCGGCCGGCGTCCAGTCAGCGGGGGGCTCGCCGTTCCAGGTGGTCAGCGCGGCCGTGAGGCCCGGGGCCTCGAGATCGGCGAGGCCGCCCACCACCACGCGGTTCGGGCCAACGTCGAGGCGCACGACGTACCAGGGGCCACCGGACAGCCCCAGGCCCTGGCGCTGGCCGAGGGTGTAGAAGGCCACGCCCCGGTGCCGGCCGAGCACGCGGCCCGAGCCGTCCACGAGGTCCCCGGGGCGCTCGCGGCGCGGCAGGGGCACGCACAGATCCTGGCTCTCGGGCTTCTCGGCGGTGACCAGGCCGAGCGCTGCGGCCCGCTCGCGCACCTGGGGCTTGGTGAGCTCGCCCAGGGGGAAGACCACGTGCTCCAGGTCGTCGGCCGCCAGGAAGTACAGGAAGTACGACTGGTCCTTGGCGCGATCGACGGCGCGCAGCAGGCGAACCCGGCCGTCGGCGCCGCGGAGGACTCGCGCGTAGTGGCCGGTGGCCAGGCGCGTCAGGCCGCGCGCCCGGCCCCAGGCCAGCAGGTGGCCGAGCTTCAGTTCGCGGTTGCAGGCCACGCAGGGGTTCGGCGTGCGCCCGGCCTCGTACTCGGCCACGGCCGGCTCGATGACGCGACGCGCGAACGCCTCGCGCGCGTCGACCACGTGAAACGGGATGCCGAGCCGCTTCGCCACCTGGGCCGCGTCGGTGGCGTCTCTGAGCGAGCAGCACGCGTTCAGGCGCGCCGAGCGCCGCGGGTCCGGGCACCCGTCCTCGGGCGACCACAGCTTGAGCGTGGCGCCCTCGACGTCGCGGCCCTGCTCGACCAGCAGCGCCGCGGCCACCGACGAGTCGACGCCACCGGAGAGGGCGACCAGGATGCGCTGTGGCTCCAATCTTCAGACCCCCCCTTCACGCCCGCGAGGTCCGAGCCCACGCATGGAGCGCGGCGGCGACGGCCAGTCCGATCTCGGTCACGGCCAGTGAGAAGGACACCGCGCCGAGCAGGTCGGCGCCGGGGTAGCCCCCCATCGTCACCAGCGCGCTCACGCCGGTCCAGGCGACCCACGCGCCGCCGACCGCGAGCACGACCGGCGACCAAGCGCGGTCTGCGAGGGCCGCGACCGCGAGAAGAGCGAGGGTCGCAAGGAACGGGAGGGCCGGGGCCCAGACGAGGCGCAAGGCCATCTCTTGCCCAGCAGGTCCGGCAGCGCTGGCCAGGCCGGCCACCAGCCACGAGAACAGCAGGTCGAGGCCGAGCGTGGCCAGGGCCAGGCCCACGACGACGATTCGTGTCCAGCGGTGGATTCCGGGGCCGGTGAGGAGGGGGGAGGAGGTCATCGCGCGTACTGCACCGCCAGGCCGAACATCTGCGCCGCAGCCGCGAAGGACAGCGGGTCGTCGGCCGTCCCGGCACCGAACGTGGCGGCGTCTTCTGCCAGGGTGGCGGTGATGATCGCCGCGCCGGCCACGGCGAAACCAGCGGCTACCAGGTAGTCCGAGTGTTCGCCCACCCAGTCGAGGGCCTCTTCGTACCAGGGCGTCTCGATGGGAACCGCGCGCGGTGGATTGGGTAGAATCTCCAGGGTGACCTCGTACCCCACCTTGCCGCTCACCACCCAAGGCCCGAGGGTCGACTCGACGGGCTTCGGAGCGAACGAGTACGAGACGCGGTTCGGGGGAACGACCCTGACGCCCGAGACGCCGAACGGGCCCGCGATCTCGTGCGACAGCGTCGCCTGTCGCGTTCCGGCTGAAACAGAGACCGACGCCTTCGACACGAAATCTCCCATCACGCCCTTGGCCGCCACCTCGTACGCGGACTGGCTGAGGGTGAACAAGCCACAGGTCCCGGCTTGGTGCAGGGTCAGGCTTCCCGTCGGTCTGACGAGCCGGCGGACCACGACGAAGCCCGCAGGCAGTGGAGGCAGCTCGATCTCGGGCATCGAGGACAGCTCGAACTTCAACTCGGGGAAGAGGCACTCTGCCGCGCCTGCCAACGCTTCGAGGGGGGCAGGGCCCGTCGGCGCCCGGCCGCGAGCCGAACTTTCGCCCTCAAGGGGGCGCCGTTCGATTGGCTCGGTCGCCAGCGGTTCGATCCTGCTCGTCGAGGCCTTCGTGCCGGCCTCACTCGTTCGGTGTCCCGTTGGTCCGCGTCCTTCGGTATCGGCGAGCGCGGGAATCTGCAACGTGCTTCCGACGAGGATCACCTGCCCGCCGTTTGCCACGCGGGTCGGGTTCGCGTCGCGAATCTTCGTCCACAGGCGACCTTCTCCGTACGCTCGCTCGGCCAGCCCCCACAGCGTGTCGCCCCGGCGCACGACGACGGAGCCGCCGCCGACGGTGCCCGCGTTGTCGTTAGGACCGCCTGCCGGTGGCGCTGGCGGACTCAGCGCTTCGCGACCCTGCGTGAACGTCAGGCCTCTCGTCGACTGGAGCGTGCCGAGGCCGCCGGATGGCCCGGCCTCGCCGGACTTGACGGGTCCCGGAGTCGTGGGCCTGGCCACCGTAGCGCGGTCACTCATGGGGCTGCTCGCTCATATCGTGAATCTTTTATGGAGTTTATGTCTTCTGTTCTGAGCGTCGAATTCCCGTTGCACGTCGTCGCGGTCGTCGCGCGTGAGCCGGGTCCAGGTCGTTTGGTCTCCAGGGCGATCGCATGTGTCGAAACCGTTCGGAATGCTGAGTCCAACCAGGTTCGAGAGGAGGTAGCGGTCGTGGAACGCGTCCCACAGGAACACCTCCACGGTCAGTCGACGTCGTCGCACCAGCGTCGTCAGGCCTTCGCGGAAAGACGCCTCGCGTGTCGCCAGCCACGAGAGGCCCGCCGAAGCGTCACCCTTCACGTAGCAGCCGTGCAGATCGATTCGGCAGGAGGGGTTGTCGATTCCGACGCGATCGATGAGGTCGGCGAAGCTCGCGTAATTGGGAGCACCCGGATCGAGGTAGGGATCGACGAAGGCCACCCACCGTGAATGTCGAAGGACGAGTCGGCACGCGTCGAGGTAGTCGCTGGTCCGTCGCGGCACGCGAAGCGAGCAGCCCCGGCGGTGCCACCAGGAAGCGGAGGTCAGCCGGGAGATCGAGGCCACCAGGGGTTCGTCGCGGAAGTCGGCGTGCAGGTCATCGCCAACGATGATGCCGTCGAGAGGCGCGTGGTCTTGCGATGCGATCGCCTCGGCGCACCATGCCGAATCGGAGGTCGGTTCGGACGACAGGGCAGGCGGGCATCGGGGGAGGCGGTTCTGCTGATGCAGCTTCGAGACCAACTCCCGCGCCTTTCGACTCCAGCGTCGCGTGTCGCCGAGCACTAACCGAGCCCACGCGCCGTTTCGAAGGTCACGGACGAGTCCGTCTTCAAGCAGCGCGTGCTTCAATTGGAGCAGGTGCAGGTCCGCCACCTGCGCCGACGCATAGGCCCCCTCGTCGAACACGTCGGGGGTGATGGCGAACTCCGACAGCAGGGCCATCAGAACATCTCCCGCATGCCCTCTTCGAAGAAGCCTCCGGGCCAGGGCTTGATCAGGTTTCCTCGTTCGTCGAGGGGCATCTCGCGAACGATACTGGCGCCGTTCGCGCCCTTGGGATCGACGTAGAGCACGGCCACGTCCGTCGGTCGTATCGGCCGCTTCCCTTCAGGCAGTGTGCCGTCAGTGGTTTCTCTGATGCGGCGCATGATGCGGAGCAGCAGGTGCTCGCTGTGGGTCTCGAGCAGGAACGTCGCCCCGCCGTCGGGAACTCCGTCGTCGTCAACGGTCCCGAGGTCTGCCGATTCGAGGAAAGCGTCGGCCAGCTCAGCCTGCAGGGCTGGGTGCAGATGGATCTCGGGCTGCTCGATGGCGATGAGACCGTGCTCAGACGCCAGCGCGTGCACCAGTACGGGAAGAACCTGGCTCACGCCGATTCCCACGTCGCGGTGGCTGACGGCCGTATGCGTTCGCTTGTCGATCAGAACGAGCTCACGAACCTGGTCGCCAAGCCGCTGACCACTGGAGAAGCCCTCGTTGAAGAATACGTCGTAGAGCAACCCTTCGAAATCGGTCACTTGTTTGCCCAGTTGGCGATGGGTTGCCTCGAGGTCCAACTCGTCGGGCAAGGGATCGCCGTTCTCGTCGACCTCGTCGATGGCGTGCAACTTGACCGTCGCGCGATCCAGGAAGCGGCGAAGCTCTTCGTCCGACGTGTACGAACGAACGGCCAATTCGTAGGGCGTTTGCATGAAATCTGCGCCAAGCCAATCGTTCACCATCTTCCGCAGACGCGGTTCCCTCAGCACCAGGTACCAGGCAAACTCGCCGCTCGCGGCGGAGTCGCCGTCGTTCGACTCGGCGAACGCCAGGTGCCGCGGCGGGTAGGTGCGCATCGGTCCAAGGTACTCGAGCGGCTTCACGAGGCCTGCGATGGCCTCATCGAGCTCGCGAAGGAAATCCGCCAGCCTCCGAGGAAGGAACAAGCGAACGGCGTCTTCGAGATCGGCTTGCCGGTTGCCCTTGCTGACGGGATGAAGGCTCTCGGCGCGGAGACCCCAAACAGGCGAGACGACTCCCTCCTTTTCGACGGCGATCCAGGGCAGAAAGCGACCGCGTAGACCTCGTAAATCGGGGACGAGCGTGGTGATGGCGTTGCGTACGACGGGAAGATCGGCTTCCTGCAGGCTGGCGACCGTCGTGAACGCCTCGATTACGGCACGCAGGAACGCGTCGATGATCGGGCTTGCGGGGTCCAGCAAGTCGACCCGCAGGTCGCCGCGCGACGTGTCAATGCGCGCTCGAGAAGGTCGCCGACTCATCCGTAAGAAGGGCGCTCCGCCGGTGGCCAACTCGAAGCCCTGCAGCACCGGTTTCGAGTCGACGACCGGCTGCCCTTCGTTGTCGACGGTCTCGCCGTAGCTGAGCGAGATCTCGATCTCGCTTTTGGCCAGGAGCGGCGCGAGCGTGTGTCCGCGCTCGACGTCCTCCACGGTCAGCCGAAAGCCGATCTCCAACCGCCGGCTCGGATCGCGGCGATGCACGTACTGCCGGAACCCGCCAAGGTCGATCGACTTGCCGCCGATCGTGGTCCGATGAACGTCCACGTCGCCGTTACGCTCGGTGGCAGCCTCGTGCAGCATCGCCAGCGCATGGATGATGCTCGACTTGCCGGCGCTGTTCGGGCCGTAGAGCAGCGTGATGGGCCGGATGGGGATGGTCTGCGTGGGGCCGAAGGCCTTGAAGTTGCCGAGGCGCAGTTCGCGGATCATGCGGACACCTCCGGAAGTCCCAACGCCCGAGCCTGCTCCTGCATCTCGGCCAACACCTCGGCCGCGTGTACTTCGCGCCAGCGGGCAGTGAGGTCGCCCGAGAACGCGTCCGACAGCAGTCGCGCGAAGGTTCTGTCAAGGAAGCTGCTAACTCTTTCTTTTTTAACTTCTAGCTTGAGAATGGACAACGCCGCCGACGCATATCGGCGCTGGATATCGAACGGCGGTACCTCGACGGTGAGTTCCTCGAGTCTCGCCTTGGAGATATTTGGCATAGATCCGGCCGAACCACTGGCCAACGCCTCGATCGCCGGTCGTTTCGATGGATATGATAGCAATCCCCATAAAAACACCGGATCAACCGCGCCATCCTTGATTCGAAGTCTAAATATCAAATCTGGCAACAAAAGCCTCGCTCTTGTTGCCACAACATATGCGCACGCGCCAACGAGCGCCATTGTATTTTTTCTGCCAAATAGCAGATCTCCTGGCTTAACCTCGTGGCGTTCGTCCACGCTCTCCAGTGACAACAGTGCCTTGTTTTGTGATTCGTCGTATCTGCCCCACGTGACGGCCCCCAGCTTTAGAACGCCCCACTCGTCTTGTCTCGCAGCTCTAGACTCGCAATTCGGGCTCTTCCCGCTATCTATCGCCTCCAACAGACCTCCAAGATGCACTCTTGGCCAGTCAACTTGGTTCTTGGCGGGATCCCCGAACATCCGTACGAACAACGTTGGCAGAATACGCTCTGCCCTTGCGTCCGCCTCCGCCCGAAGTCGCCGAAGACGGTCGGCTTGGTCCAGGATCTCGACGATGCGCGCCTGTTCTCGAAGTGTGGGCAACGGAAGGACGGTACTAGAGACGTCGGACTCGGAAACGGCCGGGTAGTGGGCGCCTCGAACCTTCGCGACCAATGAGTCGACGAAGAATGGCGCTTGGACGAAGTGGAACAGAAACCGCGTCATTACCCTCGCAGTATCGGGGCGCAACACGCAGAACCCCGTGGACGCGATCTCGCGGTCGAGATCCTCTGGAACAATGGCCACCGCGTTCAGGTTCGGCCGAACGGTCGACACGAGAACATCGCCCTTACGGATCTCCTTGCGAGCCCGGCTCGGCGCTTCCTCGCCGGACATTTCAGACGCATTCTCAATCGTCTTCGAGGCGCGGTTGATTGAGGCAATGTCGACGTACCGAAATGTCTTCTTGGGCGTTACCCGCGGATCTCTGGTTTCGGTCGGAAGGCAAACGCTCCCGATCTCAACACGCGGCCACCTCATCCCTCGATCTCCTTGAGCAACGCCTCCAGGCTCGACAGGATCTGCTTCTCCAACTCAACCGTCTCGCGGATCAAGTCGGCAAGATCCTCCTCCGGCGTCTTCTCGGCGACGCCCGGCCGGTACCGCCCCGCGGCCAAGTTGAAGTCGTTGTCGACGATCTCCTCGACCGGCGCCCACCAACTCACCGGAGGCTCGGTGCCTGCTTCGAGTAGCGTTCCAACCTTGACGCCCGGAGGAACCAGGAACCCGCTCTTCCGATAAACGTCCCACTCGACCAACAGCGCCGGCAGATCGTTGCGTTCGGGCGTCTCGGGCCGGCCGCCGGCCTGGATCTTGTCGGGGTCGTAGCCGTCGGCCTTCACGTCGTAGAACCACACGTGCTTGGTGGCGTACGACCGCGCATCAGGCGCGGCGACGGGCCGCCGGAACACGAGCACCGACGTTTTCACTCCCGCGTAGGGCTTGAACACACCCGCGGGCAGCGAGACCACGGCCTGCAGCTCGAACTCCTTCAACAGCTTGGCCCTCAGATCGATGTGCCCTCCCGTGGAACCGAAGAGCAGCCCTTCGGGCACGACCACCGCGCACCGGCCGCCGGGGGCCAGCGACTGCATCATGAGGCCCAGGAATAAGAGCTCGCTCTTCTTCGACGTGCTCGGCAGGTCCTGGCGAATCGACTCG
Source organism: uncultured Myxococcales bacterium (assembly GCA_964494475.1). GTDB lineage: Bacteria > Myxococcota_A > UBA9042 > CAZBRS01 > CAZBRS01 > CAZBRS01. Next base: position 32,043 of record CAZBRS010000048.1, on the reverse strand, counting down.
CGGGGCAGCACTCCCGCGAAGGGCGGGTTCGAGAGGATCACCTTGTAGCGCCTCGTGAGATCGTCGTCGGTCAGCCCGCCGATCTCCGACAGCGCGTTGGCGCGCTTCACCGGGGCGCGTTCGACGCCGTGCAGCACCAGGTTCATCATGGCGATGCGGATCATCTGGCGCGACACGTCGACGCCGAACAGCGAGGCTTCGAGCAGGCCCCAGTCGGGCACGCGCTCGCCCGCGCCCTTGCGGTAGGTCTGTAGGGCCGGGAACTGGCGGCGGGCCTCTTCCAGGGTTTGCCCCCGCTTGTCGAGCCAATCCTCTCCGTAGATCGGGACTTCCAGCGGCGTCTCGCTGTACTTGGCCAGCAGGTGGTCGACCGCGTCGATCAGGAAGCCCGCCGTGCCGCAGGCCGGGTCGTAGATGGTGTCGCCGAGGTCGGGGTCGACCATGGCCACCATGCAGGCGCGAATCTGGCGCGGCGTGCGGAACTGGCCGTTCAGGGCCGACTGGCCCAGGTGCGTCAGCAGGTATTCGAAGATGTCGCCCTTCACGTCGGGCCCCAGGCGCCGGAACTCCAGGCTGTCGAGCTCGTCAATGACCTGCTTCAGCACGTTGGCGTCCGTGATCTCCAGCACGGCGTCGCGGAAGTAATCGGCCACGCGGGGGTCGTCGCGGTAGAGCGAGGCCATGTACGGAAAGACCTCGTTGCGCACGAAGTCGCGTAGCGGGGTGCCGCTCATGAATCGCCACTTCGACCAACGGAAGCGTTCGGCCTGCAATGGGTAGAGCGAGCGCCCCGAGCCGCCACCCAGGCGGGTTTGCAGCTCACGGCCCGTCTCGGCCTCGTCGAGCAGCTTCAGGTAGATCAGGTACGAGATCTGTTCGATGTACGTGACCGGGTTCGTGACGCCGCCCGCCCACAGGATGTCGGTGATGTGGTCGAGCTTCCGGCGGATCTCCTGGTTCACTCGTGCCTCCTATGACGCGCGCGCAGTCTTGAAGACGCTCGCGTCCAACTCCTCGACGATCTGCTTCAACCCTTGCTCGCCGAACAACTCGACGCCGAGCCCGGCCGCGTTCAGGATCGACAGCGGCGGCTTGAACAGGTCGTCGAGCTTCACGTGGCCGGTCGCGATGCCGCGGTTCTTGATGATCGACAGATACGTTGCCTGGTCGGTGGTAAGGGCCTTCGTCACCAGCCAAGCCCGGAAGGCCTCGTCGAGGATCTCGTCGCGGCTCTTTAGGTCCAGGCGCCCGAGCGCGGCGCGCAGGAAGTCGACCAGGCTGCCGGCCGGGTTTCGGTACGCCAGGCGAAGGTTCTGCTCGTTGAAGTAGTTGCGCGGATGGTTGAGCTCGGCCCGCAGGGCCTCTTCTTCCTCGTCGGTCAAGGCGGCGCCGTCGCGCACCTTGCGAACCAACGGATCGTCGGCCTCGCGGGCACGTACGGTGCGCTCCCAATCGGTCACGTACTGCTTCTTGTCGATGCGCTCGCCCTCCAGGCCCACCTCGATGTAGCTGACGCGCTCGAGCCAGTCGTCGGCCAGCCCCAGGTCGGGCACGCCTGCGAGCGGTCCCTCTCCGCCGCCGCCGCCGGGGGCGTGTCCGCCGCGGCCGCCCGTGAAGACGCTCTCGTTGTCGTCATTGAAGCGCTGGTGGTTCCTGAAGAAGTCGTAAATGACCAGGCTTCGTTTCTGGATGTGAGGGGCCGTGCGCATCCCCCTGCCGCGCATCTGTTGGTAGAGGATGGGGCTGCCCACCCGCCGGCACATCACCACGTGCAGGACCTCACGGCAATCGAAGCCCGTGTCGAGCATGCCCACGCTGACGGCCACCATCGGCAAGGCCTCGTTCTTGAAGCGCTTGATGGCGCCCTGGGCATCGGCGATGTCGCTGGTGATCACCTCGGCGTAGGCGCCCTTGTGCTCGGGGTGCAACTGGTTCAAGGCCACAGCCAGTCGTGCGGCGTGGTGCTTCGTGATGGCGAAGACCACGGCCTTGCCAGGCCCCGCCTTCTGGCCCGGTGCGAGCTCGCGGTAGCTCTGCCAGGCGAGGGTATCGAACTCCTGCATCATCAGGTGGTTCGACTTGTCGTTGGTCCACGTGCGTTCGAACTCGAGCGGATCGTACTCGACGCCGTCGACCGTGGCTCCCTCGGCCACGATCTCGGTGATTCCCGTCGCGAAGGAATAGGGCACCAGGAATCCTTCGGCGATGGCATTCTGGATGCGATAGGCGAAATCGGGCTGTCCGGGCTTGCACTGGTAGAAGTCGTAGGTGTTGCGCTCGATGTACCCGGCCGGCGTGGCCGTCAATCCGATGTGCACGGCGTCGAAACGCGTGAGCGCGCCTTGCCAGGAGCCGTAGATCGAGCGGTGGCACTCGTCGGCGATGACCACATCGAAGTAGCCGGCCGAGTACTCATCCGTGTGCCCGATCATGGTTTGAAGCAACGCTACCGTGATCTGCATCTCCTGGCGTACGACCCCGGGCCGCAACCAGTAGCAGGAGTAGGCACTCAGCACGTCTTGAAGGGCGCCCACCATCTGCAGCGCCAATTGCTCGCGGTCGACGAGCACCAGCACGCGCTCGGCCCACCCCGCCTCGAACAGTCGTTTCAGGTAGAGAGCGACGACATCGGTTTTTCCCGTACCGGTCGGCAACTCGAGCAGGAAGCGCCGCTTGCCCAACTCGAGCGCGTGATCGAGCGCCCGCATGGCCTCCCGCTGGTACGGCCGAACCACGCGCGTCTCGCTGTTGCGCTGGTAGTACTCCGGGATCGGCACGGTCGCCAGGGGCATGCGACTGGTCCGCATCTCGACCAGGCGCTCCAGGTCTCGACGCGAATACAACGCGGCCACCTCGCGGGCGTCGTCGTTCTCGTGATCCCAGAAGTAGGTCTTCACTCCGTTGGTGAGGAAGATGAACGGCGCGCCGATGGCTCGCGCGTAGGGCAACGCCTGCTGCTTGGCGACGTAGGGCTCGAGCGCGCGCTTCTTGGCCTCGATGACCGCGAGGGGACGTCCATTCCGTCCGAGCAGCACGTAGTCAGCGCGGCGGCTCGGGGGCGGGACTTCGGCCTCGTCGCCGTAGGCCACCGCGGGCTGCCCGACCCCGTCGGGAGGGGGAAGGAAAGGAGTCACCGAGACTTCCGTGCGAACCTGCGACTTGTCCTTCGGGTCCCAGCCGCAGACCCGCAGCAGATCGTCGATCTCGATTCGCGCGTCGGCCTCGGTGGTGTGCGTCGTCATCCCTCGCTCTCCTCGTAGCCATCAACCTTTGCATTCCCTGTGCCAACCCCGTAGCGCCGCAACCAGTTCGTGAGGGTCTGGTAGCTCGGCAGGCCCACCAACTGCGCGGCGCGGCTCTTGTTTCCGCCCGCCTCTTGCATGGCTCGGTCCAGGTAGTGCCGGGCCACCGTACCAAGGATCTCGGACAGGTGGAAGCCTTCTCCAAGCGGTCGGCCCAGGAGGTCTGGCGTGTCTGGCCCAGGCGACGTCAGCAGGGCTTCGCGGACCTCGTCGGCCTCGATGACCGGTCCGGCGGACCACATCACGAGACGCCGCAACGTGTTGAGCAGTTCGCGAACGTTCCCGGGCCAGGAGTGGCCTAGGAGGATCGCCCGCGCGCCGGTGGACAGCGTCCGGTCACCGGGCTGGCCATCGGCTATGGCCTCGCGGTTGGCCTCTGCGAGCAGGCGATCGAGGAGCAACCCCACGTCCCCGGGTCGGTCGCGGAGCGGAGGAACGCGCAACAGAGCCACGGCAAGCCGGTAGAAGAGGTCCTCGCGAAAGCGTCCGGCCGCGACCTCGGCCAGCAGCGACCGATGGGTGGCCGCGACGATGCGGACATCGACCGGGATGGCCCGGGTGGCCCCGATACGCGTGACCTCGTGTTCTTGCAGGACGCGCAGCAGCCGGACCTGGACGTCGCCGGACAGCTCGCCGACCTCGTCCAGGAGGAGCGTGCCCCCATGGGCCGCCTCGAACACTCCCGCGCGGGCCTTGTCGGCGCCCGTGTACGCTCCCCGCTCGTGGCCGAACAGGGAGGACTCCACGAGCCCCGCCGGGATGGCGCCGCAGTTGAGCGCCACGAAGGGTCCCGTTCGCCGCAGGCTGGCCCCGTGGATGGCTCGTGCCAGCAACTCCTTGCCCGTCCCCGATTCGCCCTCGATGAGAACGGGTACCGCCCGCAGGGCCGCCTTTCGCGCGCGTTCGAGCAGCCGTGCCATGACGTCGGAGCGATGGACGATGGCAGAGAACTCGGGGGCCTCCGGGGCCCTGGCCGCCGCAAGGTCGGTCGCTCGCTGGTCGGCTCGCCGCAGCAGGTCCGGCAGGAAGTCGAGCGAGATCTCGAAGGGAACCTGCACGGAACGTACGCCGTGCTCCCTGGACGACTCGATCAACTCGGCCGGGCAGCGGGTCTTGGCGACCAGAAGCCAGATGGCCGCCATCGCTGGAGTGCCGGGGCTGAGGTGGAAGGCGAAGGTCGCGGCGCGGTCCCTTGCCCTCTCGGCCTCGGTCACGTCGACCACGGCGCGATAGATCTCTCCGAACGCGACGGGGCTGGACAGCGGTCGCGGGTACAGCCGAACGGAGCCCGCGAAGCGCTGCGCCAGCCACGCCAGATAGGGTTCCGTTCGTTCCTGGGGGAAGTCGGAGAGGAGCGCGACCGCGTCGAAGGTCGTCTGGGCGAGGGCCTGGGCCACGGGACCCAACCCGACCGCGTCGGCCTCCAGCGGGGCCCGGAGGTCGGTGACGCCAATCCACGAGAGGAGGATGTGCCCCATGGCCCGAGTTGTACAAGAAGTTTTATATATGCGCAACGATTGTTGTTGGCCGGGCCGAACCTGCCCACCCCGATTGACGCCCCCCCCACGCTCCGCTAGAGTCGGTCCGGAAACGCGAAGGATTCCCACGGAGGCCCTCATGACGCGGTCCTGGCACGTACTCGTCGCGCTCGTGTCCCTGCTCGCCCTGGTCGCGTGCGGTTCGGCGGCTTCTGATGACGGCGACGCGCTCGATCAACCCGATCAGCTGACCTTCGACAACGAGCCCGACAACGCCGCGGTCGACTGCGTCGACGGCGACGGCGACGGCTACTGGAAGGGCACCGAGTGCCCCGCCGACAAGGCCATCTCGCCCGACTGCAACGACGACGACTTCGCCGTGCACCCCGGCGCCACCGACACCTGCGGCAACGGCAAGGACGAAGATTGCTCGGGCGCCGACGCCGCGTGCAACCAGTGCCTCGACGAGGACAAGGACGGCTACGGCGTGGGCCCCGACTGCACCGGCACGGCCGACTGCGACGACAACGACGCCTCGCGCCACCCCGGCGCCACCGACATCTGCGGCAACGGCAAGGACGAAGACTGCGTGGGCGGCGACGTCGTGTGCCCCAAGGAGTGCGTCGACCAGGACGGCGACGGCTACGGCAACGGCGACGACTGCATCGCCTCCGACTGCGACGACGCCGACAAGACCGTGCACCCGGGCGCCCAGGAGATCTGCGGCAACGGCAAGAACGACGACTGCGTGGCGGGCGACGAGCCCTGCCCCAAGCAGTGCACCGATCACGACCTCGACACCTACGGCGAGGGCCCCGACTGCGCCGGCGCCGACTGCAACGACTACGACTACGCCATCCACCCCTTCGCCGACGAGGTGTGCGGCAACGGCAAGGACGAAGACTGCTCGGGCGCCGACCTTCCCTGCCCCGACGAGTGCGTCGACGCCGACGGCGACTCGTTCGGCGTGGGCGCCACCTGCCTGCAGAAGGACTGCGACGACGGCAACGCCGACGTCCACCCCGGGGGCACCGAGGTGTGCGGCAACAACCTCGACGAAGACTGCTCGGGCGCCGACCTGCCCTGCACCGTGACGTGCGCCGACAAGGACGGCGACGGCTACGGCGTGGGCGACACGTGCGCGGGCGTCGACTGCAACGACAACGACCCCGACGCGCACCCCGGCCTGGCCGAGATCTGCGGCAACGGCAAGGACGACGACTGCGCGGGCGGCGACCTGGCCTGCCCCACCGACTGCGTCGACGCCGACCAGGACGGCTACGGCGTGGGGGCCGACTGCACGGCGCCCGTCGACTGCGACGACACCACCGCGGCCGTGCGGCCCGGCGTGACCGAGGTGTGCGGCAACGGCCTCGATGACGACTGCGCGGGCGGCGATCTGGCCTGCCCGCAGCAGACCTGCGACTCCGACGCCGACTGCCCCGAAGAGCAGCTCTGCGATCACGCCACCGGCGATTGCCGCTACGCGAAGGTCTGGGAGTGGTGGGCGCCCACCTTCTACCAGGACACCGACTCCGGGCACCCCTGGCTCGACCTGCCCTGCGCCACCGACTTCGACGACGACCAGATCATCCTGAACAACGGCGGTCACAAGGACGACCCGAACAAGCCGGCGGTGGTCTACTATTCGTTCGTGAAGACGCCCACGCACTGGTACCTCGGGTACTACCTGTACCACCCGTGGCGCTGGTCCACCTACGGCGCCCTGGGCACGCAGTACGAGAACAGCGTGAAGGGCGTGCTGCTGGTGGTCGAGCAGGACGGCTCGACGTACGGCAACCTCGTGCTCATGGAGACCCGCACCGAGGACACCTTCTTCCAGTACCTGCCGCTCACCAGCGAGCTGGACGGCTCGGCGTCGGTCGACGGCGACGTGCGCTTCGACGAGTCGGGACACCACCCCATCGCCTACGTGCACTCCGGCGACCACGGCGTCTACGGCGACGCCTACTGGGGCAACAACGTGTCGAACTGGGAGGTCTCGGGCTTCCCGGGTGGCGACGGCGTGGTCTACACCTGGGGCAACAAGGCCGAGGTCCCGGCGTCGAACAACGACCAGGTGCGGTACGAGGTGCGGGCCATCAAGGACCACTGGTGGCCCGCGCGCTACGAGACGGGCGGCGCGACCGAGCCCTTCGACGAGTTCGGCCACTGGACGTCGAACACCTACGACGCGCTCTCGCTGGCCCCCTGGCGCTTCGACGACGTGAACGCCTACGCGCGGCCGCACGGCGAGTGGCTCTGGGATCCCGCCGACTTCGTCTACAGCCACTTCCAGTACGGCTGGAGCTGGTTCTCGGACGAGTACGTCTACAACCCCTACGCCGTGCGCGTCGACGTCGACGACCTGTTCGTGGTCGACGCCGAGTCCGATCCGTTCGGGGGCTACGTCGACCCCTACTACACGCTCTACCTCTACGACGGCTCGGGCCGCGAGTTCGTCGCCCTCGACATCTACTACGGGCAGCAGAACAACTGGCACGGCGTCGACATCGATCCGGGCTTCTACCCCCTCGACATGCACTGGGAGCTCGGGCGCTACTATTTCTACGGCCTCGACCACCCCGACGTGCCGCGCTTCGCGGTCGACGTTCTCGACGACGACGGGGGGCTCAGCGGCGCCGACTGGCTGATGGAGCCCGGCGAGACGGCCTACTATTACTCCGAGCAGGGCACGCAGCTGCTCGACTGGGGCAAGGCCTCGGGGTACTTCACGATCACCGTGCCGTGAGGTCCGCATGACCACGGTCCCGCTCCGGCTGCTGCTGGTCGAGGACTCCCCCGACGACGCGACCTTCCTGGTCCGCGAGCTGCGCAAGTCGGGCTACGACGTGCAGTGGCGACGGGTCGAGGCCCGCGCCGACCTCGTCGCGGCGCTCGGCGCCGAGACCTGGGACCTGGTCGTCTCCGACTTCATCATCCCCGGCTTCGGCGGCCTCGAGGCCCTCGACGTCGTGCACGACCAGGGCCTCGACCTGCCCTTCCTCATGGTGTCGGGCAAGATGGACGAGGAGACCGCGGTCGAGGCCATGCGCGCCGGCGCGCACGACTACATCGTGAAGGGCCACTGGAGCCGGCTAGGCCCCGCCGTGCACCGCGAGCTGCGCGAGGCCCGGGGGCGGAAGGCCCGCCGCGAGGCCGAGCAGGCCCAGGCCCGGCACTGGCGCCGGCTGGCCGCCCTGCGGGCCATCGACCTGGCCATCATGGCCTCGTCCGACCTGCGCGTGACGCTCGACGTGGTGCTCGAGAAGGTGCAGACCGAGTTGGCGGTCGACGCTGCGTGCGTGCTCAAGCTGAACCCCAGCGCCCAGAAGCTCGAGGTGGTCACGCGCCGCGGCTTCACGACCGGGGCGCTCCGCCACACGCACCTGCGCCTGGGCGTGGGGCACGCGGGCCAGGCGGCCCTCGATCGCCGCACCGTGCTGGTCTCCGACCTCCGCGCGAGCACGGGGGGCTTTCACCAGTCGCCGCACCTCGAGGCCGAGGGCTTCGTGGGCTACGTGGCCACGCCCCTCGTGGCGCGGGGCGGCGTGTGCGGTGTGCTCGAGGTCTTCTCGAAGCACCCCCTCGAACCCGACGAGGAGTGGCAGGACTTCCTCGAGACGCTGGCGGGGCAGGCGGCCATCGCCATCGACAGCGCCACCATGTTCCTCGAGCTGCAGCACTCGCACCTCGAGCTCAGCCTGGCCTACGAGGCCACCATCGAGGGCTGGGCGCGCGCCCTCGAGCTGCGCGACCTCGAGACCAAGGGCCACACCCGGCGCGTGACCGAGATGAGCGTGCGCCTGGGCACCGCGCTCGGCCTCGAGGGCGCCCCGCTGCAGCACCTGCGCCGCGGCGCTACGCTGCACGACGTGGGCAAGATGGCCATCCCCGACGGCATCCTGCTGAAGCCCGGGAGGCTCTCGGACGACGAGCTCGCCATCATGCGCCGCCACGCCGCCATGGCCTACGACATGCTGCAGGAGATCCCCTTCCTCCGGCCCGCCGCCGAGGTGCCCTACGCGCACCACGAGCGCTGGGACGGCAAGGGCTACCCCCGGGGCCTGAAGGGCCTCGAGATCCCGCTGGCCGCGCGCATCTTCGCGGTGGTCGACGTGTGGGATGCCCTGCGCTCGGCGCGTCCCTACAAGGAGCCCTGGCCCGACGAGCGCGTACGGGAGCACCTCCGGCAGGGCGCCGGTGGGCACTTCGACCCCGAGGTCGTCAGCGCGTTCCTTCAGCTCGATTGGGAGACGGAAGAGTAGAGTTCGCTACGAGCGGGACCCGACCTTACCAAGTCACCTTGCCGGGCGTGCCGTAGCTGCCGGCGTCGCCGTACTTCTTCTCGGCCACGGACCAACTGGTGGCCTTCGTGTTGTCGAGGCCGGGCGCCTCGAGCTCGATGGAGTGGCTGGCCTCGGCCTCCCAGGGCTCGAAGCGCGAGTAGCCCACCTGATCCACCAGGGTGCCGTTGGCGTCGTGCAGCAGCAGCGTGCCCACCGTGTTCGGCAGCGGGAACGCGTCGCCATAGGCCAGGTCGACGTCGGCGTCGCCGTTCAGCGCGGGATCGGTCGAGTTGCCGACCACCAGCACCCCGTGGGCGGGCACCGTGCCGCCCTCGAACACGAACGAGAAGTTCGGCAGGAGGCCGCAGTCGCTGAGCTTCCAGCCGGCGAGCTCGACGGCCGCGCCGCCGGGGTTGTAGAGCTCGAACCACTCGCTGGTCGTGTCGGCGCTCGCCGGGTTGTACTGGATCTCGCTGATGACCAGCGTGCCGCTCTCGGCGCCCGGCGTGTACGTGTCGGTGCCGGCGTCGTAGGTGGCCACCAGGCAGCCCGTGTTCACGCACTTGGTCTGGCCGCCGGCGCCCTTCAGCGTGACCGCCAGGTCGGCGTCGTCACGGGGCTCGAGCTTGGTGTTGTCCCAGGTGAAGGCCAGCGGGCCGGTGATGGTGGCCAACTCGTCGCCCACGCCCGGCGCGTACGTCCAGTCGCCCATGTCGTCGACGCGCAGGCCGAGGAAGCCGGGCACCCAGGGATCACCCTCCACCGAGAACTCGCCCCACTCCTGGGGGCAGTCGGGGCGGGTGTTCAGCACCTTCAGGTCGTGCACGCGCACCAGCACGCCCTCGAAGGCCTCGGCCACGGCGCCGTCGGTGGCCACGTGGCTGGGGTGCGGGATGTCGAAGGGCACCGGCGGCGCGCCATCGCCCACCTTCTCGACCGAGCCGCCGTTGCCGGAGATCTGGACCTGGAGTTGGCCGAAGAAGTCCGTCACCTCGCCCTCGACGTCGACGCGGTCGCCCACGAAGAGGTCGGGCAGGAGCTGGCCGCCCTTGTAGATGGCGATGCCGCTGTAGGGGCCGCCCTCTTCCTCCTGCACGAACATGGTGTCCTTGGTCGAGCCCACGAAGTTGGCCGTGACCACCAGGCCCTCGAACGTGACCGGCAGGCCCGGCGTCGACGTCGGGAAGTTGCCGGGGTAGCGCGGGCAGGCCGGGTCGCGCAGGTCGTAGAGCGTGACGGGGGCGCCGCTGCCGGGCGTGCAGTTCGCGCCGGGCGTGACGACGGGCGGGTCGGGCGGCGGCTCGATCTCGGGGGCCACGTCTTCGGGGGCGACGTCGGGGACGGGCTCGACGACGTCGGGGGAGGGCTCGGCGACGTCGCCGGGCTCGGTCGCCTCGGGAGCCGGCTCGGCTGCCTCGGGGGCGACGTCGGTCGCCGTATCGGGGGAGGCGTCGGGCCAGGTGACCTGGTCGGGCGCCGCGTCGTCGTCGGTGTCGGTGGAGCCGTTGTCGCTGCTCGAGCACGCGACCAGCGAGAGCGCGCTCACGGACAGGAGCACGAGGAACCAGGAGCGGATCGTCACGGGGACCCTCGGAGTCGGAAAAACCGGCGGGACACTAGCAGAGTACGGAGAAAACGCAACGGATCTCGGGATACGCTGGAGCCGGGAGCGCGGAGGCGGGGAATGGCGCGGGCGCGCCGCGGGTTCTCCGGGGAGGGGGTGGCATGACACGCGTCGCGATCGCTGCGTTGCTCGGCACGTTGGTGGGACTTGGGCTCGGCTGGGGGTTGTTCGGAGAGGGCTCTCTGCCCGTGGTCCGGGATCCCGCCGCCGCCGGAGCGGGCCCGGACGACGCCCGGTCGACCGGTCCGGTCGGGACCGCCCGCGCCCACGCGTCGGCCTCGGAGACCGTGGGAGCGTTGGTGCCGGAACGCGCAAGGCCCGCGGCCGTCGAGGGCACGGGCGGCGGAACCTGCCCCGCCTCGGCCGAGTTGGCGAGCCGCGAGCGCACCATCGCCTCGCTGCTCCAGCGCCTGGGCGAGGCGTCGAACCGAGCCGCCCAGGCGGAGGCCGCTGCCGAGGGCCCGCGCTACGACGCGCCCACCGCCGCGGGGCGGCGGGCGCAGGCGGCAGGGAAGGGCAACCTGCTGGTCGAGTTCCCCGACTGGCAGGAGCGCCTCACGCTGCGCGACGGCGTGGCCGACGAGCACGGCCTCGACGCTGGCCGCGCCCGGGAGTTGGAGGAGCTCTACGCCGCCTCCAACGCGCGGCTGCGCGAGGCGTTGCAGAAGCTCTACGCCGACCTGGTGGGCGATCCGCAGGCCGGCAGCACCTCGACGCTGAACGCGCTGCTGCACGACGTGATGAGCCTGTCGCCCCAAGAGGCCTGCAACCAGAAGCTGCCGGCGCTGCTGCAGGCCCTGGCCGAGGGGTCGCCGCCTCCGGCGCCGGGCCCCGAGCCGCTGCCCTGCGAGGAGGCCGTGCGCCTCGTCTTCCAGGCCGTCGACGCCCTGGATCAGCAGGCCGTGCGGCTGGCGGGCGAGGCGGCCCGGAAGGCTTTGTGGAGCGGGAGCTCGACGTTCGAGTTCGGATCGCGGCGCTAAAATTCAGATTTTGCCAGGTAGGCCGGTGACCTCTGCTTGATCACCAACCGCCCGTGGAGCGCCTCGGACCACTGCTCGGTCAGCGGCTTCACGACCACGCCCTCGCGCGGGGCGTCGGGCTTCAGCAGGCTCGCCCCGTCGCTGGCCTCCTGCAGCGTGCGTCCGGCCAGCCACTGCCGCAGCGTCGGCCCGCCGTCGCTGAGCACGGGCACGCGCTGCTCGGGGGGCAGCAGCGCCACGAACTCCAGCGGCGGCAGGTAGCGCTCGCCCACCTTCAGGTCGAAGAAGCGCACCTCGGGGTGCGACAGCCCGTACAGGTTGCCCTGCACCTTGGGGCCGATCAGCTCGCCGCGCAGCGCCAGGCGCACGCCCGGGAAGCGGAGCGCGAGGTCGTCGAGCAGGGCCGGAATGCCTTGCAGGCGGGCCGTCTCGCAGTACAGGTTCTGCTTGTCGGGCAGCTCCTCGATGGCGTTCTCGCGCTGGCACACGATCAGGCGCCCGTCGGGCTCGCGCACGGCGGCGAAGTTCGTGCCCTCCAGCTTCTCGGTCACGTACACGGGTAGGTCCTGCAGCGCCTCGGCCACCGAAGGGTAGCGATCGGCGCCGTCGATGTCGTAGACGCCAACCCCCTCCGGAAGCGGGTGCAGCACGCCCGCGGTCGAGAAGCTGACGGGGGGCTCGTACTTGGTGACCCCGAGGTGCTCGGTCAGCCGCTCGGGGGTCCACGCCTCCTTCTCCCAGGCCGGGCCCAGCAGGTCGGCGGGCGAGCCCACCAGGCCCTGCGAGATCTCGCCCCGCAGGGTGACGGTCTTCACGCGGTTCTTCGCGCTGCCCGCCAGCCGGCCCGTTAGGCCCAGCGCCGTGATCACGCGCTCGGGCAGCAACGCGTCGATCGGAAAGTACACCAGGCGCTCGCCGGGGGCGTGCTTCCCGCGCCCGACCACGAACTGGAACTCCAGCCCGTGAAAGCGCGCCAGGTCGAGGCGGTCGGCGTTGGGGTGGGGCCACACGCGCTCGAGGGTCTCGAGGGTCACGCCGAAGAACGCCATGTCACTCCTCCTCGGGCTCGCCCGGCATTTTCGTCTCGAGCCGCGCGGGGCCCTCTTCGTCCACGATGCGCCGGTACCAGTCGTCGGGGTAGCGCGGGTGGTCCACCGTGTGGTTCGGCTGGCGCACGTTGCCGTCGAGGTACTTCACGAACAGCTGCTCCCACAGCGCGCGCCAGCGGGCGTGGGTCTCCTCGGCGCGGGCCGTCGAGTAGGCGGCCAGGTAGGCGCGCGCCTGCTCGGGCGACTGGCGGTGCAGCGCGAGCGCGGCCTCTTCGACCTGGGGCTGGGCCACCAGGAACGCGCCCTCCAGCTCGCGCTGGGCGGCCTGCACGTCGCGGATCACGTCGTCGTAGCGCGCGTAGGCGAGCTGCGCCACGGCGTTGAAGACCCAGAAGGCCGCGTCCCAGCTGAAGGTCCGGAAGTCGGCGGTGCCCTTCGCGTAGGGCCGGGGTGCCTGGCGCAGCGCGCCGTAGAACGGCACGTAGACCGTGCTGAACGTGTCGTCGACGCCCAGCCAGTACACGCCGCCGATCAGGTTCGGCAGCTTGGCGCGTAGCTGCACCACCTGGCTGTAGCCGGTCTGCTGGGTCGACACGGCGCGCTCGTGCACGTAGGTCTTGCCATCCAGCGCCCACTCCATGGGCCGCCAGCGGTACGGCGCGTGGAAGGGCCCCGCGCCCACGCCCTTCGAGAGGTCCAGCTCGGTGCCCTCGAAGTGGTCGCGCATGAGCGCCATCACGTCGGCCAGGCCCAACGGGCGATCGGGCTTCACCCACAGCGGCAGCGGCGGCTGGTCGGGCAGCCCGCGCACGAGATCGAGCGACAGCTTCAGGCTGGGCGCCACGCGGTCGAAGAAGCGCCACACGCGCGCCTCGCAGAAGCGCAGGTCGCCGAACGACGGCGGCACGAACGCGTCGCGAAAGCTGAACTCGGCGTCGGCGCCCGAGAACCAGCCCTGCTCGCGCGCGAACGGGATCAGGTCCTTGGCGTACAGGGCATTCTTCGCGTCGTTCAGCGGGAAGCGCCGGATGCGCGACGAGTTGGCGTGCGCGGTCACGTAGCCGTCGGGCACGCGCAGGGCCACCCACAGCGTGCCCTTGCGCTCGCCGCCCCGGCCGATCATCTCGAGCAGCCAGGTCTCCTTGGGGTCGGCGACCGAGAAGGTCTCGCCGTGGCTCACCCACACGTGGTCGGCCGACAGGGCCGCCATGATCTCGACCGCTTCACGGGCCGTGCGGGCGCGCTCGAGCGCCAACTCCATGAGCGACACGTAGTCCATCGTGCCCTGGGGCTGCCCGCCCTTCTCCTTGGCCAGCAGCTCCTTGCGGCACCCGAAGGTGGTCTCGCCGATGGCCACCTGGTGCTCGTTCATGAGCCCGACCACGCCGAACGTGCGGGCCGCCTCGGGGATGCGCCCCAGGAAGCGCCCCGTGTCGCCCTCGACCACGTCGCGCATCGAGCCGGCGGGGTGCACCGCCCCCTCCTTCACGGACAAAAAGCCATAGAGCTCGTGCGAGTCGGCCGAGTACGTGACGAACGCCGAGCCGTCGCTCGACGCGCCCGGCGTGACCAGGTAGTTGGTGCACGCGGCCGAGGACCGCGGCAGGGCGAGGGCCACGAAGGCCAGGGCCACCAGAGACGTGCGGATCATGCGGGGCTCCCACGAGAATGTCGTTCGTGACCTTAGCAGAGGTGGGGGCCCCCGAACAAGCGCGCGACTCGGCGTGTCTCTCCCCCTGCCGAACCCCTTCCTGCCTCCTCCTCCCTTGACACGCCCCCTCCGAAGTGGTTTACCCGGCCCCGTACGCTCCAGCAGGGAGGTCCCCCAGCATGCGCACGGTGAACGTCGCCGAGATCACCGCGGCCGTCGCTCGCATGGCCGTCGAGGCCAACACCACGATGCCCGCCGACCTGATCACCATGCTCGAGGCTGCGCGCGCGCGAGAGGTGTCGCCCGTGGGGCGGCGGGTGCTCGACCAGATCCTCGCGAACGACCAGTTGGCCGCCGCCGAGGGGGTGCCCGCGTGCCAGGACACGGGCCTCGCGGTCTTCTTCGTCGAGCTGGGGCAAGACGTTCACCTCGAGGGCGGCGGCCTGATTGACGCCATCAACCAGGGCGTGCGACAGGGCTACAAGGACGGCTTCCTCCGGAAGTCGACCTGCCACCCCTTCACGCGTCGGAACATCGGCGACAACACGCCGGCCGTCGTCCACGTCGACGTGGTGCCCGGCGACAAGCTCACGATCGCCTTCGCGCCCAAGGGCGGGGGCAGCGAGAACATGAGCATCGTGCACATGCTGAAGCCCTCGCAGGGCCGCGCCGGCGTGGTCAAGGCCGTGGTCGACTGGGTGCGCCAGGCGGGGGGCAACCCCTGCCCTCCCATCATCGTGGGCGTGGGCATCGGCGGCAACTTCGAGCGCTCGGCCATCCTGGCGAAGAAGGCCGTGTTCCGCGCGGTCGGCCAGCCGAACCCCGACCCGGAGGTGGCGGCGATCGAGGCCGAGATCATGGCCGGCATCGAGCAGACGGGCGTGGGGCCCATGGGCCTCGGCGGCCGCGTGACGGCCTTCGCCGTGCACGCGCTGCTCGAGCCCTGCCACATCGCCAGCTTGCCCCTCGGCATCAACATCCAGTGCCACGCGGCCCGTCACAAGGAGGTGGAGCTGTGAGCCAGGCTCCTTCCGCTTCGAACCCCGGCACCCCGCGCAGCGTCCGGTTGACCGCGCCACTCTCGGAGGCCGACGTGCGCGCGCTGCGCATCGGCGACGAGGTGCTCCTGTCCGGCACCGTGTACACGGCTCGCGACGCGGCCCACAAGCGCCTGATCGAGACCCTCGACCGCGGCGAGCCGCTGCCTCTCCCCCTCGAGGGCGCGGCCATCTACTACGTGGGCCCCACCCCGGCCAAGCCCGGCCAGGTCATCGGCTCGGCCGGGCCCACCACCAGCGGCCGCATGGACGCCTACGCCCCGCGCCTCATCGCCCTGGGCCTGCGCGCCATGATCGGCAAGGGCCAGCGCCAGAAGGCCGTGGCCGAGGCCTGCGTGCGGTACGGTTGCGTCGATCTGGCCGCCACGGGGGGGGCCGGCGCCCTGCTGGCCCGCACCATCAAGTCGTCCGAGGTCGTGGCCTACGACGACCTCGGCACCGAGGCCATCCGCCGCCTCGAGGTGGTCGACTTCCCCTGCATCGTGGCGCTCGACACCACGGGCGCCGATCTGTACGTGGCCGGGCGCGAGCAATGGCGCACCGATCAGGCGTAATCGTCGAATCGTGAAGAGGAGACCCCCATGAAGTCCACGACGATGTACCCGCAGAAGCACGCCTTCGAGACGCGCTACCGCTGGTTCACGGGCTCGTTCGCCTGGATCCTGCACCGGGTGACCGGCCTCGCGCTCGTCCTGTACCTGGCGCTGCACATCTACTCCGTGTCGTTCCTGGCCGTTGGCTCCGACGCCTTCAACGCCGTCATGAAGGCCTACGAGGCGCCAGCGTTCAAGATCGGCGAGGTGCTCGTCTGGGGCGCCTTCCTCTACCACGCGTTGAACGGCCTGCGCGTGGTGTGGATGGACCTTGGGAAGGGCAGCCTGTTCCACAAGAAGCTGTTCGCGGGCGTGCTGGTCCTCGCCGGGCTGCTGTTCGTGGCCGGCGCGTACGGCATGCTGCGTCCCACCTTCGGTTGGTAGGAGGAAGCCATGAGCCTGCGTCATCCCGCCGGCAGCGGCGCCATCCTGTGGTTCTCGCAGCGCCTCACGGGCGTGGTCCTGGTGCTGCTGCTCGCGTTCCACTTCGCGATTCAGCACTTCTTCGGCACGCCCTCGAGCGGCGGGCTCGACTACGCCACGGTCTCGGGCCGCTTCGCGAACCCGCTCTACGCCGCCTTCGACCTGATCTTCGTGGTCCTCGCGCTCGCCCACGGCCTGAACGGCGTGTGGATGGTCACCGAGGACTTCTTCCACAAGCCCTGGCAGAGGCTGGTGATCTGGTCGACCCTGGCCACCGTGGGCGTGGCGCTCTTCGCCCTGGCAGTGGTCACCGTGCTGCCGCTCGTCGGCAAGGCGTAAGGGGGGTACGATGATTCACACGCACATCCACGACGCGATCGTCGTCGGCGCCGGCCTCGCGGGTTCTCGCGCGGCCCTGGCGTTGGCGGGCAAGTGCAACGTCGCCGTCCTCAGCAAGGTCTTCCCCACCCGCTCGCACTCGAGCACGGCGCAGGGGGGCGTGGCGGCCGCGATCAACTCGAACCTCTCGAAGGGCGAGGACTCGTGGCAGGCCCACCTGTTCGACACGGTCAAGGGCGGCGACTACCTGGGCGACCAGGACGCCCAGGAGTACATGTGCCGCGAGGCGCCCACCACGGTGTACGAGCTCGAGCACATGGGCGTGCCCTTCAGCCGCACCGCCGACGGCCGCATCAGCCAGCGCCCCTTCGGCGGCCACAGCAAGCCGCGCGTCTGCCACGCCGCCGACCGCACCGGCCACGTCATGCTGCACACGTTGTGGGAGCAGACGTTGAAGCTGGGCGTGACGTACTACAGCGAGATGGAGGTCACCGACCTCATCGTCGAGGAGGAGAACGGGCAAAAGGTCTGCAAGGGCGTGGTCGGCTACAACCTGTGGGACTCCAGCCTGCACGTGTTCCACGCGCGCACCGTGCTGCTCGCCACCGGCGGCGCCGGGCGGCTGTACAAGTTCACCTCGAACGCCTACGAGAACACCGCCGACGGCATCGCCATGGCCTGGCGCGCCGGCCTGCCGCTGATGGACCCCGAGTTCACGCAGTTCCACCCCACCGGCCTCTACCCCATCGGCATCCTGATCACCGAGGGCGTGCGCGGCGAGGGCGGCATCCTCTTGAACGGCAAGGGCGAGGCCTTCATGCCGAAGTACGCGCCCGAGTTCAAGGACCTCGCGCCCCGCGACCTCACCTCGCGGGCCATCTACACCGAGATCCTCGAGGGGCGCGGCGTCGACGGCAAGGACTACGTGCACCTGAAGATCGACCACATCGGGCGCCAGAAGATCCTCGAGAAGCTGCCCGAGATGTACAAATTCGCCATGACCTACGTGGGCGTCGACATCACGAAGGAGCCCTTCCCCGTGAAGCCCACCATGCACTACATCATGGGCGGCATCCCCACCGACTTCGCGACCAGCCGCGTGCTGGCCGATGCGAAGGGCGGCCTGGTGCAGGGCCTGTACGCCAGCGGCGAGTGCGCCTGCGAGAGCGTGCACGGCGGCAACCGCCTGGGCGCGAACTCGCTCATCGACACCGTGTGCTTCGGCAAGAAGTGCGGCCACCACATGCTCGAGGCCATGGCCGACGACCACGGCCACCGCGACATCGCGGGCGACCCGATCGCGCCGCTGGCCGCCAAGATGGAGCGCTACCGCCAGGGCCCGACCGACGCCGCGCCGCTCACGCCGGCCGACCTCCGGCTGCGCATGCAGCTGAACATGGACGAGAAGGTGGGCGTGTACCGCACGGGCCAGGGCCTCACCGAGGGCCAGGTGAACCACCGCGCCGTGCGCGCCGACTTCGCCCGCGTGAAGATCAGCGACACCTCCCGCGCCTTCAACCTCGAGCTGAAGGACGCCTTCGAGCTCGAGAACCTGCTCGACTTCGGCGAGGCGGTGCTGGCCGGCGCCATCTACCGCGAAGAGAGCCGCGGCGCCCACTCGCGCGTCGACTTCCCCGAGCGCGACGACGAGCGCTTCCTGCACCACACGCTGGTCACGCGCGACCCCGACGGCGGGGCGCCGCGCCTCGAGAAGCGCGCCGTGACCATCACCCGCCACCAGCCCGCCGCGCGGAAATACTGAGGAGGGCAAACGAAATGTCCATGAACATCACCCTCCACGTGTTCCGCTTCGACCCCGACCAGGACACGGCGCCGCGCTACCAGGACTACACGCTCGAGGTCGAGCAGTTCAGCTCGATCCTCGACGCCATCACCAAGGTGCGCTTCACCCTGGACGGCAGCCTCAGCTTCCGCCGTGCGTGCAGTCACGCCATCTGCGGCTCGTGCGCCATGACGGTGAACAGCGAGAGCCGCCTGGCCTGCCAGACGCTGGTGAAGGACTGCCACCCCGGGCGGCCCATCGTCATCGAGCCGCTGCGCTCGTACCCGGTGGTGCGCGACCTGATCGTCGACATGGACCGCTTCTACGACAAGATCGGCCGCATCCAGCCCTGGTTCGAGAGCGAGCTGCCCGCGCCCTACGAGGAGCGCCTGCAGTCCGAGCACGACCAGGAGCTCATCGACGAGGCCGCCTCGTGCATCCTGTGCGGCTCGTGCATCAGCTCGTGCCCCAGCTTCTGGGCCGACGACGACTACCTGGGACCCGCCGTGCTCCTGAAGGCCTACCGCTTCATCGCCGACAGCCGCGACACCTGCGGCGCCGCCCGCCTGGCCCGCGTCAGCGACCGCGACGGCCTGTGGCGTTGCCACAACATCGCGAACTGCATGGAAGCCTGCCCCAAGGACATCAAGCTCACGCACTGGATCAACCGGCTGAAGCGCATGGCGGTGGTGGCGAAGATCTGACCGGGCCGCGACGCGCCGTTTTGACTCCCCCCTTGCACCCCGGAACAGAACTCGCGAAGATGACGCCCGATTTCCGATGGAGACGACGATGAACGTGACGCGAACCACCCTCCTGGTGTGCCTGGCCGTGACGGGGCTCCTGGCCTGCGAGAGCGAAGACGGCGGGCCGGCCCGCGGCAGCAGCAAGTGCGACCCGGGAGAGACCGATGACTGCAACTGCACCGACGGCGCCCTCGGCAGCAAGCTGTGTGGCGACGACGAGAAGTGGGGCGCGTGCGCCTGCGGCTCGCCCGACGTGGTCGGCGGCGACGGCGTGACCGAGGACGACGCTCCTGCGGTCATCGAGCCCTGCGTGCCGGAGTGCGAGGGCCTGGCGTGCGGCTTCGACGGCTGCAACGACCTGTGCGGCGTCTGCCCGGGGGCCAAGCACTGCGCGCCTCCGGGCCTCTGCGTGGCCGGTGGCTGCACCCCCAATTGCACCAACAAGAACTGCGGCTTCGACGGCTGCAACGCCCTGTGCGGCACGTGCGCCGAGGGCCAGACGTGCAACGAGGTCGGGCGCTGCGAGGGCGCCGCGTGCGTGCCCTACTGCGCGGGCAAGGTCTGCGGCGCCGATGACTGCGGCGGCTCCTGCGGCACGTGCCCTTCGGGCCAGAGCTGCCAGCCCGACTTCACGTGCAAGCCGGGCGACTGCGTGCCCGCCTGCGACGGCAAGCAGTGCGGCCCCGACGGCTGCGGCGGCCAGTGCGGGGTGTGCAACGAGGGCTGCTCGTGCGGACCCACCGGGCGCTGCCTGGGCGACTGCGGCTGCAAGCCCGAGTGCGGCGGCAAGAAGTGCGGCCCCGACGGCTGCGGTGGCGACTGCGGCACCTGCTGGGCCGGCTGCACCTGCGAAGAGGCCACGGGCAAGTGCCTGGGCGAGTGCTCGTGCACCCCGCAGTGCCTGCCCTACCAGTGCGGCCCCGACGGCTGCGGTGGCCTCTGTGGCACCTGCCCGACCGGGCAGGAGTGCGTCGAGGGCGCCTGCATCGCGACGTCGTGCTCTTGCGCCGACAAGCAGTGCGGCGACGACGGCTGCGGCCACGCGTGCGGCTCGTGCCCGTCGGGACAGGAGTGCCTCTCGTGGACCTGCCAGCCGGTCTCCTGCTCCTGCTCGGGCAAGGAGTGCGGCGACGACGGTTGCGGAGGCTCGTGCGGCTCGTGCCCGTCGGGCGAGGGTTGCGTGTCGGGCTACTGCAAACCCTCGTCGTGCGGCTGCATGGACGTGCAGTGCGGCTTCGACGGCTGCGGGGGCTCGTGCGGCGCGTGCACATCAGGCGCGTGCTCCATGGATGGCAGCTACGGCTTCTGCATGACCGGCGCCGACTGCCCCACGTACATGAGCTGCGCCATGATGTGCGTCGAGATGACCGACGAGCCGTTCAGCTGCATCCAGGCCCTGTGCCCGACCAACGGTGCCCCCGCCGCGTTCCAGTCCTACGTCTCGTGCGCCCAGGAGGTCTGCGCCGACACCTCCGACCCCGGCTGTTTCAGCGGCATGGCCACGTCGGCGTGCTACGAGTCGTACTCGGCGTGCGCCATGCCCTGACCCCGCGCGAGTTCGCGCGGGCTCCCGTCGTCCGACCCTTGACTTGATGCTCCTCCCGACCGACCATTCGCCCATCGGACAGATCGAACGGCTCGGAGGGCGACATGCGGCGTTTCCTGCACGGGATCATCCTCTTCGCGTTCCTCGGCGCTTGCGACAAGCCGGGCGAGGTCTACCAGGGCCTGCCCGACGACTTCGACCCCGTGGCGACCAACGGCCAGGGCCCGGTCCAGACCCACTTCACGGGCGTCAAGGGCTTCGGCGACGAGAGCGCGGTCTCGACCCCGTCGGTGCCCACCACCGAGGTCTGCACCACCAACGAGGTGGCCGTGAAGCAGGCCGAGATGGTCAACTTCCCCATCGTGCCCATGAAGGGCGCCGGCGGGCTCGACATGACGGGCGGCCCCCTGTGGGAGGGGCTCACCATCGACGAGGTCCAGTCCAAGGAAGGGCTCTGCCAGGCCGTGTACTACGGCGACGGCGTGGCCGCCTGGGGCGACAACTACGAGCTGATCGCGTGGTTCGACCCGACCACGCGCCTCATCGACGACATCGCGCTCACGCCCGGTTACATCGGCACCATCCAGGCCGGCGCGTTCGAGCTCGCCCTGAACGAGCCCATCACCAAGGGCGGCGTCGCGCTCTCGGCCGACGACGGCTCGGCCAGCGACCCGCGCTCCGAAGACGCCCTGCGTGCCCTCGATCGCGCGCTCATCACGGCCTTCCGCCCCAGCCTCGACGCGTCCAAGGTCGACTGCATCGAGTCCGGCTCCTGCTACATCATCATGTCGGGCACCGAGCCCGTGCTGGTGTTCATGAGCGTGGGCCTGTACGTGGTGCTCGAGCCCGAAGAGAAGCGCATCTCGTGGCTCGAGGTCACGTTGAAGCGCCCCTTCCGCCTCGACGCCGGGCGCATCCTGGTCGACGGCCTGCAGCCCACCATCTATGGCACCGAGGCCGCCGGCATCCCCGACTGCGAGGTCACCTACGGCACGTCGTGGAAGCACGTCCGAGAGAAGTGCCTGTCCGACGACCCCATGGCCATGGCCACGGTACAGACCGCCAACGGCCTCGAGAACGTCACGGTGAACTTCGGCGGCGTCTACCTGTACTTCGAGCGCAAGGGGCTCGCGGTCGACGAGGTGCTGCCGCTCGAGCCCACCCTCGACGACGGCGACACCGTGGTGATCGTCAGCGCCAACGCCGGCTACGAGGGCGAGTTCTCCATGCCCTACTCCGACGTGCTGCGCATCTTCAAGGCCAACGTCGACAAGGCGATCCGCAAGCAGCTGCCCGACCTGCCCCACGACGCCTCCACGGGCGTCGATCTGCTGCGCACGCCCGACGACCCCGCGCTGCCCATCGGCGTGAAGCACAGCTACCCCGACCGCTTGCGGCCCGGGGGCATCTACGCCGCGTTCTGCCCCCCCGAGCTCGACCACGGCATGTACGCCGACTGCTACGCCGACGCCAGCGGCCGGCCCACGCTCCCGCTGACCAACGCCATGCAGCAGATCGTGGCCGGGGCGCTCGGTGACCAGATTACGCCCACGCTGTCGCAGCCGAGCTTCTACGTGCAGCAGTTCGAGGTGGCCCTGTTCGAGCACTTCAACGGCGGCGCCGTGCTGCCCGAGCAGATGATCCTGAGCGCCGACACCGGCGCGCCCGACCGCATCTACGCCACGGCCACGCTCTTCGTCGACGAGGTCGCGTACACGATCAACGCGTACTACGGCGGCAACGACGACCGCATGCACTTCCTGAACTTCCAGAAGGGCGCGTCCCGTATGGAGGCCGTGCTGCTCCAGGACGCCGGCCTGCCGAACCCCACCGACCCGGAGCCCAGCGGCGTGTTCACGCTGCAGCACCTGCTGTACTCGCCCCGCATGGGCCTGGGCGCGGCGGGCACCGTCTCGATCGACCACGAGGTGCCCGAGACGCGCCGCGCGCTCTTGAACGTGGCCATGTCCGAGACCGAGACCGTGCAGGTGGTGGCCCCCTACCTGGCCGCCAGCGACCTCGCGGGCTACTGGCGACCCACCGACGGGCCGCAAGATACGTTCGTGCCCGCCCACGTCTTCTCGCTGTACGGCAACACCATCTCGGCCAGCTTCTACCTGGCGCCCGTCGCTCCCGACGCCGAAGAGCTCGAGGTCGTCGCCATCGCGGCCGATCAGTTCTTCGGCGAGACCTGGTTCTGCGGGCTCCAGACGACGGTCGGGGCCTACGCCAGCGACCTGCTGGCCCAACTCGAGGCCGAAGGCTACCCGTGCCCGCTGATCATCCGTCGCACGCCCAACCGCGAGTTCGTCGAGGCGCTCATCGACCTCGAGAGCCAGCGCGTGCTGCGGGTCTCGAACGACATGGTGACCAGCGTCCTGGCGTGGTTGAGGTAGAGGAGATGACGATGAACACCCGACTCCACCACGTGCTCGCTGCCCTGGCCGGCCTCGTGCTCGTGGCCTCCTGCGCAGCCGATCGTCCGGCCAAGACCGAGATCTACACCGAGAACACCTACCTCCGAAAAGACTTCCTGACACGCCCGAACCCCGGCCACGTCAACGCCGAGGGCGTGCAGGACGACCGCGGCTGGCTGATGGGCGTGACCGTCACGGCCACGAGCGTGCCCACCGCCGTGACCGACATCTTCCCGGGGCTCCAGAGCGACTCGAAGTACGTGCAGTTCGTGTTCAGCCAGGACACCGTGCAGATCGTCGACGGCATCACGCCCGGCCCGTACGGCGACGACAACCTGCCCGACCCTGCCGCAGCCCAGGATCTCGCGCCCCGCGTGCTGCAGGAGTACGCCGGTACGCACGTCGACATCCAGCTGCGCAAGAACCTCGACGGCGAGGTCTCGAACTACACCGAGGAGAACCGCGAGCGCGACTGGCCCCTGCGCCAGTGGTTCAAGGCCGACCTGAAGAACGGCAAGGCCTCCGACCTGTCGAAGGTCATGTGGTACTACGACTGGGCCGTGTCGCCGGCCATGCAGCTGGTCTCGACGTCCCTCGTGCCCGACAGCTACCACTTCGTCGACACCGTGGCCCACGAGTCGAACCTGGGCCCCGACGAGGCGGTCGACTGGGCCAGGGGCGACTACCTCGAGTGGACCGTGCGCGCCACCTACAAGGTGCTGCCCTTCTACGGCAGCCTGATGGTGTGGGCCAACAACGTCGACACGCAGACCGTCGACCTCAAGTACTCGCTGTGGCGGCGCCCCGACCCGCCCGCGGGCGCCGAGTACGTCACGCGTCCCCTGGCCGAGAAGGACCCCTACCGACGCCAGTTCGGCCTTTGGGACTACGTGCTGCAGAACTTCCAGGACCCCGACTCGGGCTTCATCGGCACCACGGCGGTGCTGTCGCGCTTCAACCCCCGCCAGGCCATCGACTTCTACCTGGTCGACGTGCCCCAGGAGTTCGTGTCGGTCTACGACAGCCTCGAAGAGAAGACCAATGCCCTGTTCGAGCAGATGGGCGTCGACGCGCGCATCGCCTTCCACCCCCAGGACGACGGCGGCTTCCGGCGCCGCATCGGCGATATTCGCTACAGCTTCGTCTCGTGGCACAACAACGCGTTCACCGACATCCCCTGGCTCGGCTACGGCCCCAGCTGGATGGACCCCCGCACGGGCGAGATCGTGAACGCCGTCCTGAACTTCAACAACTGGCAGGGCCTGCACTGGTACACGCAGATCGTGAAGGATCTGCTGGAGCAGACCACCGACTCGTTCGAGGATAATGCCGGCGTCTGCACGCCCGGCGAGCTGCGCCCCATCCTCCCCGGGAAGGTCGAGGCCACCGTCGAGGGCTCCACGCTGTTCTCGAAGATGGAGTCGTACATGGGCCAGGACGCCGACGCCTGGATCGTCGAGCACGACGACGACTGGCACGGCTACTACCACATGCTGCTGAACGACATCCGCTGGTACTACCCGCCCTACCAGCCCTTCGTCGAGAGCCCGCGCGAGTCGGTCCTGAACGGCCTGCGGCAGGAGCGCGAGCAGCTCATGGTCGGCGACGGCGCCTTCTGGGACGTGGCCGCGCGCCTCGACAACGCCTCCAGCCCCACCGGCCACGACGACTTCACCGCGCCGGGCTCCATCCGGGCCGGCGTCGACTTCCTGAACACGGCCCGGCAGTCCATGCTCGACCATCAGAAGTTCCAGGCCGACCGGCGCCTCGCGGCCGGCGTGCACGGCATCTGCCTGGTGCAGGCCGAGGGGCTGCTCTCGTCCGTGGCCGATATCAGCCAGCGCTGCAAGGAAGACGGCACCTGGCAGAGCTTCGACGAGTGGGAGGACGACATTCGCTGGCGCATCGCGCACCAGACCAGCACCCACGAGCTCGGCCACGACCTGGGGCTCTACCACAACTTCTACGCCAGCGCCGACAAGCCCAACTACCAGCCCTGCACCGGCTGCGTGGGCCAGACCCACGGCAACTCGTCCAGCGTCATGGACTACGTGCACCACTTCGGCGAGGTCAACTCCGACCTCGGCTGGTACCCCTACGACCGGGCCGCGCTCACCTACGGCTACCGTTATGACACCCAGGACGACGTGAACCTCGAGGAGGACCCCGCCATCCTCCGCCTGGTGCACCCCGACTGGCACGATCCGGCCCGCGACCCGGCCGACGAGGAGGGCGGGCCCGAGGGCAAGAAGCACCCCGAGCGCGGCTACCTGTACGCCAACGACTACCACGAGCCCCTGTCGCCGCTGGTCAAGACGTTCGACCTCGGCACCACGCCCACCCAGATGGTGAAGAACGCCATCCTGTACTACGACTGGATGTACAAGTTCCGGAACTTCCGGTCCTATCGGCAGTACTGGGAGACCTGGTGGTACCCGGACACGGCCTTCTACAACACCTTCCCTCTGCGCCGCCTGCTCGAGCTGTGGGCCATGGACTGGAGCGGCGACGACCTCGAGAACAAGCTGCGCCTGCTGGGCGTCGAGGGCGATCGTTTCTTCTTCGACAACCTGCGCGACGAGTTCGCCAAGGAGATGGGCCAGGCCAACCGCATGGTCATCAACTTCTACCGGTCCATCCTCACGCAGTCGAACGCCGAGCGCTCGTACATGACCACCTACGATCCGTTCTTCGGCGACGTCACGCGCATCGGCATCATCTACGACAAATTCTACGCCATGCTGTCGTTCCTCGGCCTGTGGCCGGCCGACTGGTACAACTGGGACGACTACGCCTACCTGGCGTACTACGAGGGCAACCGCGGCGACGCCGCCTGCTACTCCGACTCGCTCTACGCGGTCAAGGAGATGCTGGGCGGATCCTACGACGTCTACCCCTGGTTCCTGCCCATGGCCGCCCTGGTCTTCGCGCAGGACACCCACGACATCAACTTCGGCGACCAGGCGATGAAGGAGTGGATGGGCTTCCGCGCGTTCGACCGCCTCGACGATCTGATGGGCTACTTCGGCTTCGACCCGCGCACCCAGTGCGCCTCCGACGCCGGCCCCGTCGACGACTGCGCCGCGGCGGCCCTGAGCGCCCAGGGCGACGGCCACCAGACCTTCTTCGACGCCGAGGGCGGCCAGTGGATCTACCTGTACCTCGACGACCGCGACCAGCACCTGGCGGTCAGCGCCGATCTCTCGCCCATCTCGTACAAGATGCTCTGGGACTACAACGAGGACGTGAACATCCAGCACTCCGATACGGCGACCACGTACGAGATCAAGTACTTCCTCGACTACTACCGGTACTTCAACTGAGCGACGCCGAGGGGAGGCCCGACATGATACGACCCCTGGTGTTCGCGTTGCTGGCGGGATTGGCGTTCGCGCCGGCCCCCGCCCACGCCGCCGAAGACCGCGACGACGTCGAAGACGTCGACCTCTCGGCGCGCATCCCCACCAAGGCCGCGACCGACCGCTGGTGGCACCTGCTCGGCGTCTGCGAACTCCACCTGAACCTCATCTCGGACGAGTACGGCCCCAACGACGTCTACACCTGGTACATGGCCCAGGCCAGGTTCGACCTGACGAAGCACGACCAACTGGGGCTGCGGCTCGAGATGATCCAGCGTTTCATCGCCGACCCCGGCGAGGCCGCGCTCTTCTTCGGCGACCTGCGGTTCTATTACTTCCGCAAGTTCGCGCTGCCCATCCCGGGCTTCTCCATCCCCGGCGTGGCGTCGGCCAACCTGACGGCGCCCACGTCGCGCGAGAGTCTCGCGCGGTCGTATCTGACGCGCCCCACCGTGCAGTTGGCGCTCGCTCCGAGTTACGGTCCGCTCACGGCCATCGTCACGGGCAGCTACCGCTACTCGTTCGCCCGCTATGGCCAGTCCGAGGAGCAATCGAGCCCCAACGAGCGTCAGACCGCCGCCGTGCAGGCGCAATTGCTGTACCAGCCGCTCGAGTGGCTGGCGCCGTCGTTCCTGTGGCAGTCGTACTGGGCCGAGAACTACCCCGTCGACGGCGTCTCGCAGGGCTGGAAGGGCGCCTTCTATTACTTCGAGTTCGCGGTGAACTTCACCCTGCCCATGCCCGAGCGCGCGCCCGGCCTCGACTTGTCGCTGGCCTACGCCCAGGGCGCGCCCATGCTGACCGACGGCACGTACCGGTTCGCGTTCTACCACCGCGACCAGTCCGAGGTGTACCTGAGCCTGAACGTCACGTACTGACGTCGGTCCAGCGCCGTCCGGGCTTGGCACCCGTTGCCAAGCGCGGTGCCAAGCCTTCGCCCCGGGGGCGTCCTCTCCAGCGAGCTTCTTCGAGAAAGCCCGCTCTCCAGGCCATCCCGGTGAAACTCCGTCCTTCTTGGCACGCCCTCTGCATAAAGCCTCGACCGCAGCGTCCAACGACCTTCGACAGGGGGCTCGACATGGTGCGCGCCGAGGTGAACGTTCGGACCAGGTTGCTCGACGTGGCCGCCTTCGTGGTCTTCGTGCTGGCCGCGATGATCGTCGCGTTCTTCACGTCGGCCCGGGCCGACGCGAAGGCCTTCTCCGCTCCCGCTGCCCAGACGCAGATGGAGCCAGCGTTCGACGTGTCCGGGCCTTGCGAAATCAAGATTTGTTCGATAAACTCCTGAAGCCCATGATCATGGGGAGCGGACGAACCGCTCCGGGGGAGGCTCTCATGCTGCACTCGAAGAACCTGCTGACCGCTCTGGCGCTCACGGTGGCCCTCAGCGCCGGTGCCGGCGCCGCGACCGCCGACGTCGTGTCCGCGAAGCTGGTCGACTTCACGCCCTACGCCTGGCTACCGATCTCGGTCGACGGCTACGACGAGGGCTACAAGCCCGCCGGCGTGTCGCACCTGCTGGTCGAAGGCCAGCCCGAGGCGGCGTTCTGCCTCGAGCTCGAGAAGCCCGTGCTCCTCGACGGCTCGGCCTTCGAGGCCGCCCAGAGCATCCCGCCCACCAGCACGCCCTGGTGCGAGATCGGCTACCTGCTGGCCACCTACCCGCCGTTCGACAGCGCGTCGGCCAGCGTCCTGCAGTTGGCCGTCTGGAAGCTCTCCCACGGCCACCGCCTGCCCCCCGAGGTCGTCACGTCGCCCGACGCCGACGGCGACGCCGAGTTCGCGGCCCTGGCGCTGGTGGCCGAGTCCCTCGGGCGCTGCGTCATGACGTGCGCGCCGGCCGGCCTGCAGGTTACGCTCGGCAACGCCGGTCCCAACATGGTCGGCACCGTCTCGCTCGTCCAGGGCGGCCTGCCCGTGGTCGGCCAGAAGATCGCGGTTCACGCGACCGGCGGCGCGCTGCTGCAGCCTGCGGGCGGCTTCGGCCTGACCGACGGCGCAGGTCGCCTGGCCGTCGTGGTGGCGCCCTTCGGCGCCGGGGCCGTGACCGTCACGGCCGGTACGCTCGGCAGCGATCTGCGCGTGCTCGACCCGCTCGACGACACGCTGCAGGCGCTCGTGGTCTTTGGCGATCCTTGCTCATTCACCGCCTCGGCCACGTGGCAGGGCTGCGTGCCCGCGCCCGACGACAACTGCAACGGCGTCGACGACGACTGCGACGGCGTCATCGACGACGACGCGCCCGTCACGGTCACCTCGTGCGGCACCGGCATCTGCGCCAACACCGGCAACCGGCACTGCGTGGGCGGCGTGTGGATCGACACCTGCCACCCGGGCGTTCCGGCCGGCTACGACGCCGAGTGCAACGGCCACGACGACGACTGCGACGGCCAGACCGACGAGGGCTACGTGCCCGTGCCCAGCACCTGCGGCGAGGGCGTGTGCGGCGCTCACGGCCAGCTCCTGTGCGTGAACGGCGCGATCATCGACACCTGCGTCCCGGGCACGCCCGGGGGCGTCGACTCCACCTGCGACGGCCTCGACAACGACTGCGACGGACAGACCGATGAGGGCTACATCCCCGTTCCCACCACGTGCGGCGTGGGCGCCTGCGGGTCCTCGGGGTGGCTGCGGTGCACCAACGGCCAGATCGTCGACACCTGCGAGCCGGGGCTGCCCACGGTCGACACCGACTGCGATGGCATCGACGACGACTGCGACGGGCAGATCGACGAAGACGGCGACTGCGACGACGACTGCGGCGACGGCGTGGTCCAGCCCGGCGAGGGCTGCGACGACGGCAACCAGGTGGCCGGCGACGGCTGCTCGCCCAGCTGCCAGGTCGAAGGGTGCATCGACGACCTGGGCGTCCCCGGGCACTTCAACGTGTTCGCGTTCGACACCGTGTGCGAGCTGCCCGACGTGGGCGGCGCCGTGGCGGCGGGCGTGCTGGTCACGACCAGCGGCTTCTCGTTCGGCCACCAGCACCCCGGCGGCGACGCGCTGGTCGCGGGCGGGGCGGCCGAGCTCTCGTACGGTACGATCCACGGCGACGCCTGGGTGGTCGGCACGGCGGCCTTCGAGAGCGTAGACTTCCAGGGTGGCGAGCTCCACCAGGGCCCGCGCGTCGACTTCGCGGCCGCCGAAGACGGCGCCGTGGCCCTCTGCGCGCGCCTCGCGGCGCTGCCCGCCACGGGCACGGTCACGGTCGAGGGCGCGCCCTGGGCCACCCTTCTGGTCCTCGAGGGCACGCTGCCCGGTCTCAACGTCTTCGAGCTGCCCGCCACGCTGCTGGCTGACGCCAACTCGTTCACGCTGCGCGTGCCCGCCACGGCCACGGTGCTCATCAACGTGAGCGGGGCCGAGGTCAGCGTGCAGAACTTCGGCTTCTTCTTCGAGGGCGCCGAAGCCACCCGCACGCTCTGGAACGCCTGCGCCGCCACGCTGGTCGAGGCCCAGGCCATCGGCATGAAGGGGACGCTGCTGGCGCCCAACGCCGAGGTTCTGTTCGACAACGGTTCGTGGGACGGCACCATCATCGCCCAGACCGTCTGCGGCAGCGGCGAGCCCCACTGGGTGCCGTTCACCGGCGAGCTGCCCTGCGAATAGCGGGCGCCGCGATCCTTCCGAAGAACCTCCCCGAATTCAGCCCGGCCCGACCACCGGCGTGACCGCCGCCACGTCTTCCTCTCCCGTGCGGATGCGGTAGATCTTCTCGACCGGGACCACGAACACCTTGCCGTCGCCCACCTCGCCCGTGCGGGCCGAGCGCAGGATGGCCTGCACCGTGGGCTCGACGAAGGGCGCCGAGACGCCGATCTCGAGGCGGATCTTGTCCTGAAGTGACATCTTGACGGTGGTTCCGCGGTAGGTCTCGACCGTCTCCACCTCGCCTCCGTGGCCCTGCACGCGGCTGAGCGAGAGCCCGCGCACCTCGGCCTTGAACAGCGCCTCGAGCACCGCGCTCAGGCGCTCGGGGCGGATGATGGCGACGATCAGCTTCATCGGGAGCTCCTCTCGGCTGCGGATTCCTCGAGCACCAGGATGGCGCCCTCGTCGGTGGCGTAGGCCTCCTCGGCGTGCAGCGGACGGTCGAGGCCCAGGCCCTCGGAGCGAGCGTCGACCCGCAGGCCCACCAGCTTGTCGACGAGCTTGAGGAGTCCGTAGGACGCCACGCCCGACCACGCGGCCGTGGCCAGCACGGCGGCGATCTGCACGAGCAGTTGGCGAGGATTGCCATCGAGCAGGCCGGAAGCGCCGCCCCAGGCCTTCTCGGCGAAGACCCCGGTGAGCAGCGCGCCCACGAGCCCGCCCAGCCCGTGGGCGGCCACCACGTCGAGCGAGTCGTCGAGGCGTGTGCGCGTGCGCCACTGGATGGCGAAGTAGCTGGGCACGGCGGCCAGCGCCCCGAGCGCGATCGCACCGAGGGGGGAGACGAAGCCGGCGGCCGGCGTGATGGCGACGAGGCCCACCACGATGCCGGTGCCGGCGCCTACCGCCGTGGGGCGCCCCGAGCGCGCCAGGTCGAGCAGCATCCAGGCGGTCAGGGTGGCCGAGGGCGCCAGCAGCGTGTTGACGAAGGCCAGGGTGGCGAGGCCGTCGGCCGCCAGCGCGCTGCCGCCGTTGAAGCCGAACCAGCCGAACCACAGGAGCCCGGCGCCCAGCAGCACGAAGGGCACGTTGTGGGGGAGCAGCGCCTGCCGGCCGTAGTCCTGGCGGGGCTTCACGACCAGGGCGGCCACCAACGCGGCCATGGCGGCGTTGATGTGCACGACCGTGCCGCCGGCGAAGTCGAGCGCGCCGAGCGTGGACAGCCAGCCGCCGCCCCACACCCAGTGGGCTACGGGGGCATAGACCACCAGGGTCCAGAGGGGAATGAACAGCAGGTAGGCGGCGAAGCGCAGGCGCTCGACCACGGCGCCCGAGATGAGCGCGGCCGTGATGATGGCGAAGGTGCCCTGGTAGGCGAAGAAGAGCAGGTGCGGGATGGCACCTCGCGCCTCGAGCCCCACGCCCCGCAGGCCCGCGAAGTCGCCGCCGCCGGCCAGCGCCGAGCCCGGGGCGAAGGCCACGCTGTAGCCGATCAGCGCCCACGTGAGCCCCACCACGCCGAGGGAGGCGAAGCTCATCATCATGGTATTGAGCACGCTGCGGGAGCGCACCAGCCCGCCGTAGAAGAAGGCGAGCGCCGGCGTCATCAACAGCACCAGGGCGGTCGAGATCAGCAGCCAGGCGGTGTGCGCGGGGTCGATGGGGGTGGGCATGGGCCGCTTGCCTTCGGCGACAGAAAACCTATCGCGAACAAGCAAGGTGCGAAGGCCGACCTGTCAATTCTGAGCGGGAGCGATCTGGACCGTTGACGCCGGCCGGTGGCTGGCGTTCACGTGACCCCGCCCCCCGCGCGCG
>CAZBRS010000047.1:25884-41823 GCA_964494475.1 uncultured Myxococcales bacterium | reverse complement strand
CGACGGCTAGCACCCCGTGCCCGCCCCGACGGCTAGCACCCCGTGCCCGCCCCGACGACTCGCACCCCGTGCCCGACTGCCCCCAGCCCGCGCAGGCGGGCTTCGTACCCTGAGCCGCGACTTCAGTCGACGGCTTGCTCGCTGCGAACGCCGGTCACCTCGTCAGCCCGGCACGCTCCCACCGCACCCGCGGAGAGCCCTTTCGCAGGCCCACCGTCAGGCGTGGGTCGCCGCCGAGGGCGACGCTCTGGTAGTCCTTCAGGAAGGGCTGCAGGCCGCTCGTGTCGCCCCACACCTGGGCGATCACGTCGGGCTTCCCCTCGCCTACGGACCAGGCGTAGTTCCACTTCAGGTGCCCGGGGTAGAAGTGCCCCCAGGCGTCGCCGGTGGGGTTTCGCCAGGTGAAGAAGGGCCCGGCGGTCTCGAAGCGGGCGGCCTCGCCGCGGGCCACGGCGCGATCGGACTTTCCGAGCAGGTCGAGGCACGGCCGGTCGATCAGGTAGGGGAGCAACCCGGCCCAGACCACGGCCACGCTGGCGTCGGGGGTGGTCACGTCGGCCACGGCCCGCGCCAGCGCCGTCAACTCGCGGTACTCGGCGGCCTTGTACGGCAGGTCGGCGCCGGCCCACGCGAGGGTGCGCTCCGGGTCGCCCTTCCCTTCCAGGGCCAGGGCCGACAGCGCGATCAGCAGGCCGGCCACCCACGGCCGCGCGAACGGCGGGCGCGCGGCCAGGTGAGCGAGCAGCAGCCCCACCAGCACCGCGAAGGCCGGCAGGCTCACGGCCACGAAGCGGTTGGCCACACCCAGCTCTTCCCAGGCGTCGCCGCCCACCCACACCGAGTACGCCGACTGCGCCACCACCAGCCCCACCAGCAGCCGCTGGCGGGCTCCGCCCCGCAGCGCCGCCAGGCCGAGCGCGGGCAGCTCCACGATCAGGCCCGGGCCCCAGGCCGCCAGCCCCAGCCACACGAGGCCGGTGCCCACGCGCAGCAGCGTGGGGTACCCGGTCATCTTGAGGGCGTAGGTGTTCGGCAGCCAGTCGCCGTAGTACGCCAGTCGGGCGATCGTCTGGAGCGCCAGGGCGGCGCAGACGATGGCCGCAGGGATCGCGGCCTTCTTCAGTCGGGCCTCGCGCGCGGTCAGGAACACGAACAGCACGGCCACGGTCGCGGTCAGCGCGGCGTCGAGCCGAACCAGCGTGGCGACCCCGAGCCAGAGCGACGGCGCCACCAACCCGCGCGCGTCGCCCTTCCAACGCACGAGCCCCAGCAGCGCCAGGTCGATCAGCAGCACGAGCAGCGCGACCTCGAAGCCCTGCACCGCCCAGTAGAGCAGCGCAGAGGCGCCCGCCGTTAGAACCACCGCGCCCCAGACCGCGACCGGTGCCCTTGGGGCCAGCTCGTGCGCCATTCGCCGCACGACCGCGAGGTTCAGGGCCAAGAGCGCGAGCGCCAGCAGCTTGACGGCCAGCCCGAGGAAGGGCGTGGGCAGCCCCGTCAGGTGCAGGCCCGCCATCGCGAACGTCCACAGCGGGTTCGAGAACCCCTCGACGCGCAGGCCGCCGCCTGCCCCGAGCGACGCCGAGGGGGGGTTCCACGTGAGCCCGTGCCCCTCGGCCAGGTTCTTCGCGAACCGCATCGAGACCATCTGGTCGTCGGCCAACGGGAACCAGCGCTCCCCTCCCAGCGTGAAGCTGGAGCGGGCCACGCCCACGGCGCCCCAGGCCAGGAAGACGACGATGACGGCCGCGAGCGCGCGGCGGCTCATGGACAGGTCATCCTTGGAAGAGCTTGCGCTCGACGTAGCGCCCCAGGATGGTCGTGGCCCGATCCGCGTCGCGGAACACGGGCACGCCCCCGGATTCGAGCAGGCGCACGAGGTCGTCGTAGTGCCGTCCGGCGTCGATGACCACCACGAACGGCTTCTCGCTCGCGCGGAACAGCTGGATGGTGCGGTTCCCGTAGCCGTTGGGCGCGTCGAACACGTCGCGCTCCGACAGGCCGCGCGGCAGCGTCTGCACGTTCGGCGTCAGCGGCACGTTGCCGAACACGGCCACGTCGACGCCGTCGTCGGCCAGCAGCGCCTCCATGCACCCGAGGTGCACCCCGTCGTTGGCCATGGGCGTGATGTCGAGGGGGTTCGTGACGTTGACGAGCGCGGCGATGCGCGCCTGCTCGAGCACGCCACGCACGCGCGCCACCGTGTCGGGGCCGAGCACGGCCGGCGTAAGCTCGTGGTGCGCGCCCCGGTGGTTGTCGGCCATGCCCACGGTCTCGTAGCCGGCGTTGCTCATGAGCGCGGCGCGCCGGCCGCCGAAGCGCTTGGCGTGCAGGGTCGACGACAGGCGCACGAGCTCGACGAACTCGGTGAACGTGCCGGCCACGAAGGCGCCCACGTCGTGCATGAGCTCCTCGAACACGCGGTAGTCGCCCGCCACCGACGCCGTGTGCCCCGCGGTGGCGGCCTGCCCCAGGCCCGAGCGCCCGCCCTTGTAGACGATCACGTCGCGGCCCGAGCTCACCAACTGCTCGATCTGCGCCCCGAGCCGCGCCCCGTCGCCGCGCTGGAAACCCTCGACGTAGAGCGCCAGCGTGGTCAGGTGGCGGTCGGCCGCCAGGGCCTCGACCACGTGCGAGAAGCGGGCATCGATCTGGTTGCCGAGCGACACCTGGTAGTCGGGCGCCAACGTGTCGAGCTTGGTCAGCCGCGTGATCATGTACGCGCCGCTCTGGCTGACCAGCGCCACGCTCGACACGCCGCCCTCGATCCGCGGCAGCTTCTCGCGGGGGATGAACAGCGAGTCGAAGTGCGCCGGCCGCGACACGAGCCCCAGGCTGTTGTTGCCGATGAGCACGGGCCGCAGGGGATCGTTCGCGTGCGCCTCGAGCAGGTCGTCGACCCGCCGGGCGATGCCCCGCCCGCCCTCGGTCTCGCCCATGCCGCCGGGGATGAGCAGCACCGAGCGGGCCACGTGGCCCTCGAACACCTCTCGCAGCACGTCGGGCACGCCCTCGGCGCCGATGGCCAGCACCAGCAGGTCGACCGGACGCGGCAACTCGGCGAGGGTCTTGACGCAGCGCGCGCCGTCGATCTCGGGCACGTCGTCGCGCACGATCACCACGTCGTCGACCGGGTAGCCGTTGTCGAGCATGACGCGCAGGATGATGCGCCCGATGTTCATCTTGGGCGACACGCCCACCAGGGCCACCGTCGCCGGGTGCAGCGCCGCGACCAGGTTCACCACCGGGAAGGCGCGCTCCGCGGCCACGGGCGGCCCGAGGCGCAGGAGGGCGTCGACCGGCACCCAGCCGTCGGACCAGACCAGCGGGTTCAACTCCAGCTCGTCGACGCGGCGCCCCTCGGCCTCGACCTCGCGGCGAACCTGCTCGAGCGCGCCGATCCAGCGGTCGAGGTCGGCGAGCCACGAGGCCTCGTCCTGCACACCGCGCACGCCGCGCACCTGCCCCGTGATCCAGCGACCGAACAGGCTCGAGACCAGCTTGCGTCGCCGTTCGGCGTGCGACGTGAGCGCCGGGTGGAGCAGCACGGTGCCCTGGTTCGGACGCAGGGCCTGATCGAGCGCCTCGACGGCCGTTCCTCCGAAGCCCACGGTGATCACCGGGCCGAACTCCGGGGTGTCGCGCAGGCCGAGCAGCAGCTCGCGGCCGAGGCCCGGTTGGTACGGGACGCGCTCCTCGACCAGCCAGCCTCGCACGCTGGGGATCAGCTCGGCCGGCAACCGCGCCTCGATGTCGGCGACGGCCGCCGCCAGCCCGGACAGGTCGAGGGCCTCGACGAACGCCAGCCCGCCGAGGTCGGTCTTGTGCAGGATGCGCTCGGAGACCACCTTCACCACCACCGGGTCGCCGCCGAGCGCGGCCACCGCCGGCTCCAACTCGCCGCCCCTCGGCACGAAGGCGTGGCGAGGCACGCGCAACCCCAGGCGCGACAGCAGGGTCAGCACCTCGTGCTCGAAGAGGATCGAACGGCCTTCGTCCAGCGCGGTTCGGATCGGGTTCTCGGTCATGGCGTCACCCAAGGCTGCTTGCCGGCGAGCCGTCCCATCGGCTCGGGCCGTTCGTATCATGGGCCCCGACGCCGATCAAGCCTGCACGGGCGTCGGAGATGGACGCTAGGGCGCGGACGGGGTCCGAAGGGGGGTCGGCGGGTCAGGGAACCTGGTGGTGACGGCGGCGGATCGTCTCGTTGAGCGTGGAGCGCTCGACCTCGGCAGCCTCCGCGAAGGCGCAGGGCTTCACGAGCAATTGGTCGACCAGCGCGCCGAGGGTGGCTCCCGCGGCCGCCACCTCGTGGCCTTCGACCAGCACCAGCAGGGCGGTCGTCGGTCGCAGCCGGCGCATCTCGGCCAGGCTGAGCGCGCCCTCGGGGCCCCGCAGCAGGGCCCGGTCGAGCAGGCAGGCGTCGTAGGCCCGGCCTCGGAGCGCGAGCAACGCCTGGGCCTCGCTCGAGCGGAGCTCGACCCCGTGCCCGGCCGCGAGCAGACGCGCCACCAACGGCTCACACCCGATCGTATCGGGAGCCAACACCAGGATCGACCGGCGCCGCATGGTCGTCGCGCGCCCCCCAGGGGTTTCGATGTCTCGTACCTCGAAGCATGACACGTCCGGGCCCAACAAGTCCAGCACCTCGCGTTATCGCATGTACTTTCTGTGAGTTATGGGTTCGCGGAGGAGCGCTGTCGGGTCGAGGTGCGGACAGCGCCTACAGGATCGGCGAGGCGAGCCGCGCGAGCCCACGACCGAGCCTCGTGAGCGCCGAAAGCTTCGCCAGGTCGGCGGCCGTGATCTCGCGGCTCTCGGCGACATCGGCCTCGAAGCGGCGGACCAGCGCGGAGGCGATCGAGAGGTCGTCGAGCACGACGCCGAGCTCGAAGTTCAACCGGAACGACCGCATGTCGACGTTGGCCGAGCCCACGACGGACCAGCGCCCGTCGGCGATCAGCGTCTTGGCGTGCAGCATGGCCGGCGCGTACTCGAAGATGCGCACGCCGGCCGCGACGAGCTCGGGATAGAACGAGCGCGCCGCGGCGCCCGCCAGCGCCACGTCGCACCGCGCCGGCAGCAGCACGCGCACGTCGACCCCCCGGATGGCCGAGGCCACCAGCGCCCGCAGCGTGGGCCCGTCGGGCACGAAGTAGGGCGTGGTCAACCAGCACGAACGACGCGCCGTGGCGATGCCGGCGAAGTAGACCAGCCCGCTCGCGTTCACGCGCTGGTCGGGGCCGCTCGGCACCAGCCCGACGACGGAGCCCTCGCCCGGCGGCGCCGGCGCGGGCAACGCGGGCTCCTCGCGGGTGGCGAACGACCAGTCGTCGGCGAACACCTGCGCCACGTCGGCCACTGCCGGGCCCGAGAGCACGAGGTGCGCGTCGCGGAAGTGCACGGCCCCCCGGCGGCGCGCGCGCCCCGAGTACTCGTCGCCCACGTTCATGCCCCCGGTGAAGGCCACGCGCCCGTCGACGAGCACGACCTTGCGGTGGTTGCGCAGGTGCACGGCCCAGCGCCGCCGCAGCGGGTTCACGGGCAGGAACGGCACCACGCGCCCACCGGCCTCGCGGATGGCCTGCAGCCGCCGCTCGTCGAGCCCGATGGAGCCCACCGCGTCGTAGAGCAGGCGCACGTCGACGCCCGCGCGAGCACGCTCCGTGAGGAGGTCGAGGAATCGCCGACCCGTCTCGTCGTTGCGCACGATGTAGTACTCGGCCCACACGCTCTGGCGCGCGGCGTGGATGGCGGCCTCGATCTGCTCGAACGCGCGTTCGTCCTCGATCAGCAGCCCGACCCGGTTGCCGGTGGTGGCGCGAATGCCCGTGACGGCCGAGGCCGTGGCGAGCATGGGCACGTCGCAGGGGTCGTAGCCGTCGGCGCGCTCGCTCCAGGCCTGGCGGCGACGCTCGACGTGCACGCGTCGCCGCTTGCGGGCCCGCCGGATGCTCGGGTTCGCGACCAGCAGGTAGGCCACCGCGCCCACCCCGGGGAAGGCCAGCACACCCAGGATCCACGCGAGCGTGCTCTCGACGCCGTGCCCGCGCACCAGCGCCCGCGTGATCGCCACGAGGTCGAGCACCGCCACGGCCAGGAGGAGCCAGTACGAGAGGTACGGGGCCTCGCGGGCGAAGAGCGCGTTCAGCAAGGTGCGCCGCCTGGGCCCGCGGCCAGGAGATCGGCGAGGGCGGCGTCGAGCCCGGGGAAGCAGAACCGGAACCCCACCGCCTCGAGCCGCCTGGGGAGCGCGCGCTGACCGCCGAGGAGCAGGCCCGCGACCTCCCCGAGGGCCAGGCGGAGCGCGAAGCCCGGCACCGCCACGCGCGCCGGCCGACCGAGCGCCCGGCCGAGCGCCGCGGCGAACTCGCGGCTGGTGACGGGCTCCGGCGCGGTCGCGTTCACGGGCCCCGTGAGCCGCTCGTCGTCGAGGGCCGCCAGCAGGATCGCGATCTCGTCGTTCAGGTGAATCCACGGGACGACCTGAACCCCCGAACCGAGGGGACCGCCGAGACCCAGGCGAAAGGCCGGCAGCATCTTGGCCAGCGCCCCGCCCGTGCCCGAGAGCACGACCCCGGTTCGCACCCGCACCACGCGGGTGCCGCCGCGTTCAGCCGCCAGGGCGGCGTTCTCCCAGTCGACGCAGAGGCGCGCCGCGAAGTCGGGTCCGGCCGCGTCGTCTTCGGTGAGCGGAGCGTCGCCGCGGTCGCCGTAGTAGCCCACGGCGCTGCCCGACACGAGCACGCGGGGGCGCTCGTCGACCGCCTCGAGCGCCGAGACCAGGCGACGGGTCAACCCGACGCGGCTCTCGCGGAGCGCGCGCTTGCGGGCCTCGGTCCAGCGCCCCTCGGCCAGGGGCTCGCCGCCCAGGTTGACGAGGGCCGTCGAGCGCCCGAGGCTGGCCGACAGCGCAGGCTCGTCGGCCGAGGTGCCCAGCAGCTCGACGCCGGGCCCCAGCACCCCGCGGGCGCGCTCCGGATCGCGCACGAAGGCCAGCACCTCGTCCCCGCGGGCCAACAGCCGCGGCACGAGGGCCCGGCCGATCATCCCGGTGGCGCCCGTCACGAAGACCCGCATGCCCACTCCTCCCCGTGCGACCCTAGGAGGTGTTCGGTGCGCTGTCAATCGGCGGGGTCGGCCTCGGGTTTCGGCGCCAGGCGCTCCTTCAGCCGGCAGGCGGAGCAGATCTCGACGGTGGTGAGCGTGCCGCAGCGCGTGCACGGCGTGAGCGTGGGGCGCTCCTCCTCGGTGCGGAAGCGCTCGCGCTGGTCGAAGAAGCCCTTGAGGAAGGAGAGCTTGGCGCCCGGGCTGTGCAGCTCGAGCTGGTTCAGGAGATCCTTGTAGAACAGCGACGAGGCGCCCTTCGACATGGGGCACTCTTCGTAGATGTACGGGATGCCGCGTAGCGTGACGTAGGCCGCCATCTCCTTCTCGCCCAGGTAGATGAGCGGCTTCACCTTGCGCTGCAGCCCCTCGTCGACGGCGGGCAGCACCGGGAACTGCCGGCCCAGGTACTCGGTCTGCCAGTGGATGGTGTTGCCGAAGAGCGTGGTCACCTCGTCGTCGAGGTTGTGCCCCGTGGCCAGCACGTCGTACTTCTCGTCGAGGGCGATCCGGTTCATGAGGTGACGCTTCAGGGTGCCGCACACCGAGCACGGCTTGCGGCGCGTCTTCCAGGCGATGTCCTTGATGCCCAGGCCCCCGAAGTCGTCGGGGACGGAGCGCACGTGCAGCGTGAGCCCGTGCTTGT
This sequence comes from uncultured Myxococcales bacterium, assembly GCA_964494475.1. Lineage (GTDB taxonomy): Bacteria > Myxococcota_A > UBA9042 > CAZBRS01 > CAZBRS01 > CAZBRS01. Next base: position 34,070 of record CAZBRS010000047.1, on the reverse strand, counting down.
CGGCGTACTCGCGCGCCAGGCGCTTGGACTCGGCCGAGTAGTCCGTGATGCCGAGGTCGATGTAGAAGCCGTCGGCCTGGTACCCCAGGCGCACCAGGATGTCCCAGAGCCCCAGCGAGTCCTTGCCCCCCGAGACGGCCACCAGGATGCGCTCGTGGGGTCCGAACATCTTGAAGTCGTGGATGCCCTTCTTCGTGCGGCGCAGCACGAAGTCGTCGAAGCACGCCCCGCACAGGTTCAGGCGGTAGGTCTCGAGCTTGAGGACCGCCTCGTTCTCCTTGCAGATCTTGCAGCGGACGGCGAACACGGCCACCCCCTATCCGCCCGAGATGACGGCGCGCACCTCGAGCTGCAGATCGGGCGTGAGCGGCCGCCCCGGGGGCAGCAACTGGCCCGTCACCGCGTCGACGATCAGCACCGCGAGGGGGCTGAGGCCGAGGTCCTTGAGGATCTTCTCGCGGGTCGGCGGCTTGTCGGGGTAGTCGAGCACGCGACCGCGGTACGTGACCTTCATGGCTCGTCTCCTTCTATCGCGACCAACACGATCTCGTCGTCGCCCACGTCGAAGGGCACGCTCCGCTCGGCCAGCGGCCCCGCGTCCTCCAACACCCCCGTCACGAACCCGACCCGCAGCACGTGCGCGCCGCGCTTCAGGGGAATGGCGCCCAGCGTCTCGCGCAGCGGCAATCGCCCGCCCCGCGCGTTGACCAGGCCGTGAGCGATCTCACGACCGTCGCGGAGGACGGCCCACGTCAACCGCACGAAGCGGGGCGAGGTCGTCGCGTCGCCGAGCACGAGGATCACGACCCGCGTCGGCGTCGACAGCACGCGGTCCCAGAGCACGGCCCCGCCCACGAAGAGCGTAACCATCAACCCCAGGGCCAGCCGTCGTCGCATCCTCTCCTCCCCGCGGGCTGCAGCCCTGGCGGCATGTATTCCCTTCTTGACCCCGGATCAAGGGCAAACATAGGATGTTGCTCACATGGCTGGCCTTCTCGTCGTCTTCTACTCTCTCTTCTCGGCGGCCCCCGACGACGCGGCGACGCGCTTCGACGAGGCCCGCAACCTCTTCTTGTACCAGGAGTGCGAGAAGGCCGTGCCGCTGCTCGAGGGGCTGCTCTACCCGGCCACCAGCCTGGGCCCCGAGCAGGAGCTGCTGACCCGCGAGTACCTGGCGGCGTGTCACTTCTGGGCCGGCAAGCGCCAGGCGGCCGACCTCGAGTTCACGGCGCTGCTCCTCAAGAAGCCCGGCGCCACCCTCGACCCGTTCTACTACCCGGCCGACATGATCCGGCACTTCGGCGAGTTGAAGGCGCGCATCGTCGCGCAAGGCCTGGTGCAGGACCCGAATCGCCCCCAGCCCACGCCGAAGGACGAGCCGCGCGTCGTCGAGCGCGTGCGCGAGGTGCGCGTCCATCACCGCAGCCGCGTGCCGCTCTTCCTGCCCTTCGGCGCCCCCCAGTTCTCGAACGACCAGCCCGTGGCGGGCGTGCTCTTCGCCACCGGGCAGGGCCTCGCGCTCGCCACCAACGTGGGGTGCTACCTCGCCATCGAGCTGATGCGCGGGCCCGACGGCCGGTTCAGCGACGCCGACTTCTCCCGCGCCCGGGCGCTCCAGTACACGCTCTACGGGGCCCTGGGCGCCTTCGCGGGGTTCTGGGCCTGGAGCCTGCTCGACGGCTGGCTGCACTTCCCCGGCGACACCGTCGAGGAGGCGCCCCCGGCGCTCGGCGTCGGCCTCAGCCCCGCCGGCACGCCGCTGTTCACGACCACCTTCACCCTCCCCATGGGGGTCTTCTGACGGAGGGCCCATGGCCTCGCTGTACGTCATCCGGCCCGGTCAGCTGCGCACGCGGGGCTACCAGGTCTACAAGCGCATCTCGACCCTCGGGCCGAACCCCGACGACGATCTCGTGCTGGTCGAGCCCGCCTTCGGGAGCGCCCGCCTCAGCCTGGTGCACGACGGCCGGAGCTGGACGCTCGAGTCGTCCGAGCGGGGCCTCGAGTTCGTGGCCGACGGCAAGAAGCGGCGCTCGCACACCTTGAACGACGGCGACGTGGTGCGCGTCGGCGACACGCTGCTGGTGTTCTCGCTGGCCGACTTCAGCGCGGCCGACGACGACGACGAGCCCCACGACCAGGGCTTCGAGCGCCTGGCCAAGCTGTCCGACCTCGCCGTGAGGCTCATGGCCGAGCCCCGCCTCGACACGGCGCTCCAATTGCTGGTCGACCACCTCGTCGAGGCCCTGAACGCCGACAAGGGCTTCCTGATCCTCACCCACACCGATCAGCCCTGGGTGCGCGTGGCCCGCAACGTGGCGGGCGACGATCTGCCCGATCGCGAGACCATCTACTCCGACAGCATCCTGAAGGCCGTGCTCGAGACCGGAGAACCGGTCGTCATCTCCGACGCCCTGCGCGACACGCGCTTCTCGAACGCCACCAGCGTCATGCGCCTCAAGCTGAGCTCGGTCATGGCCGCGCCCATGGCCTTCAAGGGCCGCACGCTCGGCCTGCTCTACGTGGGCAACGACAACGTGATCAGCCTGTTCACGAAGCACGACCTCGAGATCCTGCGGCTCTTCGCCTCGCAGGCCGCCGGCATCGTGCACAACGCCCTGGTCATGGGCGAACTGCAGGCGCGCGTCGACGACCTCACCGAGCGCGTCGACGCGAGCCGCTTCGGCGATCTCATCGGCTCGTGCCCGGGCATGCAGCGCGTCTACCGCCGCGTCGAGAAGGTGGCCCCCACCGACGCCAGCGTGCTGGTGCAGGGCGAGACCGGCAGCGGCAAGGAGCTCATCGCCCGCGAGATCCACCGGCGCAGCGCGCGCGCACGCGGCCCCTTCGTGGCCATCAACTGCGGCGCCATCCCCGAGAACCTGCTCGAGAGCGAGCTCTTCGGGCACGTGCGGGGGGCCTTCACCGGCGCCGTGAACAACACGCCGGGCAAGTTCCAATTGGCCAACGGCGGCACGCTCTTCCTCGACGAGATCGGCGAGCTGCCGCTGAACCTGCAGGTCAAGCTGCTGCGGGCCCTGCAGGAGAAGCAGGTGCAGCGGGTGGGCGCGCCCCGCCCCGAGGCCGTCGACCTGCGCGTGGTCGCGGCCACCAACAAGAACCTGGCCGACGAAGTGCAGGCCGGCGCCTTCCGCGAAGACCTCTACTACCGCCTGAACGTCATCCTGGTGGCCCTCCCGCCCCTGCGCGAGCGCGGCGACGACATCGTGCTGCTCGCCAACTACCTCCTGAAGCGCTTCGCGGGCGAGTTCGGCTCGAAGGTGCGGGGGTTCAGCGCCGAGGCCCAGCAGGCCCTGCGCAAGCACCCCTGGCCCGGCAACATCCGCGAGCTCGAGAACCGCCTGAAGCGGGCCGCGATCTTCGCCGACGGACCGCTGGTCACGCCCACCGACCTCGAGATCGACGACGCCGGCGTGCCCTCGGTGCAGCCCCTCGCCAGCATCCGCGAGACCTTCCAGATGGCCTACGTGCTGCGCGTGCTCGAGTTGAACGGCGGCAACCGCACCAAGACGGCCCACGACCTCGACGTCGATCCGCGCACCATCTTCCGGTACCTCGAGCGCGAGCGCGAGATCGGCGCCCCCGACCTGTCGTGGATGCGCTTCTTCAAATAGCCGCACGCGACGATTGCTTGGGTGTGATCCCGATGTCAGGTACAATGCCGTTCCGTGATCCGAATGTCCGACCCTACACGGGGGCGTTGCCCCCGAACTTTCGTCCATCTCGTTGAAACGACGCGTCATTCTGTTCTGCAGCGTTCCGGCACGCCGATTGCACGAGTAACCAGGTGGTGTCATCGACTGGGGCTGGCCGTGTTGCTGGCGGGATTGCAGGGTTGCCTGGTGGCGCCCCCCATCGAGCGGGAGGGCGACGAGAATCGTCCCTTCGCGGTCGACGCCGCGAGCATCAAGCCCGCCGCCCACCGCCAGCCCATGCTGCTCGGCGACCCCTTGCGCTTCTGGAGCCTCGACGCCGCCACGGATCCGGACGGCGACGACATCTTCTACTTCTGGTTCATGCGCAACCCCGCGAACGACGAGATCCTCGACGACCAGCCCGGCTACCCGTCGTACATCTTCGACCCCTGCGAGGAGCGCTGGCCCGAGCCGCTGCCCGCGGTGTTCTTCCTCGAGGCGCTGGCCTCGGACCGCGATCGCCTGCCGCCGGAGCCGGAGCCGCCGGTCGCAGAGGAGGATGTGGTCGACGTCGAGCCCCGGCTGACCGTCGGGCCCTACGACTTCCCGGAGGAGGCCAACGTGGTCACCCTCGGATGGTGGTGGATCACGATCGACGGAGGGACGTGCCCATGAGCCGACCCGCCGTCCTGGTGCTGTTGCTCGCGCTCGCGGTCGCCTGCGCCCAGACCGCGGCCGACGCTGGCGGAGCGATCTCGGTGCCGAACGAAGCCGAGGCGTGCGCCTCCGACGCCGAGTGCCCGGTCGACCAGCAGTGCCTCGCCGCCCGCCGCGTGTGCTCGGCGTCGGGCGCCCTGCCCTATCGCGTGTCGCTGAACGTGGTGCCGCCGGAGACCGACGCCGACGGGGCCCCGACCTCCTACGTGCAGACGCAGTGGATCGACCTGGGCCTCGGGCCCGATCACGAACGGAACCTCACCCTCTCGACCCCGCAGGTGCTGGAGGGCCCCATCGACCTCATGGGCCTGAACGACCCTTGCTATGCGCCCACGAGCATCGTGGCGACGACCACGGCCGACATCGCCGGCTGGGTCGAGTACCGCTTCACCGGCGTCATCACCCCCGACGCCGAGAACGGAGCGTGGCGCTACCGGTTGGCCGTCATCCCCGATCGCGCGTACCGCCTCACCGTGTTCATCGGCGTCGTCCCCGGCGCCGGCTGCTCGACGACCGAGCTGGTCTATCCGCCCGTGGTGCTCGAGCGCTTCGTGTCGAACCAGGTCGACCGCGCCGAGATCGAGTTCGTGGCGCCGCCGCTGGACGACGCGCTGGTCGGCACCCTCCGCTTCGACGACGGGGCGGCCGTCGCGGGGGTGCGCCTGGTGGCGTCGTCGCCCGACGGGAGCATCACGTTCGGCGCCAGCGTCACCGACGAGCAAGGTCGGTTCGAGCTGCGGCTGCCCGTGGGCATGGCCGAGTTCCTGCTGGTGGCCCACCCGACCAGCCAGCACCCCCAGTTCCCCTTGCAGACCGTCGGGGGCGAGTTCCTGGCCGGCGACGCGGCCAAGGGCGGCCTCGAGCTGATCGTCCCCGCGCTGCCCGCCCCGGCGGCGGCGCGGCTGCTCGTGCACGACGAGGCGGGCCTGCCGGAGCCCGACGTCGAGCTCACGCTCACCGGCGCGGTCGCCGGCGGCACGGTCCGCCTGAGCGCGACCACCGATGGCTCGGGCCTCGCCACCTTCGAGCTCTTCTCCGGAGCCTACGTGCTGGTCGCCGAGCCCCCCGAGGGCGCCCATGCGGGGGCCCTCATGGCCAGCGTCGAGGTCCCCGAAGGGGGGAGCGACCTGACCGTCGACCTGCCCGAGAAGGTGGTCGCGCGCATCGACGTGCAGGACGAAGCCACGGGCGAAGGCATCGTTGGCGCCGATCTGTACCTGTCGCTGGTCGCGCTGCCCGGCGCCGCGAGCGGCGTCGAGCGCCGGTATCACCTGGTGTCCGACACCCTCGGCAGCGCCGAGGCGCGGCTCGAGCCCGGCACGTGGCGCCTGCTCGCGGTCCCCGACGCGGCCTCCGGCCTGCCGCGCTGGAGCCGGGGCGACGTGGTGGTCGGGGCCGATACGCACGAGCTGCCCATCACCGTGCCCTCGCCGTGGATCCTGCACGGCCGCGTGGTCGCCCCGAACGGACTGCCCGTGGCGAACGCGGCCATCGAGGCGCTGGGCGACGCCGCGACGGCGAAGGAGACCGACGACACCACCAGCGCCGGCCAGGGCTACAACGACCGGGGCCTCACCGCCGTGCTCGGCCAGACCGTCACCGACGCCGAGGGTCGATTCCTGCTGGCCCTGCCCTTCTCGAACTAGTATATTGTCCTAGCTCCAACATGTGCGTTCGCTGCAACCGGGGGAGGAATCCATGCCCGACACGACGCCCGATATCCGGCTGTTCAACGGTCTGCCGCCCGCGTCGCAGCGCCTGATCCTCGAGGTGTACTGCACCCGCCGCACGTACGCAGCGGGCGTGACCATCGTGCAGCGCCACGACGCAGGCACCGAAATCTTCGTGGTGCTGGCCGGCACGGCCTACGCCAAGATCTCGAACGACATCCGCGTCGCGTTCGAGCCGGGTGAGGCGTTCGGCGAGGTCTGCCTCGTGGACGAGGGCTATCGCAGCGCCACGGTGTTCGCCGAGGAGCAGGTCGAGGTCGCGGTCATGAGCCGCGGCGCCTACGAGGCGTTCAAGAGCGAACGACCGCACGAGGCGCTGGTCTTCCTGTCGAACATCGCGTCAGCGCTGGCCGCCCGCCTGCGCCGCACCAACAACCTGGCCCGGGCCGCCGAACGCAAGGCGCACGAACTCGAGGTTCACAAGGAGCCCTCGCTCTGGGACCGCGTGAAGGAAGCGCTGACGCGCAACGAGTAGCCCGCGAACCGGCACCCCTACCCGGCGATCATGGGCAGCACGTCCGAGCCGAGCCCCTCGTCGAGGGCACGCAGGAAGGCACGCACGAGCTGAACGTTGCGACCGCCGAGGTCGAGGCTCTCGCGGGGCGTGGCGCCGGCCAGGCGCGCGTTCGGGACCTCCCACCACTCGGCCAGGAACTCGGGCACGACGGCCCGCAGCGCCGTGGCCAGCGCGGGGTCGTGCACGTGCGGCTCGGGCAGCCGCATCTTCTCGAGCATCTCGATGGCCACGAAGTCGAGGTTCGAGAGCACGGTCGAGAGCCAGACGACCTCGGGGGCCCCCAGGGCAGCCTCGAGCTCGCGACGCACGCGCTCGGCGCGCTCGACCGTGGCGCACGTCACGTGCAGGCGCCGACCGTGGACCGTGGCCACCCCCAGCGTGGCCGCCTCGAGCGGGCTCCCGACGGCCAGCCAGCCCTCGCCTGCGCGACGGACCATCGACGCCTCGCGCAGCGCCGCCTCGACGCCCCCGCGCGTTCGCAGGCGAAACACGGCCACGCACGGAACGACCGCCTCGCCCTCCGGAGTCGTGAGCGGAACCCCGGCCTCGCGCACGTCGTCCTGCAGGCGCAGCAGCGCTGGATAGGCGCGCGTCCACGCGGCGCCCGAGGTCGGCAGGTGCCCGACCCGCGCCATCACCTCGGCGAACCGCGCCGGCGAGAGCACGACCAGCAATCGCTCGAAGCGCACCCACGTCTCGACCTCGAGCAGTCGGCCGAACACGACCACCCCCGCCACGAGCGCCGCGCCCTCGCCACCGGGATCGGTGACCCGCACCTCGCGCCCGGTCGAGACGTCGCGCACCCACACGCCCTCGGCCTCGCCGCCGCGCACCTCGTAGAAGCGCGCCGCGCCCGCCAGGTGGCCCTCGGCGAGCCTGCGCTCGGTGGCACAGAGGTCGGCGCCGTGCTCCCGCACGAAGCTCGCGCCGATGGAGCCGCCCCGGTCGTGCCGCACGTCCCAGATGGCCCACGAGAAGAAGCGCTCGCGTTCGGCGTCGTTCTCCCTGAGCTCGGACAAGAGCACCTTGGGGCACGTCTCGGACCCGTAGAGCCGCACCACCGCGCGCTCGAGGGTGCGCGCGAAGCGTTGGTCGAGCGAGTAGTCGAGCACCTCGTCGTGCAGGCTGCGAAGGAGGCCGCGCAGGCGCGCGCGTTCGAAGTCGATCATGCCGGTCATGCTCGTTGACCCCCGCCGTAGTGCCTATACTAGCGCGCGGAGCGCCCTGTCAATCGGGCGACGCGGGGCCCGGCCTGTCACGCCCCCGACGCCTCGTTTACAACCCCTCGCCACGAGTGCTATGATCCGTTTGGAATTCGTGAGGAGAACGCCCCATGCCGACCGACCCGAAGCAGCGTCGCCACGGACGCATCGAGACCGACGCGACCCTCGACTACCTGGGCGCCGACATGCTGCTCGACCACAAGATCGAGAACCTCTCGGCCAGCGGCCTCAGCCTGTGCTGCTCGTCCCGCGAGCCGGTCGGCTCCACGGTGCAGGTGACCATCAACTTCCCCGACTTCCAGGACTCGATCACCGTGACGGCCCGAGTGGCCCGCCACGTCGA
>CAZBRS010000047.1:17678-25784 GCA_964494475.1 uncultured Myxococcales bacterium | reverse complement strand
AGCCATGGGCCTCGAGTTCCTCGACGTGACCGCCGAGCAGCGCATCGTGCTCGACCGGTACCTCGCCGAGCGGAACGCCAGGATGGCCGGGTAGATCTCCCGACTCCAGCGCGGTCGACCGGCGAACCGAACCAGCCTGCGACGAGCAGAGCCGTCGACCGGCGAACCGAAACAGCCTGCGACGAGCAGAGCCGTCGACTGAAGTCGCGGCTCCAGGTACGAAGCCCGCCTGCGCGGGCTGGGGCCTACCCTGTCGGCGGGATCGGACCTGGGCAATTCGTGAATTGCCCCTACATACCGTGTTGATTTCGTTGGGATCAAGCCCGCGAAGGCGGGCTTCGTAGGACCAGCCGCGACTTCAGTCGACGGCTGCCGGCCGGATCACGGAAGGACTAGTTGCCGCAGTACTTGCCGTCGTCGGCGTTGCCGGCGCAGTCGACGTCTTCGCCCGTGGGGCACCAGGTGTCGCAGTGGCCGTCATCGGCGCACGCGGGCATGGCCACCATCGGGTCGACGCCGTCGTCGTAGCAGTCGGGATCGCAGAAGCAGCGCTTGTTGCTGCAGCGGAACTGGGCGTCGCAGACGCCGTCGGTCCAGTTGCAGTTGCGCGTGTTCTCGCTCATCACGTCGTGGTAGGTGCCGTTGAACCACTCGGTCAGGAGGCCGGTCGAGTTGGTGTCGCCGCACTTGGCCGCCGTGGTGTAGCAGTCGAGGTCGAAGATGCCGTCGGCGGCGCACACGGCGTCGCACGCCCAGCCGGTCTCGCCCGGGCACGGATCGGTCGGGCCGGTGTCGCCCGTGAGTCCGTCCTCGGCCACGTCGTCGGTCGAGCTGCCGTCTTCGTCGTTCTGCACTTCGCATCCGAACAGCCCCAGGGCCAGCACCGCAACGAGAGCCAGGGAACGCTTGAGCATGGGAACCTCCTCATTCGGGTTCAAGGTTGTACGCGCGAGAGTATACGTTCTTTTCCTTCACCGTCAAGCGTTGCGCGGCGCGGGCGGCGGTGATATCACTCGCTCGTTCGAGGCACCGAAAGGAAATATCATGAAGATCCTCGTGACGGGTGGCGCCGGGTTCATCGGCTCCCACGTGGTCGACGCCTACGTGGCGGCCGGCCACGAGGTGCACGTGCTCGACGATTTGTCGAGCGGGCGGCGCGAGAACGTGAACGCGGCCGCCACGCTGCACGTGGCCGATCTTCGCGATCCGGGGGTGGCGGCGCTCGTGCGCTCGCTCCGGCCCGAGGTCATCAACCACCACGCGGCGCAGGTGTCGGTGTCGGTCTCCGTACGCGAGCCGGCGGCCGACGCGTCGGTCAACGTGCTCGGCCTGCTGCACCTGCTGCAGGGCGTCGAACCGGGCTCGCTCGCTCGCTTCGTGTTCGCCTCGTCGGGGGGCACGGTCTACGGCGAGCCCGCCACGTTGCCGGCGACCGAGAGCCTGCCCTTCGATCCGCGCACGCCCTACGGCATCGCGAAGGCCACCAGCGAGTGGTACCTGCGCTTCGCCGCAGAGCGCCTGGGCTTCCTGCCCGTTTGCCTGCGCTACGCCAACGTGTACGGACCGCGCCAGAGCCCCCACGGCGAGGCCGGCGTGGTGGCCATCTTCTCGCTGCGGCTCTGCCAGGGCCAGCCCTGCACCATCTTCGGCGACGGCGAGCACGTGCGCGACTACGTGTACGTGGGCGACGTGGCCCGCGCCAGCGTGCTGGCCCTCGGGGCCGCGCAGCCCCTGGCCGTGAACATCGCCACGGGGGTCGGCACGACCACCAACGATCTGTACGCGGCGCTGGCCCGGGCCGCCGGCGTCCGGACGCCCGCCGCGTACGCACCCGAGCGCCCCGGCGACCTCCGCGCGAGCATCCTCGATGCGTCGCTGGCGGGCCGGCGCCTGGGCTGGACGCCCCACGTCACCCTCGAGCGAGGACTGGAAGCCACCTATGCCAGCTTCTGCCACCACTGACCTCGTCCTGCGGGTCCGGGCCGAGTTCCGAAACGCCTTCGGTCACGCTCCCGCCCTGGTGTCGGTGGGTCCCGGGCGCGCCAACGTCATCGGCGAGCACACCGACTACCACGGGGGCTACGTGCTGCCCTTCGCGGTCGACCGGGTGGTGGTCGCGGCCCTCGGCCCCGCCGCCGGGCGCCGTTTCTCCGTCCACTCCCTCGACTTCGACGCCGTCTACGAGGGCCCTCTCCCCTCGCCCGCCGCGCCCCTGGCCGTCGCGGCCGACTGGACGGGCTACGCCGCCGGGATCGTCAACGAGCTCTCGCTGCGCGACCGGACACCCGAGGGCTTCAGGGCGGTGATCGCCGGCAACGTGCCCATCGGCTCGGGGATGAGCTCGTCGGCCGCGTTCGAGGTGGCGCTGCTGCAGGGCCTCGACGCGCTCTTCGAGCTCGGCCTCACGCGCTGGCAGCTCGTCACCACGGCCCAGGCCTGCGAGAATCGCTGGTTCGGCGTTCGCTCCGGGCTCATGGACCAGTTCGCGTCGGTCTTCGGCGCCGACGGCTCGGCGCTCTTCCTCGACAACGCGACCCAGGCGTGGCACCCCGTGACGCTGACCGCGGACCTCGACTGGGTGCTGATCGACTCGGGGGTGGCGCGCCGCCTGGCGGCCTCGGGGTACAACACGCGACGCGCCGAGGGCGAGGCGGCGCTCGCAAAGCTGGTGCCCGCCGGGCTGGCCCGCACCTGCCTCTCCGATCTGGCCCCGGCCGACCTGGATCGCGCCCTCTCCCTGCTGACGCCCACCGAGGCCAAGCGTACGCGCCACGTGGTCGACGAGAACCAGCGTGTCCTGGCCGCCATCGGCGCGCTGGCGCTCGGCCGCGCCGACGACCTGGGCCGCCTGCTCGACGCCTCGCACGCGTCGCTGCGCGACCTCTACGAGGTGAGCGTGCCGCCGCTCGACGTGCTGGTCGACCTGCTGCGCGGCCTCGACGGCGCCCTGGGGGCGCGGCTGATGGGCGCCGGCTTCGGGGGCTCGGTCATCGCCGTGGGCCGGCCCGGCTTCGCGCTCGAGGTGCCGTCCATCGGGCCGAGGTACACCGAACGCACCGGCCACCGCCTGACGGTCCACCCCGCGCGTCCCGCCGAGGGCGCCCGAATCCTTCCCGCCTGACGGCCTGCGTCGTTTTCCTGCTGCTTGCCCGTTGCCTGCAAACCCCGCGCGTGGCAATCTCCCCGCATGCACGATCTGGCCCTCAGCCTCGAAGTTCAGAAGATCCTCGGCGAAGCGCACTTCCTGGCCCGCGAGGCCGCGCACCCGGTGGGCACGCTGCACCTGCTGCTCGCGATCTTCAGCGAGCGCACGCACCCCAACCAGGCCCACTCGGTGCTGCAGGAGCACGGCATCCGCCTCGACGAGATCACCGGCCAGTTGAAGCGACGCCCCGACGAGCCCGACGACAGCGTGGGCGCGGTCATCGCCAAGTGCCACGAGGTGGCGCGCTTCACGAACAGCTCGATCGTCAACTCGCTGCACCTGCTCGTGGCGCTGACGCGCCTGTCCGAGACCGGCGCCTACCGCATCCTTCGCCACCACCACCCCGACATCAACGACTTCCGCACCGAGCTGTTCGACCTGATCGGCACAGCCCCACGCCAGCTGGCTCCCCGGCAGCCGCCGCCCCCCGCCCCGGCGTCGACGCCCGGGCCTCGGGGGCTGCAGCCGCCGGCCTTCCTGCCCGAGCCGGCGGCCGGAGCCTCCTTCGACGGGGGCTCCCACGGCGCCGAGCCCGGCGAGCCTCACCAGGTGGCCCAGGTCGGAGGCCAGCGCACCATCACGCTCGAGGCCGAGGCCGGCCCCCTGCCCGTCGCTCCCGCCGGGGCCGCCGAGGCGCGACGCCAGTACCTGCCGCGCTCGCGCTTCGAGCTCGATCCGCAGCGCTACCCCACGCTGTGCGAGGTGGGCCGGAACCTGACGCTCGAGGCCGAGCGTGGCGTGCTCGACCCCCTGGTCGGGCGCGACAAGGAGATCGAGGATCTGCGCCGCGTGCTCGGCAAGAAGCGCGCGAACAACCCCTGCCTCATCGGCAGCCCGGGGGTCGGAAAGACGGCCATCGTCGAGGGCTTCGCGCTCGAGATCGTGAAGGGCACCATCGACGCGCGGGTGGTCATCAAGCTCGACGCCAGCTCCCTGGTGGCCGGAACGCACTTCCGCGGCTCGTTCGCCGAGCGCCTGAAGAGCATTCGCGAAGAGGTCGAGTCCGCCGAGGGCGGCGTGATCATCTTCGCCGACGAGATCCATCAATTCTTGCGCGCCGGCAGCGGCGACAGCGGCATCGACGCGGGCAACGATCTGAAGGAGGCCCTGGCGCGCGGCACCTTCCCCTGCATCGGCGCCACGACCGACGAGGAGTACCGTCGGCACATCATGGCCGATCCGGCGCTCGAGCGGCGCTTCCAGCCCATCGTGGTGCCCGAGCCGCGCCCCGAAGAGGCCATCCGCATCCTCACGGGCATTCGCCCCTACTACGAGCGGCACCACGGCGACGTGCACTACCCCGACGCCCTGCTCGAGCGCCTGGTGCGCTCGGCCCACCGCTACGTGACCGATCGCGCGCTGCCCGACAGCGCCATCAACCTCATGGACCTGGCGGGCTCCACGTGCCACATCGAGGGCAGCACCGAGGTCACCGACCACCACCTGGCCAAGGTGCTCGCCAACCTCCTGCAGATCCCCGAAGACCGGGTGGTCGTCGACGAGCGGGGGCGCCTGCTCGACATGGAGCGCGTGCTCGGAGCCCGCGTGGTGGGCCACGAAGAGAACCTGCGCGCCCTGGCCGAGGCCATCCGTCGCAACTACGCCGGGTTCTCGACCCATCGGCCCATGGGGTCGTTCCTCTTCCTCGGCCCGCCGTCCGTGGGCAAGAAGGAGGTCGCGCGCGCCCTGGCCGAGTTCCTGTTCGGTGCCGACGACGCGCTCACCGTCTTCAAGATGGGCGAATACGCCGAGCGGCACGACGTGACCAAGCTGCTGGGCGCTCCCCCCAGCTACGTGGGCTTCGAGGAGGGCGGCGCCTTCGCCCGGCACCTGCTGAAGCGGCCCTACCAGATCCTGGTCTTCCACGACATCGACAAGGCCCACCCCACGGTGCAGACGCTGCTGGCCCAAATCCTCGAGTCGGGTGAGGCCACCGACAACCGCGGTCGACACATCGACTTCTCGAACTGCCTGGTCGTGGCGACCTCGACCCTCGGCTCCGAGCGCTTCGCGAGCGGGCGGGCGGTGGGCTTCGTGCTCGACGGGGGCGCTGCCGCCGCACGCAACGAGGTGCTCGCCGCGGCCGAGCGCGCCCTGCAGCCCGAGCTTTGGCACGCCTTCGACGAGAAGCTGCTCTTCCCCCCCCTGAAGCCCGGCGACCACGAGACCATCACGCGGCTGCTGCTCGACCGCCTGCGGGCCGAGCACGCCCGCGAGCGCGGCCTGCGCTTCACGGCGACCGACGGGCTGGTCTCGCACCTGATCACGCAGTCCACGGGCGGGCGCGCCGACGGTCCGGCCCTGCTCGGGCAGATGGTCCGCAAGACGGTCAACAGCGCGCTGTCCGACTGGATCCTGCGCGGCGGGCGCACGACCGGCGTCACGCTGCACCTCGATCACGACGGCCACGCGCTCGTCGTCACGGAGGTCGTCGATGGCCAGGAATGACCGCATCGATCGCATCGTCGTGATCGGCGGCGTGGCGGCGGGCATGGCCGCGGCCAGCCAGGCGCGCAGGCGCTCGCCCGAGAGCCAGGTGGTGGTGTTCGAGAGCAGCGACAACGTGGCCTATGGCACGTGCGGCATCCCCTACAACCTGATGGACCCCACGCGCAACGTCGATGACCTCATCGTGCTCTCCGCCGACGAGGTTCGCGAGAAGCGCAAGATCGACGCCCGCCTCGGCTATCGGGTCACGTCGATCGACCTGGCGGCCAACGCCGTGTACGCCACCGACCGGCAAGGCGGCCGCGAGTACTCGATCGGGTTCGATCGCCTGGTGCTCGCCACGGGCGCCGAGCCCATCTACCCCGCGGTCGACGGCATCGACCGCTACCGCGGCATCTTCCCCGTGCGCGCGCTCCACGACGCCAGCGCCCTCAAGGCCGACCTCGAGACCCGGCGCCCCCGACGCGCCCTGCTCGTGGGCTGCGGGCCGAGCGGCATCGAGATCGCGCACGCGCTCCGGGAGCGCGGGCTCGAGGTCACCCTGGCCGAGCGCGAGGCCGAGATCCTGCCCGACTTCGGGCCGGGCGTCGCCCACGCCGTCGAGAAGGAGTTCGAGGCCCACGGGGTTCGCCTGGTGAAGAACACGTCGGTGCTGTTCTTCAAGGGCGAGGGTGAGCACGTCTCGGGCGCCGAGACCGATCAGGGCTTCCTCGAGGCCGACCTCGTGGTGCTGGCCACCGGCTTCCGGCCCCGCTCCGACCTGGCCGCCGCCGCGGGCATCCGACTGGGGGCGAACGGTGCCATCGACGTCGATCGGCGGCAGGAGACCTCGGTCAAGGGAGTGTTCGCGGCCGGCGACTGCTCCGCCGTGTACCACCGCCTGCTCGAGCGCAACGTCTACTGGCCCATGGGGGTCGTCGCCAACAAGACCGGACGCGTCGCGGGTGCCAACGCCGCCGGCGCCGACGAGCGCTACGCCGGCACGGTGGGCACCATCGTGTTCACCCTCTTCGGCCTCGAGGTCGCCCGAACGGGCCTCACCGAGCAGCAGGCGCGCGCGGTCGGCTACCACGCCAGCCAGACGACCATCCGCACGCGCACGCGCGGCCACTCGTACCCCAACGCCCGTGACCTCACCCTGTCGCTGCTCTACGACGAGCGCAGCGGGCGTGTGCTCGGGGCCACGGTCTTCGGCGGCGAGTTCGTCGCGCAGCGCGTCGACGTCGTCGCCACGGCGCTGGCCGCCGAGCTCACGCTCAACGACCTCTCCGGACTCGACCTGGCCTACACGCCGCCCATCTCGCCGGTCTGGGACCCCGTGCTCGTGGCCGCCAACGTGGCGCGCAAGTCCGTCGACTATTGAATCTGGCAACCGTAGGCCTATATTCCACCCGAACCCGGAAAACGGAGGTGCCCCGTGGCCGATGATCCCCGCTTCGTGATGGTGAACTCGAGCAACTACGCCGGTCAGGTGAAGGAGGCCAAGGGCCTCGTCATCGTCGACCTGTGGGCCGAATGGTGCGCCCCCTGCCGCGCCATCGCGCCCAAGCTGGCCGAGTTGAAGGACGAGTACGGCGATCGGCTCGTGGTGGCCAAGGTCAACGTCGACGAGAGCCCCGACATCGCCGCCGAGCACCGGGTCGCCTCCATCCCCACGCTGCTCTTCTTCAAGGGCGGCCAGGTCGTCGATTCGCTCGTCGGGAACCGGCCCACCGAGAAGATCCGCGAAAAGATCGACAAGTACGTCTGATCCTGGCGCCTGGAGCAGGCCCGGAGGCCGCGGCCGATTCCGTGCGAATTTGTCACTTGACGAAGTTCTTCCAGACCGGTACGTAGATATGCCATAGGGTAAAACAACCACGGGAGAACGCCATGACCTGCTCCGACGATACCAAGTGTGACCAGGTGACGTTGGGTGCAACCTGCACGATCGCGCTGTCGTGCGTGGCGGGCTCGGCGTCCATCTACTTCCCGACGAACTGCCTCGACAACGTACGGGTCTGCTTCAAGAGCACCGACGCCATCCCGACCGTCAACGGCGTCGCCCGTGTGCTCAGCGAGGCCTTCGAGCTGACGCCCCATGACACCGCGTTCGAGAACGGCCGCAAGGCCAACCTGACCCTGCCCCACTCCGACTCGCTGAACAACAGCAAGGTCAAGGTCTACGAGGCCCGCTCGATCATCGATCCGAACGGCTGGACGCCCGTTCCCTACACGCACACCATCCTCGGTGAGCGCTCGATCAAGGTGCAAATCGCCGACATCAACGCCACCGGCACGTACGTGGTGGTCGAGCAGGTCTGACCGTCCGCGTTGACGCGGATCGGCTCGGATGGTACAAACCGCCCCGACCATCGCTCGGGGTGACCCATGCTCGACATCCGGCGCATCGTCCAGAACCGCGAGGCCGTCTCGGCCGCCCTCGCCAGCCGCAACGCCACCGTCGACCTCGA
>CAZBRS010000047.1:0-17578 GCA_964494475.1 uncultured Myxococcales bacterium | reverse complement strand
ACCGCGAGGCCGTCTCGGCCGCCCTCGCCAGCCGCAACGCCACCGTCGACCTCGACGCCATCATCGGGCTCGACACGCGCCGCAAGGCCAACCAGGCCGAGCGCGACGCGCTGAAGTTCGAGCAGCGCACGCTCTCCGAAGGCTTCAAGGGCAAGGGCAAGCCGGCCGACGAGGTCGCGGCGCTGCGCGACCAGGTGCGGGCCCTCGGCGACCGCGTGGCGGCGCTCGAGGCGGAGGCCCGGGGCATCGACGACGAGTTGACCGCCGCCCTGCTGGTGGTGCCGAACCTGCCGCACGCCTCCACGCCGGTGGGGCGCGACGAGACCGCCAACGTGGTGGTGCGCACCTGGGGCGAGAAGCCCGTGCTGGACTTCGCCCCCAAGGAGCACGACGACGTGGGCCGCGACCTCGGCATCCTCGACATGAAGCGCGGGGCCAACGTGGCCGGCGCGCGCTTCGCCTTCCTGATGGGCGCGGGCGCCATGCTCGAGCGCGCGCTGTCGGCGTTCATGCTCGACCTGCACACGCGCGAGCACGGCTACACCGAGGTGCTGCCGCCCTTCCTCGTGAACGCAGAGAGCATGACCGGCACGGGCCAGTTGCCCAAGTTCCGCGACGAGCTGTTCGTCACGCAGGACGGGCTCTTCCTCATCCCCACGGCCGAAGTCCCGGTGACCAACCTGCACCGCGACGAGATCCTCGAAGAGGACGCGCTCCCCGTGACGTACGCGGCCTACTCGTCGTGCTTCCGGCGCGAGGCGGGGTCGTACGGGCGCGACACGCGCGGCATCATCCGCGTGCACCAGTTCCAGAAGGTCGAGCTCGTGAAGTTCGCGCACCCCGAGCGATCCTACGACGAGCTCGAGAAGCTCGTGGCCGACGCCGAAGACGTGCTGCGGCGCCTGGGGCTCCACTATCGCGTGATGTCGCTCTGCTCGGGCGACATCGGCTTCTCGGCCGCGAAGTGCTACGATCTGGAGGTCTGGCTGCCCGGACAGGGCGCCTACCGCGAGATCTCGAGCTGCTCGAACTTCGAAGACTTCCAGGCGCGGCGCCTGAACGTACGGTACCGCGACAAGGTCACGAAGAAGCCCGCGCTGCTGCACACGCTGAACGGCTCGGGGCTGGCTGTGGGCCGCACGCTGGTGGCCGTGCTCGAGAACTACCAGCAGGCCGACGGCAGCGTCGTGGTGCCCGAGGTGCTTCGGCCCTACTGCGGCGGACTCGAGAGGATCACCCGACGGGTCTGAACGATCCGTCGTCGACGACCGGATCGGAATCTACCGGCAGAGCGGCAACCCCGCGCGAATCTCGTCGGCGAAGAGGGCCGCGCACGACCCCGTGGCCTCGATCTGCACCGGGCCGCCGTCGCGACCGGTCTGGCCGTAGACCGTGCCGGCGGTGCCGGGGCGGCCGCTGGCGCCCTGCTCGGCTCCGCTGAACACCGTGCCCCCGCTGGCGCCGAAGCCGGCCTGGCCCGGCTGCCCGCCGCGTCCGCCCTGGTTCTCGAAGCTGAGCTCGTTCGCGAGGTCGCGGTGCGCCGGGTCGAGCACCAGCTTGACGCGGCCCCCGTCGCCGCCGTTGCCGCCGTTGCCGCCGTTGCCGCCGTCGCCGCCGCGCCCGCCGTTGCCGGCCGGCTGACCGGTGCCGCCGTCGCCCCCGGTGCCGCCGTTTCCGCCATTGCCGCCGTTGCCGCCCTCACCGCCGTTGGCGCGCACCAGGAACTTCTGGCCCGGCACGCGCAGGACCACGTAGCGGAAGAGCCCGGCTGAGGAGGCCACGCGCACGAGCAGCGCCTGCTTGCCATCGAACACGAAGGGCGCCGCGTTGACCTGCACATCGAGGCCGTGCTGGCCGTGGCCCCCGAGCCCTCCGTCGGCCCCGCGCACGCCGTCTTCGCCGTTGCCGCCCGGGCGCGAGTACGGTCCCGACGATTGCTCGCTCTTGCCGTCGTTGCCGTCGGCGCCCTGCTGGCCGGGCTGACCGTCGGGCCCGTGGGCGCCGCCCAAGTCGGCCAGGCGCTGGCACGCGTAGTCGGGCTTGATGGGCATGGACGCCGCCAGGCGCTGGTCGAACTTGTACGTCACCGTGACCGCGCCCGACTTTCCCCAGGTGGCCAGGGGATCGTGATCGACGAGGATGAGCCCGTCCGGCTGCACCGCGCCCAGCGTGCTCACGATGCCGAACTCCTCGAAGTCGAGGTGGCCCTTCTTCTCGGCCCGCCCCATGGGGTCGTAGGCCCACGACGTGAGGCGCTCTCCCGAGTCGAGCACGGCCGTGATGAGCACCTGGGTGGGGCGCCCCGGGCAGAGCCCGGTCGACAGGCCCGCCAGCGAGACCTCGAGCGAGGTCACGCGCTTCTCCTTGAGGGTGACCATACCGCTGCCGAAGAAGCCCGCGCACCCTCCCGTTGTGGTCAGCAACGCGACGGCCAGGGCGAGCCCGCGCCCGACGTGCCAGAAAGCCATGGTGTCCCCCAAGGGTATCGACTCGAAGCGGCGAGAGAATACCGGGGGAAACGTGCCGATGCAACTGCTTGCGACGTTCGGGACGTGCACTATACTAACCCCCTCGTAGTTCGAACCAAGCGAGCGCGCGCCATGACAACGCCCCTTTCCCGTCGAGCCCTGGCCACGCCCGAGCCCCTGGTCCGCGCCTTCGCCCGTCGCGTGCAACAGGACGGTGCCCTCGATCTGACCCAGGGCGACTACAAGAACGCCGACTTCGCTCCCCACCCCGAGGTGGTGCGCGCGGCCCAGCGCCTGACGCGCAACACCGTGCACTGCTACGGCTCGGCCATCGGTCGCATGGACGTACGCAGCGAGATCGCGGACTTCCTGAACCGTGACGGGCTGCTCGACTACCCGTCCTCCGACGTACGCTTCCTGCCCGATGAGGTGCTGTTCACCCCCGGCACGCGCTCGGGCCTGGCCCTGGTGCTCGAGGTGCTGGGGGCCGACGGCTCGGGCGTGGTCGTGCCGCGCCCCAGTTGGGAGTACGACTGGTTCATCGAGCGCGCGGGCAAGACGCTGGTCGAGCTGCCCACCGAGGCGCCGGATTTCCTGCCCGACCCCCAGGCGCTCGAGCGCCTCCTGGACCGCGGCGGCATCTCGTGCGTCATCCTCAACAACCCGCACAACCCCACCGGGCGAGTCTATCCCCGCGAGCTGGTCGAGCAGCTGGTGCGCGTGTGCGTCGAGCACCGCGTCTTCGTGCTCTATGACTCGGTCTACCAGCGGCTGGACTATGTGGGCGCGTTCGTGAACCCCGCCTTCGCCGACCCCGAGTGGCGCGACTGGGTCATCACGCTTTCGGGCCTGTCGAAGATGGACATGTTCGGGGCCTCCACCGGGGCCCGCGCCTGCTGGATGGTGCTGTCGGACCGGATCAGCGTGAACGGCGTGCGCGCGCGAGAGGTGCTCGCCAACCTGTCGGCCTGGCTGGTGGCGACGCCCTCGACGTTGACCCAGGACTGGGCTGTGGCCGCCCTGCAGAGCCCGCTGGCAGCCCTGCGCCGGCCGTCGCCCTACATGCGCGAGCGGCGCGACTACATGTTGCAGGCGGCCGATCAGCTGGCCTCGCTGGGCGTCGAGCGCACCGACTTCGGCGGCACCTTCTATGCCCCGCTGGCCTTCCCCGGGTTGGTGGGCGAGCCCTTCTACCGGCTCTGCAACGGCCGGCGCGAGAAGGCCGTGGTGCGCGACTCGGTCGACGCGTTCGAGCTGTTGCTGGCGCACGGCGTGGGCGGCATCCCCTTCGTGGCCTTCGCGGGCTCCGAGGCCGCGCGCTACGGCACGTGGCAGCGCCTCTCCTACGGCTCGAAGGACGTGAAGGAGCTCGCGGTGTTCATGGAGCGGGTGCGCACCTGCCTCGAGGCCCGCGGTCGCGCCGGCACCGGAACGCCGCCGCCCGCGCCGCGCACGCCCGACGAGGTCGCGTGGTCCAGCGCCTGCACCGCAGACGGCTACGAGGCCCTCGACGGACTCGACCCGACGGCCTTCGCCGAGGCGCGCGCTCGCTTCCTGGCCACCGCGGAGCCGGGCTCGCCGCGCCTGACGGGGACCAAGCACCCGGACGCCACCGTCCACCGCGCCCTGCAACTGGCGAGGGCACAGCAGGCGTCCGCGGGGTGCGACGAGCGCGAGCGCGCCGCCCGCGTACTCACGCACCTGGAGTGGAACCCCCTGGTCGAGGCGCGCCCCGAATTCGAGGAGACCCTGTCCGATCTGCGGGGCTGCTGTACCGAGGTGCTGCTCGACTACGAGGGGCGCCAGATCAGCCCCGAGTGGCTGCAGGTACCCGAAAAGTCGGTGTTGGCCCTGCTGCGCCACGGTATCGTGCCCGGCGCCGACCGCCACCTGCTGGTGCGCGTGCCGAACCCCTTCCTCGAGCAAGACGAAGAGAAGATCTCGAAGATCCTGGCGTCGGTGGCCCGCGCCAACTTCCTGTTCCTGCTGGCGTGCGAGCGCCTGGGCGTCACGCCGGAGCAGAACGCCATCTACGAGCTCACGGTACCCCAGATCAACTCCCACGCCGAGCTCGGCGCCGTGGTCAAGGTCGGCACGCTATACCTGCAGGCGCTCGAGGGCCTGCTCGGCGATTCCCCCGACCGGCGCGACGACTTCCTGAAAGAGCGCATCCCCGAGGCGCGCCGAGCCGAACTGTCCGCCAAGGTCGCCCGCGTGCGGCTGGTGCCGCTGGTCGAGAACGTGGGCGCCCTCGCCTGCCTGTCTGAGCTGCTCGAGGCCTTCTATCAGGCCCTCGAGCGCGGCCGCGGCGCACCGGGCGTGCCCTCGCCGGCCGTATTCCGCACCAGCTTCGTGCGCCGCGAGGCCACGGTGCGCGTGTTCGTGGCCATGTCGGACACCGCCGAGCAGAGCGGCAAGATCGCCACGGACGCCGCGTACTCCCTGGCGGTGGCCGGGCGGGCCGAGGCCGAGCGCCGGCTGGCCGAGCGCGCGCGCCTGGCGGGCGAGCCCGCTCCCGGCGTCACGTTCCTGATCGGCGCCGGGCGCGCGGGCTTCCGCGGCGGGCTCGACCCCGAGCACCCGGGCGTCATCGAGCAGTTCGCGCGCTCCGACGGCGTCACGCTGCAGGGCATCCGCTCCGACGCGCCCGACGAGGCGCGACGCGTGGCCGAGCTCTTCCGGGCGGCGGTGGCCGGGCGCCCCCTGTCGTCCACGCTCTGCGCGACCGACCGCGACGGGCTCTGCCGCCTGCTCGAGGCGGGCGTGCGCGCCCACACCGAGACGCTGCTGCGCATCGCGCCCCTGCTGGCGCCCATCAGCGGCCTGGTGCCCCAGACCCGCGTGCGCATCCGCGCCACGGGCTCTACCAACTACGGCCGCTCCATCCCGGTCTACCCGGAGGAGTGGATGCACGTGGTTCGCCTGCCCGACAACCGCGACCTGCGCGACGCCTGGCCCGAGGGCGTGGCCCTGCCGCGCGCCATCAACTTCAACCTGGGGTGCACCTCGCTCGGCCTGCCCGCCGTGGTGAGCGATCTGGCGGTGCTCGACAAGCGCGCCGCCGTGCTGCTGCAGCGCCACGTGCCCGGCTACCGCGAGATCATCGCTGCCGAGCTGCCGTTGTTCGTGCGCGAGGCGGTGGCGCTGGTCTTCGGCAAGCGCCTGGCCGACCAGCTCGCGCGTCGGTGCCTGCGCGCGGCCGCGGCGCTGTGGGTCGACGTGCGCGCCCGCGAAGAGCTGCAAGCGCCCACCGGGCTGTTCGCCATGCTGTTCCTGCGCTACGTGGCCGAGGACTCGGACTGCTGGGACGAGACCAAGGAGCACGAGAGCCAGACCACGCGCGAGGAAGAGCTGATCCGCGACACCGGCAGCGTGGCCTTCGCCCACCTTGCCGCCGAGCGACCGGGCGAGCGCTGGACCTCGCTGCAGGCCGTGGTCGACTCCGAGGACGCCACGCGCCTGCTGCTGGCGCGCGAGCTCACCCTGGACGAGAAGCGCGAGTTCGTCGACCTGCGCATCGAGGGCTGGCTGCGCACGCTGCCCGAGGCGCTGTCCCGTGAGCTGCGCCGCGAGTGGTCGCACCTGCGCGAGCTGCCCATCGCCGACCTGACGCTGCGCACCATCGAGCAGTTGGTCGCGCTCGAGCAGCTGCGCGGCGGTTGGGGCGCCTGACGCGCCCTTCCGGTCACGCGAGCTCGAAGTACTTGCAGAAGCGCCACGCGCCCTCGCTCGTGAAGCACGCCTCGGGGTCGCCCTCCAGCAGGTGGGCGGGGTAACCGAGCGAGCAGGCGCGCCCCGGTGGCAGGAAGTGCACGCAGGAATCGCAGCGGAACACGAGCCCGAAGGTCCGAGCCTGCTCGCGGAAGCGCTCGGAGCGCTCCTGGACGTCGGCGGCGTCGGGGTTCATCACAAGGCTGCGTCGAGGTACGCGAGCACGTCGTCGAGGCTGCCGAGGCGCGTGATGCCGGGCACGTCGGGAGTGTCGAAGCCCACCACGCTCTTGCCGATCTTGAGGGCGATGGCGATCTCGGAGAGCGTGCCGTAGTGTCCGCCCAGGGCCACGATGAGATCGGCCGTGTGGCAGAGGATGACGTTGCGGGCGTGGCCCATGTTGGTGACGATGGGCAGGTCGACGTAGGGGTTCGCGGTGGTGGCCAACGCACCGGGGAGCACGCCCATCACGAGCCCTCCGGCGTCGTGGGCGCCGTGCGAGGCGGCCTCCATGATGCCCCAGAGCCCGCCCGTGACGCACACGGCGCCCTTCTGGGCGATCTTGTACCCGATCTGGTAGGCTCGCTCGGCCTCTTCGGGCGTGGCCTGACCGGCGCCGATGACGCCGACGATCGGCTTGCGCGTCATGTGAGCTCCTCGACGAAGTGCTCGAACCGGTCGAACCCCTTGGCCAGCGTATCGTCGGTGACGGCCAGCGACAAGCGCAGATAGCCGGGTGCGCCGAAGGCGTCGCCCGGGACCACCGCGACGCGTTCGGCCTCGAGCAGCCTCTCGGCGAATTGCACGGTCGTCGTGATGGGCTCGCCGCGGTGTCGGCGCCCCAGCAGCCCCTTCACCTCGGGAAAGACGTAGAAGGCGCCCTCGGGCGGATGCACGCGCACGCCGGACAGGGCCGCCAGCCGGGGCACGAAGGTCTCGGCGCGTTGGGCGTAGGTGCGCGCGCGCGCGCGGGTGAAGTCGGTCGACGCCTCGAGCACCTTGCCGATGAGCGCCTGCATCAGGCCGTTCAGGTTCGACCCCGAGTGTCCCCACTGATCGGCCATGCGCGTGATCCACCAGCGCGGGCCCGCCGCGAAGCCCACGCGCCAGCCGGGCAGCGAGTAGGTCTTCGACAGGCTGTTCACCACCAGCGTACGCTCGGCCAGGTCGGGGTGGCGCGCCAGGATGGTCTGGGTGCGCGGCTCGCGGAACTGAAGGTGGTGGTAGATCTCGTCCGAGATGAGCAGCAGGTCGTGCCGGCGCACGTAGTCGGCCAGCACGTCGAGTTCGGCGTTCGTGTAGACGATGCCCGTGGGGTTCTGGGGGCTGTTCAGGATGACGCCGCGCGTACGCGGGGTCGTGGCGGCCTCGAGGGCGTCGAGGCGCGGGCGGAAGCCGTCGGACAGCTCGGTCGATACCAGCACGGGCTTGGCGCGGGCCAGCGCCAGCATGGGCGCGTAGCTGACCCAGGTGGGGGCGAAGAGCACCATCTCGTCGCCGCCGTCGCAGATCGACTGAATGCCCAGGCTGAGCGCGCGCTTGGCGCCGTCGAGCAGCAGCACGTCGGCGGGATCGTAGGTGGCCCCGCCCTCCCGCTGGATCCAGGCGGCGACGCGGGCGCGCACGTCGAGCAGGCCGCGCGCGTCGGTGTAACGGGTCGTGGTCAGGGGGTCGATGCTGCGAAGAGCCTCGAGCACGACGGGGGGAGGCGGGACCTCGGGCTCGCCGGCCGTGAGGTTCACGACGTCGAGGCCCTCGTTGGCCATGGCCTTGACGCGCGCCGAAAGACCGAGCGTGACCGAGGGCTCGATGGAGCGCAGGCGTTCGGGGAGCGGGTTCTTCATCGGCCGCGGTTCTCCTCGAGTTTGCGCTTGATGCGCGCTTCGACCCGAAGATCGACCAGGCCCGAGATGTCGCCGCCGAAGGCCGAGACTTCTCGCACCAGGTTCGAGCTCAGGTAGAAATACTCCTCGCTCGTCATCATGAAGAAGGTGTCGAGCGCCGGGTTCAAGCGCTTGTTCATCGTGTGCATCTGGAACTCGTAGTCGAAGTCGCTCACGGCCCGCAGACCCCGGATCACGCTGGTGAGGCCGTGGTCGCGGCAGTAGTCGACCAGCAGGCCCTGGAACGTGACGACCTCGACCCGCGCCAGGTCGGCGGTCACCTCGCGGATGAGGTCGACGCGCTCGTCGTACGTGAAGAAGCCGGTCTTCTTGGGGTTGACCGCGACCGCCACGACCAGCGAGTCGAAGACCTCGAGGGCGCGGCTCACGACATCGAGGTGACCGTTGGTGATGGGGTCGAACGAGCCCGGGTAGATCGCGCGCTTCAATGCCCCTCCTTCGCCCACACGGTGATCTCCGATTCGCCGTATCGACGACGGAATATCGCTACCAAGCCACTTTTCTCGTCGAAAGGCAAGCCCCCAACCTCGGTCTCGACCACGACCTTGGCCTCGGTCGCGAGGAGCACGGGGCGCGCCCCCAGCCGCTCGAGCAGATCGGCGGCCAGGCCGAGCCGGTAGGGCGGGTCGGCCAGCACCAGGTCGAAGGGGGGCACCACCGCGTCGAACGCGCGGACCACGGGCATACGGAGCAACCGCCAGGAGGCAGGCTCGGCGCGCACGTGGGCCAGGTTCTCTTCGATGACCTTCGTGGCGCGCGGATCGCGCTCGACGAAGGTGACGTGGAGCGCCCCACGGGAGAGCGCCTCGATGCCCAGCGCGCCGGTGCCCGCGAACAAATCGAGCACGCGGGCGCCCGAAGGCCGGACCAGCGGCAGGTTGAAGATGGACTCGCGGACCCGGTCGAGGGTGGGCCGCACGTCACGACCTGGAGGGGCCTTCAAGCGGTGGCCGCGGAAGCTTCCCGAGATGACGCGCATCCGGTACGTCGAGGCGGATCAGAGCGCGTTGCAGCGCGTGACGTCGGTCGTGCTCCGAGCGTCGAGGGCGCACTCGATGAAGGCCATGTTGCCCCCGTTGCACTTGTCGACGCACTTCTGGAAGATGATGCCCTGCACCACGCTGCTCTGGTTGCGCAGGGGCGCCGTGTAGTTCTTGCACATCACGCCGCAGTCGAGCGTCTGCTGGCCGTCGGGCCCGGTCTTGAAGGGGCTCTCGCCCGCCGAGACCATGGGCGAGCTCACCGTAGGCGCCGCAGGTGCGGGTGCGGGCGCGGGCACCACGACGGGGGTTGGCGCGGGCACGGGGGCGGGAGCGGGCGGAGGCGCCGACGGCCGCGCGGTCGTCCGGGGCGCCGCGACGACGGGCTTCGGCGTGGGCGCCGGGGTCGGGGCGGGCGCCGGGGTCGGCTCGGGCTCGTAGACCGGCGCGGCGACGACCGGCGCCGGCGTCACGAACGCCGGGGCGGGAGCGGGCGCGGGTTCGGGCCGGGCCGCCGCGACGCGCGGGTTCTTTTCGTGCGAGAAGATGCCGCCCTTCCCCGCCGAATCGGCGTACCGGATGGGGTACCCGGCCACGAGGACGCAGTGCTCGTGCCCGATGACGTAGATCGTGGTCTTCTCCTCGACCGTGACCCCGATGAGGTCGTCGTAGTCGAGCCCGAGCGGCACCGCGTCGTGCAGCGCCTCGGCCAGGCGGTCGTCCTGGCCGAACGGGATGACGTAGAACAGCTTGAACGTGCACGCCTCGCCCGAGACCCGTGGCAGGATCTCGTACTTGCGGATGGAGTTGACGGGCGTGAGGCTCGACGCCACCTGGACGGGCGTGTAGTGGCACCCCACGAGCACCAACGCGACGAACGACGCGACGACGGACAGCGAGCGCATGCACCCTCCTCCAGCGGTCGCGGTATCTTATCGGCCCCCCAAGTTCCGTTTCAAGTCCATTCCTTTGGAACCACCGTATTTGATTCCCGGTCCGGGGGCGCTATCCTCGTGGCCGGCCAACCTGCCGGAGCCGAGCATGGCCCGTTCGAGAACGCTCCTCCTCGCGACCTGGTTCCTGATGGCCCCGATCGGTTGCCTCGAGACCGCGGCGGTCGATCCGTGGCTGACCGACGCGGCCGCGGTTGCCGATACCCCCGCCGACGGCGCCGACGTTCCCGCCGACGTTCCTCCCGCGTCGGGCTGGAGACCGGTCCAGATCCCGATCGAGGCCGGCGAGGCCATCACGGACTGGTGGGGCTACGTGTCCAACGACGTGCGCACCCTCGCGTTCGTGACCGACGCGGGTCATTTCGCGCGCATGGTCGGTGGGGCCCCGGTGGAGTTCGGCGACACGTCGATCCTCCCCGGAACGACCACCCCGCTCGCGTACCGCGCGATCTGGACGGCCGACGGCAAGACGTTCTGGTTCGCGGGCCACGGGAACGTGCTTCGTCGCGGCAAGCCCTCGCTCTGGAACCCGGGCGACCTGGTCCCCGACAAGGACGCCGGCGACTGGAACGACCTTTGGGGCGACGGGACCGGCGTCCTCTGGGCCGTGGGAGACGACGGCGCCTACGTGCGACTCGACGCCGACGGCAAGAACCCGACCCGCTTGAACACCACGGGCAAGGACAACTGGCATTCGGTCTCCGGAGCGGGCACCCGCGCCTGGATGTCCTCGTCCTCGCGGGTCGTCCTGCTCTCGAACGCCCCGGCCGACCGGGCCGACCCCGTCGACGGATTGCTCAAGGCGACCGACATCGCGACCGACCAGGTCATCGAGCGCACGTTCGCCGTCGACGACGTCTACCTCTACCTGGCGGGCAAGCCCACCCAACTCCTCCGCCTCAACGCAGCCGACGCGCCGACCGTGTTCGGGCCGCCGTTGTCGTCGGGCATCAACGCGTTCTTCGACGTGCACGGCATGCCGGGCGGCGACGTGCTGGCCGTGGGCGAGAGCGGCACCATGTTCGGCCTCTCGAACGGGATGCCGATCGACGTCGACACGACCAACCTGCCGACCGAACTGGGCCTGCGGCGCGTGTGGTCGTTCGACGACGGCTCGGCCTACGTCCTGAACGCCATCGGCGAGGTCTACTACCGCGCGCCCCTCTGATCGGGCGAGCCGGTCAGAGCAAGCCCTGACCTTTGAGGATTTGCTCCTCGACGGCCCGCTTGTCGGCGGGCAGCCCCAGCAGGTACTGGCGGAACGACTGGCGCGCGTCGTCGAGGCGCCCCAGGTTCTTGTAGCAGTAGCCGATCTTCTTGTGGAGCGTGGCGCTGCTCGAGTACTTGAGCGCCAGGTTGAAGTAGGCCTTGGCCTCGGCGTAGTTGCCGCTGCTGAAGGCCTTGTCGCCCATCTTCTCGTAGTCCTTGGCTTTGCCCTCGGTGCCGCCGGCGGCCTTCTTCGGGGCGGCCACCTTGGGGGCGTCGGGCTCGGGATCCAGCCGCACCACGCGCATGGGCGGCTCGTCGGGCTTCGCGGGGGCGACGGGCGCGACGGACGGCACCGAGGCGTCGGGCGCGGTCGGCGCCGCGGCGGCGACGTCGGTCGGCTTGGCGGCGTCGGCCGAGGCCGCGTCGCCGCGCGTGTCGGGCGCCTCGACCACGTCGCGCTCGGCGGTCGGCGCGGCGTCGGCGGCAGGCGCCGTGGCGACCGCAGCGGGAGGCGTCGCGGGCTCGGGCGCCTTCGCTGGCCGAAGCACGTA
Organism: uncultured Myxococcales bacterium; assembly: GCA_964494475.1. Lineage (GTDB taxonomy): Bacteria > Myxococcota_A > UBA9042 > CAZBRS01 > CAZBRS01 > CAZBRS01. The sequence continues at coordinate 5,802 of CAZBRS010000047.1, read as the reverse complement.
GGCCGCCACCGCCACGGCCGCGATCACGAGCACCGCCAGCCCGATCCAGAGCCCCATGCGACCGGAACGGCGCGGCCGCAGGTCGTCGTCGGGCAGGTCGTCGACCGTCTGGTCGAGCGAACTCATGGCGCGCTGGAGCGGATCGTGGATGGGCCGCTGCGGGCCAGCGCCCGCGGACGGGGCTGCGGTGCGCGCGCCCGGCTGCGGAGCCTTGCGGGCCTGCTCGGGGCGGGGCGCGGCCGCCGACGCCTTCGCGGGCCCGCCCGAGGGGGCCGCCGCCGGTTCGGCAGCCCGGGCCGGCGCTCGCCCGTCGTCGGGCAACGACATGCCCGCGATGGCCTGCCGGGATTGGTCGCTCATGCGCGGCGGGCCCACGTCGATCATGGTGGCGTCGAGATCGGGATCGTACACCGACGGGCGAATGGTCGTGGGCCCGCCGCGATTCTTGAGCGCGGCCTCGAGCTCTTCGAGGCGCTCCTTGATCTCGAGCGCCGTCGCGGGCCGTTCGGTGCGGACCTTGCTCATCATCTTGAGGATGTACGCCTCGATGGGCGCCGGGATGTCGGGCGCGTACTTCGACGGCGGCTCGGGACGCTCGGTCAGGTGCTTGGTGACCGTCGCGATGGGCGTGGCCCCCATGAACGGCAGCCGATTCGTGAACAGCTGCCACATGATGACGCCGAACGAGTAGATGTCGGTTCGAGCGTCGAGCTCTTCGCCCCGGATCTGCTCGGGCGACATGTACTCGGGGGTGCCGCACACCACGCCGGCCATGGTCTGGAACGTCTCGCGATCTTCGCGCCCGGGCTCCTTGATCTTGGCGATGCCGAAGTCGAGCACGATCACGTGGTCGGCCGTCTGGCGGCGCTGCTCGACCATGATGTTCTCGGGCTTCAGATCACGGTGGATGATGCCGTTCGCGTGGGCTTCGTCGAGCGCGCTCGCGACCTGCTTCATGATGTGCAGCACGCGCTCGGCGCTGAGGGGGTGATCCTTTGCGAGGGTGTCGGCGAGGTCCCTGCCCTCGATGTAATCCATGGCCAGGTACAGCACGCCGTTGTCGGCCTGCCCGAAGTCGATGACGTTGATGCAGTTGGCGTGCTTCAGCTTGGAGGCCGCTCGCGCCTCGCGGTGGAAGCGCTTGATGATCGTATTGTCGCGCAACAGGTGCTTGTGCAGTACCTTGATGCACACGCGCTTCTGGAGAGAGACCTGCTCGGCCTCGTAGATGCTGCCCATGCCGCCCACGGCCACTTTGCGCTTGACCGCGAAGTTGCCGGCGAGGATCTTGCCGACCAGGGGGTCGCCGGCCTTGTCGCCTTCAATCGAAGAGAGGCCCGTGCCGCAATGTTTGCAGAACCGCGAGTCGTCGAGGTTTTCCTGGAAGCACTTGGGACACGTCTTCACCCGCCGCCCGCAACCGGTTCGTCGCCCCATTCTAGAGCGGAGCCGACCGTTTTCAAGGAATTTGGTTCAGTATAGCAGAGGCTAGGAGAGACAGACCATGATGACCTCGTCCACCGCGCTCCATGTTCGCTTCGGGCCCAAGCACCTGGACAACGAGGGTCGCGTGACCCGCGTGCTGCCAGGGCGGCTGGTCATCGAGACCTTCGCGCGTTTCGCCCTTCACAGCACGTTGAACCTCGAGATCGAGAACGGGTCGGTGCCCATCCGGGCCCGCGCGGCCGTGGAGCGCGTGGCCCCGCTCGGTCCCTGGGCCGGCCGGGGCGCCCCCGGCCCGGGCGGCCCGGTGGCGCTCACGGTCATCGTGATCAGCGAGAGCCCCGAGTTGCGGACCATGGCCGAAGAGCGCCTGGCCGTCGACGAGCGCCGCCAGGGCCGACGCTACCCGGAGGCCTTGCGCGTGTCGCAGAGCGGGCCGGGAGCGCTCGGAAACCTGCGCGCGTCGAACGTGAGCCGCGGCGGCGCGTTCGTCGAGACGCCCAGCGCCTTCGACCCCGGGATGCCGTTCGCGTTCCGACTGCACCTGCCGGGCAACCAGCCCCCCCTCCGCGTCGAGGGGCGGGTCGTCCACGTGGTCGAGGCGGCGCGCGCCCAGGCGCTGGGGCTGCGAGCGGGCGTGGGCGTGGCGTTCGGAGACCTGCTGGCGAACGAGGCCCATCACCTCGAGGCCTACCTGCAGCGCCAGGCGACGATCGAAGACTGATCGAGAGAACGAAGAGTTCGTCGGACCTACGGTAGGGGCGGCGGGTCGCCCTGTCCCAGCCAGCGCACCTCGACCACAAGCGCGCTCTGACCCTTGCCGCACGACACGACCTTGCCGGGCTTGATGCGTCCGGCGGCCGACCACTCCCAGGGGGGCGCGTCGGGCGTCGCCTCGTAGGGCGCGAGCACGGCGTCGGCCTCCGGGGTCGTGCCGTTGACCTCGGCCCGCAACCACTCGCCGTCGACCAGGGTCTCGAACGCCGCGCAGTCGCAGGGGGCCGGGTTCCAGCGCACGCGAAGCGGCACGTCGGCGGCCGGGGGCTCGCCCACGGCGCGGCTGACCAGGCTGAGCACGCGCTGCCGCTCGAGGGACACGAGCGACGGCGTGTCAGCGGAACCGCAGGAGAACAAGCAGGCGGCGGCCGCCAGGGAGCATGCCACCGGCTTCAGAATCGACATTTTTGCGTGTTTTAGAGGCCGAGGTTCGAGAGCATCTTGATCGGATCGACGCACAGGCTGATGTCCAGCGGGATCGCGCCGCCGCCGCCGCCGCCCGCGCCAGCGATCAACTCGAGGACCTTGGCCGCGTCGAGGCACAGCATCGGGCTCGGGCAACACACGGCGCTGGGATCGGCGGGGATGAGCCCGCCCCCGAGACCGCCCATCAGGCAGCCCATCTGCGTCGCGAGATCGCCCGAGCAGTTGCAGAACCCGAGCCCGGGCATGGTGCCGCCGGGCATCCCGGGGATGCCGCCCATGCCGCCGCCGAAGATGTCCATGATGGACTTGCACTCCTGATTGGGCTGCACGCAGAAGGCCGTCGTGTTGTCGCAGCCGCCGCCCCCGTCGAAGCAGCAGCCCGACGCGGGATCGCACGCCAGGTTCGGGTACGAGCCCGTGGTGTCGACGCAGCCCGACGACTGGCAGTCGCCGGTGCAGCCGGTGAGGCCCTGCTGGCAGTAGCCGCCGTCGGCGTTGGCGCACACGTACTGCGCCGTGTCGCAGGTGCAACCGTTCGTGCACATGCTGTCGTCGGTGCACTCGACGCACATGACCTGGCCCTCGACCGTGATGCAGCCCGGGTAGGGGGCCACGCAACCGCATTCGCCGCTGCCCTCGACGCAGACGCCCGAACCCACGTCGCAGGTGGGCTTGGCGGCGTTGGTGCAGTGCGAGTTGTTGGTGCACTCGCAGCAGCCCTGGGCGCACGCGATGGGCGTGGGCGCCGAGCACGAGGGCGACGAGCACTGGTTGTTGCTGCACTTGGGTGCGTCGAGGGGGCAGTTCGCGTCCTGCAGGCACTGCACGCAATTGCCGAGGGGCCCCACGTACTTGTTGATGGGCTCGGCCGAGCAGTCGACCACCTGGCACGAGGCGCCGAAGCAGCAGGCGCTGCCCTGGGGCGCGCAGGCCTTCACTCCCTCGGTGCCCTGCTGGTTGGTGAGCGTCTGGCACGACGACTTCTCGGGGCAGGTGTCGCCCGCGCCACACTCGGGCACGCAGGCCTTCTGGCCCGACGACAGCTTGAGGCAGCGCGAGCCCTGGCCGCACTCGTCGTCCTGGATGCAGGCGGCGCACTCGGCCTTTTCGGCCTTGCACGTGCCCGCGATCTGGTCGCAGTACTGGCCGGCGGCGCACGGCGTGACCAGGCAGTCGGCGCACTTGTTGTAGAGGCCCGGTACGCACTGCTTGCCCTGGGTCGTGAGCTCGAGGCAGAGGAACCCGCCGGGGCAGTCGGCGTTCGTGGCGCAGGTCGGGAGGCAGTACTCGCCCTCGGGCAACGTGGAGCAGATCGAGGTGCCGCAGTCGTCGTCCTTGGTGCACGCCTTGCAGATGGCGCCCTCGGTCGGGATCGTGTCGGGCCCCACGTCGAGGGTCTCGTCGGGCACGTCCTTGTCGACCGCTCCATCGTCGACGACGTCGGGATCCACGGTCTGCTTGATCAGGCAAGCACCCAGCTTGCAGTACATCGAGACGCCCTGCGCCGTGGCCTTCTCGACGCAGTCGGCGTCCGTCTGGCAGTCGTTGGCGGTGCACTCCTTGGCGCCGTCGCCGTCGACGTCGACGCAGGTCTGGCCCTGATAGCAGTCGCCGGGGCCGTCGCAGCCCTGGGTCGCGCAGGCGCTGCTCAGGCAGATCTTTCCGGCGTCGCAGTCGGTGTCGACGCTGCAACCTCCGGCCTCGGACGACGCGGCGCACCCGGCCAGCCCGAGGAGCGCGATGGAGAGCAGAGCAGCCAGGCGGACGACGAGCTTCATGAGGTCCTCCACGAAAATCCGGGCGCAGTATAATGGAAGCGCCCTTCCAATTCAAATACACCCGCGACGCGTTCGCGCTTTCCACGGTCGTTTTCCTCCACTATATTTTGGTCCGTCCAGCGAGGAGGGACGCCATGACCGATCTCAAGCACACCGACCCGGAGGTCTTCGAGCTCATCCGCAGCGAGGAACGGCGCCAGTTCGACAAGATCCGGCTCATCGCCTCCGAGAACTACGTCTCGCGCGCCGTGCTCGAGGCCACGGGCTCGGTTTTCACCAACAAGTACAGCGAGGGCTACGCCGGCAAGCGCTACTACGAAGGCCAGGAGAACGTCGACGTGCTCGAGCGGCTGGCCATCGAGCGCGCCAAGGCCCTGTTCGGCGCCGACGGGGCCAACGTGCAGCCCTACTCCGGCTCGCCCGCCAACCTGGCCGTGTACTTCGCCTTCCTGAAGCCCGGCGACACCGTCATGGGCATGGCGTTGCCCCACGGCGGCCACCTGACCCACGGCTGGAACGTGAGCATCACCGGCTCGTACTTCAACTCGGTGCAGTACTCCGTGCACCCCGAGACGCACCTCATCGACTACGACGCGCTGCGCGACAAGGCGCGCGAGGCGAGGCCCAAGCTGCTCATCGCCGGCGCCACCGCCTACCCGCGCGTCATCGACTTCGCGGCCTTCCGCGCCATCGCCGACGAGGTGGGGGCCGTGCTGCTGGTCGACATGGCCCACATCGCGGGCCTGGTCGCTGGCGGCGCGCACCCCAGCCCCGTGCCGTACGCCGACGTGATCTCGACCACCACCCACAAGACGCTCCGCGGGCCGCGCGGCGGCATGCTGCTGTTCAAGGAGGCCCGCGCCAAGGACGTGAACCGCGCGGTCTTCCCCGGCCTGCAGGGCGGGCCCCACAACCACACGACCGCCGGCATCGCCGTGGCGCTCAAGGAGGCCTCCACCGACGAGTTCAAGGCCTACGCGCACCAGATTGTGCGCAACGCGAAGCGCCTGGGCGAAGAACTGGCCGCCAGGGGCTTCCGCCTCGTCTCGGGGGGCACCGACAACCACCTGCTGCTCATCGACACCATGAGCCGCGGCGTGCCCGGCCGCGCCCTGGCCCAGGCGCTGAACCGCGCGGGCATCGTCACCAACTCGAACTCGATCCCCTTCGACCCGCGCAAGCCCTTCGACCCCAGCGGCGTGCGGTTGGGCACCCCCGCGCTCACGAGCCGCGGCATGAAGGAGGCCGAAATGGCCGTGGTGGCCGGCTTCTTCGATCGCGTGGCGCAGGCCGTGGGCAACGAGGCCGCCCTCGACGCCATCGCGGCCGAAGTGCGCGAGTTCGTGAAGCCCTTCCCCGCGCCCGGCCTGGAGCATCT
>CAZBRS010000046.1:0-42177 GCA_964494475.1 uncultured Myxococcales bacterium | reverse complement strand
GCGCGGCGTCGCTGTGCGTCGGCGGAGGTATGGGGAAAACCGTCATCATCGAGCGTTGAACCGCCCGATGATGACGGTTTTGTTGTTGTTTTCGGCGTGGGCGCCCGGAGCCCACGCCGGGCGCGCTCCCGATAGTCGCGCGCGAGAGACCGTTCCCGATCGAGAGGCGAGTGATGGGCCGAATCCTCCTTCGTGACGCGCGCGCCGTCGTCACCATGGACGCGGCGCGGCGGGTGCTCTCGGGCGTCGACGTGTTGATCGAGGGCGAGCGCGTCACGCGTATCGCGCGCGGCATCGCTCCCGAGGCCGGCGACGACGTGATCGACGGCCGCGAGCGCGTCATTCTGCCCGGCCTCGTGAACTGCCACCACCACCTGTACCAGACGCTCACGCGCGCCGTGCCCTTCGTGCAGGACGCCAAGCTCTTCGACTGGCTGGTGGGGCTCTACGAGATCTGGCGTTACCTCGACGTGCAGGCCGCCTACGACTCGGCGGTGATCGGGCTCTCCGAGTTGGCCCTCACCGGCTGCACGCTCTCGGCCGATCACTTCTACCTGTTCCCGTCCAGCCAGGGTGACGAGATCCTCGACGCCACGGTGCAGGCCGCGCGCGACGTGGGGCTGCGCTTCGCGGTCACGCGGGGCTCCATGAGCCGGGGCCGGTCGAAGGGGGGGCTGCCCCCCGACGACGTGGTGCAGTCCGAGGAGGCCATCCTGGCCGACTACGATCGCGTGGTGGTGCGGCATCACGACCCGGCCCCCGGCTCGCGCTGCCGCGTGGCCCTCGCTCCGTGCTCGCCCTTTTCGGTCAGCGAGCAGCTCATGCTCGACACGGCGCGTTACGCCCGCCAGCACGGGTTGCGCCTGCACACGCACCTGGCCGAGACCCACGACGAGGAGGCCTATTGCCTCGAGCACTACGGGGCCAAGCCCCTGGCGCTCATGGAGCGCCTCGAGTGGCTGGGCCCCGACGTGTGGTACGCCCACGGCGTGGTCTTCGACGACGCCGAGATCGCACTGCTCGGCCGCACGGGCACGGGCATCGCGCACTGCCCGGTCTCGAACCTGCGCCTCGGGTCGGGCATCGCGCGCGTGCCCGCGCTCTTGAAGGCGGGCGTGCCGGTGGGGCTGGCGGTCGACGGCTCGGCCTCGAACGACGCGTCGAACATGCTGCGCGAGCTGCAGATGGCGCTGCTGGTGCACCGCGTGGGCACGACGGTCGACGCCATGCCGGCCAGCCGCGTGCTCGAGATGGCCACGCGCCACGGCGCCGACATCCTGGGCTTCCCCGAGTGCGGCGCCATCGTCGAGGGCGGGCCCGCCGACCTCACGTGGTGGCGCGTCGACGACGTGTCGTACACCGGCGCCATGTCCGATCCGGTGGCGGCGCTCTTGTTCTGCGGGCGCAACCAGACGGCCGACGGCACGCTCGTGGCCGGCCGCTTCGTGGTGCGCGACGGGCGCCTGACCACCGTCGACCTGGGTCCGGTCATGGAGCGCGCGGCCAGGGCCTCGCGGCGCATGATCGAAAAAGCCAACCGGTGGCCGGTAGGCCGTCCATGAAGGCCGTGCTGCTCGACATCGTGGGGCTGCTCCGGCGGCCCACGGGCGCCCGGCGCTGGACGGTCGAGGCGCCCGAGCCCGCCACGGTGGCCGAGGTGCTGGTGCTGGCCGGGTACTCGGCCGACGAGGCGAAGCGCATCCAGATCCTGATCGACGGCACGGCGGTCACGCAGGCCGCGGTGCCGGCCGATGGCTCGAAGGTGACGCTGTACTTGCCGGTGGGCGGCGGGTGACGCAGGGAGGGCAGGCCCCGAGCCTGCCGAGCAGGAGGACCATGAGCAAGGTCGAAGCCTTCTTCACACCCAAGACGCTCGACGAGGCGCTGTCGATCCTCGCGCTGAAGCGGGGCGACGTGGCCCCCGTGGCGGGCTCGACGTCGATCGGTCACATCGCGGGGCTGCGCAAGCGCTTCCTGATGGGGCTCGGCGGGCTCGGGCTCGACGGCATCGAGCTCGACGGCCAACGCGCGCGCATCGGGGCCATGGTGCCGCTCGCGGCGCTCGAGGCGCACGAGGGGCTGAACGCCGCCTTCCCCTCGGGGGGTGTCGGCGCAACCGGCGACGGCGTGTTCCGGGCCGTGACGCGTCGGCTCGGCAGCACGCTGCTGCGCCGCATGATCACGGCCGGGGGCAACGCCTTCCAGGTGTTCGCGTGGAGCGAGCTGCCGGTGGTCCTCCTCGCGCTCGGCGCGCGCTTCGTCCTTCGGCGGAGCGAGGGCGAGCGCGTGCTCACGGCCGACGAATTCTACGCCGCGCACCCGCGCAGCGTGCTCCGCCCCGACGAGCTGCTGGTGGCCATCGAGGTGCCGTTGGGGGTCTCGCGCGTCGTCTACGAGCGCTTCTCGTCGGCCGAGTCCGAGTACTCGATCGTCACGCTCTGCCTGGCCCGCCGGCCCGAGGGCGTGCGGGCCGTGGTGGGCGCGCTGTCGACCGTGCCGCGGCGTCTCCCGGGGCTCGAGGCGCGCCTCTCGGCGCCGCCGGGCCCGGTGACCGCCGAGGCCCTCTCCTCGATCATCCGCGCCGATCTGCCTGCGCTGCAGGCGGCGCTGCCGTATTCCCCCGAGTACCGCCTCGACGTGGCCACGGGCCTGTTGCTCGAGGCCGTCCGCTCGCTCGACGAGGTGCGCTCATGAACGTCACCCTGACCGTCAACGGCGTCCCGCGCACGTGGGACGCGGCCCCCGACGAGCGCCTGCTCGACACCCTGCGCGCGCACCGCGTGTGGGGCGTGAAGCGCGGCTGCGAGACCGGCTCCTGCGGCGCCTGCACCGTGCTGGTCGACGGCGTGCCCAAGGCCTCGTGCCTGCTGTTCACGGCCGCGGTGGCCGGGTCGCGCGTCACCACGGTCGAGGGCGTGCCCGACGACCTGGCGCGGGCCCTGGTCGAGGTGGGCGCCGTGCAGTGCGGCTTCTGCACGCCGGGCGTGATCCTGTCGGCCCACGCGCTGCTCGAGCGCGAGCCCGCGCCCGACGAAGACGCCATCCGGCGCGCGCTCGACGGCAACCTGTGCCGCTGCACCGGCTACACCAAGATCGTCGAAGGCATCCAGCTCGCGGCCGCGCGAAGGAGGGACGTCCATGTCGCTTGAGCCTCGCGACTTCGCCGTGGTCGGGCACGCGGTCGAGAAGGTCGACGGGATGGCGCTGGCCACCGGCAAGCCCCTGTTCACCGACGACGTCGATCTGCCCGGCCTGCTGGTGGCCAAGGTGCTGTGGAGCCCGAAGGCCCACGCGGTCATCGAGTCGATCGACGCCACGGCCGCCCGCGCGCTGCCGGGCGTGGTCGCCGTGCTCACCCACCACGACGTGCCGCGCCACCTGCACACCACGGCGGGGCAGGGCTGGCCCGAGCCGTCGCCCTACGACACCGCCATCCTCGACCACAAGGTGCGCTTCGTGGGCGACCGCGTGGCCGCCGTGGCGGCCGAGACCCGCGAGATCGCCGAGGCCGCCCTGGGGCTCATCAAGGTCACGTACCGCGATCTGCCCGCCGTGTTCGCCCCCGAGGCCGCCCTCGAGCCCGGCGCGCCCGTGATCCACGACGAGCCCGACGCCGTCATGCCCATCCCCGTGCCCTACGACCCCACGCGCAACCTGTGCGCCCACGTCGACTTCGAGGTGGGCGAGGTCGACCTGGCGTTGGGCGAGGCCGCGGCGGTCGCGGGCGGGCGCTACGAGACGCACTACGGCCAGCACTGTCCCCTCGAGCCGCACGTCGCCATCGCCTGGCTCGATCCCTACGGGCGCCTGACGATCCGCACCAGCACCCAGGTGCCCTTCCACGTGCGGCGCATCGTGGCCCAGGCGCTGGGCATCCCCGTCAAGCAGATCCACGTGATCAAGCCGCGCATCGGCGGCGGCTTCGGCGCCAAGCAAGAGGTGCTCATCGAGGACCTGGTGGGCGCGTTGGCCCTGGCCACCGGCCGGCCCGTCAAGCTCGAGTACACCCGCGAGGAGGAGCTGATCTCGAGCCGCACGCGCCACCCCATGGTGCTCTACACGCGCGTGGGGCTCGCGGCCGACGGCACGCTCACGGCGGTCGACCTGAAGGCCATCATGAACACGGGCGCCTACGGCTCGCACGGCCTCACGGTCATGTGCAACACGGGCAGCAAGGTCTTGCCGTTGTATCGTTGGCCCAACGTGCGCTTCGACGGCTCGACGGCCTACACCAACCTGCCCGTGGGCGGGGCCTACCGCGGCTACGGGGCCACCCAGGGCGCCTTCGCCATCGAGTGCACCATCGACGACGCCTGCGCCAAGCTGGGCCTCGACCCGCTCGAGGTGCGCCGCAAGAACCACATCCGTGGCGGCGAGGGCTCGCCGGTGTTCGCGGCGCTCGGCGAGGGCAAGCCCGGCGTCGAGATGACCATCGGCTCGTGCGGCCTCGACCAGTGCCTGACCGAGGGCGCGGGCCTGTTCGACTGGGCCGGCAAGCGCGCGCGGGCGAAGGACGCCGGGCGCTTCCGGCGCGGGGTGGGCATGTGCGCGCTCATGCAGGGCTCGTCGATCCCCGAGATCGACATGGGCTCGGCCTGGGTCAAGATGAACGACGACGGCTCGTTCAACCTGGCCATCGGCGCCACCGACCTCGGCACGGGCAGCGACACCGTGCTGGCCCAGATCGCGGCCGAGACGCTGCACGTCGACGTCGACGACGTGATCGTCTTCAGCTCCGACACCGACCACACGCCCTTCGACGTGGGGGCCTACGCCTCCAGCACCACCTACCTGTCGGGCGGGGCCGTCATCAACGCGTGCCAGAAGGTGGTAGAGCAGATCCTGAAGGTGGGCGGGCAGATGCTGGGCGTGCCCGCCGAGGCCCTCACGCTCGGCCTCAAGCAGGTCGAGGCCCCCGACGGCCGCAAGGTCACCTTCCAGCAGATCGCGCTCTCGAGCCTGTACGAGCGCGACCAGTTCCAGATCGCGGCCACGGGCTCGCACGTCACGCACAAGAGCCCGCCGCCCTTCTCGGCGCACTTCGCCGAGGTCGAGGTCGACACGTTGACGGGCCGCGTGCGCGTGCTCGACTACGTGGCCACGGTCGACTGCGGCACGGCCATCCACCCCAAGCTGGCCGAGGGGCAGGTCGAGGGCGCGGTCATGAACGGCATCAGCTACGCGCTGCTCGAGCGCTACGTGTTCAGCCCCCAGGGCCGCATGCTGAACGCGAACTTCGACCGCTTCCGCATCCCCACGGCCAGCGAGGCGCCGCGCATCCGCTGCAAGCTGATCCCCACCTACGAAGACTCGGGCCCCTACGGCGCCAAGTCGGTCAGCGAGATCGGCATCAACGGCCCGCTGCCGGCCATCGGCAACGCCATCTTCGACGCGGTGGGCGTGCGCCTGTTCAACAGCCCCTTCACTCCCGACGCGGTGTGGGCGGGGCTGAAGCAGAAGGGCGGCTGACGGGGCGGCTTCCGGACGCGACCCAGGCCGCGCGCCCCCACCCTGCGCAGGGTGGGGGTTGGGGAGAGCCTCGCCTTCGAGCCGGCCCCCGCACCTCCGTCGAGGCTTCCGCCTCTAGGAAGTTTCGTTCTCGGGGACAGACTTGAGTTACTGCTGCCGGTCGGCGCATCGAGCTGCCGTTGGTGGTCACAGCGGCCACCATTGCGGTCGCGAGCCACGCTTCGCCTCCGTCAGGAGGAGCAAGCCGACTACCCCACTTCGTAAGATCTAACACTACGCCCGCGGTCGAAGGCCAACTACTGGCAGTTGCTAGGGATGTTGAGGTAGCCCAGGGCTGTCGCCGGGAAGATCCTACGTCAACGACCGCACTGGACGGATCCCGCACCTGTTCGAGCAGCCCACCTCCCCAAGCCGTGCACTTGATCGCACGGCCCGGGCTACGCTCGTGTAGTCCCCGCCTCTGTTCACCCGGAAGTCACCGCTGATCGACTCGACCCAAGACAGCCACGCGGTACCTTTCGCGTCTCCCGCCGGATCGGTGGCCGGGTCGGGCCTGTACCTACCATAGGCGTCCCAGCACCACTCCCGCACGTTTCCCAGCATGTCGTACAACCCCCAGGGGTTCGGCCTCTTCCGAGCCGCCGGGTGAATGTCGTGATTCATGTTGGCGACTACTCTCCCCAAGGAAGGAACGTAGACCCCCTTCTCGTGTTGCCAACTGTTGTCCAGGAACCAGGCGACGTCTGCCAACTCGCCGAAACGCGGCGCGGTGGTTCCGGCCCGGCAGGCGTATTCCCATTCGGCCTCGGTAGGCAGGCGAAACCCCGTGCTGTGCAGCCCCTTGCTCTTTGCTTTCCATCCCGCCGCCGTGCCCTTCACAACATAGGCCTCCTCGAGGCCTAGACTACGCGACAGGGCGTTGCAGTACCGAATCGCACTAAACCAGTCACAGGTCACCGGAAGTTCCGGGTCCGAGTAAGGACATGGGTTCTCTCCCATCAGCGCGAGGTACTGGGCCAACGTTGCGACGGTGGACTGGATCTCGTAGGGCCGCGTGATAACTACTCGGTGCGCTGGTTTCTCGTCATCGGACGCTTCCGGATCCGAGTCCGGCGCGCCCATCAGGAACTCTCCTGCCGGAATGCGCACGACCGTCGTGCCCAGATCCTGGGGTGCCGGAAGCGGCTTCGATTCGGGCCTGGGGGCGAGCTGGGATGAAACGACGACGGGAGACGCAGCCGATTGGACCATGGGCTCGGTCCGGCGGACGACCGTCGGCAGGCTCTGGCCCATTTTCCGCAAATACAGTTTTTCCGCCATGCGGAAGCGCAGGATGGCCTGGATGTCGCCCATTCGAAGCGCCATCCCGTGCGGAAGCTGCGTTTCCTCCAAGTGCACCGCCAAGAACGGTTTATCCTTGTCGATGGCGAACCCGATCTCGCTGCGGACGTTGCGCGAGGCGACCGCGCGGGGCGTGATGAAGACCAGGAATTGAGCGCAGCCAGCTAAAGCGTTGCCCACCTCCTCCGGCCACTCATTGCCTGGATCGATCCCTTCGTCGTACCAGACGCGGTAGCCCGCCTCGTACAAGCGCTTGATCTCCGGGAACACGAGCGCGCTGTCCTTGTGGGCGTAACTGACGAACACGTACGGTTCGTTTCCGTTGTACGCTTCGAAGGGGATAGGCAGGGTGTCGACGTCGGGCATGGCAAGCTCCGTCGTGGCATCATGGGATTGTACGTAGCCTCTCTGGACTCGATAAGGCAAGGGCCGTTCGGGTCGGAAGCCCGTGAGGTCTTTCGCGCATGAGACATTCCAACGGCCCTTCGCCTCGTGAAACCGAATATGGCCGGGGGTAGTCGAGAGGCCGTTCAGCGAGAACAGCGCGCGCAGTTTCAGCGCTGTGGATCTTGAGCACGCGCATTGGTAAGCTTCGGGAGGCCCTTGCGCGGAGTGCCCGAATGCCCGTCATCGCCCGCTTCTATGGCATCCTCATCAAGATGTACTTCTCGCAGAGCGAGCACGGAGTTCCGCACTTCCACGCGCTCTATGGCGAGCACAACGGCGTGTTCGCGATAGAGTCTCTCGAGCTGCTCGAAGGCGACCTTCCCCCGCGAGCCGAGAAGCTCGTGCGCGAGTGGGCCGCTCCCATTTCGGCGCAGTTGCTCGAGATGTGGGACACGCAGCAGTTCCGCCAACTGCCCGGCCTGGAGTAGTCGATGGAAGGCTACCCGCGCATCCGCTCGGTCGCTGCTCTCCCACCGCAGGCTCTGGTCGTGTCGTTCGAGAACGGCCTCACCAAGCGCTACGACTGCGCGCCGCTTCTGCGCCTACCCGCTTTCGCCCTGCTCCGTTCGCCGGCGTTCTTTCGGTCCGTTCGGGTCGATCCGGGCGGCTACGGCGTATCGTGGAACGACGACCTCGACTTGTCCGAAGCCGAGCTGTGGAGCAACGGCGTCGACGAGGACTCCGCTGCGCACCCGTAGCGAAGACGGGAAGTCGGCGAACGACGAGGCTCGCCACGGGTTCGTCACGACTTTCTGGCCGGCGACGACGTCGGCGATCGTCACCGCATGCACGAACGAGAGCGCGTCGAGCGTGCCGATCGGCCGGCCTCCCAATCACGCGCTCGACCGCTATCGTCGCCTCGTGACGAGAAGTCGTACACAAAAGTCCGGGTTGGGTCGGGGATCAGCGGGGCTGATCGCCACCCGCTCCGGAGTCTTCGCCTGAGCTACCGTGTGGGCGCCAACGAACCGCGGAGCTGCTCGGCCCGCGTCCGGTAGCGCGGGTCGCCGGAGGCCTGGAAGAGCTGCTCGTAGGCCGTGGCCGCGTCGTTGGTGCGCCCCAGCGTGACGAGCAGGCGGGCCCTGGCGCCGAGCACCGTTTGGTCGCGGGGGACGTCGACCTGCAGGTGCTCGAGGATCGCGAGCGCGGCCTCGGGGCGGCCCTGCGCGATCGAGAGCCGGGCCTTCAGCAGCGTGTACGACACGTGGTCGGCTTGCAGCACGGCCTGGGACCCGGCCACGACGGCCGCGGCCTCGTCGGTGAGGCCGAGGTCGAGGCAGGTCTCGGCCAGGCGGCGGTCGATCCGGGCGTCGGGCCCCTTCGCGAGCGCTCGGGCGCGAAGCAGCAGCGAATGGGCACGCTCGAGCGTGCCCTTTCTCCGGGCGTCGAGGGCCAGGTGAAGCCAGGTCTCGGGGGCGGTGTCGTGCTCGGCGAAGAGCGTCGCCAGCCAACGCGCGCGCAAGTTCTCGAGCGCGGGCGCCGCCAGCACGCTCTCGAGCAGCAGCAACGTCGGCAGGTCGGAGCGGTAGTCCTCGAGCACGCCGAGCAGCGCGGACTGCCGCACGTCGGCGGGCTGGCGGGCGAGTTGGCCCACGTAGGCCTGGAGGCGCACCGGCGCGTCGCCGAGCAGGGCGCGCGGGTGCAGGCGCAGGTGCCTTGACCGCAGCACCTCGGCCGTCACGAACTCGGACGCCGGGCCCACGAAGGTGCCGCCCCCGTGGTACCAGAAGCGCTCGACGATCTGGCCGAGGACGGCCTGGTGCCGCTCGGGGTCGGCGCGGCGCACCGCGCGGGCCAGCTCTTCGAGCACGGGGAACGACTGCGGCATGACCTTCGCGGCGTACTCCAGCCACACGCGCGCCCGGTCGTCGTGCTTGTCGGTCTGCGCCTGCAGGCCCAGGCGCATCCAGATACGCCCGTCGAGCGGATAGAAGCGCCCGGCGGCGGCGAGGTCGTCGGCGGGCACGGGCGCCGGCTCACCGGACCGGGGACTCCAGGCCAGGCCGGCGCGGCGGGGCAGCACGTCTTCGCCCAGCCAGCCGCCCAGGGCTCCGAGCCCGGTGACGACCACCAGGAGCAGGGCCATCCAGCGCACGCGGACCCGCCGGAGGGCCAGCCGGCCCGTCTCCGGCGCGACGGCGCCGACCCCCAGCCCGAAGAGCGCGAAGAAGACGGCGCCGGGGCCCGGGAGGTTGACGGCGAAGTCGGCCAGTTCGTGCACCACGAAGCCGAGCAGCGCGACCGCCAGTCCCGTGAGCAGCCGATCGGCGTGGGCGCGGCGAGCCACCTGGACAAGCCCGGCGGCGCCGAGCGCCAGGAGCAGCAGCCCCGCGGGCACGCCGAAGTCGAGGAGCACCTGGATCGGCAGCGACTCGGCCGCCGTCAGGGCGAAGCCCGAGGCCGGGCCGAACGCGCCGTGGGCGAACAGGAAGGCGCCCGGACCGACGCCGACCCACGGGGAGAGCGGGATGAGCGCGAGGCTGGATCCCAGCAGGCGGACCTTGTCGAACCGAAGCGCCTCGGTGGCGACCGCCAGGAAGGGCTCGTAGGCCGCCTGCACGACGACCAGCCCCACGACCACGGCCAGCCCCATCAGGAGGGCCGCGCGACCCGAGCGCGGAGTCCGGCGGCGCTCGGAGCCGAGCTGCTTCTGGCGCAGCGCGAAGAAGGCGAAGAGGGCGGCCAGGAAGAGCGGGGCCACGAGCGCGTTGCCCGAGGGCGTGAGCAACAACTGGGCGAGCTGGGCCAGGGCGCTCGCGCCCCAACCGATCAGGCCGCGGCGGCTCTTGGTGGTGGCGAACAGGCCGACGGTCACGGGCAGCGTCAGGCCGAGCAGCGCAGCGGCGTGGTTGGGATTCACCAGGGTCGACGCGCCGACGTACAGGGGCGTGTGGGGGCGGAAAAGGCCCAGGATGGTGCCGTCGCCCGCCAGCACGTTGAGGCCCGCGATGCCGGCGAAGGCCGCCGCCAGCACCCCGAAGGCCCGCAGCACGTGCCGCAGCGTGTCGGGTCGGCGCCCCAGCGGCACGGCCAGCAGGAAGACCAGGGCGTAGATGGCGAGCCGACGGGCCAAGCGCAAGGACGACACCGCGTCGAGGGACCAGGGCGCGAAGCCGGCGTCTTGCCCCGCGGCGCGGGCGAAGCCTTGCTGGACCCCGTCGGCCAGGGGTGAGAGCAGCCCGAGCAGGGCGGAGGGCAGGGGAACGGCCGAGAGCAGCGCGAGCGCCAGCGCGACCAGGCCGCCGAGCGCGAGAGGCGACAGCACCCCGCGCTTGCCGGCCCGGGCACGGTGCACCAGGTGGAGCGCCGTCGCCACCAGCAAAGCGCCGAGCGCCGCCCACTCGGCCGCGGGGAAGATGCCTCCCACCGCGAGCACCAGGAAGCACGGGACGCCGACGAACAGCCAACGGGCGAGGCGGCGCTCCCACACGATCGGAGGACCCCGCAGCGGTAGGAAAGTGACCGTACGTTACCAGACAGTTCCTGCCCGTCCAAGCCGAATTCCGGCGCGCATCGGGTTGCGTGGAGCCCGAGTTGGCGTTAGCATGCCGCGGTCCCCGTCAATCACGGAGTCTTACATGGACCTCTTGAACCGGATTCGCGAGCGACGCGCCGTCATCGGCGTGCTGGGGCTCGGGTACGTGGGGTTGCCGCTGGTGGCTACGTTCGCGGACCGCGGGTTCCGCGTCATCGGCCTCGACACCGACGAGGCCAAGGTGCAGTCGCTCCTCGCCGGGCGCTCCTACATCCGGCACATCTCCGCCGACACCATCGCCACGTGCCTGGCGAAGGGGTTCGAGCCCACCTCCGACTTCTCGAAGGCCGCCCTGTGCGACGCCGTGCTCATCTGTGTGCCCACGCCGTTGACCGAGCACTGGGAGCCCGACCTGCAGTACGTCGTCGCGTCGTCCGAGACCCTGGCGAAGTACGCCCGCCCCGGGCAGCTCATCGTGCTCGAGTCGACCACGTGGCCCGGCACCACCGACGAGGTCATGCGCCCCATCTTCGAGCAGGCCGGCCACAAGGTGGGCACCGACGTGTTCCTGGCGTTCTCGCCCGAGCGCGAAGACCCCGGCAACCCGAAGTTCTCGGCTCGCAACATCCCCAAGGTGGTGGGAGCCGACGATCCGGTGGCGCTCGAGGCGGCCACGGCGCTCTACGGGGCGGCCATCGAGGGCGGCGTCGTCGCGGTCTCCTCGACCCGGGCCGCCGAGGCCACCAAGATCCTCGAGAATACCTTCCGCGCCGTCAACATCGCGCTCGTCAACGAGCTGAAGATGATCTTCTCGAAGATGGGCATCGACGTGTGGGAGGTCATCAACGCGGCCGCGACCAAGCCCTTCGGCTTCATGAAGTTCACGCCGGGCCCCGGGCTCGGAGGGCACTGCATCCCCATCGACCCCTTCTACCTCACCTGGAAGGCGCGCGAGTTCGACATGCCCACGCGCTTCATCGAGATGGCCGGCGAGGTCAACCGCGGCATGCCGCACTACGTGGTCAACGAGACCATGCGGGCGTTCTCCGACCGCGGCAAGGGCCTGGCGGGCGCGCGGCTCCTGCTGATCGGCCTGGCGTACAAGAAGAACGTCGACGACGCGCGCGAGTCGCCGAGCTACAAGCTGATCGAGCTGTTCGAGGAGCGCGGCGCGTCGGTCGACTACCACGACAGCTACCTGCCCGTGATCCCGCCCTCGCGCGAGCACGGCCAGTATGCCGGCCGCATCAGCCAGCCGCTCGAGAAGGCCGGCGAGTACGACGCGGTCGTCATCTCGACCGATCACGACGACGTCGACTACGAGGCGCTGCTCGGGCGCGCCCGCCTGATCGTCGACACGCGCGGCGTCTACCGCCACGCGCACCCCAGGGTGATCAAGGCCTGACGGCCCCGGCCTTGCAGGAGGAGTCCATGGAGCGACGCTATCGCGTGGTGCTGATCGGCTGCGGTCGCATCTCGAAGAACCACCTCACGGCCCTGCGTGACAACGCCGAGCGCCTGGAGTTGGTCGCCGCCTGCGACCTGGTCCCCGAGCGCGTGCAGGCCGTGGCCACGGCCTGGCCGGGGGTTCGCCCGTACACCGATCTCGCCGCCATGCTCCGCGAGGTGTCCGCCGACCTGGCGCTGATCGGAACACCCAGCGGCTTGCACCCCCAGCACGCCATCCAGGCGGCCGAGGCCGGGCTCCACGTGGTCTCCGAGAAGCCCATGGCCATCACCCTCGACGCGGCCGATGCCATGATCCGCGCCTGCGACCAGCACCAGCGTCACCTTTTCGTCATCAAGCAGAACCGCCTGAACGCCACGGTGCAGCTGCTGCGCCGGGCCATCGACAAGGGGCGCTTCGGGCGCTTGTACTTCTCGGAGGTCAACGTGTTCTGGACCCGCCCGCAGAGCTACTACGACGACGCCAAGTGGCGCGGCACGTGGGAGCTCGACGGGGGCGCCTTCATGAACCAGGCGTCGCACTACGTCGACATGATGCACTGGCTGGTGGGCGAGGTCGAGAGCGTCTCGGCCGTCACGGCCACGCTGGCGCGCCGCATCGAGACCGAAGACACGGGCGCGGCCGTGCTGCGCTTCCGCAGCGGCGCCATCGGCACCATCAACGTGACCATGCTCTCGTTCCCGCGCAACCTCGAGGGCTCCATCCTGCTGCTCGGCGAGAAGGGCACGGTCAAGATCGGGGGCACCGCCCTCAACAAGATCGAGACGTGGGAGTTCGCCGAGTACGACGACGACGACAAGCAGGTCGCGGCCGTCGACTACGCGCTGCCCACGGGCCCGGGCGCGGTCTACGGCTTCGGGCACTCGGCCTACCTCGGCAACGTGGTGCGGGCGCTCGACGGGCAGGGCGACGCCATCACCGACGGTCGCGCGGGCCGCAAGAGCCTCGAGCTCATCCTGGCCATCTACCAGGCGGCGCGCGACAAGGCGCCCGTCTCGCTGCCGCTCAAGCTGTAGTCCGGAGGGGCCCATGGCCGACAAGTCCTACTTCGTCCACCCGACCGCGAACGTCGACGGCGAGACCGCCGCCAACGGCTTCGTCGACCCGCTCATCGGGGCCGGCACGAAGATCTGGCACCACGCGCACGTGTCGAAGGGCGCGAGGCTGGGGGCCGGGTGCAACCTGGGCCAGAACGTCTACGTCGGCGGCGCGGTCGTGCTCGGCCGGGGGTGCAAGGTCCAGAACAACGTGAACCTCTACGACGGCGTCGAGCTCGAAGACTTCGTGTTCTGCGGGCCGTCCATGACCTTCACGAACCTCTCGTCGCCGCTGCCGCGCTCGGCCATCCCGCGCCACCAGTCGTACCAGCGCACGCTCGTCCGGCGCCACGCCTCCCTCGGCGCCCACGCCACCATCGTGTGCGGCCACACGCTCGGCGAGGCCTGCTTCGTGGCGGCCGGCGCGGTCGTCACGCGCGACGTGCCGGCCTACGCGCTGGTGGCGGGCAACCCGGCCCGGCGCCTCGGCTGGGTCTGCGAGTGTGGCGCGCGGCTCGCCTTCGAGGGCGATGACGCGGCCTGTGACGCGACCTACGAGCTCGAGGGCCGCGAGGTGCGCTGCGGACGGCGCTACCACGCGGTGGGCCCTGACGCGATCGCCAAGATCCATGACGCACACGAGGGAGGGTGACATGGCCGTACCCCTGCTCGACCTGGCGGCCCAGAACGGGCCGCTGCGCGCCGCGACCGACGCCGCCATCGCGGCCGTGCTCGACTCGGGCAAGTTCATCCTGGGGCCGCAGGTCGCGCGCTTCGAGGCCGCGTGCGCGGCGTACTGCGGGGCACGGTACGCCCTGGGCGTCTCGTCCGGCACCGACGCGATCCTGCTGGCGCTCATGGGCCTGGGCGTGGGCCCGGGCGACGAGGTGATCACGTCGCCCTTCACGTTCTTCGCCACGGGCGGCTGCGTGGCGCGCGTGGGGGCCAGGCCGGTCTTCGTCGACATCGATCCGGTCACCTTCAACCTCGATCCGGCGGCCGTGGCCGCGGCCGTCACGCCCCACACCCGGGCCCTGCTGCCGGTGCACCTCTTCGGCCAGACCGCCGAGATGGAGCCCCTGCTCGCGCTGGCCGAGCGCCACGGGCTGGCCGTGATCGAGGACGCCGCCCAGGCCATCGGCGCCGAGTACCGGGGCCGGCGCGCCGGCTCGATGGGCGCCGTGGGGTGCTTCTCGTTCTTCCCGTCGAAGAACCTGGGCGCGTTCGGCGACGCGGGCCTGGTCACCACCAGCGACGAGGCCCTGTACGAGCGCATGAAAAAGCTGCGGAACCATGGGGCCCAGCCGAAGTACTACCACGCGCTGGTGGGCGGCAACTTCCGGCTCGACACGCTGCAGGCGGCCGTGCTCGAGGTCAAGCTGCCCCACCTCGACGGCTGGACGGCGGGTCGGCAACGAAACGCCGCGCTCTACCGCGAGCTCCTGGCGGGGCTCGCGGCCTCCGGCGCGGTCGTGCTGCCCGTCGAGGCGCCCGGCCGGCGCCACATCTGGAACCAGTTCACGCTGCGTTTCCCGGGCGGCCGGCGCGACGCGGTGAAGAAGGCCCTCGACGTCCGCGGCATCGGCAACGAGGTGTACTACCCCCGGCCGCTGCACCTGCAGGAGTGCTTCGCGGGGCTCGGCTACGGCCCCGGCGCGTTCCCCCAGAGCGAGCGCGCGGCGGCCGAGGTGTTGTCGATCCCCATCTATCCCGAGCTCACGGTCGCGCAGCGCGACGAGGTGGTCGCCGCCCTGGGCGCCGCGGCGAGCCGCTGAGGGGGGGCGGGCGTGGCGCGCGTCCTCCTGACGGGAGCCGCCGGGTTCATCGGGGCCCGCACGGCCGAGCTGCTGCTCGAGCGCGGCGACGAGGTCGCCGGCGTCGACAACCTGAACGACTACTACGACGTGCGCCTGAAGCAGCACCGCCTGCAGCGCCTGCTGGGGCGGCCGGGCTTCGCGTTCGAACGCCTCGACCTCGAAGACCTGGGGGCCCTGCAGCGCCTCTTCGCGAGCCGGCCCTTCGACGCGGTCCTCAACCTGGCCGCGCGGGCCGGCGTGCGCTACAGCCTGGAGAACCCGCACGTCTACCTGACCACCAACGCCCACGGCACGCTCAACCTGCTCGAGTGCATGCGCGCCCACGACGTGCGCAAGCTGGTGCTGGCCTCGACGTCGTCGCTGTACGCGGGCCAGCCCATGCCCTTTCACGAAGATCTGCCGGTCAACACGCCCATCAGCCCCTACGCCGCCTCGAAGAAGGCGGCCGAGGTCATGGCCTACACCTACCACCACCTGTACGGCCTCGACGTATCGGTGGTGCGCTACTTCACCGTCTACGGCCCGGCGGGCCGGCCCGACATGGCGCCCTTCCGCTTCGTGCGCGCCATCGTCGAGGGCGAGCCCGTGGTCCTGTTCGGCGACGGCACCCAGGGGCGCGACTTCACCTACGTCGACGACATCGCGCGCGGCACGCTCGCCGCGCTCCGCCCCCTGGGGTTCGAGGTCGTGAACCTCGGCGGAGGCCGCGAGCCCGTGACCGTCAACCGCATGATCCAGCTCCTCGAGGGCTTCGCCGGCCGCCCTGCGCTCGTCGAGCAGAGGCCGGCGCACAAGACCGACATGCAGGACACCTGGGCCGACGTCCGAAAGGCGAAGCGCCTGCTCGGCTGGGAGCCCGAGGTCCCGTTCGAGGCCGGCCTCGAGCAGACGGTCGGGTGGTACGTGGAGAATCGGGCGTGGGCGCGGCATCTCGATGGCTAATCCGGGTGCCAGGGAGATCTCGCGATGAAGGTCTTACAGATCGTGGGTGCGCGGCCGCAGTTCATCAAGGTCGCGCCCGTTTCCGCTGCGTTCAGGGCCTCCGGCAACGAGGAGGTCATCGTCCATACGGGGCAGCACTTCGACGACGCCATGTCCCGTGTCTTCTTCGACGACCTCGGCATCCCGCAGCCCCGCGTGAACCTCGGCGTTCATTCGCTGCCCCACGGGGCGATGACGGGGCGCATGCTTGAGGGGCTGGAGCGCGTCCTCGTTGCCGAGCGTCCTGACGTTGTCGTGGTCTATGGCGATACCGACTCGACGTTGGCGGGGGCGTTGGCTGCCGTCAAGCTGGGAATTCCCTGCGCGCATGTCGAGGCGGGGTTGCGCAGCTTCAACCGGGCCATGCCCGAGGAGCTCAACCGCGTGGCGGTCGACGCGCTTTGCGAT
This sequence comes from uncultured Myxococcales bacterium, assembly GCA_964494475.1. GTDB lineage: Bacteria > Myxococcota_A > UBA9042 > CAZBRS01 > CAZBRS01 > CAZBRS01. The sequence continues at coordinate 25,734 of CAZBRS010000046.1, read as the reverse complement.
CTGTTGCTGGTGCCCACGGACGCCGGGATGGCCAACCTGGCTCGCGAGGGACTCGCCGGCCGGGCCGTCAAGGTGGGAGACGTAATGTACGACGCCTTCCTGCTCTTCGTCGAGCGGGGGGCCGCCACCGGTGTCGTCGCGCGGTTCGGGCTGGAGGCCGGGCGGTTTCTGCTGGCCACGTTGCACCGAGCCGCGACCACCGACCGCCCCGAGGCCCTGACCGACGTGTTCGCGGCGCTCGATGACGTCGCGACGGGAGGATTGCCGGTCATCCTCCCGCTGCACCCTCGCACGATGGGAGCGCTTGCGCGGGCCCGCGTGCCCACGGGCGCGATTCGGGTCGTGCCGCCGGTCTCGTATCTCGAGATGCTGGGGTTGTTGAGCGCGTGCCAGGCGGTCGTGACCGATTCCGGAGGGGTTCAGAAGGAGGCCTACTTCGCAGGCAAGCCGTGCATTACCGTGCGTTCCGAGACCGAGTGGACCGAGACGGTCGCTTGCGGGGCGAACGTCCTGGCGGGCAGCGACCGCGCGAGCATCGTGTCCGCTGTGCGACGGCTTCACGAGATCCGATCGAAAGCGCGCTTCGGGTTGGCGCACTATGGAGACGGCCGGGCTGCCCTGGCCATCTCCGGCTCCATCGCGTTGTCCTTGCAATCCGACTCGCGGGCCAGCATAAAAATATAACTCCGCGGCCGTTTACCGTGGGCGCTCACGCGCAGGTGCAGACATGACGACGACACGACCGTTCTTGCCTTTCGCGCTTCCCGACATCGGCGCGGCGGAGATCGCCGCCGTGGTGGACGTGCTCCGTAGCGGATGGCTCACGACGGGACCGCGGGCGAAGGCGTTCGAGAAGGCCTTCTGCGGAGCGGTGGATGCGCGCCACTCGCTGGCCGTGAACTCGGCCACGTCCGGTCTTCACCTGGCGCTGGAGGCGATCGGCGTTCGCGAGGGAGACCAGGTCATCACGTCTCCTTACACGTTCACCGCGACGGGCGAGGTGGTCCGTTACCTGGGCGCCGACCTCCTGCTGGCCGACGTCGAACCGCGGACGTCGAATCTGGATCCTGTGAAGGTCCGCGTGCTCCTGGAGACGCTTCGGGTGACCCATCCGGCTCGCTACGCACGCGTTCGGGCGATCATGCCCGTGCACTTTGCGGGGCAGGCCTGCGATATGACCGCGTTCACCGAGCTTGCGCGTGAGCATGGGCTCCGGATCGTCGAGGATGCGGCTCACGCCCTGCCGTGTACGCATCGGGGTGTCCCGATCGGTCACATCGGAGACGTGACCGTGTTCAGCTTCTACGTGACGAAGCCGATCGCGACCGGAGAGGGGGGAATGGTCACCACGAACGACGACGCGCTCGCGGAGCGCATGCGCATCATGCGGTTGCACGGCATCAACCGTGACGTCTGGGACCGTTACACGAGCGAGCGGCCGGCCTGGTACTACGAGGTGGTGGCGCCCGGATACAAATACAACATGCCGGATCTGGCCGCGGCGCTGGGCGTCGTCCAACTCGAGCGGGTCACGGAGCTATACGGTCGACGCCGCGCCATCGCGGCGGCGTACGTGACCGCCTTCACGGACGATCCCCGAATCGAACTGCCCGCTCCCGTTCTACCCGACGACGTTCACGCCTGGCACCTCTTCCCGATTCACGTCGCGCCGGCGTGGCGCGATTCGATCTTGCGCGGCATGACCGAACGGGGCATCGGCACGTCCGTTCATTTCATCCCCTTGCACGTGCACCCTTACTACCGAGACCGCTACGGCTGGCGGCCTGACGATTTCCCCGTGGCCCAGGAGCGCTACCTCGGCGAAGTGTCGCTGCCGATCTACTCGAAGATGAACGACGGAGACGTCGAGAGGGTGATTGGCGCGCTCCGCGACACCTTGGATGGGTTGGAGCGGGGTTGAGCCGTGGGGAAGCGCGCCTTCGACCTGCTCGCCGCCGTGTTCGGGCTCGTGCTCCTCTCCCCGGTCTTCGTGGTGGTGGCCGTCCTCATCCGACTCGATAGCCCGGGGGGGGTGTTCTTCCGCCAGGTACGCGTGGGGCGCGGAGGCCGGCCGTTCCGGATCTTCAAGTTCCGGACCATGGTGGCGGACGCGCCGACGCGCGGAGCTTCGATCACGGTCGAGGGAGACCACCGCATCACGCGCGTCGGAGCCTTCCTCCGGCGCTACAAGCTCGACGAGTTCCCTCAACTCCTCAACGTCGTGGCGGGTCACATGAGCCTGGTGGGGCCACGCCCCGAGGTCCCCGAGATGGTCGCGCACTATACCGGGGCACAACGCGCCGTCCTGTCGGTCCGACCCGGCATCACGGACTACGCTTCGGTGACGTATCGTGACGAGAACGAGGTGCTCGCGCAGTCCTCCGACCCGATCCGGACCTACATCGACCACGTGATGCCGCGCAAGCTGGAGTTGAACCTCCTGTATCTCGCGCGCCGAAGCCTCGCCGAGGACGTGCGGGTCATCCTGGTGACCGTCTATCTGAGTCTGCGCGGCCTGCTCGCCCGGACCGGAAAGATCGGCCAGGCGTTCGTCGACGGTTTCTTCTTCGCGGCCGGTCTGGCGCTCGCGTACCTTGCGCACTTCGAGTTCGACCTGCCGGCCCCGTATCGGGAGCAACTGGTCCTGGTGCTTCCCGGCGTGGTGGCCGCGCGGCTCGTCACGAACGCCGCGTTCGGAGTGTACCGGGTGCTCTGGACCTGCATCTCTCTGAACGACGTCCCGCGGTTCCTCGGCTCGATCGCGACCGTCTCGGCGCTGTTGTTCGTGGTCGGGCGGGTCTCCTCCGGGACCGACCTCCACGTCGTGATCCCGTTCGGTGTCATCGCGCTCGATGGTGCGCTGGGGTTGTCGGGCGTCTTGTCCGTGCGGCTCCTGGGCCGGGCTCTGCACGAAGCCGCGGCGGACGGCGTGGTCCCTGTCAGGGACGACGCGGACAAGGTGCTGATCCTGGGAGCAGGTCGCGTCGGGCGCATGACCGCTCGGCAGATCCGTCTTCACGCGAACCTGAACATGGTGTTGGTCGGGTTCCTCGACGACGATGAGGGCAAGCGGGGGAGCAGGATCGAGGGCGCGCGAGTCCTGGGCTCGCTCGACGATCTGGACCGGGTCTTCGACGCGCACCGCGTTTCGACGGTGTTCTTGTCGATCGGTGCCCTGCCCACGCAGCGAAGGCGCGAGCTGGCCGCCCGATGCACGGAGTTGGGCGTTCGGCTGCGCGATGTCCCCGGAGTCGGCGTGCTCATCGCCCCTACATGAAGACGTTCCGGATCCAGAAAGAGGGCTCGTTCGCGCGCGCGATCCTTTGCAGCTCAGCGAACCCGTCTGCGGCTTTGGCCAGGCGCTTCGGGATCAGTGGGCGCTCGCCGAGGAGTTCGCGGATTCCGCGCCAAAGGCGGCCACACGAACCTGTCGGCGGAAGCAGCAGCGCCTGAAGGCGAACGTGGCACGTGCGCCAACCGAGCCGCAACCGGAACTGCTCGACCTTCGTCTCGTGCGCCACGGATCGCGAGCCAGAAGCAACGTAGTCGAAGCCGCGTTCTCGCAGATAGTGCCGGGCCGTCTCGAAGTAGAGGGCGTACATGGGAAACAGTTCACTCGCGTCAGGATCGAACTTGGCGACGGACAGTCCGGCACAGCGCCCTTGCAGGCGGTAGTTGCCGAACGCGACGAGGCGGCCGTCCTCGCGGGAGAAGACGCCCCAGAACTCACGTGGAGGTTCGCCCTGGTTGACGCGAGCGCTCATCACCGCAGCCGAGAACGATGCCGGAGTGTGGGGAGTGAATCCCTCGTAGCGCTCCGCGCTCTTCAGGTAGACCACGTACCCGTGGTCTGCCAGCCAAGCCTGGTCGATGCGCTTGACCTCGGTGCGCTTCAGGCCGTAGCGTACGTCGCGGCGTGCGTTCTTGGATGGGATCCGATTCAGATCGTAGGCGAGGTCGTCACAGATGATGTACCACCACGAGGTCTCGAGCGGGCGGGCTTCGGCGGAATCCCAATCGGTCGTCCAGAAGGCACCGAGCGCACGCTGTCGTACCAGTTCTCCGAGCAGCCACGCGCGCTCGACATCGAGTTCGATGTCCGGCGCGGCGTCGGGTAGCAGGATGCCTTTCTCTTTGTGCCAGGGAATGGTCGAAGCGTGAACGGGTGTCATGCTTCGATATTCGCAGGTGAATAGTTATCTCTTTCCGCGTCTTCGATCCATTTTCCGTTGAAATCGTACCCCCACTTGCCGTTGACAAGTGAATAGTAGCGATTGTCAAGAGCGCTCTTTTCAATGATCCTGGTCGGCGCGCACACCGCCACGGAGTGCGGCGGCATGCTCCGGTACACCACCGCGTTCGCGCCGATCCGACAGTTGTCGCCAACGATCACGTTGCCGATTATCTTGGCGCCGGCTCCGATGTAGACGTTGGCACCTATGTGTGGCGAGCCCGCGCCGTTGCTGCCCTTCAACGAGTTGGAGCCGATCGTGACCTGTTGAAAAATCACCGCGTTCTTGCCGATCGATGCGCCGTTCGACACGAAGATCCCGAAGTGACCGTGAGGAAAGCAGGGGATGCCGTCGAACTGAGACCTGTATCCGATCCAACTCCCCTGCGCTGCGAAATACTCGTCGTACGCGTCGAGCAGGAATCGACTCGGGTTCTCCGCGGCGAAGAGATGGCCTTTCAACCCCCAAATCCCGCCGTACTTCCTTAGAGCATAAGACCGGACTAATGGACGCCCCAGTGACTTATAGATTTCTTTTGCGATATACCCCGCGTACTTCAACAACACAGCCGTATTTGTCCGTATCGATCGAATGCTCTGAAGCGTAGCCGGGCCCCGGGGGCTTGTCAACCGCGCGAGGGAGCGCTTGTCTTCGCGCCGGGGCCGGCTGTAAATAGGCATAGACTCGGAGGAGACGAAGGCCATGCCGAACCTGGTCGAGTTGGTGCGTCAGCGCTTGTACTACGACTCGGAGTACATTCTCTACGTGGCCACGTCCTCCGTGCCCGAACCGGTCGTGCCCGAGGGCTTCGACCTGGAGTTGAGACCGTTCAATCGGCTGGGCGCGGCGTCGCGCGAAGGACTGAAACGCGCCATGGGCGCGCGGAGTTACTTCTATATGAGCGCGCGTTATCAACGGCACGATCCCTGGGTGCTTCTCTTTACTAAAAACGGTCAACTGGCAAATTACTGCTGGATTTCGGACGTCTCGGCGCACGTCGGTCATTATCCACTCCTCTTCCCCGACTGTCGGGTGGTGGGTCCCGGCGCCACGGTCCCCGAATTTCGGCGCCTCGGGCTTCACATTCAGATGTTTCGTACGTATGCACACCATTTTTACTTGTCGGCGAGGCCGTTGGTCGGCTTCGTCGTGACCAGCAACCAGGCAGGAATGCGAGCGATCGAAAAGGCCGGGTACTCGAGGGCCTACCGCTTCACGACCCACGTGCGTTTCGGTCGGCGACGAATGGAGATCGTCGAGCGATTCACGTCGGGCGCTCCCGGGGTGTGACGGATCGAGCGTCGCTCAAGCCGGCGTGTCGTCTCGAACATGCCGCGCGCGGACGACCGCGAGCACCGTCTCGCTCGCGTCCTTGACCGTTCGTCGGTCGAGCACCCAGAGGACGCCACTGTAGGCGAGCACGGCGACTCCCGCCACGAACGCAGCGCGTGCCAGGACCCAGCCCCCGTCGCTTCCTGGCAAGACGGCCTCGACGGCGTGTACGGAGCCGACGGCGATCGCGAACGCGACGAAGACCCGCCAGATCCCGCGCACGTACTCCAGGAGCGACATGGCGATGACGCGTCCTACGAGCCACTGCTCGAAGAGGGAGGCCACGAGGTTGAAGACCGCGACGGCGCTACAGATTCCGTACAGGCCGAACGGCACGCCGGCGCCGAGGAACGCGGGCAGGAGCGCCAGGGAGACCGCTGAGGAAAGGAAGGCCAGGTCGGAGCGCCCCCGGCTTCCCAGCGCCAGCGGACCCAGGAGTTGACCAAGTCCCTGCCACACGACGGCGAACGAGAGCACGCGCGCGGCTCCGATGGTGTCGAGCCAGCGTTCCCCGAGCACGGCCGGCAGGACCGGCACGGCGCCGTAGGCCACGACGATCGGGAGCACCGAGGTCACCGCGAGCAGCCGAATCGAACGCAGGTACCACGCGGTCAGGCGCGCCACGTCGTCTTGCAGTCGGCTGAAGCCAGCGAAGAGGACATTGCTTACGACGGCGCCGATCTGGTTTACGGTGACGATGCCCACCTTGTAGGCGAGGCTGTAGATTCCGGCGGCCCGATCTCCGAGGAAAGATCCCACCAGCAGGACGTCGATTCCCTTGGTCATGGCCCGCATCAATTTAGAGAAAGCAATATACATGCTGAACGAGACGAGCTCGCGAACAGCTCTTCGATCAAAGCGCCAGGCCGGGCGCCAGTCGGAAGCGAGCCACATGATGGCCGATTGCACGACGTAGTTCGCGTAGTAGCCCACGAGGATGGACCACGCGCCCGAACCTGCGAGGGCCATCCCGACCGCGACCACGATGTTTACGAGAATGCCCAGGATGGTGGCCACGGTCTGCAACCGGTAGTCCATACGGCGCAGCAGCAGGGCCCGCTGGACGTGCCCCAGGGCCATCACGACGGGAAGAAAAACAATATAATAAAGAAGTTCAATAAATTGACTCTGGCCAAATATATTGGCATAAATGATAACGATAAGGATGGATATGGACGATAGAAGTACGGCTATTATAATATTAAGAAAGAACGCCGTGTCGATATGGCGCGGTTCCAGATCTCCACGCTGGATGAGCGCTGCCACGAATCCGAACTCGGAGACCTGGTCCAGGATGAACCCGACCGCGAGCACTCGCGCCGCCAACCCGAAGACGTCCGGACCCAGGATGCCGGCCAACAGGAACTGAAGCACCAGATGCCCGAGCTGCGACGCGCCATTCAGCACTGTCGCCCACTTCGTTGCTCCAAGGGTCTTCTGGCGCAGACCCGTCATCTGTGGCGCTCGCGATCGGCCCTTGCCAATCCCGGAGGAAGCGGAATGCCCTCCCGTTGACGCCAGGGTTCGATTCCGAACGCTCTCCTGAGGCCTCGATGGGAAGCGGCCTGAAGGTGGTCCAGGCCCAGTCCCGCGTTGGCCTCCAAGATCAGGGGACCAGTGGGCGTGAACGCCACGTCCCACGACATGATCGGCATCGGGTACAGCGTCCGGGCGCCACGCTCCAGGATCGCGAGCACTTCGTCGCGATAGGGGAGTTGGTATCCTTCGAAGCGGATACCGGAATCGGGGTGACGGTCGGTCCACCTGACGGGTCCGAGCGAGCCGTCTGTCGAGGCCCATTTCTCGCAGCACCACGAATCGACGTCGACGCCACACGATATTCCGCCGACGTGGGCGTTGTCGGTCTCGCCGCCCCCGGTTCCAATTCTGAGCGTCACCGCGACGATGCGCACCGAACCATCGGGCCTCCGCTCCGTGACCGGTCGTAGCGTGTTTACGCTCGACGCGTGGAGGTTATTTAGCGCAACATGCTGAACGACGCCCTGCTGCACGATCCAGTCCGTCTTCGCGGCTAGTTTTTGGAGTGTTTCGTAGGCGAGTGCATGACCTTCGTCGTTCGTATGGCCTAATTTATCTTTGTTTTTCCTAAAAATTACGAAACCCTCCCCTCCGGCGCCTGCGACAGGCTTCACGAAGATCCTGTCTGACGTCGCCGACGCGATTCGAGACTCGACGTCCTCTCTTGAAAGAATCGAAAACCACCGATCTGTGATAGCTCCGCGAGCCACCTTGCACAAGGGTTCGGGAACCGGAACTCCTGCACCGTGCAGCAGTACGTCGAATATATTCTTATCGCCATCCATTGCCGAGTAATCTGCATTGTTGATCAAGTCTGCAAAAATATTGCAATAGTACCAATTAGGAATATAATCGATCAGGTCGGAGTCTGTCAGATCGAAATGATTTGTGTATAACTTGTAGTTAAAATAATGAAATGGAAGGCATCCCCAGAAGCCGCTGACCAATTTCGCCTCGCGAAGAATCTGAGTCAGCGGCTTTCTGTCGCCATTGTTTAGTAAGTCTGTGAAATCTCTACTGAACGTTCGAAAATATTCGATATATCGTCTGTACTTGCGAAGTGACGTGCCTATTTGAGAATGGCGGAAAGAGTCTACCCTCCTGTATACAGCACCGCGTAACGAGACCTTGTTCGACAATGCCATGATGCTCGCCTCCTAGTGTCTCTACCAACCCGCGCACGCGACGGGCTGTTGCCTCAGGGGCTTATCTGCCCACGACGCGAAAGCCGCGACACGAGCACCAGGTGCTTCCCCGCCTGGGTCTTCGCGATCTCGTTGACGTACTTGAACTCCAGGCTGACCGCGGTCCCCATGAACGAGGTCAGGTGCCCGCGTATCGTGCTCTCGTCCTTCTCGGTGTAGGCGTCGGTCTTGACCAGCATCACCGTGATGCGATCGAGGGATTCCTGCACGATCTGGTACGCGTAGACCCGGTCGTGCAAGGGGCCGAACACCAGCGTCACGTTGGCGGCGGTGATGGAGCGACCGTCCGGCGTCTCGATCAAGTCTCCCGCGCGACCCATGACGCTGGCGATGCGAGGCAGGTGACTCCCGCACGGGCAGGGCGCATCGTCCATCGGCTCGGCCAGATCGTCCATGTCGTAGCGTACGTAGGGCCAGGCCAGGTTCGTGAACCTGGTCACGAGCACCCGGCCCACGGTACCGGGCTTGACCGCCCGCGCGTCGGCGTCGACGAACTCGATGACCCCGGAGTTCTGCAGGACGTGCAGCCCCTGGTGGGCCGGGCATTCCCACGCGACAGGGCAATCGCCTCCTCCATAGCCGTCGAACGGCTCGATCCCGAACGCCTCGCGGATCAGCGCGCGCTGATGATCGAAGAGTTTCTCGCTGCCCGTCTCGATTACTCGCACAGATGGGAAGCGCGTCGCCCGCGACACCATGTGTCGCGCGAGTAGAAAGAGCGCCGAGGGGTAGCCGTAGACTATCTCGGGTCTGAAATCGTCGATGGCTGCCGAATACTGGTCCAGCAACGCCTCGGTCAGAAAAGGCGAGGGCAGGGAGAGCACGTTCCGGACGTGGCGCTTGTAGTGGACAGCCAGTCGGGATTTCCAGGTGGGTTCCCTGTAGGAACGTCCCCCCAGCGCGACCACGCGGGCGGTAGGCAGGAAGCCTTCGGCCTGTCGACAACGGCGGGTGGCAGCCTCGACCCAAGCCTGCTCGGCGTGGGACTGGTAGAAGGGAGTCGGTACGCCCGTCGAGCCTCCGGTCAATCCGAGCTTCGTCGTCTTCGCGGATGACCCACGGGCGAACAGGTCGTCGATATTCGCCCGGATGTCGTCCTTCGTGAGCGGCGGAATCCGCTCGAGCTCGGCCAAGTCTTCGAAGCGTGTGGCATCGAAGCCGACCTGCGCGAAGCGACGCGCGTAGAACGGGACGTTCTGCTGGCAATGCCACAGGAAGGGGCGCAGTTGATCGACCTGCCAGCGCCGCAGGCGCGCGGGGTCCCAATGCTCCCGCTCTTCGATTTCGCGCATCAACGGCGTCACACCCCGGTGGAAGCGCAGCCGGTCGGTCAGGGGAAGCAGGACGCGCCGTCGCGCGATGCTCACGAGGTTCTCCATCACGGCGTTCACCTCACGTCGGCTGTTGTCGGGTCCCCGCTCACGCTGGCGCTCGACGAGGCGCGGCCGACCTGGGGCTGCGTACGTGGCTGTTCGACGATTCTGCTCACCGCCAGCATCACCGAGAGCCAGACGAAGAACATCCGGAGTCCCACGTAGCTGAGCGCGGTCGTCGAGGACACGAGCACGTAGATCCAGACCAGGAACAGGGCGTACACGAGCCAGTTGTCGCCACGCTCGGGGCTGAGCACGCCGCGAAGCAAGGCGCTGCCCATCGCGTACAGCACCATCACGGCCAGCGCGATCGCGCCGGACAACCCATTGGCGAACAGGACGTCCAGCCACAGGCTGTGCGCCTGGATTCCCAACTCGAACTCGATGGTACCGATGCCGTGCCCGAACAGCAGGCGAGTGTCCCAGTTCGCCAGGATGAACCGCCACCCCTTGACGCGGGTCACGATGCTGACGCTCTTCCCCGGCTCGCTGATGGTCGCGAGGCGTCGCAGGCCGGCGTCGTCGGGCATCAGGTTGACGATCAGCAGGAACACGGAGACCAGGGCGATCACGACCGCGAAGGCGCGCCAGTCCCGGCCCAGGCGAAGCACGACCGTCAGGCCGATCGCCAGCGCCAGGTGCAGCAGCGGTCCACGCGAACCGGTATGAATGGCCCCCGCCGCCAGCACCAGCGCCAGGATCAGGATCCAGGCTGGCGAACGAAGGCTGAAGCGGCGCCAGAACGGCCAGACGCCCATGATGAGCATTAGCGAGTAGGAGCAGTAGCGCCCGATGGAGATGGGATCGCCCAATTCGAGGAACGCGCTGCGGCCGGCGTACAGTCGTGACTCGGGGCTGAGCAGCGACACGATCGCGACGAAGACGCCGAAGCCGATCAGCATCTTCAGGAAGAACCGGGCGTCGTCGGCGTTTCGGAGCATGAGCAGCGGGGCGAGGCACGCGGTCGTGTTGAAGACGACGTGTTGGGCAAGGACTCTCCGTGCCCAGTCGTAGTCCAGGTCGGTGGCCGCGATGATCAGGATCGTGAACGCGGCGTACAGCAGGTAGTAACCGATCGGTGTCGAGCGACGACGGGACCGGTCGGTCCATTGGGCTATGAAGACGCCGATCCAGAGCATCGCGACCGTCATGACCGTATAGTCGATCGTGGCGAAGAGTGGAATGTGATCGAGCGCCCAGCCCTTGAACATCGATGAGGTGACGAAGGGCAGCGACAACGCGATCGGTCGCCGACGGGCGCTGTACAAGACGAACAAATAGAAGACGCCGAATACAGCGAAGTTGGCGTTTCCGGAGAACACGTTCATGACCGAGCCGTCTCCACGAGGCTCTTCCTTTCGAAATGTTCGCTTACCACGCGCCGCTCACCAGTCGCCGCTTGAGCGCAGCCAGGCGATCGCGGAGGGCCGTGTTGGTCGGGAACTCCTCGTGCAAGCGCGGAGGCGCGGCCATGAGCGCGTCGAACTCGTCCGTCGTGATCCCGAATTTCTTGATGACGAACTGACGATCCTGATCGAGCAGGTGCTCGGGATAGATCGGCTCCCTCATCTTCTCCTGGGCGGCTTCGCGTGTCATCCCCCCGGAGCAGATCAGGGTGGACAGGTGCGCCAGCCGCTTGTCGAATCCGAACTTGCGCGGCAGGTAGTACCCTTGGAAGAAGCGGGTCCAAACCGACTCGTAGTGCTTGCCACCGTAGTCCCGCCACCCGATCTGATCCATGAGCTCGCGCGTCGCGGTGGCCTTGTCGTAGCCGGTCAACTCGAGCAGGGGAACCCAGTAGATCCTTCGGACGAGCGTGTTGTAGGCGTAGCCCGCGATGCTCATGGTGGGCATCGAGCGCAGGGGGGTGCTCCCGAACGTTCGATGGATGGCCTTCAGGTGCAGGAGATCGCCGTTGTCGTGTCCCCACGCGCGAGGAAGGATGACCTCGGTGTTGAGGTTCCCGCCCGTCAGGATGTACCGGACGCCTTCGCGTGCGGCCGCACGATACAACGTGGCGCGGATGCCATGGTCGGTGGGTAGCTCGACGTTCGGTACCGAGGCCTTGAGGAAGGCCAACTGGAGATCGCGGAACTCCTCCCAATCGACCACCAGCGTGTCGAGGTCCAGTTCGAACGCCTCGAGCAGTCGGTGGATGTTGTCGACCGCCAATTCAGAATCCCAGCCATTGTCGAAGTGGACGGCGAGCGGTCGGAGCCCCAGTCGCTTGGCGCGCATGAGCACCGTGGAACTGTCGACACCACCGCTGATCCCGGCGACGCAGTCGTAGCGCTTGCCGCGGCCGTCGGTGCGGATCCGATTGATCAGGCCCTCGAGGTTCCGGGCATCGTCCGCCTTGTGGGTGTCCCGCTGGTTCAGCAACGTCAAGGCGCGCGTACAGTGATTGCACCGACCCTGCTCGTCGAACCGGATGAGTGGATCGGTCGTGTCCATGATGCACCGGGTGCAGCACTGGTAGGTCCGCGTCATTTCTTCCTCCGCTCGTCGCCCGGGCTCGATGCGCTCCCGTCGTCGAGCGCCTGCGCTCTGCCTCAGAGCTCATGCATCGAAGATGCGCCGAAGCGCCTCCGGCTTGGGGTAGCTTATCAGAACAGCGCGGTGGGGTCCTTGAAACACGAACAGGCTGCCAGCAGCGACGGCCGATGCACCGCCCTCTCGCACCGCTTGCCCGAGATGATCCAACTGGCCGGCTCCGCCGCACGCAATCACGGGAACCGTCACGGCACCGCTGATGCTTCGTATCAGGTTCACGTCGAAGCCCTCGCGGGTTCCGTCCCGGTGGATGGCGTTGACCAGGATCTCACCGGCGCCCAACGCTGCCGCCCTCTGCGCGAACGCGATCGGATTCTGACGTGTTCGTTGCCGCCCGCCCCGGATCATCAACTCGTAGGATCCGAGCCAAGTCCGGTTCACGTCGAGGCACACCACGACGCTCTGACTTCCGAACTCGGCGGCGGCGGTCCGGATGAACTCGGGGTCCTCCACCGCGCGCGTGCAGATGGCGATCTTTTCGACGCCGAGTTGGAGCATCCGTCGGGCGTCCTCGAGGGTCCGGATGCCGCCGCCGTAGGCGACCGGCATGAACGCCTCGCTCACGATCTCGCGTACGAGGTCGAACTGGAGCGGTGTCTGGTCGGGGCTGGCGTCGATGTCCAGGAGGAGGAGCTCGTCGACCTCTTTCTCGTTGAAGATCCGAACTGCGTTGCGCGGGTCTCCGACGTACTTGCTTTCGTCGAACCGAACGGTCTTGACGAGCCCCCGCTTTCGCAGCAACAGGCAGGGGATGACGCGGACGGGAAGCATGGGGCGGGACCTCACAGGCTCGCGAAGGAACGCAGCACGGCCAATCCGTATTCATGGCTCTTCTCGGGATGGAACTGGGTCCCGTAGATGTTGCCCCGGTTCACCGCCGCGTGGAACTCTATCCCGTAGCGAGCCGTCGCGAGCACGTCGGCCTCGTCGCTGCAGCGGACGTGGTAGGAGTGCACGAAGTAGTAGCGCGTCCATTCTCCCTGGTCCGAGAGCAGTGGATTCGGTCGCCGGATCTCGATGGTGTTCCAGCCCATGTGCGGGACGCGCAGGTTCCCGAACTCTGCCTGTCCCGCTGGGAAACGCACGGTCCGCCCCGGAATCCAGCCGAACCCGGGCATGGCCTGCCCTTCGTCGCTTCCTTCTGTCAGCAGTTGCATGCCAAGGCAGATCCCGAGCACCGGGACGTGCGCGTGCATCACGCGTTCGTTCAGGAGATCGAACAGTCCGAATCCGCGCAGGTTTTCGACGGCGCGATCGAAGGCACCGACGCCGGGGAGGATGAGCTTCTCGGCCTCCAGGAGGTCCTTGGGCTCTCGGGTGAGCCGCGAGTCGACTCCGAGGCGATGCAGCATGTTTTGGATGGAGCCGAGATTCCCCATCCCGTAATCGACGATCGCGATCATTCGGTCTCCGAGGTTGCACGAACGGATAGCAGAGATGCCCCCTGCCCGCAACCGAAAACCCAAGGAACGTCTACGATTTCCGGGGCCTGGCCAGCTTGCCCGCGGCAGCGTGCCACGCGCGCTCCAGGTGCTTCCAGCGCAGTTGCCGGAGCTTGACGAGGAGACCTCGCGGCCCACCGCGTTTGAAAACGCGAACCATTTCGGCAGCCTGTGCTCTCCACAGGCCGCGCGAAGCGGCCTCGTAGAACGCCGCGCGATAGGTACCGTCCTCCAGGGCGCGCGACAGCCCGTCGAACCGGACCAGGATCGCTTGGGCCTGTTCGCCGGGCGGCACGGAAGGTCGTCCGTCGTCCGCCAGGCGAACAGGCGTCACCTCGACGGAGCCCAGCTTGCCGGCATCGTCGAGTCCCAGCAGGACGACGAGGCCGTCGCGCTCCCGTTCTCCGTAGATGCAGGACGACGCCAGGCTCCCCAGCCCGAAGAAGAGGAACGAACGTGCACCCTCCGGGCTCCTGGCTTCGGCCCCCTGCAGACGGTGTCCGTGGCACGCCGCGACCACGTCGAATCCGGCCGCTGCCACCGCTCGCATCCTCTGTACGTCGGCGGGCTCCGGGTGATCCTGCCCTTCCAGGCCCAGGTGAAGGAGGGCGATCCGAACGCTGGCGCCCCCTTCCGTCAATCGGTTCGCCGCGGCGCGTGCCCGCTCGCTGCGGATGGGCTCGAGGCCTCGGGGGCGTCGCCCCGCCGTTTCCGGCAGATCGAAGCACGCGGCATAGAAGCCGACGCTCCCTCCGGCTTCCAGCGGCAGGATCGCGACGGGTGGCGGGTCGTCGGGAGCGACCTCGGCCCCGACGGCTGGTATCCGCGCGGACTGCAGGTGGCGGAGCGTGTCCTGTACGCCGCGTTCGCCGAAGTCGTAGACGTGGTTGTTCGCGACGGACACGGCTCGCAGTCGCATGGCCTCGAGCAAGGCCGTCGCTCCGGGGGGTGCGCAGAAGGAAGAGCCTCCGAGCTTGGGTCGCGGCGCCCCATCCTCTGTGAGCGGACACTCGAGGTTCGCGAGCGCGGCGTCGACCCCGTCTATCAGCGGCGACAACCCGGCGACCAACGACCTCCAGCCCGGCGCGTCGTCCGCTGACAAAGGAGGTGTCGGGAGGACGTCGCCCGCGATCAGGACCCGGGAGGCCACCGCAGCTTCGTCGAAGCCAGCCCGGCGCCACAGGACTCGGCGCTGGAGCGGGGCGCAGTTGCTGTCCGTCACGTTCGACCTCCTGGCAGCCGGACTCCCTTGACCTCCACGATAGGTGTGCAGGGGACCCTGGGCAAGTTCGGACGCGGCGGGTTGGCGCTTGCGCGAGGGCTCGAGGGCGGGTATCTCTCTAGGTCGGCTTTCCGACACACGGAGGCGCGAAGGGTGTGAGTGACAGGCCGACGATCGACGTCCTCACGCTCCACTCGCCCGACGACGCGCGCGTATTCGGCCGGCACGCGCGGGGATTGGCCCGTTCGGGGTACCGTGTGCGGCTCCTCGCCCCCGGCACCAAGGCCGCTACGCGCGATGGCGTCGAGATCATCCCGGTGCCGCGCTCGCGGAATCGCCTGGCGAACTTCACGCTGACGCCTCTCGCCATCCTGGTGCGTGTCCTCCGGGACAAGCCCGACGTCGCGTACCTGCACGACGTGCCGCTTCTCTATCTCATGCCGGTTCTTCGATTGGCTGGCATCCGCTGCGTCTACGACGTGCACGAGGACTACGGGAACATGCTGCGTCATCGCGACTGGATCCCGGTCGAACTGCGGGATCTCGTCGGCGCTTCGGTCGATGTCTACGAACGTGCCATGGCACGCTTCGCGTTTGCCATCGTCGCCGCGACGGCGCCGCTCCTCGACAAGTTCCCGCACAGGAACAAGGTGGCCGTCTACAACCTGCCCGCCGAGGACGTCATCGACGCGGGGAGAGCCCAGACCCTGCCGTCCGCCGAGCGGGAATGGGACGTGGTTCATTTGGGTACCTTCAATCAACGGCGTCTCGAGTTCTTCCGTCGCGTGCTCGACCGCTTGCTCGCGGTCCGGCCGGAGACGCGCGTCCTGATCATCGGTGCTTCCCCGGACCAGGTTGTTGACTGGCAAGGGCACTTCCCTGCCGACCGGGTGTTCGTGATCCCGCGCCTGCCGCACGCGGAAGTGGCCTCGTATCTGGGGCGTTGTCGAGTCGGCGTCTCTGTACACCCGTGGCTGACACCGCACCTGGCGCTGGCCGTGCCGGTTAAGCTCTTCGAGTACATGGCGTGCGGATGCGCTATCGTGACATCGCACATGCCCGAGTTCGAGCGCTTGTTGCACCCCGATGATCGGGCGAGCCTCGCGGTCGTCCGCGGTGAGGACGTCGATGGCTGGGTTCGAGCGATCGAGGCGTGGCTGGACCGACCGGAGCGCGCGGACGCCGCAACCCTGACGCTGCGGGCCCACCTTGCGAACCGCTATTCGTGGCGGGCCGAGGAGCCCAAGCTGCTCGAGATGTTCCAGCGGGTCATGGGTGGCGTCGGCCGCGGGGTCTGAGCAGCGTGTGGGAGGTCGAGCGAATGGGCCGACGACGGCTGATCGTGAACGCGGATGGTTTTGGCTTCACCTACGGAAACAACCGCGGCGTCTTCGAGGCTCTCGAGGCGGGTTTCGTCCGGAGCGTGAGCGTGAACGCGAACTTCCCTGCCTTCGAGGAGACGAGCACCCTGGCCAAGCGCTTTCCGCAGGTCGGTATCGGGGTTCACTTCAACCTGAGCGTGGGTCGGCCGGTCCTCGACCCGTGCGACGTACCCAGCCTCGTGAACGAAGCGGGTGAATTCTGGTACACGGATCTACCGAGGCGCGCGCGGGCCGGTCTCATCGACCTGCACGAAGCCGAACGGGAACTGGACGCCCAAATCGGCCGTTTTCGCCGCGCGGGGATCCCCTTGACCCATTGGGACAGCCATCGGGGCGATCACGCCTACCCACCCTACCTCTGGGCTGCTTTTCGCAGCGCTCGGAGGGCGGGCATCCGGTGCATGCGAACGCACCATTTCCAGTGGATCTCGCGACAACGGCCGGCCTCCGCTGCCATGCTCTGGCACTACCTTCGTCGACCCCACCAGGTGGCGACGCACCTCTTTCGTCGCGTCACCGTCCTGGCGGGCCACGGGCGGGGATTCCTCTCGGCGGATCGAGCGATCCTCTTCGAGAAGGCGCCCGGTAACGGTCCGGAGCACCTGGACACGTGGCTCCACCTGCTCGACGAGCTCCCGGAGGGTACGTTCGAGGTGTGGTGTCACCCGGGCTACCCGGACGAGACGCTTCGTCAGTACGCCACGCTGGTGGACAGCCGCGTCGACGAGGCTCGCGTGCTCTCGGACCTTCGCCTGGTCGAGGCCGCTCTACGCTGCGGAGTCGATCTGATTACGTTCCGCGACCTGTAGGACCAACGAGGAGGTGCGATGTCCGGGCCTGCACGGCGATTGATCGTGAACGCGGACGGCTTCGGTTTCACGTATGGGAACAACCGGGGGATCCTCGAGACGCTCGCCGCGGGCGTCGTCCGGAGCGTAAGCGTCAACGCCAGCTTCCCGCCGGTGTCGGAGACCGGTGACGTCGCGCGCCGCTTTCCTCACGTCAGCATCGGCATCCACGTGAACCTCTCGGTGGGCCGGCCGGTCCTGCCGCCCGAGAAGATCCCGTCGTTGGTCGACGGCGCGGGCCACTTCCTCGACACGAGACTGAGGGCCGCATTGTACGCGGGGAGGGTGCGTTTCGACGAGATGAAGCGCGAACTGGAGGCGCAGTTCGGGGTGTTGCGGGACCTGGGCATCGGCGTCACCCACTGGGACGGGCATCGCAACGAGCACCTCCTGCCCGGCTACTTCGAGGCGGCGCTGGCGGCGGCGCGGCGATTCGGGGTTCTGCGAATGCGCACGAACCACCACCTGCTGTTCCCCGGGCGGGGCGGTCGGGGGGCCGTGCGCTTGCACTACCTTCGTCATCCTCTCCGCCTCTTCCGACACGGAGCGACCGCGATGCGGATGATCCAGGCGCGCCGAGCCGGGATGCGCATGGCCGATCGGATGATCACGCCACTGAAGGTCGGCTCGGACTCCAGCAAGTTCTTTCCCGATATGTGGTCCGCGTTGTTCGAGTGGCTACCCCCCGGCACCTATGAAATCTATTGCCATCCGGGGTACGTGGACGAGGATCTGCGTCGCCAGGCCCGGTACGTCGAGGAGCGCGAACGAGAGAGGGTCGTCTTGAGCGACCCCACCCTGGCAGAGCGGGCACGATCGGCAGGCGTCGAGTTGATCACCTTCAACGAACTGTGACCATGGAGAACCGAGCCACGCGATTCATCTACGACCGCTCGCCGGTCGTCGTGCAGAACGCGCTGGCCAGCGCGTTCGGTGTCGCCAAGTTGGCACGTCGATACGGTCCCGAGCAGCGGCGATGGCGTCGGTTCTTCGCGACCGCGGGAGCGTGGAGCGAGGCAGACCTGCGGGCGTACCGTCGAGAGCGCTTGCAGCACACGATTCGGCATGCGTGGCATCACGTCCCTTTCTATCGTGACTGGTTTCGAAGTGCGGGCGTCCATCCGAACGATATCCGGGATGTCGACGACCTCTCGAAATTGCCCCTCCTCGACAAGGCGACCGTGATCCGCGCAGGCGAAACCATGCTCGCCGATGACGCGCGACGCGGCTCGTTGTTGGTCCATCCCACCAGCGGCTCGACCGGGACGCCGTTGACGATCTATACGCCGCCGGAGACGCTCCACATGGTCTACGGGTTCACGTGGGCGCGTCTCCGTTCGGGGTTTCGCTTCCGAGACCCCTACGCCTCCTTCACGGGCCTCGAGATCGTGCGGCCCGGCACGCGCAACCCGCCGTTCTGGCGTGAGAACTGGGCGGCCAACCAGCGAGCGTTCTCGGTCTTTCACCTCCGGGAGCAGAACCTGCTCCACTACGCGCGTGCGTTGACCGAAAAGCCGTTCGCCTACGTTGAAGGATACTCGGGCCCTGTGTACTTGATCGCCGATTGGATCGAAAGGAGTGGCTTCTCGATCGCAAATGGCCCGCAGGCTATTTTTTCAACCAGCGAGGTATTGCAAGAGCAATATCGAAACACGATAGAGCGTGTATTCGGCGTTAATGTGTCAGATCAATATAGTCAGGGCGAATTCTGCGCATCGATCACTGAGTATCCCTGCGGACACATGCATGAAGATGTTGATTACGGCGTGATTGAACTGCTGCCAGTTGGCATGGAGGATGGCCTTGTCCGTGCCGAATTGGTCTGCACGTCGCTCTACAACGACGCCTGGCCGCTCATCCGATATCGCGTCGGCGATCTCTGCCTTTACGACCCCGACGAACGATGCGCCCACGGACGGCCCGGTCGTATCATCAGGCGCATCGAAGGGCGCACCGGACGCTTCTTCGCGTTGGCCGATGGAACTCGCGTCACGAACATCAGCGTGATCGCCAAACGATGCCGAAACGTCCGCTTGTTGCAGGTGATTCAGGATACCCCCGGTGCCATCGAGGTGCGCGTCGTTCCCGCCGAGGGATTCGACCCTCGACACGACAAGGACCTGGTCGTGCATCAGTTCCAGCGGAAGCTCGGGACCGACCTTCGTATCGACGTGACGCTGGCCGCCGAACCGGTGCTCACTCGACGCGGCAAGTTCCTCTCGATTCTGCACCGCACCGACCTGCCTGCGACGCAGCCTTGACGGTCTCCCGGGCGGGAAGGTACTCGATGGGCGCCACACGCTGGACCGGTGCCTTACGCCGAGCCAGTTCGTAGAAGCCGCGCAAGGTTCCGAGTCCGTACGCCGCGTGGAGACCGAGGAAGAGAGGAGGCAGGAGCGCTGCCAGTCGCGCGTCCCGGGCCCTCCAGGCTTCTCGCGCACCTGCCGCCAGCGCCACGACCTGGTGGGCCGTGAGCGCGACGACGTTGGCCCCTGGAAGGAGCAGCGTCGCTGCGAACACTCCCGGAATGGCATGGTGCGGCGCCAGCGTGTACGGCGCTACGTGCCACATGAGGGCGTTCCAACGCCCGATCTCCCACGCCCGGCGAATGGTGCTTCGAATGTCGCTGCGTGCGAAGTACGTCACCTTGATCGCCGGGTTCAACCAGACGAGCCCACCGCGCGAGCGGATGCGGCGGCTGAGTTCCCAGTCCTGATTGGTGGTGAGGCGCTCGTCGTACAGACCGTAGCGTTCGAAGACGCGTCGCGGGAAGCATCCGTACACGACCGAATCTGCTTCGCCCTCCCTCACGTTCGGTTGGCGGAACGACGACGCGCCGATTCCGAACCGGCTCGTCCCCAAGGCCCGAGTCAAACGGCCTTCCAAGCCGGAGGCCAGGGTTTCGGTGATCAGCCGACCGCCCGTGTTGTCGGCGTCGTGGCGTCTGGCCGTCTCGAGACAGAGTCGGAAGTAAGCCGGATCGTACGTCGCGTGGGCGCTGAGGATGAGGACGTAGTCCCCCCGGGACGCCCGGATCGCGCAATTGAACCCCATAGTCGCATGTTTCTTTTCATTGTTGATAATTATTATTTCATCGTGTATTTCTGATAAATTATTGACGATAGCGCGCGTTCTGTCGGTGCTTCCGCCATCAGCAATAAGGATTTCGAATGATTTAGCGAAGGGCTCGGCGGCATAGATCGATAGAATACAATGCGCGATATGCTTCTCTTCGTTGAACGTTGCTATTACCAGTGATGCTTCGACGTTTTCCATGTGAGCCCCTCGGGGTGCCCGATCCGTGTTCACGATCTAGCTCGGGAATCCCCGGTTGTCACGAGGTTCTCGTGTCGGTTCCCCACCACGGGAGTACCGTGCCTGGCCAGGAAACGGACGGCCCGACGGGCCGCGCCCTCGTCGGTCTTCGCCGACACCGGAAGGTTGATAACCTCCCGCGCGGCGGCTTCTGCGTGGGGACACTGGCCCGGTTCGTATCCGAACGACGAGTGCCGTTCGAGCGGCAGCGGGTGCAGGGGGGTCTCGAACCACGTACCTATCTCGATTCCAACCCGCAGCGCCCGTCGTACCAGGCTCGCCTTGTTCGCCACCCTGACCGGGTAACGAAGCGACACCGTGCCCGGTATTTCCGGCGCCGGCTCGAAGCCGGCCTCGGAGACGAGGTGATCGTACAGGCGTGCCAGCGACACGCGGTGATCGATCGATTCCTGGAAGTGCCGTGACTCGAAGCTACCGGCTGCGGCCTGGCTGCGACCCATTCCCTTGAAGTAGTCGGACGGCAGGTGTCCCGCGAGTTCTTCTCGGGACGACGATCCGATCAGGAGCCCGCGCTCGGACAAGACGCGATAGGCGGTCTGTGCCCAGCCATACGTACGTGGTCCGACCAGCGCTTCGTGAGCGATCAGGAGCGCCGAAAGTTGCGCCTCTTCTCGACGCGTTGGTTCCAATCGCGCCGGGAGGATGGCGTGCATGCGCAGCGCCAGGGCGGGATCGTTCACCAGCAGGATTCCGCCCAGGCCCGTCGAGAACGGCTTGTTCCACTGACCGGACAGGAAGGCGGCGTCGGACCGGGTCCCGGCCAACGTTCCGTCAACGCGCGTGCCGAACGCGTGGCACGCGTCCTCGACGACGGCGATTCCGCGCGGTCGGCAGTATTCGAGCGCAGCCGCCAGCGGACCCGGTATTCCGTAGGTGTGCTGGACGATCACGAGCTTGGTCCTGTCGGTCACCGCGTCGACCAGTCGATCCGGGTCGACGTTGTACGTCTTGGGGTCGATGTCGACGAAGACTGGCCGTGCGCCCAGCGACAGGAAAGCTTCGGGGACGACGACGCACGTGTATCCAGCCACGAGCACTTCGTGGCCCGGCCCGAGCCCAAGCGCACGGCAGATTGCGTGGAGCGCGACTCGTCCTTTCCAGAACAGGTGGACGTCGGGACGACCTCCGTACCAGCGCTGCAGGCTCTCTGAGAAACACGGTCGAGGATCCGGGCTGGCGCCGGACAGAGTGTTGTGCACTAGGGTCGCCAGTCGATTCATGCTTCTCCGGCCATCCCTCGCGGGAGAGGTCGAGGTTCTCCGGGTTCGTGGAAACCGAGGCCTATCCGGCCCAACTCGGAGCGGATGGCTCGCACGTCGCCCGTCCGCGCGTGCTCGATCAAGTCGGAGAGCATCGTCTGGAAGCTGCCGAAGTCCCGCAGCTCCGGCTTCGACACGAAGATCTTCTCGAGCGTCGTGGGCACGATGTCGTCGCCGTCGAGCAGCAGCTCTTCGTAGAGCTTTTCTCCCGGGCGCAGGCCCACGAACTGGATCGGGATCTGCTCGTCGCTGAAGCCCGACAGGCGGATCATGTGCCGCGCCAGATCGACGATCTTCACGGGCTCGCCCATGTCGAGCACGAACACGTCGGCCTTGTCGGCCAGGGTGCCGGCCTTCAGCACCAGCTGCGTGGCCTCGGGGATGGTCATGAAGTAGCGGATCACGTCGGGGTGCGTGACCGTGACCGGGCCGCCGCGCCGGATCTGCTCCTGGAACGTGGGGATGACCGAGCCCCGCGAGCCGAGCACGTTGCCGAAGCGCACGCACGCGAAGCGCGTGGTCGAGCTCTGCTCGGCCAGTTGGCGGATGATGAGCTCGGCCAGGCGCTTGGTGGCGCCCATCACCGAGGTGGGGTTCACGGCCTTGTCGGTCGAGATCATCACGAAGCGCTCGACGCCGTGCTGCAGCGCCGACTCGGCCACGTTGCGCGTGCCCAGCACGTTGTTCTCGATGGCCTCGAAGGGGTTCTCCTCCATGAGCGGCACGTGCTTGTAGGCGGCCGCGTGCAGCACCACGTCGGGGCGCTCGGCGGCCAGCACGCGGTCGACCTTGTCGCGCACCCGCACGTCGAGGATGCGCGGCACGATCCGGAGCGCGGGGAAGCGGCGCCGGAGCTCGCCGTCGACGTAGAAGATGTTGTTCTCGTCCTTGTCGACCAGGATCAGCGCGCTCGGCTCGAGCGAGCCGAGCTGCCGGCAGAGCTCGGAGCCAATGCTCCCCCCGGCGCCCGTGATCAGCACGCGCTTGCCGCTGTAGACCGGCGCGAGCAGGGAGTCGCCCTTCGTCAGCTCGAGCACGGGCCGCCCGAGCAGGTCTTCGATGGCCACGTCGCGGATCTCGGAGACCTTGACCTTGCCCGTGATGAGCGCGCTCGAGGCGGGCACGACGCGCGCACGCACGCCGAGGTCTTCGCACACGTCGACCACGACGCGCTTGCGGGCGTAGGGCAGGTCGGCGATGGCCAGCAGCACCGTCGTGTAGCGGTAGCGGGCGTGCAGGGCGCGCAGGTCGTCGAAGGTGCCCAGCACGGGCGCCCCCTCGATCTCGTGGCCTTTCTTGGCGGGGTCGTCGTCGACGTAGCCCACCACCGTCATGTCGAGCTCGGAGTGCAGGCGGATCTCCTTGGCGGTCAGGCGCGCCAGGTCTCCCGCGCCGATGAGCACCACCTTCTGCGACTGCTCGCTCAAGGCGCTCACGTTGGTGCTCATCGATTCGCGCGTCCAGCGGCGCAGGAAGCGCACGCCGAGCGTGCCCATGAAGCTGAGCGCGGCCTCGAGCACGATGACGGTGAGCGGAACGCGGAAGTAGGGGTTGGTGCCCGAGTAGAACAGGCGGAAGATGAGAAAGATGGCCGTGACCGCGCCGATGGACTTCACGAAGCGCGGGAGCTCGTAGAGCGAGATGTAGCTCCACATGACCCGGTACACCCGGAAGGCGAGGTGCATGCCCAGCCGCGCCAGGATCGTGTAGGGCAGCAACAGCACCATCTGCTTCCAGTGCTGGTGCGGAACGTCGAACTCGAAGCGCACCAGGTAGGCGGTGACGAGCGCGAGTCCGAAGATCAGCCCGTCGACCACCATCTGGCCGACGCGACCCGCGCGCGAGATCAGGCCCTGCAGCAGCAGCGAGACGGTGGCCAGGATCAGGCGCAGGTCTTCGAGGAACGAGCGTCGCTTGATGTAGAGCAGTCCCAACTCCACCTTGCGGGGGAGCACGTGCTCGATGTAGGCCTGTTCGGGGTCCGTGGCGCGGGTCAGGAGGGCCGCCTCGTCGGCGAAGGCCAGCGCGGCGTAGCTGGTGATGCCCGGCCGGACCTGCAGCACGGCCCGCTGCAGGTCGGTATAGCGGGCCACGTACTCGGGCAGCTCGGGGCGGGGGCCGACCAGGCTCATCTGGCCCACGAGCACGTTGATCAGCTGCGGCAGTTCGTCGACGCGCGTCCGTCGCAGGAAGGCCCCCAGGCGCGTGACGCGCGGGTCGTTCTCGAGCACCAGCCCCGAGCCGCCGGCGCCCTGCGTCATGGTTCGGAGCTTCCAGATGCGGAAGCGCTTGCCGTGCCGCCCCACGCGCTCTTGACGGAAGAGGGCGGGGCCCGGGCTGTCGACGCGGATCAGCAGCCCGATGACGAGGAGGATCGGCGCCAGCAAGGCGAGCCCCAGCAGTGCCGAGAGCAGGTCGAACAGTCGCTTCGCCGCCATCGAACCGTCCCCCGTCCTTCTCCCACGCGTCCGATGGGCGAACGAATACGCTTCTCATTCGCTGATTGCAAGGCCCCAGCGGCCCGGCTAGGCTGCCGATTCATGTACTCGGCCCACCCCAGGCAACCGCCGGACGAGGTCCGCCGGTGGCTTCTCGCGCTCGCCTCCGGACTCGAGCCCCGGGGGGCTCTCCCCGCGGGCTCGGAGCTCTCGGGCGCGGTCGCCGGCGAGACCGAGGGGCTGCTCCGACCGTTGGTGGGTCCGATCGTCGAGGGGCTCCGGCGCGTCGACGCCTGGGATCGGCTCGAGCCGGGCCTGCGCGACTCCCTGAGGCAGCAGCGCGACGACGCGGTCCGCGCCGACCTGGTGCTCGAGCGCTTCCTGCTGCGCCGCCTGCTGCCCGCCTGGCCCGCCGACGTCCAGGTCGTCCTGTTGAAGGGCGCGGCGTTCGGAGGCGTGCTCTACGATCCTGCCGCGCCCCGGCGCTCCGCTGACCTCGATCTGGCCGTGCGCGCGCGCGATCTGGACGCCGTCGAGGGCCTTCTGGTTCGGCAGGGGGGCGTGCCGGCCTTCGATGCCGGGCGCCAGGTGTCGCGGGCGCGCCTGTTCGAGCGTACCTACCGATTCGGTGGGGCCCTGGCCGTCGACGTCGATCTGCACGGGGCGTTCACGGAACCCAGGCTGTTCCCGGTCGACGAGCCGGCGGTCTGGGCGCGGACCGTCCCCTGGTCGCGCCTGTCCGACCCGCGCGTACGCGTCTTGTCCCCCGAAGACACGCTGGTGTACCTGGCGGTGCATGCGTTCACCCACGCCGCCTTCTCTCCGCGCACCCTGGTCGACGCGTGCCGACTGGCGGCCCGGCACCCGCCCGAACCCCAGCGGCTCGTCGCGACGGCGCGAGCCTGGCGTGCCTCGACGGTGACGTACCTGTTGCTGGCTGGGTTGGCCGAGGCCGGCCTCCGGCCCCTCGAGCCGGAGCTCGCCGCTTCGCTGGCGCCCCCGCGCTGGGTCCGTCGGCTCGCCGGCCGGGTCGTCGCCCCGGCGGGGCTGGGATCGCCCTGGTCCTTACCCTATCGGCTGCGACAGGCCGCCGCGCTCCCGCTGCTCGACTCGGCCTGGGCCGCGGTGGCTTTCGTCCCACGGTACCTCGGGTTGCGCGGGCTCGACCTGCTGGCCCGGCTCCGCCCGACCCGGCCTCGCGCTCGACGTCATCTGGGTTCCTGACTTCACGCTAGGAGCCCGTAGCGCATAGCGCTATCGGGCTCCGTCTGGGGGTCTGGGGGCCCTCCCCCAGGCAACAATCTAGGAGCCTGTCGGTCGTGTTTTCAACGGGTTCCACCGCAGGCGCCGACGTCGCCACTGGAGTCTCCATGGCATTCTGGTTCAATGCGCTACAGGCTCCTAGTTCGGCTATACTACCGGGGGTCCGTCGGATCTGGGGTGGTTCCATGTCTCTTCGCGCGCGGTTTCTCGGCGTCCTCCTCCTCGCGGGTCTGCTCGCCGCGTGCGGTACGAGCGCGAGCGGAGGCGACGAGACCTCCGCCG
Organism: uncultured Myxococcales bacterium; assembly: GCA_964494475.1. Classification (GTDB taxonomy): domain Bacteria; phylum Myxococcota_A; class UBA9042; order CAZBRS01; family CAZBRS01; genus CAZBRS01. Next base: position 28 of record CAZBRS010000046.1, on the reverse strand, counting down.
ATTCCAGCTCCGAGACCGACGCCCCCGA
>CAZBRS010000045.1:36218-42441 GCA_964494475.1 uncultured Myxococcales bacterium | reverse complement strand
GAGGGCCACTCTCGTCACGGCGCCACCTCGATCGTGCACGTCGTCGTCGCCCGCGCTCCCGCGTCGTCCTCGACCGTCAGCACGAGCCGATGCACGCCCGGCGACACGAAGAGGCGCTCGAAGCGCGGGATGGGGCCCTCCACCGTCACGCCGTCGTCGAAGGCGAAGCGCCAGCGGCCGAGTCGTCCGTCGGGATCGGCCGAGCGGCTGCCGTCGAAGGGCGCCACGCGGCCGGCGCGCACCCCCGTGGGGCAGTCGAGCGTGGCGAGCGGCCGGACGTTGGCCGGGCCGTTCCAGGTGCCGGGGGTGGCCGCGGGCCAGGCCCGCCAATCGGCGGCGTTGTCGTCGGTGTCGTCTCCGTTCACGCCGCGGCCGACGGCGACCACGGTCCCGTCCAGGTGAAGCGCGGAGCCTTCGGCCGGCCGCACCTCGCGCTGGTCTCGGCTGAGCGCCACGGCGTCGGCCACGACGTCGCGCCAGCGAAGCTCGAGTCGAAGGGGCAATCCAGCGAGGGGCAGATCCGCGGGCACGTCGACCGCGCCCTTCTGCAGGGTGGGCGCCTCGGCCCTCCCGACCACCACGAAGCCGTTCGGCGGTACGCGACCGGCGAGCGGCACCGTGGCCGAGCCCTTGCCGCCGCCGCCCTCGAGGCGCAGCGAGAACTCTGAGAGATCGAGGCCCGGGTCTCCCTTGAGCTCGACGAAGGGCTCGGAGCCCGCCTCGCCGGGGCCGACCTCGGACAAGCGGAGGGTCCCGGGGATCGGGAGCGGGCGGCAATCGCCGTCCTGGCACGTGAAGCCATCGGGGCAGGGCAGGGTGCTGCCCCACTCCAGGCAGCCGTCGCGGTTCAGGTCGACGCAACGTCGCGCCGCCAGGCCCGAGGGCGTGCAGGCGCTCGCGTCGACGGGCCCGCACTCGTCGCGGCACGCCCGAACGCAGTCGCCCTCCGCGCACACGCGGCCGCGGCTGCAGGAGACCACGCTGCCCCACTCGAGGCAGCCATCGCCGTCGAGATCCGAGCACGTACGAACGCCCGTATGGGCGTCGTCGCAGGACTCGGCCCAGGCCTTGGCGCACTCGTCGCGGCAGGCGCGCGTGCAGGCCCCGTCGACGCACACCAGGCCCGAAGGGCACACCTCGGCGTCGCTCCATTCGCGGCAGCCGTCGGCGTTGGCGTCGCCGCATACGAACACCGAGCGGGGGCCGGCGCAGCGACGGGCCCCGACCTCGGAGCACTCGTCGAGGCAGCGCGGGCCGCAGGCTCCGTTCGAGCACGTGGCCCCGGAGGGGCAGGGCTCCGGGGAGGTCCACTCGAGGCAACCGTCGTCGTCGAGGTCGCGGCACGCGAGCAAGGCCCGGCCGTCGGAGGCGCAGGCGGTCGCGGCCGGGTTCGTGCAGACGCCCCCGCAGCCACGTCCGCAGACCCCTCCGGCGCAGCGTTGGCCGTCGGGGCAGGCGACCACCGAGCCCCACTCGAGGCAGCCGTCGCCGTCGCGATCGGCGCAGCGCTCCACGCCAAACGGACCCGAGCAGCGTACCGTGCCGGCCCCGCTGCACTCGTCGACGCACTGAGGAACGCACGCGCCGCTCGCGCACACCCGGCCGAGCCCGCAGGGCGCCACCGTCCCCCACTCGAGCACTCCGTCGTCGTTCGCGTCCAGGCAGGTCTGCACCCCCTGGTGAGCCGCGTCGCAGCGCGTCGCCCCCGACGGAGCGCACTCGGAGGCCCGCCGCTGTCGGCACCGGCCGCCGGAGCACGTCGAGCGCCCGTCGCAGGCCGTGGGCAGCGACCACTCGAGGCAGCCGTCGCCGTCGAGATCCGTGCAGGCGGCCCACGCCGCGCCGGCCACGCACTGTCGCTCGTCCTGCACGGTGCACTCGTCGCGGCAGGCGCCGGCACACCGGCCGTTCGCGCAGAACTGGCGGGCCGGGCACGTCACCGGAGTGCCCCAGGCCAGCCCGCGCCCGTCAGGGGAGGGCGCGCACTCCTGGAAGGCGTCACCCAGGCAGCGCCGATCGCCCCGGGCGGTGCACTCGACCCCACCCCCGGCCTGGCAGGCACCGTTGGCGCACGCGCGCCCCCTGGGACAGGACACGGCCGAACCCCACTCGAGGCAGCCGTCGCCGTCGACGTCGCCGCACGTGCGCAGTCGACCGGTGTCGCACACCGTGGCGTCGGCGCGGGGGCACTCGGACCGACAGGTGGTGCGGCACTCGCCCGCCGAGCACAGCGTGCCCTCGGGGCAGGGCGTGGCGCTGCTCCATTCGAGGCAACCGTCGCCGTTGGCATCGCCGCACGTGCGCAACATCTCGCCGCGGCACTCGGTGGCGCCCAGCACGGTGCATTCGGAGCGGCAGCGCTCGGCGCACGCCCCGGCCGCGCACGTGGAGCCCGGCTCGCAGGCCTGGGGCGGGCCCCAGTCGAGGCAACGATCGGCGTCGGCGTGCCCGCACGCGCGCCACGCAAAGGGCCCGTCACACGCCAGCGCGCCTTCGACGCTGCACTCGGGCACGCACGCGCGGGCGCAACGACCGTTGGCGCAGGTGAACCCTTCGGGGCAAGGAACGGGGTCGCTCCACTCGAGGCACCGATCGCCGTCGACGTCGGCGCAGGCCAGCAGGCTGTCGCCGTCGCACGCGGTGGCCTCGGGCGTGCTGCACTCGTTGCGGCAACCGGGCTCGCAGTGGCCCAGGACGCAATCTTCACGCCCGCAGGTCTTCGGGTCTCCCCATTCGAGGCAGCCGTCGCGGTCACGATCGGCGCACGTGACCACGGCGTTGGCCCTGCAGCGCGTGGCCCCCGCGGGGGCGCATTCGCTCGCGCACTTCGCACGGCACCTGCCGGCCGAGCAGGTCGTCCCATCGGGGCAGGACGCGGGCGCGGTCCAGGTCAGGCAGGGGCTCGGGGTCAGGGGCAAGCACGTCTGCAGGCCCTGTGGCGTGCAGACCGCGGCGCCCTCGGGGAAGCACGTGGACGAACAAAGCGAAGGGAGCGCCACCGGAACCGGGAGGGAGTGGCTCGGCGGCGGCAGGAGCACCAGGAGGAGCGCCACGAGGACGAACACGATGGGATGACCTCTCGAGACTTATCGCGCGAGCGACCCCAGCAGTTTATCCAACTCGTTGAGGAAACGTGAGCGATCCTTCGGCCCGAAGGGCGCCGGCCCCCCGGTCGAGAGGCCGCCCTCGCGCAGGTTGGTGAGCAGATCGCGCGTGGCCAGGGCCTCGCCCACGTTCGAGGCGTCGAGCCGGCGCGACTTGGGCGTGAGCACCACGGCGCCCTTCGCGACGGCGCGCGCGGCCAGCGGGATGTCGCTGGTGATCACCACGTCGCGCGCGTCGGCGCGCTCGGCGATCCAGGTGTCGGCCACGTCGGTGCCGCCGGGCACCACCACCATCTCGAGCCCCGCGCGCTTCGGCAGCGTGAGGTAGCGGTTGGCCACCACGAAGATGGGCCAACGGTGGCGCAGGGCCACCTGGATGGCCTCCTCCTTCACGGGGCAGCCGTCGGCGTCGAGGTAGAGGGTGGGCGACGGCGTCAGCGTCATTTCGGCACCGACTCGACGCGCAGGGTGTGCCAGATCGTGTCCTGCCCCGTGAAGGCCACCTCGCAGAGCCCCGACTCGGCGTCGTACGTCTCCGTGAGCTCGGACAGGCCCTCCGCGACGGCACGGCAGCCCTCCCAGTGCAGGGTGGATCCAGCGGGGCGGAACCACAGGCGCTGCCGCAACCCGGGCACGGGCAGCACGTCGGCTTCGACGCCCACCATGAGGACCTCGCCGTCGCGGACGTCGGTGACGCCGCGAGGGTTCCTGACGACGCCGGGGCCCATGAGCACGTGCCGGTCGGTGCCGACGAACGTGGTCGCCTGGCGGGATGCTACCCGGTACACGCGCACCGACCGCGGAGGGACGGTGACCTCGAGCGCGGTGACGAAGGGCTGCAGTTCGTGGCTCCAGAACTCCAGCGCCGTGTACTCGGGCGACGAGGGCACGCCGAGGTTCGTCACGTCGAGGCGGTGCGTGACGGGGCCTTCGGCCCGCGGCGTGAAGGGCAGCGTGGTCAGGTCGGTGTTGGCGCCCCAGTTGAAGAACGCCACCAACGCGCCCGGCGGGTCCGCCTGCCGTTGCACCCACACCTCGGGGAACTCGCGCTCGAAGAGGTCGAGGGGTCGCGCCGTGAGGCCCGTGAGCGGCAGGATGCGCCGGTACACGTCGGTCTGCTCCTCGGTCAGCGTGGTGGCGTCCTCGCCCAGCGAGATCATCCCGCCCGAGATCGCGGCCAGCGTGTACCACGCGCGCTGTTCGTCGAGCGAGAGGTCGCGCACGAAGACCTGGTCGTTGTGGTTCCACCACACGCGCCCGTTCAGCCAGTAGCGCCGCGCCGTCATGCGCACCATGGGCTTCACGCCCTGGGCGCCGAGGCCGCCGGCGTTGTGCTCGCACGCCGTGCCGCCCTCCCAGCAGGGCCAGGTGTCGAGCCCCACGCGCAGCGCGTCGACCAGCCCGTAGTTCTGCACGGCCATGGCGATGTTGATGAACGTGGGTTCGGGACCCACCCCCGCGCGGAAGCGTCGCACCGCGTCACGGTACAGGGCCGTGGGCGTGCGCTGCCAGTCAGCCTCCCGATCGACCAGCAAGCCATAGTACGCGAAGTCCAGCTTCACGCTCTCGAAGCCCCAGTCGGCGACGCGGCGGCCGAGGGACTCGAGGTGCTCGAGCACGGCGGGGTTCGCCAGGTCGAAGGGGTGCTGATCGGCGCCCGCGAGCACCTTGCCGTAGGTGTCCTTGGCCGTGAACCAATCGGGGTGCTGCTGCCACACGCTCGAGACCGTCGTGGCCGAGAAGGGCGCGATCCACAGCTCGGGCTTCAGGCCGTGCGCCGTGATCGCCGAGGCCGTGGCCGCCAGGCCGTCCGGGAAGTGCTGGTTGGCGTTCCAGTCGCCCCAGTTGTCCTGCCAGCCCCAGTCGAGCTGCTGGCTCGAGAGGCCCCAGTCTCCGAACAGGCGCGCCAGGGCCGCGGCGTTGTCGGCGAGGTACGCGTGGTCCAGGTCGGTGCCGCGCGGCGTGTACCACGAGTCCCAGCCCGACTGCGGGGCCGCGGGGAGGTGCACGTCGTGGTAACGGGCCACTTCGTCGGCGTAGGCCTCGAGCGCGTCGAAGGGGGTGTAGGCGCCGAGGTGGAAGAGCGCGGTTCCGCCGGGAAGGACGGCGCCGGGCGGAAGCGGCGTGTCCTTCGGAAAGCGGAGCTCGGCCGACACGTGGGCCAGGGGGCGTCGGCCTTCGGCGCCCAAGGGGTTCGAGAGGTCGCCGGCCAGCGCCACCAGGGGCACCGCCCACTCGGGCCCCAGGAACCCCACGACGAGCGACGCGCTGCTGTCGAGATCGACGGCCGCAACGCTGCCGTTCGAGTACGACGACGTGCCGCCGAGGACCAGCGCGTTCTTCTGCCAGGGCGTGAGCGGCGTGGTCCCGGGGAGGAGGTTCACGAAGTAGTCGACGAACTCGTCAGACCCGTTCTGCAGCACGCGCACCCTCGCCGGGTCGCTGCCCAGCCAGGCTCCCGAGGTGGAGCCCTCGGCCACGTGGAAGGGGAAGACGCGGCGCACCGTCACGGGCTGGGCTCCGACGTTCGTGAACCGCGACGTGACGCGGAGCGGCGCCCCGTCGGAGCACGCCACCTCGAACGTCAGGGCGACCTCGAGCCCGAGCGCGGTCGTCGCGGTGCACTCCAGCCGGGAGGGCTCCTCGCACCCACCCGCCGGCAGGCAGTTCAATCGCAGCACGACGAGGCGTCGCTGGTCGCCCTCGACGACCTCGACCGCGGGGGCCAGGCCACGCAACGCCGTTCCCGTCGGGCCGTGCTCCACGTCGAACGTGCCCCGAACCTGGTCCACGGTCACGAGGAGGTCGGCGACCTGCCAAGAGACAGGGGCCACGCCACCTGACCACTCGGGAGGCTGACGGCGGCACGGGTCGTCGCAGCCGTACTCCGGTTCTTCGAAGTTCTCGAGGCGCCCGCGCCAGTCGTCCTCGTGCTCGTCGATCCCGTCGGTCGCGCAGCCCGGGCAAATGGCCGTCGAGGCCAACGTGAGCGCGAGGGCCAGCCACAACGCTCGACGTCGAGTCATGATGTCACCCCCACGAACGCCCGCGCGGGCGCGCCGTCGAGCCCCTCGAGCCGCAGCGGCAGCACCACCAGCTCGCACGGCCCGGCGGGCGCG
>CAZBRS010000045.1:29031-36118 GCA_964494475.1 uncultured Myxococcales bacterium | reverse complement strand
CCGTTCGGATCGACGTGGCAGGGCGCGTCGACGTGCGTGCCCGTGTGCGTGCCGAGCGCCAGGCGGTGCACGGCGTAGCTGCCCCGCAGGGCGGGGTCGACGACCGCGTGGGGCACGGCCGCGAAGGTGGGGTCGCCGGGGTAGTCGACGAGCTCGGGCCCGAGGGGAACGGTGACGTCGAGCCAGCGCACGGGGGGCTCCGAAAAGGTCGAGTTCGCCAGCGACCATCCCGCGTCGGCTGGCGGGCGTCAAGGGCCCTCTTCCGGCATGGCACCTTGCGCGATCGTCGAGGCGTCCTCATAAACGTGCGTCCCTTGCGGCTATCGGCACGCAACCTCGGAGGCCCCCCTTGGCCGTTCTGCAGCAAGCCCCCTTCGTCGTCCTGAAGTTCGGCGGCACCAGCGTCTCCGGACGCGCCCGCTGGGAGACCATCGCCGCCGAGGCCCGGCTCCGCCTCGACGAGGGGTTGCGCCCGTTCATCGTCTGCTCGGCGCTGTCGGGCGTGTCGAACGACCTGGAGAAGCTGGCGCGCGAGGCCGTGGCCGGGCGGCACGAGCCGCTGCTGACCAGCCTGCGCGAGCGGCACCAGCAGGCGGCCGACGAGCTCGGAGTCTCGCTCGAAGAGGCCCTGGGGCCCGACCTGGCGGCCCTGGAGCGCCTGGCCCTGGGCGCGTCGCTCACCCGCGAGGCCACCCCGGCCCTGCAGGCGCGCATGATGGCCCATGGCGAGCTCCTGCTCACGCGCCTCGGCGCCGCGTTCCTGAAGAGCCAGGGGCTCGGCTGCGCCTGGCTCGACGCGCGCGATTGGCTGGTCGCCGAAGAGGCGCCGACGGGCAACCCGGCACGCGGCTACCTGAACGCGACCTGCACCGACGAGCCCGATCCCGCGCTGGCGGCCTCGCTCCGCGTCCTCCCCGAGGCCGTGCTCCTCACCCAGGGCTTCATCGCTCGCAACCCCGACGGCGACACCGTGCTGCTCGGTCGCGGCGGCAGCGACACCTCGGCCAGCTACTTCGCGGCCCGGCTCGGCGCCGTGCGCTGCGAGATATGGACGGACGTCCCCGGCGTCTACACCGCGAATCCGCGCCAGGTGCCCGCGGCCCGCCTGCTCACCCTGCTCGGCTACGACGAGGCCCAGGAGATCGTCTCGACCGGCGCCAAGGTGCTTCACCCGCGCTGCCTCGGACCCGTGCGCCGCCATCGCATCCCCCTGCACGTACGCTGCGCCGAGCGCCCCGACGCGGTGGGCACGGTCGTGTCGGCCGACGCCCCCGACGGCGAGGCGCGCGTCAAGGCCATCTCGACCAAGAGCCGCGTCACGTTGCTGTCGCTCGAGACCTCGGGCATGTGGCAGCAGGTCGGATTCCTGGCCGACATCTTCACCGTGTTCAAGAACGCGGGGATGTCCATCGACCTGGTCTCGACCTCCGAAGTGAACCTCACGGTCACCCTCGATCCGGCCGTCAACGTGGCCGATCCCGCCCTCATGAAGGCGCTGGTGCGGGAGCTCTCGAAGCTCTGCCGCGTCACCATCGTCACCGACTGCTCCGTGGTCAGCCTGGTGGGGCGGCACATCCGCGCCATCCTGCACCGCCTGGGGCCGGCGCTCGAGCTGTTCCAGGAGCCGCGCCTGTACCTGGTGAGCCAGGCTGCCAGCGACCTGAACCTTAGCTTCGTGGTCGACCACGACCAGGCCGACCGGCTGGTGGCGCGCCTGCACGAACTGCTGTTCGCCGACGTGCCGATGGGCGGCCTGTTCGGTCCCACCTGGGCCGAGCAGTTCGCGCCCGAGCCGCACCTCGACGAGGTCTCGGGCCCCACCGCCTGGTGGCGCCCCCGGCGCGCCGAGTTGCTCGCCCTGGCCGACCAGCACACGCCGCGCTACGTCTACGACCAGGGCGCCCTCGAGAAGGCCGCGCGCACCCTCGAGGGTCTGACGTCGGTCGATCGCGTGCTCTACGCGGTGAAGGCCAACGCGCACCCCGAGATCCTGAAGCTCTTCGGCAGCCTGGGGCTCGGCTTCGAGTGCGTGTCGCCGGGCGAGATCGCGCACGTACGCCGCACGCTGCCCGACCTGGCCCCGGCCGACCTGCTGTTCACGCCCAACTTCGCCTCTGAGGCCGAGTACGCGGACGCGCTCGCCCAGGGCGTGCAGGTGACGCTCGACAACCTGTTCCCCCTCGAGCGCTGGCCCGAGACCTTTCGCGGCCGCGAGCTGTTCATCCGCATCGACCCGGGCCATGGCCTCGGCCACCACAAGCACGTGCACACGGGGGGCGAGGCCTCGAAGTTCGGCGTGTGGCCCTCGGAGCTCGATCGGCTGGCCGATCTGGCCCTGAAGCACGACGTGACCATCATCGGGCTCCACGCCCACGTGGGCTCGGGCATCCTGGCCCCCGAGGCCTGGCGCACCACGGCGCTCTTCCTGGCGGGGCTGGCCGAGCGCTTCCCCTCCGTGCGGGTGCTCGACGTGGGCGGTGGCCTGGGCGTGCCTTACAAGCCGGGCCAGGCGCTGCTCGACACCGCGGCCCTGGACCAGAACCTGGCACGCGTGCGCGAGGCGAACCCCAAGTTGTCGCTGTGGCTCGAGCCCGGGCGCTTCCTGGTGGCCCGCGCGGGCGTGCTGCTGGCCCGCGTCACGCAGACCAAGCAGAAGGGCGCCACCCACTACGTGGGCGTCGACGCCGGCATGAACTCGCTGATCCGCCCCGCGCTCTACGGCTCGTACCACGACATCGTGAACCTGACGCGCCTGGACCAGCCCCTGACCGAAGTGGCCAACGTGGTCGGCCCCATCTGCGAGAGCGGCGACACCCTCGGCAGCGCGAGGCGCCTGCCCGCGACCGACGCGGGCGACGTGCTCTTGATCGCCACCGCGGGCGCCTACGGCGCCGTGATGAGCAGCCACTACAACCTGCGCGAGCCCGCGACGGAGCTGTTCTTGCGGACGAAGACAGCCGTCGACTGAAGTCGCGGCTGGAGAATGCAAAGCCCGCCTGCGCGGGCTGTCAGTCGTCGCACATCTCTGCCGGAGGCCACGTGACGCTGGGGTTGAGCGTACAGGATTGGATTCCGGTTACGCAGGGCTGGTCGTCGCAAACGCGCGGCAGCCCCGGAGGAACGTCATCGGTTTTCAGTTCTACGATCTCGAAGTCGCTCGGCTCGAGTCCGTCCTCGGCTGTGTAGGTCCCTTCTTGGCTGCCGCTTGAGTAGTACATGCTTTCCATCGCTAGTTGCCCATCCCACCGGGACAGGCCTGCGGCGGCGTCGAGCAGGATGCTGCCGGAAATTACTGCGCCATTCAGTTTGAAGACGATCGGACCGATGACGAGGTTGACGTCGAAGGGCTGGCTGGAAAACTCCAAGCCACCGGCATCCGACCGAACGATCGCCCCGATCACTGAAAATTCGATGCCCGTTGAACCCGTGTCCATTACCAGCTCCTTGGGGTCCGACGTGCTTTTATCGACGCCCGTAGCAGGGTCTGCGTCGGTCATCAACGCGATCCAGTCGCCGGTCCATATGTTGAGCTCAATATCTGACCAGAACTGCTGAACCAGCGCCATGCCTCCGGGAATGTTGATGACCGCGTAGAACAGGTGCGGACCTGACACGACGGGCAGGGGATCGCCCATGCATCTGCCTTCGACGCACGCGTAGGTACCGCACGTTCCGCACGACGCGCCGCATGCGGGGTCTGGGCCGCATTCGCGTCCTTCGCAATCGGACTTGCAACAAGCTCCGTCGACGCACGAAGTTCCGTCGACACAGGACCCACAGGAAAGGCCGCACGTGGGATCAGGACCGCAAACACGCCCCTCGCAGTTTGCCACGCAGCAGAAGCCGTCAACGCAAGGGGCGCCATCTTTGCACGATCCACAGGAGAAGCCGCAGGTGGGGTCGGGACCGCATTCCCGATCTTCGCACTCCGCCTTGCAGCAGAAGGGCGGGGCGCTGTCCAGGCAGACGAAGCCTTCCTTGCAGAGGAGGTCGTCGAGATCGGGGTCTCACTCGTCCCCCTGGCCGGAGCAGTAGAGCTACTGGCATCGCGGAGGAGAGATCCTCAAGTTGCAGCGATCTCCGCCTTGGCAGTCTTGGGGACCCGCGCACGGTGTTTCCGTAATGCATGCGCCGGATCCACCGGTTCCACCCAGATTCCCGCCCCCGCACGCCGCGACGACCAGGAGCATGACCCCGGCCAACAGCCCCACGCCAGCGCTTCGAGCCCACTGCGGCATCAAGACCTCCGCTGGCGATGATATCAAGACCGAGAGAACTCTATTGAACCGAAGCAGTCCTTTCAAGCGGTAAGAACCACGTATTCCAGGCGCCGGCAGCGGCTCGGACGAGGTCAGCCGAGGACGCGACGACGCAGGAGGCGATCGCCGACCCGACGTCGCCGCGCGGCGCCGCGGCCAAGAGAACGCCGGCGCTGGGTGGGCACACAGCCCGCCCTGCAGAGGCGTTCGACGAACGGCCCGCGCGTTCCGCAGGCGGCCTCGCCGGGACATTGCCGGCGCTGCGTGCGACCGTGGCCCTGGACCGAATCCCGTGGGCAGACACATCGGTCTGCTCCTATATCGTGGCGCGCGACATCGTCCACATTCCCATTTCATCCCGTGGCACGGGCGTCGCACCTTGCTAATACATACGACGTCTGTATACTTGCCTCATGGATATCGAGTTCGATCAAGAGAAGGCCGATCGGAACCTGGCGAAGCACGGTGTCGGGTTCGACGAGGCCGCGACCGTCCTGCTCGACCCGATGGCCCTGGTTCGCGAGGATGACGATGCGAAAGGAGAGGCCAGGTTCGTCGCGGTCGGCATGTCTGCTGGCGGACGATTGCTCACGGCGTGCTACACGCTCCGTCGCAGGGATATCATCCGACTGATCTCGGCCCGCAAGGCAACGACGAACGAGAGGAGGCACTATGAAGGCTGAATACGACTTCTCGAAGGCAAGACGCGCCAAGGACGTGCCTCACCTTGCCAGGCTGCAAGCAAGGGCCGCGGCCGGTAAGTCGCGCATCACCATCTACTTGGACAACGCGGTGATCCAGTCCTTCCGGCAGCGCGCCGAGGACGAGGGCAAGGGCTACCAGACCCTGATCAACGAGGCCCTGCGCGCCAGCGTGCAACAGGTGGTCGAGCCGATCACGGAGGAGACGCTGCGGCGCATCATCCGAGAAGAGATCCACGCCACGTGAGCCCCTGCCGCCCCTGTGTCCCCGCGTTGGAGAGCGGCGACAGCCTCGGGAGCGCGAGGCGCCTGCCCGCCGTAGCCTTGGCGAAGGCGGGTGGAGGGTGCAAGTCCCGCCTCGCGGGCTAGTCGGCAGGTTTAGCTGCCGCGCCGGTCTCGTAGACTAGAAACGCGACGTATTCCTCTTGAACGTCCAGCGCCAGGACTTTGCCCGACTGTAGGGCGGCAAGATGCTCGGCAGAGAGCGTGATGCGCTGTTGGGCCCAACGCTTGCCGAACGGACGCCCGGATTCCTCCACGTCGCACTCGCCATCCAGGATGGCCACGCGCGGATCGGCGGATTGCTCGGTCATCGTGGCTCTCCTTGGGGCTCAGATGTCGAGCCGCCGTAGTGTCGACACGCCAGCGATCGCCTCGAAGTGAGCATCGAGCGAGAGCAGCGGGACGTCGTGCGCCTGCGCGACGACCGCGATCGCCAGATCCGGAATGCGCACGTCGAAGCCCTTCCGTCGCAGCGTGTACCCGAGGTCGGCGACGCGATCCCACAAGTCGGGCGGGTCGGGCAGCAGCGTGGTCGCCGCCAACTGTCGGCCGAGCGTTGCCTTCTGCGCGTCGCTTCGGGCCCCTTGCAGCAACTCGGCACGCACGACGCCCGAGAGGGCGACACGATCGTCGAAGATCAATCGATCGACCAGGGCAGCGACCGGGTGAGCGCTCCCTCGAAAGAACTCGATCCAGGCCGACGTGTCGATCAGGACGAGATCGGCGTGCGCGACGATCTCAAGCATGGGTTCGATCCCCACGTAACGTGGCCAGGTCGAGGTCGAGATCGAGCCGCCCGCGCTGGCGCCGTAGCTCCTGCAAGTGCTTGGACCGGATGAGCTCCTGCAAGGCATAGATCAGCGTGGCGGTCTTCGACGGCGCGTGGGACAGCGCGCGCGCTTCCTCGAGAAGGTCAGCCGGAAGGTCAACCGTCGTACGCATATTCGACCTCACTTCGTGCACCTGGTATGCATATATCCGGTCGACGAACATATGTCAACGAACGAGCCCCCCAACAACGGCAGCGGCCCGGCGAGACCGCCGAGGACGCGACGACGAGGGAGGCCGCAGGCCGACCCGACGTCGCCGCGAGGGCCGCGGTCGGAAGGATGCCGTAGTTGGGCGGGCAAGAGCCCGACCTGCGGAGGCGTCCGTAGAACGGCCCGCGCGTTCCGCAGGCGGTCTCGCCCGGGTCGCTGCCCGTGCCCTTGCCTCCACGACGGTCGACCCTATGCTTCCCGCCGCTTGAAAACCCTCTTGGGGAGCCCCATGTCCGGCGCCGTCGAGACCCATGCGTTCAAATCCGAAGCCCAGCAGCTCCTGCACCTGGTCGTCCACTCGCTCTACTCGCACAAGGAGATCTTCCTGCGCGAGCTGATCTCGAACGCCTCCGACGCCATCGACAAGCGGCGCTTCGAGGCGGTGAAGGACGCGTCGCTGGCCACGGCCGAGTACGAGATCCGCCTCGAACGCGACGCCGAGGCCCGCACGCTCACGGTGGTCGACAACGGCATCGGCATGAGCCGCGCCGAGGCCGTCGAGAATCTCGGCACCATCGCCCGCTCGGGCACGCGCGAGTTCCTGGCCGCGTTGAAGGCCTCGACCGGCGGCGTCGAGAACCTCATCGGCCAGTTCGGCGTGGGCTTCTACAGCTCGTTCATGGTGGCCGACCGCGTGGTGGTCGTTACGCGCCGGGTGGGCGAGGAGACCGCGACGCAGTGGGAGTCGCTGGGCACGGGCGAGTTCACCGTGGCCGACGCCGAGCGCTCCGAGCCCGGCACGTCCGTTACGTTGTTCCTCAAGACCGCCGATCCCGACGACGGGCTCGACGACTTCGTCGACGAG
>CAZBRS010000045.1:11453-28931 GCA_964494475.1 uncultured Myxococcales bacterium | reverse complement strand
CGAGGCCCCGGTCGTCGCGCCCGAGTTCGAGTGGGTCACGCTCAACTCCATGAAGGCCATCTGGTCGCGGCCGCCCGCCGAGGTCACGAAGGAGGAGCTCGCCGACTTCTATCGCCACCTCAGCCACGACTGGGGCGAGCCCTTCGAGACCTTGAACCTGAAGGCAGAGGGCACGTTCGAGTACCAGGGGCTGGCGTTCATCCCCGAGCACGCGCCCTTCGACCTCTTCCACTTCGACGCACCCTGGGGCCTTCAGCTCTACGCGAACCGCGTGATGATCCTCGAGCGCAGCAAGGAGCTCGTGCCGCGCTGGCTGCGCTTCCTGACGGGCGTGGTCGAGTCGCCGGATCTGCCCCTGAACGTGTCGCGCGAGCTGCTGCAGAACGATCGGCGCGTGCGCCAGATCCGCGGCCACATCGTGAAGAAGGTGCTGGGCGTGCTGGCCGAGATGAAGGAGAAGGACGCCGAGCGCTACCTGAAGCTGTGGGCCGCCTTCGGCCGCGTGCTGAAGGAGGGCATCCCCGACGACGCCGACACGCGCGACAAGCTGGCGCCGCTCCTGCTGTTCGCCTCGACCGCCGACCCCGCGAAGCTGACCGGGCTCGACGAGGTGGTGGGCCGCATGAAGGAGGGCCAGGATGCCATCTACTACCTGACGGGCGACTCGCGGCCCGCGCTCGAGAAGGCGCCGCACCTCGAGGCCTTCAGGAAGAAGGGCTACGAGGTGCTGCTCCTGACCGATCCGGTCGACGAGCTGCTGGTCTCGGCGCTGCCCGAGTTCAAGGGCAAGAAGCTGCGCTCGGTGGGCAAGGGCGAGGTCGCGCTCGGCACCGAGGAGGAGCGCAAGCAGGAAGAGGCCGCGCGCGAGGAGAAGGCCGCGGTCCACAAGGACCTGCTGACCGCGCTCCGCGTGGCGCTGCAGGACGAGGTGAAGGAGGTGCGCCTGTCGACGCGCCTCACCGACTCGGCCGCCGTGCTCATCTCGGACGAGCACGACCTGACGCCGCACCTGGCCCAGCTCTTGAAGCAGGCCGGTCACGAGGTACCCCAGGGCAAGCGCATCCTCGAGGTCAACGGCGACCACGCCCTGCTGGCCGGGCTCGAGAAGGTGTACGCGGCCGACGCGAACGATCCCCGCCTGGCCGATTACGCGCGGCTGCTGTTCGAGCAGGCCCTGGTGGCCGAGGGCACGCCGTTGCCCGACCCTGTGGCCTTCACGCGCCGCGTGGTCGATCTCATGGTCCGCGCCGTTTGACGTAGAGAACTCGCCCACCTACCGCGCGTAGGCGACCAGACCCGCATAGACGCAGAGCGACGCGATCGAGGCGGCGAGGCCGGGCACGAGCGCGGGCTGCTCCGTCTGCATCCACCACGCCACCGCCAGGCAGGGCGCGGCGACCGTGACGACGCCCAGCAGCCTGGGCAGGCGCCGCCGAGCCGCCACGTCGCCGAGCATGAGCGCCAGCACCGCCACGTTGAGGCCGGGCACCAGCAGGGCGAGGACCCAGGGCAGCGAGCGGCCCGAGAGGCGCACCAGCAGCCACGGCTGGAAGGGCGGCACGAACGCCATCCAGGCCCCCGACGAGCCCGTGCGGTTGGCGATGGTGCTGAACGCGACGGCCAGGAACCCGTAGAGATACAGCCACGCGACGGTCGTGGGCATCATGGGACCTCCGGCAGGGGCGCGACCCGAAAGGGCGGCCCGCCCGGCGCGGTCTCGAGGTGCGCGATCGGCCGGCCCCCGCGACGCAGCTCGAGCCGGCCCGGGCCGAAGCGCGCCTCGTCGGACGCGGCGAAGAGCGGCGCGACGCGCGTGAGGAACAAGCGCGCCCGCGGTGTGTGCGAGAACACCGGCTCGGCCGAGCCCTCGAAGGGCAGCCACGCGCGCCGGTACGAGACCACGTCGTCCTCGACGCGGGCGCCCTCGAGCGCCACCAGGCAGAAGCGGTCGAAGAGCACCAGGGGGGCCTGCAGCAGCGCCCGTGTGCGAGCCGCGCGGTCGGGCGCGCGGGCCTCGAGGTGCGCGAAGAGCCGCGCGGCCAGCGCCTCGGAGGCCGGGCAGTCGAGGCGGCACGGGTAGTGCGTCACGAGTGAATGACCGGGCACGAAGGGGTTCGAGGGCCAGGGCAACGGGCTCCACGGGGCGCCGCCGAGCAGGCGCGCGAGCACCGCCTCGTCGTCGTGCACGACGCGCGCCGCGAAGGCCGCGACGCAGCAGGCGGGGTAGCCGAGCGCCTCTCCCATCCAGCGGATGGCCTCGGCGCGGTGCCCCCCCGACCGGCGCTCGGCGTCCTCGAGCTCGAGGGCCCGCAGGGTGGTGGCCTCGTCACGCGAAGCCAGGAGCGTCACGTCATCGGCGCGCCCGCCGCGAAAGAGGCGCACGTGGGCGCCGCGGAGCCACGCGCTCCCGGCCAGGGCGCTGGCGCGCGTGTCGGTCAGGCGCTCGCGCTTCAGCAGCCGGCGCAGGTCACACGCGAAGCCGAGCAGCTCGCCGTCGAGGTCGTCGACCGGGGGCCGGGCCCGCTGCGCGAGCTCGTGTCGTGACGCTTGCACCGCGGCCTCGTCGTTCAGGCTGAGCGTCGTGATTCCGAACGTGGGCGCCGCCACCCGAGGCTCCTGCATGCCGTGCTGCGTCAAAGCACTTTCATTGTAGGGGGCGTTCCGCTACAGTCAAAGCCCGTGGGTCGACGTCCGACCCCGCCCGCCCGCATCGCCGCGAGGAGCCATGACCGCGAGCCGGTTCGCGTCGCGCGAGATCACCTGCTTCGATCGGTCGGGTCGCCGCGAGGTGCTCCACTACTCCGAGCTCATGTTGCCCATGGGCGAGGAACGCGAGGTCTCGCTCGCGGAGTACCTCGACGACGAAGAGCAGAAGATCTGGGAGCTGCGACGCAACTCGCGCGCCATCGGCGACGTGATCGACCAACTGAACGACCTCTACCGACTGCACCAGGTGGCGCCCGAGGACATGCTCGACGCCTGGGACAAGCGCACGCGCGGCATCGAGGAGATGCCCCACGCCGAGCGCCTGGCGCGGCTGAACTCGTACTACCTCGTGCCCAAGAGCGATCACGGGCGCCTGCTCGACCGCATCCTGGAGTACATGATGGCCGGCGCCGAGGACGACCACTCGGCCCACGAGCTGTCGCTCATCCGCTTCGGGCTCGACTTCGCCCTCTGGTCCATGCGCAACCTCCGGCGCCGCACGGGGGCCCCCGGTGGTTTTCACGCCATCGAGAGCGCGCGCGGCGTGGCCAAGAACGGGCGCGGCGCCATCACCATCATGGGGGCGCTCTTCCACGACGTGCTCGAGGAGATCCTCGACGACGCGGCCGACCTGATGTGCCAGCGCGTGGCCGAGGAGTTCCCCGACGTTCGCGCGCGCATCGAGAACGCGGGCAAGATCACCGAGGACATCCGCCTCGACATCATCCGCGCGCACATCGACGACTACAACAACCAGGCGTCGGGCGTCTACTACGCCATCGGCCTCTTCCTGTTCGCCCACATCCGTCGCTTCCCGTTCCCCGACCGATACTACCAGTTCCTGAACGGGCTCATGGGCGTGATCGAGAACCTGAGCCGCACCAAGGACACCAGCTACTTCAGCTACATCCAGCGGTTCGTCTACCCTAAGGATCGTCCGCCCGACGCCATCCGGCGCGAAGACCTGGTGGCGGCCATCTCCGAGGTGTTCCCCCGCGCCGACGCGTTCCTCACCGACTACCTCGAAAAAGTCGAGGGTTTCTATACCACCCGCTTCGGCACCTTCCGAAGCCAGGAAGAGCTCCAGCGCAACGCCTTCCGCGAGATCCTCTGCAAGATCGTCGATCGCCTGAACAACACCCGCGATCTCGACCGGCACTTCTTCTCGGTGTCCAAGCGCCTCTACGGGGCGGGGTTCAAGAACCTGTACATCGTGCAAGCCATCGACGAGAAGATGCGCAAGAACCAGATGCCGTCGGAAGAGCGGCGGCTCATCGACCTGAAATTCCTGAACAAGCCCAAAGTGGCGGCGCTCTACCAGATGCTCGACGAGATCGCGCACCTCGAGGAGAAGATCGGCAAGCAGGCCGTGCGCGAGATCGAGGCGCACCTCTCCACGACCTACCTGCACACGCCCGCGTTTCGCGAGGTCCGCTCCGGTGGCGCAGCAAGGACCCTCCCGACCAAACCCGGCAGGGCGCGCGACCCCGCCGACCTGCCCAACGTCGACGGCACCATCGAGTTCTTCACGCGCGCCGTGCTCGGCGAGAAGAAGCTGCTCGGCCAACTCGACGACGACCTGCCGCGCGCGGCGGCCATCGCCATCGTGTTCCGTTTTCTCTTCGAGGCCTTCCTGGCCTACCCCGTGCTCATCGAGGTCGACGCGGCCTGCGGCGTGCACGCCCCCGACGAAGAGAGCCGCTACGAGGCGTTCCGCATTCGCGGGTTGAACAAGACGCTCGAGGACCGCGTGCACGTGGCCAGCCACGACGTGGCGCGCGGGCTCGATCTGCGCTCGTTCCGACGTCGCATCGTGTAGGCGGGGTCCAACGGGAGGGTCAGACCACCAGCACCGGGCGCGGGCTGGTCTTGACCACGGCCTCGGCCGTGCGACCGTAGAACAGCGACTGCAGGGCGTTGCGCCCCACGCGGGCGATCACGATGAGATCGCAGCCGTTCGCCTGGGCGTAGGCCCCGATGGCGTCGGAGTGCTCCGAGGCCGTGACCACGTCGTAGGCGAGGCGATCGTCGCCGATGCGCTCGGCCACAGCCGCCAACTGGGCCTCGCTGTGCTGCCGGATGGCCTCGATGGCGTGGGGCGGAATCTCGAGGGGCGGCTCGCCGGGCAGCACCGGGATGTAGCTCGGCAGCTTGATCACGTGCAGCAGGCGCAACGTGGCGCCCCAGGCCTCGGCCATGCGCACCGCCATGTCGACGGCCCGATCGCTGGCCTCGGAGAAGTCGGTGGCCACCAGCACCCGGCGCAGCGCGAAGCCCTCGACGGGCGCCGAAAGGGCGGTCAGGGTGAGCACGGGGACCTTGGCCTGGCGCAGCACGCGCCTCGTGGTCGAGCCCTCGAGCAGGCGCTTCACCGGATCGAGCCCGACCGTCGAGAGCGCGATCAGGTCGACGCCGTGCTGATCGGCGTACGCCAGGATGCAATCGGAGGCCACGCCCTTGCGCAGCGCCACGCGCACCTGGAAGCCGTCGGCGTCGAGCTCGTCGGCCAGGTCGCGCAGCCAGCGGTCGCGCTTGACCTCGATCTGCTCGAAGAAGGTCACGAGGTCGGCGCTGGTGTGGAAGGCGAACTCGGACTCCTCCTCGGCGATGTGCAGCAGGTGCAGCTCGGCCCCCGAGTCGACCAGGAGCGTGCGCACGAGCCGCAGCATCTCGAGCGAGGCGTCCGAGAAGTCGAGGGGCACGAGCACGTTCTTGAACATGGGGGCCTCGGAGGATGTGTCTTCGCTTTCATCGTACGCCCCGCGGGCGCGGGAACGCAAGCGCCGTGCACCGTTCACGCCCCGCCGGCGAGGCGCAGCCAGCAGAACAGGTCGGTCATCGCCCCGATGGCCCAGTGCAACAGGATGGCGTAGAGGATGGAGCGCGAGCGCCAGGCCACCACGCCCATGAGGAAGGCGCCGGGGACGGCCGAGAGCGCCTCGCCGAAGGGTTTGCGCATGTGGATGAGCGCGCTCGGCAGGAGCTGCAGCAGCATGGCGAGCACGGGGCCCAGGCGCTTCTCCATGCCCAGCTGCAGCACGCCGCGGAAGGCGAACTCCCAGCCCACGTAGTAGACCACGTAGGTGAGCTCCCAGAGCAGGGGGTTCCAGGGGGTGAGGCCGTAGGCCAGGCGGGGCAGCGGGTACTCGGCCATCAGCTCGGGGTCGGCCGAGCCGATCCACAGGAGCGGCGCCATCACGGCGCTCACGACGGCCACGTAGGCGAGTCCGAAGCGCCAGTCGCCGATGCACAGGCCGAAGTCGGCCAGCCGCTCCCGGAGCACGAAGCGGATGGCCAGCGCCGGGAGCAGCACCAGCAGCACGAGGCCGGCGGCGTACTGGCAGGCGTGGGCGAACCAGGGGCGGTAGGCCGGATCGGGCACCAGGCGCTCGGCCAGGCCGACGAAGGCGGTGTAGTGGGCCGGGTACCACGCCAGCGTGAGCAGCACGGCCACGCCCACCACCAGGAACAGAGCGCGCTTCTCGGCCAGCAGGGCAGGGCGGAGATCGGTCCACCAGCTCACGGGCACCTCCCGGACCTCATTGGAAGCGACGGCAGCGTATCACGAAACGATGGTTGACGCGCCCCCCGACCTTGCGGATACTGCGCGCCGTTCCGAACGGAGGTGACCGTGCGACGCTGCCTGCTGCTCCTTGCGATGGCCCTCTGGGCCTGCTCCGGCAACGCCTCGAAGGGCGACGCGGCGCTTCATGACGCGCTCCCGGCCGACGCACCGGCCCCCGACGCCGCCGACGTGACGCACGAGACCGTGGCCGAGGTCGCTGAACCGGCCGCCGACGCGGCAGAGCCCGCCCCCGACGTGACGCACGAGGCGGCCCCCGACGCGACGCCCGAGACGAGCCATGACGCGGTCGCCGAGGTGCCGCAGGACGCGGGGGACGCGAACGACGCGAACGACGCGAACGACGCGAACGATCTCGGGGCCCCCGACGCCACGCCGGTCGGACCCTGGACCCAGTGCACCACCGACGCCGAGTGCCAGGCGGTGCTGGGCCAGGCGGGCTTCTGCAACCTGGCGTTCCCCGGGGGCCAGTGCCAGGGCTGCGACCCCTACGACCTGGGCACCGAGAAGTGCACGCTGCTGGGGAAGGACGGCCTGACCCTCACGTGCCGCGAGATGGCCCCCACCGTCTGCCTGTTCGACTGCCCCTGCCCGGCGTGGCTGAGGTGCCTCGAGAGCGAGAAGCTGTGCATCCTCCGCGGGTGCGCGTCCGATGCGGAGTGCGCGCCCTTCGCGTGCCGTCCCATCTCGGCGGGGGGCACGTCGTACTGCCTGCCGAATGACTAGCGACCTCGCGAGCTTCCCCACGGGCCGGCAGCAACGTTGACAGGCGGGGATCCCCTTCGTATCCCTTGTACGTATCATGACTCCAGCACCACGCCAGCCTGGTGGATCGGCATGAACCAGACCCCGTCCGGCGAGACCTCCGTGCTCATTCACGCCGCGTCGCTCGACCCGCTCGCCGCCGAGCAGATCCGCGAGATCGCCGGGCACCCGGCCGTTCACGGCCTCATCGCCATCATGCCCGACGCCCACGCCGGGGCCGGCTGCGTCATCGGCTTCACGGGTCGTTTCCGCGACGCGGTCATTCCCAACATCGTGGGGGTCGACATCGGCTGCGGCGTGGCGTCGGTTCCGCTCACGGGCGTGGCCTCCGTCGATTTCGCGAGCCTCGATGCGTTCATCCGCGAGCGCATCCCGCTGGGCATGACCCAGCGCGAGGACGACGCGTTCCTCGACCGCTGGCCCGTCACCGAGGCCCTGCGACACGAGGCTCGCCGGCTCTGCGAGCACGTCGAGCAGGGCTTCTACGGCGCCGAGGGGTTGGAGAAGCACCTGCCGCCCCTGCGGCAACTGGGCAGCCTGGGTGGTGGCAATCACTTCGTCGAGATCGGGCGGAGCGACCAAGACGGGCGCCTCCACCTCATCGTTCACTCGGGCAGCCGCAACCTGGGCAAGCGCGTCGCCGAACACTACCAGGAGCGCGCCGCGACGGTCACCCGAGAGAAGGGCGTTCAGGTCCCTCGCGGCCTCGAGTACCTGCCCCTGGCCGAAGGCGGCAACGACTATCTGGCCTGGGCCCGCCAGGCGCAGGCCTACGCCCGGTTGAACCGCCGCTTCATGCTGGCCGCGATCCTCGACTTCTTCCACCTCGAGCTCGACGAAGACCAGGTGACCGAGAGCGTTCACAACTACGTCGCGGAGCACGACGGGGTCATCCGCAAGGGCGCCATCAGCGCCCACGAAGGCGAGAAGGTCATCGTCCCGCTCAACATGGCCGATGGCACGCTGCTGGGCCTCGGCAAGGGCAACCCCGACTACAACCTGAGCGCGCCCCACGGCGCCGGCCGTCGGTACGGACGCAAGGAGATGTTGCGCAGGCTCGATCGCGGCGAGCACTCGCTGGCCGACTTCCGCGACAGCATGCGGGGCATCTTCAGCACGAGCCTGGGTCGCGACACGTTCGACGAGAGCCGGTTCGCCTACAAGGACCCCCGCGAGATCGAACCCTACCTGCGCCAGACCGTCGACGTCACCGAGCGCCTGCGGCCCGTTTACAACCTGAAAGCAGGGGGCGAGTGACCCCAGCGATCCCGGCCACGATGCGGTCTTACCGGCAAATCGCCGCAGTGAACGTCCCCACCAGCGCACGCGAGGCCCCGCTGCAGCTTGCGTCGGAGCCCTGCTGCAGGGGCACGGTGCCCTCGAAGCGGCCCGTGACCGGGCCTACCGCCAGATCGCCCGAGGTGGCCTCGAGCGTCAGCGCGTTGTCGAGCTCGGCCTGCCAGGCGCACGTGGGGCCGTCGGCGGCGTTGACCACCAGGCTGGCCGGCTGGGCTCCGAGCACGACGTCGTTCGCGTACAGCGAGATCACGGGATGTCCGTCGGTGGCCGCGGTCAGGGACAACGAGCCGCTTTCGGGGGCGAGCGACACGTTCACGTTGCCGGTGCCACCGTCGGCGAGCGGGTAGGGCGCCCCGTCGAGGCTGAGCTCGAGCTGCCCCAGGCGCATGGCCGGGAACGAGATGGCCGAACTCAGCACCTGCAGGCAGTCGTTGCGGGCCGACACGACCTCGTAGATCGACTTCAACGTCGCCGTGAACTCGGCCACCAGGTGCGCCTCGTACAAGCCCGTACCGCAGACCGTGACCAGGGTCAGGTCGAGCGTGCCGGTCAGCTCGGCGCCGGCCTCGATCGACCCGCTCGTCCAGCTCAGCTTCGAGCGTTCGTCGTCGATCTCCAGCCACTCGGCGTCGACGCCGATCACGCCGCCGCCGTTCACGAAGGCCACGCCGTCGGGCACGACCTCGCCCGGCGCCTCGGCGCCCGTCGGCAGCGACACGAAGAGCACGATCGCGTTGCCACCCGACGCCCCGGCGGGCTCGGGGGCGCTCTTCAGCCAGAGGTAGAGGTTGCTGTCGTCGCCTTCTTCGCCCACGAAGCCGAGCACGCCCAGGGTGGGCAGCCCCGCGACGTCGAAGGGCAGGGCGCCCGGCTCGCTCGCGGTGAGCGTCAACTGGCCCGCGTTGCACGCCGCGAGCGCGTCGGTGCCGTCGTCGGGCTCGTCGCAGCCGGGGATGGCCTCGACCTCGCAGGCGCGCCGGCTGCCCTCGAAGGCCACCTGCTCGCAGGGGCCCAGGCGCACGCCGGCCGCGCACTGCTCCTCGGTCTCGAAGATCTGATCGGCCGCCACCACGCAGAGCGAGAGCTCACGCTCGCCGTCGCTCTTCCACACGCAGATCTCGTCGCTGGCGCAGTCGTCCTTCGACGTGCAGGCCGCGTAGCACTGCTGGTCGAAGCACACGCCGCCCTCGCACTCGGCGTCGCTGTCGCAGTCGCGCTTGATCTTCTTGCCGTCGTCGGCGCAACCGGCGGCGGCCAGCGCCACGGCCAGGAGCCACGCCACCGAACGGAGCAGGGCAGGGCGCTTCATTTCGGGCTCCTGGTCTTCTTGGGTTTGGCCTTGCCGTGCAGCTCCTCGTCGAGGTCGCCGTCGGAGGCCGCCAGGGGGAACTCGAGGCGCTCGTCGGCCACCAGCGCCACCTTCAGCACGTCGTCCATGGTCTTGGCCAGCACGATCTCGAGGCCGGCGCGCACGGACTTCGGCAGGTCCTTCAGGTCCTTCTCGTTCTCGTGGGGCACGATCACGGTGGAGTAGCCCGAGCGGCTGGCCGCCAGCAGCTTCTCCTTGATGCCGCCCACGGGCAGCACGTGGCCGCGCAGCGTGATCTCGCCGGTCATGGCCACGTCCTTGCGCACCGCCACGCGCGCCATGGCCGACGCCAGGGCCGTGGCGATGGTGATGCCCGCCGAGGGGCCGTCCTTGGGGATGGCGCCCTCGGGCACGTGCAGGTGCACGTCGAGCTTTTGGTAGAAGGCCCGGTCGAGGCCGAGCCCGGCCGCGTGGGCGCGCACGTAGCTCATGGCCGCGTGGGCGCTCTCCTGCATCACGTCGCCCAGCTTGCCCGTGATGGTCAGCTTGCCCGAGCCGGGCATGAGCGTGACCTCGATGCCCAGGATGTCGCCGCCCGCGTAGGTGACCGCCAGTCCCGTCGCGGCGCCGATCTCGTCGTGATCCTCGGCCTTCGACTCGCGGAAGCGGGGCTCGCCCAGGAAGCGCTTCACGAGCGCGGTGGTCACGCGGTACACGTGATCCTTCGCGGGCTTCGTGCGCACCACCTCGACCGCGATCTTGCGCAGCACCGCCCCGAGCTCGCGCTCGAGGTTGCGCACGCCGGCCTCGCGGGTGTAGCCGTTCACGAGCAGGCGCAGGGCCGGCTCGGCCACGCGCACGTCGACGTCGGCGAGCCCGTTCTCCTTGCGCTGCTTCGGGAAGAGGAACTGGCGGGCGATCTGCACCTTCTCGAACTCGGTGTAGCCCGACAGCTGGATGACCTCCATGCGGTCGAGCAGCGGCGCCGGGATGCCGTGCAGGCTGTTGGCGGTGGTGATGAAGAGCACGCGCGACAGATCGTAGTCGACGTCGAGGTAGTGGTCGAGGAAGCTCGCGTTCTGCTCGGGATCGAGCACCTCGAGCAGCGCCGCCGCGGGATCGCCGCGGAAGTCCATCGACATCTTGTCGACCTCGTCGAGCAGCAGCACGGGGTTCGACGACCCGGCCCGGCGCAGCGACTGCACGATCTTGCCGGGGAAGGCCCCGATGTACGTGCGGCGGTGCCCGCGGACCTCGGCCTCGTCGCGCACGCCGCCGAGCGACAGGCGCACGTAGTTGCGGCCGGTGGCTCGGGCGATGGAGCGCGCCAGCGACGTCTTGCCCACGCCGGGGGGCCCCACGAAGCACAGGATGGGCCCGCGCAGCTCTTTCACGAGCTCCTGCACGGCCAGGTACTCGAGGATGCGCTCCTTGACCTTCTGGAGCCCGTGGTGGTCCTCGTCGAGCACCTTCTCGGCGTCGGCGATGTCGAGCTTCTCCTTGGTCACCTCGTCCCAGGGCAGGGCCACCACCCAGTCGAGGTAGTTCCGCACCACCGTGGCCTCGGCCGACATGGGCGACATCATGCGCAGCTTCTTCAGCTCGCGCCGACCCCGCTCGCGCGCATAGTCGGGCATGGGCTTCTTGGCCAGCTTCTCCTCGAGCTCGGCCAGCTCGTTCTTGAACTCGTCGGCGGCCTCGGCCTGCTGGGCCGCGTCGGAGGGGGGCACGCCGCCCTCGCGCTGCGGGGGCAGGGGCTTGCGCTTCGCCTGGGCCTGGGGCCGAGCCCGCGAGCGCAGGCGCTGCTCGGCCTCGACCGCCTCGGTCTCTCGGGCCACCAGGTCGACCACGCGCTCGACGCGCTCGATGAGGCGCGTCATCTCGAGCAGGTCCTGGCGGTCCTGGAAGCGCAGCGACAGCGTGGCGATCATCATGTCGACCGCCCCCGACAGATCGTCGGGCGCCTCGAAGGGCCGCAGGGCCTCGGCGGGGATGCGCCGGCTGAGACCCGCCAGGCTCTTGAAGCGCTCGAGCAGCGCCGGGTAGCGCGCCACCGACGCCTCGAGATCGTCCGGGGCCGGGACCACGGTGGCCACGCGGCACACGAACGACGGCTCGAGCTCGAGGAACTCGAGCAGGCGCGCACGCTGCCGCCCCTCGACCATGACCTTGATCGACTTGTCGGGCAGCTGGACTCGGTCGGTGATCTCGCCCACGCAGCCGAAGGGGAACAGGTCGTCCTTCTCGGGATTGATGAGCTGCCCGCTGCGCTGGGCCGCCAGGAAGATGGTGCCGTCACCCGCCAGCGCCTGCTCGACGGCGGCCACCGACTTCCGGCGCCCGATGAAGAGCGGCACCATCATGGTGGGCAGGATGACCGTGTCGCGGAGCGGCAGGAGGGGCAGGTCGAGCCGGGTCTCGGTCATGGGTCACTCCGGGCTTCGTTTCGGAAGGGAGAACGGGGACGGCCTAACGACCCTCGGCCGCGACGGGCTCCTCGTCGATCACGAGCTCGGGGTGCCCCGTGAGGACGGACTCCTCGCTGACGAGCACCTCGCGGCAGCCCTTGACCGAGGGGATGTCGAACATGACCTCGAGCAGGAGGCTCTCGAGGATGGTGCGCAGCCCGCGCGCGCCGGCCTTGCGTTCGAGCGCGGTGCGCGCGACGGCCTTCAGCGACTCGGGCGTGAAGCGCAGGTCGACGCCGTCGAGCTTGAGCAGGTACTCGTACTGCTTCACGAGCGCGTTGCTGGGCTCGGTGAGCACGTGCACCATGTCGGCTTCGGAGAGGTCGTGGAAGGGCGTGAGGATGGGCACGCGCCCCATGAACTCGGGGATCATGCCGAACTTGATGAGGTCTTCGGGCCGCGCCTGGCGCAGCACGTCGAAGGTCGAGAGGTCGTGCGCGCTGGCCTTGGCCTCGTTGCCGAAGCCGATGGACTTCACGCCGATGCGCTGGCGGATGATGTCCTCGAGGCCCACGAACGCGCCACCCACGATGAAGAGGATGTTGGTCGTGTCGACCTTGATGAAGTCTTGCTGCGGGTGCTTGCGGCCGCCCTTGGGCGGGACATTGGCGACCGTGCCCTCCATGAGCTTGAGCAGGGCCTGCTGCACACCCTCGCCGGACACGTCGCGCGTGATCGACACGTTGTCGGTCTTCCGGGCGACCTTGTCGATCTCGTCGATGTAGATGATGCCCTTCTTGGCGTTCTCGACGTTGAAGTCGGCGTTCTGCAGCAGGTTGAGCACGAGGTTCTCGACGTCTTCGCCCACGTAGCCGGCCTCGGTGAGCGTGGTCGCGTCGCCGATGGCGAACGGCACGTTCAGGAAGCGGGCCAGGGTCTGGGCCATCAACGTCTTGCCCGAGCCCGTGGGGCCGAGCAGCAGGACGTTCGACTTCTGCAGCTCGATCTGCCCGGCCTTCTTGTTGGGCTGGGTGTTGGCCTCGATGCGCTTGTAGTGGTTGTACACCGCCACCGCCATGATGCGCTTGGCGTAGTCCTGGCCGACGATGTACTGATCGAGCCACTCCTTGATCTCGTGAGGCTTCGGCAACGCCGAGACGTTGACGTACGGCGAGGGCTGGGCGACGCCGCCTTCCTCCTCGTCGATGATCTCCTTGCAGAGGTTCACGCACTCGTCGCAGATGTAGACCGATGGGCCTGCGATGAGCTTGCGCACCTCGCGCTGCGTCTTGCCGCAGAACGAGCAGCGGAGGCGGTTGTCCTTACGTGGATCCATCATGCGCTCCTATCGCGGGGGAGCATACGCGTATCGAGGGCAAAATCAAGAAGACGTCGGGCGAGTGATGACACGGTCGATGACGCCGTACTCGAGCGCCTGCTGGGCGTCCATGAAGAAATCGCGGTCGGTGTCCTGCCGGAGGCGCTCCTCGGTCTGCCCGGTGTGCTTGGAGAGGATGCCGAGGATCTGCTCCTTGATGTGCAGGATCTCGCGGGCCCGGATGTCGATGTCGGTCGCCTGCCCGTGGAACACTCCCAGGGGCTGGTGCAGGAGCACGCGGCTGTGGGTGAGGGCGAAGCGCTTGCCCGGGGCCCCCGCCGCCAGCAGCAGCGCGGCCATCGACGCCGCCTGACCCACGCACATGGTGCTCACGGGCGCGCGGATGTACTGCATGGTGTCGTAGATGGCGAGGCCCGAGTAGATGGAGCCGCCCGGGCTGTTCAGGTACAGGAAGATGTCGCGCGTCGGGTCTTCGGAGTCGAGGAACAGGAGCTGAGCGATGATGACGTTCGCGACTTGATCGTCGATGGGGTAGCCGAGCAGGATGATGCGATCCTTCAGCAGGCGCGAGAAGATGCTCCACTCGCGCTCGCCCCGGTGCGTCTGCTCGATGACGGTGGGCACCCACCACGTGCTGTGCACCTCGGGGACCTCGGGACGACGATCGGAACGCTCGCTCATGGGCTCCCTCGGGCGTGGCCTGAGCGGCTCAGGCGGGGGTGACGGACGCGGCGCGGGCCTGGTTCTCGACCGCGAGGTCGAGCAGGCGCTCGAGCACCTTCTCGTTCAACAGCTGGCTCTTGAGCGAGCCCTGGCGATCCTCGTCGTCGTAGAGAGCCCGGATGCGCGCGATGTTCATGCCCGTGCGCTCGGCCATGGCGCGGTAGTGCTCCTGCAGATCGGAGTCGCCCACGTCGAGATCCCACAGGCGCACCAGCGAGTCGACCACGGCCTGCCGGCGCACGACCTGACCGGCCTCGTCGCGGAAGCGCTCGTGGAGGCCCGACGCCTGGTTCTCGATGTCGTCGGTGGGCTGGCCGTACATCTGCATCTCGCGGCGGAAGCGCTCGAGGGCCAGCTCGACGTGCCGCGCGAGCACGGGCTCGGGGACCTCGAGCGGGTTCTGGTCCTGGATCTTCTGCAGGAGCTCCTGCTTCAGGTTGCCGCGCCGCAGGGTGTCGGCCTCGGCCGTCAGCTTCTCGCGCACGTCGGCGCGGAACTCGTCTTCGGTCTCGAAGCCCACCTTGTCGAAGAAGGCCGCGTCGAGCTCGGGCAGGATGCGCCGCTGCACCTTGTGCACCGTGACGTGGCAGTCGAGCTCGTGCTCGTGCTCGCCGTGCGCGACGGTGAGCTTGAAGTCGCGGATCTCGCCGGCCTTCATGCCCACGATCTTCTCGTCGAAGCCCTTGGCGATGAGATCCTGGCCGACCTCGACCACGAACTTCTCGACCGGGCCCAGGTAGTCCTGGTCGCCCTGCTTGACGGTGGCGTCGACCTCGGCGAGCAGGCCCACGTCGACGGGGAGGTCGACGTCTTCCTTCTCGGCGTGCTGCTCGCGCGTCTTGCGCACGGTGGTCTCGACGTCGTCGTCGGTCACGACGATGGGCTCGAGCTTGATCTGCAGCTCGTCGAGGCCCTTCACGTCGATGCGCGGGCGAATCCACAGGTGGAGCGAGAACGCGAAGTCTTTGCCCCTGGCCAGGGGCTGGGCGTCGAGCTCGGGGTCGAGAAGGATGGTCATCTTCTCTTCCTTCTCGACGTCGGTCATCACGTCGTTGATGAGCTCGGACTGCACGTCGGCCGAGATGTGGTCCCAGAAGCGCTTCTCGATCTCGCTCGAGGGCACCTTGCCCGGGCGGAAGCCCCGGATGGTGACTTCGCGCGACAGCTTCTGGACGACGGCGCGCAGGCGCGCGTCGACGTCGGCCGCCGGGACCAGGCCCTGGATGGCGCGCTCGAACTGCGAGGGACGTTCGATCGTGTAGCTCATGGGAGGATTCCTGTCGAAGTGAAGCCGTGCGGGTGTTGCCAGACCGGGTGTCTAGGGCCGGGGAGCGGGTCGCGGAGCTCGGAGGACCGGGGAGGACGTCCGTGCGAGAGGGGGGACTTGAACCCCCACACCGCGAAGGTGCTGGATCCTAAGTCCAGTGCGTCTGCCAATTCCGCCACTCTCGCGCCGCCATCGAATCGCTACGGGTGAGCCCACAAGGGATCGAACCTTGAACCTACGGATTAAGAGTCCGTTGCTCTACCAATTGAGCTATGGGCCCACAGCAAGAGAAAACCAAGAGGACCTTCCGCACGCCCGGCAGGATTCGAACCTGCGACCTGCGGATTCGAAGTCCGATGCTCTATCCACCTGAGCTACGGGCGTCCGCGACAAGAACTTCGTGTCAAAGAACAGCAGCGGCACGCCTGAGAGGATTCGAACCTCCGACCGGCGGATTAGAAGTCCGCTGCTCTATCCAACTGAGCTACAGGCGCCCAATCGGAGGCGCACTATAACCGAGGCGCTCGGCGTGTCAACGAAAAAGAAAGACGCGCGATTGACGCAGGCGGTTCCGCGCGGGTATATTGCGCTGCCATCCGCGGGGGTCGAATGCATCCTGTCAAGCCGAGCAGCGGGCGCCTCGTGCGCGCCGATCACGTCGTGCGCGAGATCGCGAGCTTGCCGATCGACGAAGCGCGCGCGCTGGTCGAGTCGCTGCCGGCCGAGGATCTGCTGCACCTCACGCGCGGGTTGCGCCACGCCGACACGCTCATGATCGTCGAGCATGCCTCGACCGACCAGATTCAGCGGATGGTCGACCTCGACGCCTGGCGCGGCGATCAGTTCGATTTGCAGCGGTTCGTCGACTGGACCGCGCTGCTGAACGAGATCTCCCAGGAGAAGGCCGTCGCGTTCCTTCAGGAGGTCGACGTCGAGTACCCGACGCTGGCCGTGCTGAAGGCGGGGCGGGTGGTCGACCGGCGCGACCTCGACGAAGGCGACGCGCCCTTCGACGAGGAGGCCGAGGAGGGGATCCCGAGCCCCGACAATCAGTTCGTGGTCATCGTACCGCTCGACGATCCCATGGTCCGGCCCATCCGCACGCTGCTCGACTTCCTTTACGCCGGAGACATCGAGCACGCGCGCATGGTGCTGCAGGCTGCCAGGTGGGAGCTCTCCGCCTCGCTCGAGGAGAACCTGCTGCGCTTCCGGAACGGTCGCCTCGAAGAGATGGGCATCCCCGATCTCGACCGGGCCCGGCGGCTGCTCCGACCGCTCTCGGTCGAGCAGGAGGCGCGCCTGCTGGCCAGGCCCACCCTCGGCGACGTCGGCTTCGTGGCCGAGCGCGTCACCGACCTGCTGCTCGTGCCCTTCCATCAGCACGCCGATGGGGTGCTCGAGGCCGCCGTGGCGGCGCTCTCCGACGACCAGCGCGCCGTCTTCGCGCAGGGAACGTCGAGCGTGGCCCACAAGCTGGCCGTGGTGCGCGGCGACGACCCGTCCGACGCCGGCGCGCTCACCCGGGCCATGCAGACGGTGGCCGACCACCTGCGGCTGGCGCTCGACGTGCTGGCGCCGCGCGCCGAGGCGGCGGACCTCATCGCCTCGGTGCACCCGGAGCACCTGTTCCGCGTGGCCCACACCCGGCTCATCGCCCTGCGGGCGCGCGCCACGCGCATCCTCGCTCCCCTCGGCGGTCACACCGCGTGGGAGCGCTTCGACGAGCCCTGGCGCGACGTGCTCGAGCGGCTGCTGCTCCCCATCCCCGAGTTCGCGCGACCGGGCCTCGTGCGCCTCGACCTCCGCGCGTTCACGACCGTCGCCGAGCTCTCCGAGGCTGGCGCGCTCCTCGACGTGGTTGCCCACCAGGCGCGCTTCCTGGCCGATCTGCTCGCCTCGGCCGCCGACGTGCCGGGCCTCGGCTCGGTGCCGTTCCGACGGCTGCTGTGCACCGCCGTCGCCAACCGTTTGCTGGGACGCGCCTGGTCCTTCGTCCCGTTGCCCCGCGCCGACCTCTCCGTGCTCGTCCACGAGGCCGTCGCCGTCGTCGAGGGTCAGTCCGATATCCGCCCCGACGTC